>JBMYLM010000031.1:0-36336 GCA_049596335.1 Neptuniibacter sp.
ATCAGACAGGAACGCAGCCTGATGTCCGTACACCAGATTTGACATTAACTCTTTTACTTTTGCAGCGGCGCTTAGGGCATTTCTGCGTGCTGACCCAGATATTATTTTGATCGGTGAGATGCGAGATCAGGAAACCGCACATTCTGCAGTAGAAGCATCTCTTACAGGGCACCTTGTGCTTTCAACCTTACACACCAACTCAGCCCCGGAAACCATTACCCGATTGCTTGATCTTGGAATTGATCCGGTAAGCTTTTCAGATGCATTGCTGGGCGTTCTGGCACAACGTCTCGTCCGTACCCTTTGTCAAAGCTGTCGTAAGCCTTACCTTCCTTCACAGGAAGAGATTATGTTTCTTAAGCGACGTTATGGTGACAAAGCAAAAGAACTTAAATTAAGCGATAAGGTGAAACTTTTTAAAGCCGAAGGTTGTGATGAATGCAATCATACTGGCTATCGCGGGCGAACCGGAATACATGAGCTGCTGGTTTCAACTCAGGATATGCGTGAGAAAATCTATGAGGGGGCAACGGTTGGAGAAATACGCTCACAAGCGGAAATTGATGGTATGCGTTCTCTGCTTCAGGACGGCATCCTGAAGGTGCTTAAAGGAGACATTGATTTTGAACAATTACGCCGGGTAACAGCTGAGTAGTAATGAACCAACGATCCATCAGAACTCTATTGGGTTTAGTCTTAACACTGGTCATGTTGCTACCAGTGCTACAAGGTGATCGTCCTGAACTACTTCAGCGCTTTGAGTACGATCTTTATGATCTTCGTCTCCGTCAGTTCCTGTCTGATGAGGAAGATCCGCGGATTGTTATTATTGATGTAGATGAAAAAAGTCTGGCAGCTGAAGGTCGCTGGCCTTGGAATAGAACCAAGCTGGCTCAGCTTTTAGATCAGTTGTTCGATAACTACGGTGTAGCCATTGTTGGCTTTGATATGGTTTTTTCAGAATCAGATCAAAGTGTGGATCTGGAAACACTTAAGTCTTTATTGGAAAAAAAGCCGGATACAAGTGAGTTGACAGGTATTCTAAGTTCTTTGGATTCGGACCAAATTTTCTCTCAAGCTATAGCTGACAGGCCTGTAGTGTTGGGGTATCTGTTCGATCGAAGCCCCAAACAATTGCAAATAGGCCATCCTGGGAACCCTGTTATTGAACAAGACCCTATTTTGGATCAATTGCCTGTACCTCAAGCAGAGGGCGTTATATCCAGTCTCAGCGAGTTACAAAGTGTGAGTGTCTGGAATGGCTTTTTTGATAACCCTCTCGTAGATTCAGATGGGGTATATCGGAGAGTGCCAGTAATTCAACGTTATCAGGGGCAATATTACCCATCATTGCCGCTTTCAATGTTGTTAGCTTTGTTTGGAGAAGAGCAGGTTACGGCTATTACAGAAGCGGATGCAACGGGTGGTAAAAGGGCTTTGGTGGCTATTGACGCTGCGGGTGTGAAAATCCCTGTGGATGAAAATGGTTCGGTTCTCGTCCGATATCGTGGGCCACAGGGCAGTTTTCCATATATTTCCGCGACAGATGTCATCAAGGGTAACGCAGATGTTAATAAGCTAGAAGGAGCTATAGCGCTTGTCGGTACCAGTGCTGCAGGCCTGCTCGACTTGCGAGTCACACCCATGAGCAACCGCTACGCGGGTGTTGAGGTGCATGCAAATATACTGTCAGGTTTTCTTGATGAAACTATGCTTAACCAACCGGATTATACACTGGGGGTAGAGCTTGTTCAGTTGGTCATAAGCGGTGTATTACTCTCCTTACTAATACCCAGAGTATCGGCTCTGGTTTCTACGGTAATTACATTGGGCTGGATAGCCACTCTGTTAAGTCTAAATATCTATGCTTGGCAAGAAATGTTATGGGTGATCCCTCTGGGTTATACCCTGGTTATGGTGGTTTTGATCTATCTTTTTCAACAGACTACCGGGTATTTCTTTGAAACTCGTAATCGCTCTCTGCTTGCCAGCCAGTTTGGGCAATATATTCCCCCTGAAGTTGTTGATGAGTTGAATAAACAGGATCAGTCGGTTCAATTAACCGGTGAAAACCGTCATATGACCGTGTTCTTTTCAGATATCCGTGGATTTACACATCTATCAGAGCAGCTTACCCCTCAGCAACTGACAAAACTAATGAACCTCTACCTTACCGATATGACACAGACAATCCATGAGCACCGTGGAACTGTGGATAAGTATATTGGAGATGCAGTAATGGCATTCTGGGGAGCACCGCTGGAAGATAAGAACCATGCAAGGCATGCGCTGCAGTCGGCATTAAGAATGCTGCAATTACTGCCAGAGCTTAACCTGAAACTCAAAAAGCAGAATCTGCCAGAGGTGAAGGTAGGGATGGGTATTAACACGGGTCCGATGAATGTGGGAAACATGGGGTCATCTTTCAGAATGGCATACACAGTGATGGGTGATGCAGTAAATCTCGCGTCCCGTTTGGAAGGCCTGACTAAGTTTTATGGCTGTCCGTTGCTTGTCAGTGATAGTCTTGCCAAAGAAGTACCAGACTACCTCTATCGTACTTTGGATAAAGTTCAGGTCAAAGGTAGGGCAGAGCCAGTTTTGATCAAACAGCCAATTTGTCAGATAAACCAGTGCACAGAAGAACAGAAAGCAATGGTTCAGCTATTTGAAAACGGAGTTGAGCTCTATCAGAACCGTGCCTGGGATAGAGCAGAGGAGTGTTTTAAAGCGTATTTAGATCAACAGCCTGAAGATAAAACTGCTGAGATTTATCTTAAGCGTATTGCTGAATTTAAGGTCGCTCCACCCGCTGAAGAGTGGGAGGGTGTTTATAGCCACAGTAGTAAATAGGTGTATTTCAGCTTAGTCCAGGCAGTACGTCGATATCGATACTATCAATCTGCCTATCTGCCATGTGAAGTTTGGCATATTTCAGGTAAGTGCCGCTTTCAACAAATAGCTTGAATAGGTCTTGATCCAAGTGGTTGTCTTCAACCATTCTTCCCAAAATGTTCATTGCCTGAGAGAGTAACATCCCCTTTTTATAGGGTCTGTCTGGGGATGTTAAAGCCTCAAATATGTCAGCTATACACATGATTCGTGCTCTGGTTGAAAGTTCTTCACCAGTGACACCTCGAGGATAACCGCTGCCATCAATATGCTCGTGGTGGTTACACGCGATTTCAGGTACTTCTTTTAATTGCTTAGGATAAGTGAGAGATTCCAGCATATCGATGGTCACTTTTATATGGTCCCTCATCACTTGGCGCTCATCATCCGTTAGTGTGCCTTTGCTAATGCAAAGATTGTCCACTTCATCATGATTGAGCAAGTGTTGTGTATTACCTTCAGAGTCTTGCCAATTGGTTTGCGCTATTTCCCTAACTCGTTCCTTCAGCTCGGGAGCCATAAACTCAGAACCTGTATTAGATTTACGGATAAATGCTAAGTTTTCATCCAGCGCTAATAATTTTTTCTGCAAATCAGATTCTAAGGTTGAATATTCACTTTCTGTTAAATCGTTACGCTTCTTGAGTAATTCAAGTTCCAGATGGAGCTTATATTCCCGAAAGCGACTTTCGATCAATTCAATACGATCAAACATCGTATGAAGTTTTGTCGCTTTATCAATGATGTATTCAGGTGTAGTGATTTTCCCACAATCATGCAGCCATGCTGCTATCCGCAACTCGTACATTTCAAGATCGGAAAATGTGGTGTTAGCGAAAGTTCCAGATCTGGCCTCATTTACAGCATCTGCAATCAGCATGGCAATTTCTGGAACTTGCTCACAATGTTTACCGGTGACGGGAGATTTATGGTCAATCGCGCGACCAATAAGTTTAATAAAGGATTCGAACAACTGCCGTTGAGCATCGATCAGTCGACGTTTAGTTAATACTGTCGCTGCAAGCGATGCCAGGGATTCAACCAGATTTTGCTGAGTTTCCAAAAAAGGAACAGTTTCACCGTTGGAGTTCTTAGCGTTAATAAGTTGAAGAACACCAATTACTTCGCCTTCATGATCCTGAAGAGGTACACACAGGAATGATTTGGAACGATAACTTAATTGTTTATCAAAATTACGAGTGCCAGAGAAGTCGTAATCTTTACATTCGTAGGCGTCAGGAATATTAATAGTTTGCTGCTGAACAAAGGTTTCTACAACGACCAGTTTGGACGATTTTTGCTGTGCATTATAGATTTTTACTGGAGGCAGGTCTTTTGGTTTGCGATGGATGCCGAGTGAGCGGTTATGTAAAACCGTAAACATCAACTCATTTTCATTATCTTCGTTTAACGTATAAAGAGTGCCACCGTCGGCATTGGTGAGAAACATGCAACCAAGAATGATGCGATCCAGCAGCTTGATGTGATCTTTCTCAGAGGTCAAAGCACCTGTTAAGTCTGCAAGTTGCTTTACTATTTCCTGAGTTTCGATATGACTCATGACGATCCCGGCAATTAGTTATCCTTTAAGGCTAAATGTGGCTATGAAGCACTGCAGTGTCAAGATTCATAGCCTTTTTTCCCTTCTTTTTGTTTAAAAAATCAAATTAAACAACCTACGTAATACTACGTAGTAAATCTGATGCCACCTAAGTATTCTTTCGTATCCGAGTGCGCACTATTCCTCATTGGGTATCTTCAAATCATGTGCCACACTAAATAAGTTCAATACTGGCATGGCTATGTGTTAGTGGATGAATTTCGGACCGGATCCTATAACGGTCTTTCGGTTGATGGTTCTCGAAAGAGAGATACAGACAAAGGATGATAATAAAAATGATGAAATTTAAGTTTGCTAAGACCCTTCTGGCAGCAGCTGCATGTACAGTTGTTCTGGCTGGTCCTGCAATGGCTGCTGAGAAAGTGTATAAACTGAAGCTGGCAGAAACATGGCCAACAAACTTCCCGGTTTTTGGTGATGCCACCAAAAATATGGCCGCGTTAGCAGATAAAATGTCTAACGGCCGTCTCAAAATCACGATTGATTCCAAGAATAAGCATAAAGCACCTTTAGGCGTATTCGATATGGTCCGTGCTGGTCAGTATGATATTGGCCACTCTGCTTCCTATTACTGGAAAGGCAAAGTACCCAATACTCTTTATTTCACCACGATGCCATTTGGTATGACGGCACCTGAGCAGTATGGCTGGTTCTACTACGGCGGTGGTCAGGAACTGATGGATGAGGTTTACGGCAAGTTTAATCTGATGTCCTTCCCGGGTGGTAACACAGGTAACCAGATGGGTGGTTGGTTCCAGAAAGAGATCAATTCTTTGGATGACCTCAAAGGTCTGAAGATGCGTATCCCTGGTTTTGCCGGTGAAGTTCTGGCGAAGTTAGGTGCAAAACCAACCAATATTCCAGCAGGTGAGCTATATACTGCTCTGGAACGCCGTACCATCGATGCGCTGGAGTGGGTAGGCCCTTCTCTTGACCTGCGTATGGGTTTCCACAAAATCGCGCCATACTACTACACAGGTTGGCATGAGCCAGCGACAGAATTGCAGTTCCTGGTAAATAAGAAGAAATTCGACCGTTTGCCACCGGACCTGCAACAGATCCTGAAAACCGCAATGCGTACTGCTGCATACGATATGTACATCCAGTCTTATCATGCTTCTGCAGAAAACTGGGATAGCATGAAGAAAGAATATCCAAACATCAAAGTTAAGAGTTTCCCTGCGGAAGTAACTGCTGCGATGCGTAAAGCTAACGATGAACTGCTTGCAGAAAAAGCTGCGTCCGATCCAATGGCTAAGAAAATTCTCGACTCTCAGGCTGAGTACCTGCGTAAAGCTCGTGCCTGGACTGATATCTCTGATAAAGCCTATCTGAACAGCCTTTCTAAGTAATCGGTTGTCACCTTGCTGGCACCCCAGGAGGGTGCCAGTTTTAATTTTCAGGAGCTTACATGTTTCTATTGCGGCTGGAGCAGGTGATCAACAGCTTTTCCGACTTACTCGGAAAGATCTCTGCGGTCCTCTTTGTGATTATGTTGTTCAACGTCTTCATCGACGTTGTGATGCGGTACGTATTTAATGATGTATCGATCGGTATGCAGGAGCTGGAATGGCATCTGTATGCTGCGGTTTTTCTTTTAGGTGTACCGTACACGCTTAAAGCGGGTGGTCATGTGCGAGTTGATCTTGTGTATGAGCGTTTGAGTGGCAAAACCAAAGCCGTTATTGATATGTTAGGTTGCCTGATTCTCCTGTTCCCATTCTGCGCATTGGTGGGATGGTACGGAATCGACTTTGCTCGCGAATCTTTTGAATTGGGTGAGATGTCTGGTGACCCGGGTGGTTTACCCTACCGCTGGATTATTAAGTCCGTTATTCCTTTTGCCTTTTTTGCCATGCTGATCAGTGGTATAGGCTTTTTCCTTAAATCCCTCAATATCTTCCTGGGCAACCGTCCGGAAGAACATTATCAAACGCCACAGCATTAAGGAGCCAGTAAATGATCGGTATTATTATGTTCGTTGTGGCGTTGCTGATGCTATTGGTGGGCTTCCCTGTAGCCTTCACCTTTGGCGGCGTTGCTTTGATTTTCGGTGTCTTCGCAGAAGGCCCCGACATGTTTGCGTTTATGCCATTCCGTATCCAGAGCATTATGGAGAATACGGTTCTGATGGCGGTACCTCTGTTTATATTCATGGGTATTGTTCTGCAGAAAACCCAGTTGGCAGAACAGTTACTTGAATCTATGGGTAAGCTCTTCGGCGGTGTTCGGGGTGGGCTGGCAATTTCTACGGTACTGGTTGGTGCGCTGTTGGCAGCGTCGACGGGTGTAGTAGGGGCTTCTGTTGTTGCGATGGGTTTGATCTCATTGCCGGTAATGCTGAAGTACAAATATGACAAGTCCCTGGCATGCGGCACTATCTGTGCGTCTGGTACGCTTGGTCAGATTATCCCTCCTTCTATTATTCTGATTATTCTGGGTGATGTCCTGGGTATTCCTGTTGGTGATCTGTTCAAGGCTGCGGTTGGGCCTGGCCTTATCCTGATCGGCGTATATGTGGTGTATATCCTGATTTACAGCTTTGTAAAACCGGAATCTGCACCTGCGTTGCCTTTAGATGAGGATGTAGCCAGTAAACGAGAACAGTACATTAAAGCGCTTAAAGCGATTATTCCGCCACTGGCATTGATTTTGATTGTACTGGGTTCCATCTTTGCAGGTATTGCGACACCAACGGAGTCTTCAGCTCTGGGTGGTGTAGGCGCGATTATTCTGGCCGCTCTGTATCGTCAGTTCAGTTGGAAAATGGTTCTGGATTCGGCCACTGAGACGGTGAAAGTGACGGCTATGGTATTTGCCATCCTGCTGGGTGCAACAGCATTCTCTATGGCGTTTACCTACACGGGTGGTGATTACATTGTGGAAGAGGTTCTTTCCGACCTACCAGGTGGAGCGACAGGCTTCCTGATTCTATCTATGATTGCGATTCTGATCCTGGGTTTCTTTATCGACTTTGTAGAGATCAGTTTCATCATTGTTCCAATTCTGGCCCCGGTAGCGGATGCTCTGGGTATTGCCCCCTTATGGTTTGCAATCCTGATTGCTATGAACTTGCAGACCAGCTTCCTAACCCCTCCATTCGGATTTAGTTTGTTCTATCTGAAGGGGGTTGCGCCCCCATCCGTTAAGACTATGGATATTTATAAAGGGGTTATGCCGTTCATCATTATGCAGGTTGCCGTTGTAATCTCGATTCTGGTGTTCCCGGGATTCTACGGTCTTGCGTAAATTTTAAGGTTTAATCCTAATGACCTTTTGGGCCGCTTTTAGCGGCCCTTTTTTATGCACATAGGCTTAGTGATCTCTTTTACTTAAGCTTTTATGAGTTATTCACTGTTGGTGTGGATAACTTTGGGTGTAACTTTTGGGTAGATCGCTGTAAAGCACGTGGTATGGGGTTTTGAGAAATCTGTTTCAAAAATAATCAGGAAATAATATTTATAAAAAACAAGGTGTTACGCTTATTTTTCTCTTGAATAAAAAGTGGTCTTCTGATTTGTATACAGGGCTGTAGGTAAATTTCAGTTTGTGGATTAATTTCTGTTAGGGCGAAATTTTGGTTGACATCATACAGTGCCAAAATGACGGTACTTGTGGGATAAGTGTGTCCTTACATTCTTTAAATTCTTGTCTGATTATTGTTTGAATAAGTAATTAGAAATCTCTATAAGGTTCAGGTCTGGATCTCTGATATAGACAGATAATATTGGACCCATCGCGCCAGTTCTCTCCACAGGGCCTTCTTCAATAGATATGCTTAATTTCTTTAGCTGAATTACAAACTCATCTATAGGTGTGAGAGTTATAAAACAGAGGTCGGCACTGCCGGGAGTGGGTTTATTGGCCTTTGGCAGAAATTCTTTTTGGTGTTGATGAAGATTTATCTTCTGTTGGCCAAAACATAAAGCTTTACGGTCCTCACCAAATTCAACGGAGTGCATACCTAATACAGTTTCATAAAAACTGATGGTACGTTTAATATCTCCAACGGTGAGAACCAGGTGATCCAGAGATTCAACTTTCAACATAAGAGGTTTTCAATTGTCTGATTGGTTTGTGTATTTGTTGCGCTGTTCCGACGATAGCTTATATACCGGTGTAACGACAAATATCGACAGGCGTCTACGCCAGCATAATGGAGAACTGGTTGGAGGGGCAAAATATACTCGGCTGAGAAGGCCGGTCATGCTTGTATGGAAAGAGATTCATAAAGACAGGAGCAGTGCTGCAAAAAAAGAATGGCAGATTAAACAGCTTCGTCGTTCCGAAAAGCTACTTTTACTCAAAACCAATTAACAGGCCCAGAATGATGATCACGAAGGCCACGACCATCATGAAGGCCACGCACACCATGATAGCCATGCAGAACATGATCATGACGAGCATAAAGATCATGACCATCACGATGAACATAAACATCATGATGAGCATAAGCATGACCACGATGAAGAGCACGCTGCCCATTCCGATGATCACCACGAACATAAAGAGGGTGAAGAGCATCGTGATATCCATGCTCATTTCCAGTTCGCTTGTGAGAACCCGGCAGAGATTAAAAAGATCAGTTTTGCGCTCTTCAAAGAGTTTCCTGAAATGCAGGAAATCAAGGTAAACTTAATCTCTGATAAAGGTGTAATCGTTAAAGATCTGAATAAACAGAATTCTGAAATTTCAATTTAAGAGTGGTCTGAGTGCCTGAGATTCCGGTTGATACGGCTGTAGAAATTACCGATTTAAGGTTTTCCTGGGAAAAGGGAAAACCGATACTTTCAGTTGAGGAATTTCAGGTACGTTCAGGTGAATCCGTTTTCATACGGGGTCCTTCTGGTAGCGGCAAAAGTACGCTGTTAAACCTGCTCGGGGGTTGATAAAACCTGATTCGGGTTCAATTAAGTTGTTAGGTCATGAAGTCACTGGGCTTAAAGCCAGTCAGGTTGACCATTTTCGTGCAGACCATACCGGTTATATCTTCCAGCAATTCAATCTGCTTCCCTATTTAAGTGTGATTGAAAACATTCTTCTTCCTTGCCGTTTTTCCAAAAAGCGCAGTTTGAAAGCGCAGGAAATGTTTGAAACGCCTGAAATGGGTGCTTTGTATCTACTGCAACGCCTGGGTTTTACCGAGTCATTGATTAACGCAAAGAGCGTGTTGGAGCTATCTACCGGCCAACAGCAAAGGGTAGCGGCTGCCCGGGCGCTCTTAGGTGCTCCTGAGCTGGTTGTTGCGGATGAACCTACCTCAGCACTGGATTCTGACCACAGAGACCAGTTTATTGAACTGATACTGGAGCAATGCCGGGCTCAGAGCTCAACCTTGTTGTTTGTCAGTCATGACACTTCCCTGGAAAAACACTTTGATCGTACAGTTTCACTCAGCCCCTCTCAAGCCGGGGGGTATAAGTTGTGACCTTGCTTAATCTAACCTGGAAAAGTTTGCTCAATCGAAAAGCCACAGTCGCACTCACTCTGTTTTCGATTAGTTTGAGTGTCTGTTTATTGTTGGGCGTGGAGAAGATACGCTATCAGGTAAAAGACAGTTTCTCTTCAACGGTTTCCGGCACGGATCTGATTGTTGGTGCCCGCAGTGGGCAGATAAATTTACTGTTGTATTCGGTATTCCGGATAGGCAACGCGACCAACAATATTTCCTGGGATAGTTACCAGAAAATCAGTCAGCATCCGAAAGTAAAGTGGGCCATTCCTTTGTCCTTGGGGGATAGTCACAGGGGTTATAGAGTTCTGGGTACCAACTCTGATTATTTTCGATACTTTAAATATGGTCAGAAAACGCCTTTAGAGTTCAAAGAGGGGAAACCATTCTCACAACTCTTCGATGTGGTTATAGGGGCTGAGGTTGCTCGTTCTCTGGGTTATAAGCTGGGACAGAGTATAGTGGTCGCCCATGGTGCTGGAAATGCGGCACTGGTTGAGCATGATGATAAGCCATTCAGAGTGGTTGGAATTTTAAAACCTACAGGTACGCCGGTTGATCGGACTTTGCATGTCAGTCTTGAAGCGATCGAAGCCATACATATCGATTGGAAAGCCGGCGTAAGGTTGCCGGGTGTCTCTATCGGCGCGGTAGAGGTTGAGGAAATGCAACTTCAACCCAAACAGATCACTGCATTTATGTTAGGACTGAATTCCAGGCTCTCAACTTTCCATATCCAAAGGCAGATCAATAAATATAAGCGTGAGCCGTTGCTGGCCATCTTGCCTGGCGTAGCCCTGCAGGAGCTTTGGCAGATGTTTAGCATTGCTGAAAAGGCTTTAGTTATGGTGTCGGTTCTGGTTGCCGTATCCAGTCTGATTGGCCTGCTCACTCTGATGCTCACAAGTCTGAATGAGCGGCGCAGGGAGATGGCAATTCTCAGATCAGTAGGTGCGCGGCCAGTACATATATTCTTATTGCTGACGTTTGAGTCAGTCATTATTACATTCCTTAGCCTATTAGCGGGAACCCTCTTGTATTATGCTGCTCTAATACTGACAGCACCTTATCTGCAACAGTCCTTTGGCATCTTGTTGCAGGTTCAGAATATCTCTGAAGTTCAGTGGATCTGGCTAGGGCTGATGTTGGTTGTCGGCAGCGTGGTAGGCATAGTTCCGGGGTACCGGGCGTATCGCCAATCCCTGTCTGACGGTATGGCGATAAGAATTTAATCAGGGTTTCTAATTGTGAGCTTTACAAAAGTGCTGATGGCACTGCTGTTATTTTTTTCAGTATCTACGACAGCGGTCGCTCAGAATCTTCTAAATGGCGAAGAAGTGAATGAAATTGAGTGGGAGCAATTAATGCCCGCTGATTTCAGTTTTGATGATCTGTTTGATGTCGAAAAGCTGGCCGCCATTGATGACTTCGACCCTAAAGCTGAGCAGATTCTCGACGAGATGATGGCTGCAATGCAGTCGGCCCCCATTGTTCCTGAAATGGATGGGAAAATGATTAAGTTGCCAGGCTATGTTGTGCCGATTGAAGCGGAAGGCCTGAATGTTACTGAATTCTTCCTGGTCCCTTATTTCGGAGCCTGTATCCATACCCCTCCGCCACCTTCGAATCAGATCGTTTATGTGCGGTTTGAACCTGGTACAAAAATAGAAAACCTCTTTGACGCCATTTGGGTCACTGGGAAACTAAGCACTGAGAGTAAATCTCACGAATTAGCGACCTCCGGTTACATAATGGATGCCTACCAAATCGCTCCATATGAACTGTAGGAACCTGCGAATAAGTCCTGTTAGTGTTCTGCAAGCCCTGTAGGCTGTAGATGCAAGGCGCAGTTCGCCGTTAATGGCCGTAGCCCTTAACAAGAGCTGTAACGCAGCAGGTGCAGTCTACAGGGCTTGCCCTTTGGGGCTTCTGTGATGATCCACACTCGGTGTCAGTACTTTTTGCAAGGTCTGGACATTGCTGCAAAGTACTTCCTTGATTGTGAACCATCACGGAAGCCAGAACGCCAACAGGACTTATTCGTAGGTTCCTTTATTTACTATTGGTAATACCAATATAAATTTTTATTATAAATAGTGGAGCTGGTTCCCTCCTGCCGTTAAAATTTATTTTTTGAATTTCGTGTGAGACAGCGGCAGTGGATCAGATCATCAACCTTATTCTGGATTCCGGAAGAGCAGGCATCGATATGGCTTTGTATATCATGCTGCCCATTATGGTTGTTATGCTGGCTCTGATGAAGTTGTTGGATGCCAAGGGAATCCTGAGCTGGTTTTCGAATATCCTGGCGCCTGTAACTCGAATTTTTGGCGTACCCGGTCTGGGTATTTTTGCGATGACAAAACTTCTTTTTGTCAGTTTTGCAGGCCCAATCGCTACCCTTACACTCATGGATCAAAACGGCACTTCCCGTCGTTACATCGCAGCCACCTTAGCGATGGTAATGGCCATGTCACAGGCTAATGCCTCATTCCCTCTCGCTGCCATGGGCTTAAATATTGGCGTTATTCTCATCACATCTTTAATTGGTGGTTTAGCGGCTGCGTCATTTACCTATTATGTTCTAACTCGAAACCTCCACGATCTGGATTCTCCAGAGCTTGAGGTAAAGGGTACATCCCCAGAAGAAGAGAAAAAGACAGTAATGCAGATTCTGGGAGATGGTGGACAGGAAGGCCTGAAAATTGTTTTAGGCATGATGCCCATGCTGATTCTGGCAATCTTTCTGGTGAATGTGTTGAAGGTAACAGGAGCAATAGAACAGCTAAGTTCTTTACTTGGGCCCGCGCTGGCTCTGATTGGCTTGCCTGAAGCGACTGTACTACCAATAGTTACGAAGTTTATTGCCGGTGGCACGGCCTTTATGGGGGTCACGATTGAACTCATGAATCAGGGGCTGATCACCGCGAATGAGTTAAATCGAATGGCGGGTTTTACAACTAACCCTCTGGACCTTGTTGGAGTTGCGGTTTTTGCAGCGGCAGGAAAACGAGTAGGGCAGATCATTCGCTTTGCTGTTTACGGTGCGTTATTTGGAATGTGCATCCGCGGCGTATTGCACCTACTGATTTTCCCTGTGTGACTTACCTGCTTAGAACCAATTGAGGGCCTTTTTTGCCTGCCGGAATTGTGTGCTTAGCAAACACGCCATAAATATGACCACAGCCGTCACAATACGCTACCTGAAACCAGGCATGGTTGTCTCTGGCTCGTTCAGAGCTGTCTTTGGAAACAATGTGTTCAATCCCTTCCATTCCACATTCAGGGCATTTAGGTTCGGCCATTTTTTTATCCTCAATTCTTTGTTTCTGACAGCATTAGTAGCCGGAGAGAACAAAAGGTTCCCTCCGAGACATACCTAAATCAAATCAAAGTTCGACACTGATCGAATTTGAACCCTTAATAGCCTTCTCTTTTGCTTTATCAACAGATGTATCACGGGCGAGTACAACCCCCATTCTGCGCTGTCCTGAAACTTCGGGCTTGCCGAATAATCTCAGTTCAGTGTCAGGTTCCGCCAGAACTTGCTGCAGGTTACCAAATCTTACTTCTTTCGATTCACCTTCAACCAGAATTACACTGGATGCTGAAGGTCCATGGAAATGTATGGATGGAATCGGCAGTCCAAGAATGGCACGTGCATGCAGCGCAAACTCTGAAAGGTCCTGCGAGATCATTGTGACCATACCTGTATCATGGGGTCGCGGAGATACTTCACTGAAATAAACCTGATCTTCTTTAATAAACAGCTCTACTCCGAAGATACCGTTACCGCCAAGAGCGGTGGTCACTTTCTCTGCAATCTCACGAGAGCTGTTAAGAGCTCTATCACTCATCTGCTGTGGTTGCCACGACTGGCGATAGTCACCACTAACCTGAATATGGCCAATTGGCTCACAGAAGCTGGTATAGCCGGAATGTCGGACCGTCAAAAGGGTGATCTCATAATCAAAATCCACAAATCCTTCTACAATCACTTTACCTTTCCCAGCACGCCCGCCTTCTTGAGCATAGTGCCAGGCAGGATCCACATCTGAGGATTCTTTAAGTGTTGATTGTCCTTTACCGGAAGAGCTCATGATTGGCTTTACCACACATGGCAGACCGATCTCTGTAACTGCGGTCAGATACTCTTCATAGGTTTCTGCAAAACGATAGGGTGAAGTCGGAATCTGTAGTTCTTCAGCCGCTAATCTACGAATCCCTTCTCGGTTCATCGTTAACTGAGTCGCTTTTGCCGTCGGAATGACGGTAAAGCCTTCGCTTTCCAGTTCAACCAGAGTCTCTGTGGCAATGGCTTCAATTTCTGGAACAATCAGGTCCGGTTTTTCCAACTCAATAACCTGTCTTAGGGCATCTCCATCCAGCATAGAGATAACGTGGCATCGGTCAGCGACTTGCATTGCAGGAGAGTGCTCATAACGGTCGACCACTATGACTTCGGTGCCCAGGCGTTGAAGCTCAATAACAACTTCCTTGCCAAGCTCACCACCGCCACACATCAGGATACGCGTAGCACTGTTTGAAAAAGGTGTACCAAGCTGCAACATTGTCCATTCTCCAGCGTGAAAAATTTTCAAGCATTATAAGGGTCAAAACCTGACATTCGCCAGCACCAAAGGGGATTTGCACTATACTTTAATGCGTTGTCACAACATGAGGTGTCGAGATGAAAAGGCTGGTTTTCCTCGCCCCAACTTCACTACAGGTACAAGGAGTGTTTGACTCCTTAATTTCAAAAGGGGTTTCAGAGGACGACATCCACATAATTGCTAATGACTGTTCGCAGATAGAGAAATTACATTTAAAAGCTGCGACGGAAGTGGAGACAACAGAGTTAGAAAACGATATGGACTGGGGCATGGTTGCAGGTGGTGGTTTTGGCCTTGCTGCTGGTCTGGTGGCAAGCACTGCGTTAGCTCCACTGGGCGCCGTTTGGGCTGGTGGCACAGTGATTGCCGGAAGCTTTCTGGGTATTGGACTGGGAGGATGGTTAGGAAAACTTGTTGGTGAAAGCACACCTGTCCATATATTAGGTAAATATAAGCATGCATTGGAACAAGGGTGTTTTCTGGTAATGGTGAATATTCCTACAGAGCGCATGTCAGAAATGCATAAGGTGATCAGGCACCACTGTCCGAAGGCGTTAGTAGAAATAATTCATTTACACTGGGACCATCAACAAGCAGCTTAATTTTTTTTATTGCCTTAACAGGCCGATTAGTCGGAGTCTCCATCCGGCATTAAAGGGCAGCCAGACCAGCTGCCCTTTTTAATTAATGAACCAAAATTTACAAACAAAGACTAAAAAGTGTCGCTTAAACCGGATGGGAGAGCGATATTGTGCTATCTGTTAAATAGGTAGACTAAGTAGGGTTATGTTATGTCTAAAGGTCATGAACGTCATATAGAACGCCACCATGGGTTGTCGTTATTTGGCAAGGATCTTGTTCGGCGTTGTAGCTCTCACTGTGAATTATGTGATGCGCAGGGGGTTAAGCTCACAGTTTTTGAAGTACCTCCGGTGGGTTCCTCTCCTGAATTTGAACACTGCCTGATGTTATGTGATACCTGCCTTGAACAAATTCAAAGGCCCAAACTGCGTGACTCTAATCACTGGCGTTGCCTTAATCACTCAGTTTGGAGCCCTGTGCCTGCAGTTAAAGTGCTTGCCGCGACCATGCTGCATAATCTATCAGAACATGAAAGATGGGCTTTAGAGCTGGAAGAGCAACTCTATCTTGATCCGGAAGAGCAGGAGTGGCTTGAGAAGGTTGAACTGCCCTGAACTCAATGATCGACTTCACCCACCAGGCTCTCACCGAGCCTGATCTGTATATCCTCTCTGGTTAATCCACAAGCAAGTAAGAATAGAAGCTTGGTGTAGGCTGCTTCTGTGGTCATATTTGCACCTGAGATAATGCCAATCTCATTCAGTTCTGCACTGCAGGCATAATGTCCATGGAAAACTTCAGCTTGTAGGCACTGACTGATGTTTAAAATGATACAGCCACTCTTTGCGGCAGATCTGAGTGAATCCATGAGTTGTTGATTTTGATCAGGGAGGTTACCTACGCCATAACTCTGAATGATCAGACCATCAAGCTTTGAATTTTCCAGCATCGAATTTACCAAGCCACAATCCAGCCCAGGGTAGATCGGTAAAATCGCTACTGAATGTTTCGAAAATTCAGGGTTGCTGAAGTGCTTCGGTTGTTCAGGCCAGACAAGCTCACTGTGTATCTCTATTTGAGGGCCTGCCTGACCAAGCCAGGGATAATTGGGACTTTCAAAGGCATCTAAACCGGTGGCTTTACTTTTAGTGGAACGGTTACCGCGTAACAGTTTGCCATGGAAGAAAATAGTGACTTCTGGAACCGGATGAAAGGCTGCAATCATCAGTGCATTACACAGGTTTTCCTGAGCATCGGATCGTGGCTCAATCAGAGGTATCTGGGAACCGGTGAATATAACGGGTTTGTCAGATCCTGAGAGTAAGAAAGACAGCATAGACGCGCTATAGGCCATGGTGTCAGTGCCATGAAGAACGATGAAACCGTCGTATTTTTCATAGTTATCAATCAATACAGCCGCAATATTGTTCCAGTGTTTTGGCACCAGATTCGCACTATCGATAATGGGTTCCAGCTCAAGCAGATCATATTCAGGCAACTCAGAGCCGACAGGCGGGTGAAGCTTTTCCTCAATGACCGAACGAAAACCGGTAATGGGGAGGTAGCCACTCTCGGTTTTTTGCATACCGATAGTGCCGCCGGTATAGATGATGAGTATCTGCTTATCCGTCATGAGAGGATATAACCTGCGATAATTTGTTATATATCTTTTGATTTTAAATGAATTTTCAATGATTTTGTGTAAGCTGACTACTAACTTCTTATAGATTCTTTCTAGGAAACGATCTGAATGTCGGAATCTCCACTTTCTACCTCAGCGCTGGCTAAGGCTCTGGGTAAAACCACCAAACAGATGTTCGCTGAACTGGAATCTCTGGGTTGGATTGAGCGCAAACATGACAGTTGGAGGCTCACTAGCAAAGGTGAATTTGAAGGTGGAAAGTACAGGGAGAGTCAAAAGTTCGGGCGTTATATCATCTGGCCTGCAACCGCAGTTAGCCACAATGCACTTAGTAATACCGATTCACATCTGCTGACCTCCACCAAACTCGCTAAACATTTTTCCCTTACCCGGAAGCAAATTGATCAAATACTTGTGGAACTGGGCTGGGTCCTGCCTGCCAGAAAGGGTTGGTTGGTGACCAGGCAGGGGGAAATTGAAGGAGGGTGTCAGCGTGAAAACATAAATACCGCAGTCCCCTATGTGCTGTGGCCTTCTGATATAACCAGCAATGAGGTTCTGAAAAGAAGTATTGAAGAACTGACGGGTGACGACTTTATATGTTGCGATGGACACCAGGTCTCTTCTGTTCAGGAACAGAAAATTGATAACTGGTTGTATTTTTCTGGATTGTTACATGCATACCAACGTCGACTACCTTTTGAAGAAAAATATCTGTCAGACTTTTATCTTCCTCAATACCACCTCTATATTGAATATTGGGGAGAGGGAAATGCTCCATCTCAGTTGCCTGAAAAGATGAACAAGAAGGAGCGAATTGTTCAGGCTGGCTTCAAATTGATTGAATTGGATGATCAGGATATTGAAGTGCTGGACGAGGTTTTACCAAGAAAGTTACTTAAATTTGGTATAGAAGTTTGATCAGGGAAAAAGCAGCGGGGTAAAACTCGCGGGTTGGGTAAGACCTTTAAAGAGATTTTTCAAGGGAAATAAATACGCTGATGTCAGGCTCGTTTTTCTCATTTAACCAGAAGCTATCATTTCGCCTAGCCAATTATGCTGTGGTACTCGCTTTCTCTATCGGTCTGCTTCTGAGTGCGATTCAGTTGTTTCAGGACTTCAAAGAGCAGGAAACGCTGCTGGATGGCACGATTGAGAAAATTCTGAAGGCGAGTGAACCTCCAGCAAGCAGAGCCGTGCATACACTGGACCCTGCGTTAGCGCATGAAGTCGTGACGGGCCTCATGCAGTATTCCTTTGTTCAGGAAGTGGTAATTCGTGACGAGCTCGGCGAAGTTCTGGCACAAAACAGTATTCCTCATATCAAGAGTAAAACGGATTGGTTAACCCAGGCGTTTTTCAGCGAAGAGAAAACCTACAATGTGCCGCTTAAAGCGCCTGAATACGCCAATATTGCCCCGGGCAAACTTAAACTCAGTATCAATCCGGATACGGCTTTTCAGCCTTTTTATGACCGAGCAGTCTATGTCTTTATAACCGGGTTTATACGTAACCTGCTTCTGGCGATTTTACTGATTGCGGTATTTTACTACGCCCTTACAAAACCTTTATCGATACTTGCTCAGCAATTTAGCAACCTTGACCCTAAGAGTATGGGTGACCAGCGGTTAGCTGTTCCTAAACAGCATCAGGATACCGAATTGGGTCAACTGGCAAGTGCCGGTAATCACTTTATAGAAACGGTGCAAATTCTGCTGGAAGACAACAGAGAGCATCATCGTGCCATTGCCCGAAGTGAAATGCGCTTGAACCAGTTGATTGATCAGGTGCCGCAATTGATCGTTTCGCTGGATCTGGAGGGTGATATTCTCTTTTGTAACCAGTCTTTTGCTCACTTCTATAACCGCAATGCGGGTGATCTGATCGGTATGGGCTTGCAAAAACTTCATTCTAATAAGGATGAAATTAAAACACTGGGTCAGGTTTTACAGGCGGTGCAAGTCAATCAGAGTTCTACGGAGCTAAGAGAACTCACATGGACTAATCCCGAAGGAGAGCTTTGTTATCTGACTGTGCAGATCGCACCTTTTGAGCATTTTAGTTCGCCTGCGTTGCTGATCGTTGCATCCGATATATCAGAACAGAAAATGGTTCAGGACCATATCAGCCATATGGCCAACCATGATGCACTCACCGGATTACCTAACAGAACACTTCTGAATGACCGGCTGGGACAATCATTGGCGACCTGCCGCCGAACAGGTGAGTTTAACGCGTTACTGTTTATTGACCTTGACCACTTTAAAACCATCAATGACTCGCTTGGTCATGGCATTGGCGACATGCTGCTGAAAAAAGTGTCGAAAGTGCTGGCTGCTAATGTCAGAAACAACGACACAATCGCTCGCTTGGGTGGGGATGAGTTTGTCGTTCTTGTTCAATCCTTCCAGGAAGAGCGCGAAGCATTAGTTCAGGATGTGGAACGGGTATGTAAAAAACTGCTTGGAGTATTAGCCGAGCCATTTTTTGTTCATCAACACCAACTCAGAATTGGGGCCAGTATCGGTGTTGTGATATTCCCATCTGAAAAAGAAACCATTGAAGATCTGCTGCGTTTTGCAGATACGGCTATGTATCATGCTAAGGAGAACGGGCGAAATTGTTACGCCTTTTATCATGAGGCTATGTCTCTGGCAGTAGAGAAACAGCGTTATCTGGAAAATCAGCTGCATCAGGCATTGGTAAATGAAGACTTTAAAGTGCACTACCAGCCACTGGTTGGAAATGACGGTGATATCTGTGGCTTTGAAGCATTGATTCGCTGGCAGCATCCGAAAAAAGGCATGATCTCCCCGGCAGAGTTTATTCCCAGCCTTGAGGTAAGTGGTTTAATCGTGCCTGTCAGTGATTGGTTGATCAGCCATTGCAGTGAACAGATTGTCGAATGGCGCAAGAGTGGTTTCTGGCAGGAAGGTTGGTATATGTCCATCAATATCAGCCCACAACAGTTCTACCAGGAAGACATGATTCGTTCTCTTAAAACCAGAGTGGAGAGTACCGGCACCAAACTGACCGATATCTGCCTGGAGATCACTGAAAATGTTGCGGTAGAGAGTATTGAATTTACCGTCCTGCGATTGGAACAGCTTCGTGAATACGGTGTTAAAATTGCCCTGGATGATTTCGGCACCGGCTATTCATCATTGAGTTATTTGAAAGAGTTGCCGATTGATATAGTGAAAATCGACCGTGCTTTCATCAAAGAGCTGGGTTCTGATCATAAGAGTGAATCCATGGTCGCTGCGGTATGCTCCATTGCCCGGGCCTATAGCCTGAGAGTTACTGCAGAAGGGGTAGAAACACAGATACAGATGCTTAAAGCCAGCCAGTTCGGTTGCCATGTCTTCCAGGGGTTCTACATTGACAGACCTCAACCCGCTGAAGAGATTGAAGCCACCAGTCTGACAGCTACTCTGGAAATCTGATCTGGGTTAGTATGAAAGACGTCGGAACTATATAACCACACAACGATCAACAAGTTACTCACCCAGAGGAAGTTATTAGTGACACCCCAGCATCTGACAAAACGCACAAGATTCATTACCGCCATGTTGGCCGTGATGTTCGTGCTTTATTGCTCAGCAGGGGTATGTACAGATCTTTTCTCAGTCGATTCAAACGCCCCATCTAATGACCCCCATGCCCATCATATGTCTGAACATGCCGGTCATGAAGTGATTGCTCAGTCCCATTGTGATTCATCAGAAAGTTGTGAATGGAGTATTAACCCGGTTTCCGATCAAACATCTGTATTTGATGCCGAGGCTGGTTTCTTCCTGGCCTACCTTATTAGCTCCACTTCGCTGGTTTTGATGTTCTATTCTTTGTTGCAACATCAGCGACGAAGATATGCTTACGCGCAGAGTAACTTCTATCCACCTTCCTATCCCCGATTGCATCTGCAACAGGCTGTTTTTCTGAATTAAATCCCTCCTGATTTTATTACGTTCCCTATTGAAGGGTGATTTAGTTTTGATCAGGAAAGGAACATGCGTACTTACATCTCGGCCATTCTATTGGTGTCTTTTGTTGGAGCTGCTCATGCAGATATCTCTCTGGATACAGCCATCAACAAAGCCCTGAAAGCAGACCATTGGCAGCTCAGTAATTTGAATCAGGAAATGGCACTGCGTTCGCAAGCGATTGCCACTGCTCAGTTGCCTGATCCTAAAGTCAGAGTCGCTTTGGCAAATCTGCCATTAGACAGTTTTGATTTTAATCAGGAGAACATGACCCAGCTTCAGCTGGGTGTATCCCAACAGTTCCCACGGGGAGATTCTTTGGAATTAAAGCAGCAACAGATGGAGTTGCTGGCTGGGAAAAATCCATTACAACGCCTTGAACGATCAGCTCAGCTAAAACTGGCGGTCAGTAGAACCTGGCTAGCTCTGCACCAATCAGAACAACAGTTAGCACTATTACAACGTAAAAAACATATTTTTGATGAGTTGGTTGCCATCAGCCGGGCTAACTTCCGCAGTGGTAAAGCCCGTCGTTTTGAGGTGTTGGATGCTGAGTTACAACTGACTAAATTCAGGGACCGGATTATCCAGTTAGAGAAAATGATTTCTCAGCAGCAGGCACAATTACAGAAATGGCTTTATGTAAAACCTACTAAACCTCTGAATAATGAATTTGAACCTCCCAGACTGCTATTGACCATCACAGATGACCAGACAGTCATTGATGCGCTCACCCAGCATCCGCAGATGCAGCTGTTAGCTCAGGATATCCAGGTTAAAGATAAAGGAATCGCCATTGCTGAAGAGGCGTACAAACCAGGTTTTAAGCTTGATGCTAATTACGGATACCGAGATGACAGTGATGCTGGCATGGATAGAGCCGATTTCTTTACCCTAGCACTGACTATGGAGCTGCCTTTGTTCCCTGAAAAACGCCAGGACCAGAGGCGGAATGCAGCCATTCAAAACCGGGAAGCAAGCAGAGAAATGCGTTTACTAAAAGCACGTGAGTTGAGATCGGGTTTTGAAATGGCAAAAGCAGGACTGCATGGAATAGAGCAACGGTTGGCAATTTATGACCAAACCTATCTACAACAGCAGTCCGCGAAGAGAAAAGCGGCACTCAAAGCCTATGCCTCAGCAGATGCCCGGTTTAATGAAGTTGCAATGGCAGCCATGACGGAACTTGAAACACAGATCCAACAGATCGCTCTGACTCATGAAGCCGCGAAGACTAAGGCAGAGATTAACTACTTCCTCGCGGGAGTTGATCTGCAACTACAAACCAGTGCTATTACTCAGGAGAGCGAACGATGAATAAATTGATCTTAGCAACATCAGCTCTTTTGTGTGGTGCTGCGATTGGATATTACCTGCCGGGCTTGTCCGGTGATGGAATGGCTGCTGATAGCGCAGAAAGTAAACCACTGTACTGGGTGGCACCCATGGACCCGAATTTCAAACGAGATAAACCGGGACTTTCACCTATGGGTATGGATCTGGTACCTGTTTATCCAGAAGATCTGGCCGGTGGTGATTCCCCAGGCACCGTTTCGATCAGTCCTGAAGTGGTGAATAACCTAGGGGTTCGCAGTGAATCGGTATTGTTCAGCCCATTACAGGGACAGCTCAATACGGTTGGTTATGTGGGTTATGACCAGGAGCAGCTGGTGGATATTCACTCACGCATATCAGGCTGGGTCGAGTCTTTGGCGGTAAACGCGGAAGGTGAAGCCGTGACCGAAGGGCAGTTACTCTATGAGGTCTACTCACCTGATCTGGTTAATGCCCAGGAGGAATATATCGCAGCCCTTAATAGCGGAAATCGCTATCTGCGTCAGGCCAGTGAGAGCAAGCTGAAAGCACTGGGTGTATCAGAACAGATTTTTTCTACTCTTAAAAAACAGCGTAAAGCGCTAGAGCGCATCTCTGTGTATGCGCCGAAAAGTGGTTACCTGAGTGAATTGAATCTGACTCAGGGCATGTTTATCAAACCGGCTTCCAAACTGATGCGTATAGGTCCCCTGGATCAGGTATGGGTCACAGCGGAACTGTTTGAGCGCCAGGCTTCGATGGTAAGTGAAGGTAACCGTGCCGTAATGCAATTGGATTTTCTTCCCGGTAAACGCTGGCAGGGAACTGTGGATTACATCTATCCAGCTCTCGATCCTAAAACCCGCACCCTTAAAGTCCGTTTACGTTTTGCTAACCCTAATTTGGAACTGAAACCGGATATGTTTGCGCGTATCAACATTCAGACGCAAGCAACTGCGTCAGTACTGAATATTCCAGAATCGGCTCTGATCAAAACTGGAGCACAGGAAAGAGTGGTCATTGATCTGGGAGATGGACGTTACAAATCCGTAGAAGTGCGCTCGGGTGAACGTATGGGCAGTCGTGTGGCTATCATTCAGGGATTACAGCCGGAAGATAAGGTGGTGGTATCAGCCCAGTTTATGCTGGATTCTGAGTCTTCGATCAGCTCAGATTTCCTGCGTATGACTCCCCCTATGATGGGGTTTGTAGAAGATGTCTGGGTCTCAGCAACTGTTCGCTCGGTGGATCTGAAAAATCGTACGGTCGTGCTGGATCACGGTGAAATTCGTGAGTGGAAACAACCACAGATGGTGATGGAAGTTCCGGTGGCCGAAACACTGGATATCAATCCGCTTGTCGATGCAAAAGAGGTTCAGGTTCTGCTCAATGGTGGAGATATGACTGATCTGAAAATAACTGACTTTATTCTGCCACGCCCTAAGGCTCCGGATAGTCTGCGAGGAGGTCAGTTATGATTAAGGCCATTATTTACTGGTCGATCCATAATCGCTTTTTTATCGTTCTGGCTACCCTGGTTCTGATCGGTTGGGGGGCATACGCAGTTAAAAATACGCCTATTGATGCCATCCCGGATCTGTCTGATGTACAGGTCATCATAAAAACCAGTTATCCGGGACAGGCGCCTCAGGTGGTGGAGGATCAGGTCACTTACCCACTGACTACAGCCATGTTGTCGGTTCCCGGGGCTAAAACGGTTCGAGGTTTCTCTTTTTTTGGCGACTCCTATGTCTACGTGATCTTTGATGACGATACCGATCTTTACTGGGCGCGGAGTCGTGTACTGGAATATCTCAGTCAGGTATCTTCGCGGCTGCCTGCTAATGCACGTCCTGAGCTGGGGCCCGATGCGACCGGTGTAGGCTGGATCTATCTATACGCGCTGGTAGACAGAACTGGACAGCATGATCTGGCAGAGCTGCGCAGTATTCAGGACTGGTTTCTGAAATATGAGCTGCAGACTGTTCCAGGGGTTTCTGAAGTTGCCCCAGTTGGCGGAATGGTGAAGCAGTATCAGGTCAAAGTGGACCCGGAAAAACTGCGCGCATTTGATATACCGCTCTCCCATATCACCAGGGCGATTAAACGCGCTAATCAGGAAAGCGGCGCTTCAGTGATCGAGATGGCGGAAGCGGAATATATGGTGCGTGCAACTGGCTATCTGGATGGCCTTGAGGCCATTAAAACCATCCCTTTGGGAGCGACACTAAACGGCACACCTGTCTTGTTGCAGGATCTCGCGGAAATCGGAACCGGCCCGCAGATGAGGCGTGGTATCGCGGAACTGGATGGTGAAGGTGAAGTTGTTGGTGGCGTAGTGGTAATGCGTTTTGGTGAAAACGCCCAAAAAACCATTGAAGGTGTTAAAGCAAAACTTGAAGAGCTGAAGCGTAGTCTGCCGGAAGGTATCGAAGTCGTCACAGTCTATGACCGCTCAGGACTGATCGAACGGGCAGTAGAAAACCTGTTCGAGAAATTGGTTGAAGAGTTCATTGTTGTCATCATTGTCTGTGCTGCTTTTCTGTTCCATTTCCGCTCCTCACTGGTGGTCATTATCAGCTTGCCTGTGGGCATTATGGTGGCGTTTATCATCATGTACTACCAGGGGATCAACGCCAATATTATGTCTCTGGGGGGCATTGCCATTGCCATTGGTGCCATGGTGGATGGTGCCATAGTGATGATAGAGAACGTCCATAAACATATGGAACGGACCGAACTTAACCGGGAAAATCGCTGGCAGGTGATTGCTGAAGCTTCAGCTGAAGTAGGGCCTGCACTGTTTTTCAGTCTGCTGATTATTACCATGAGCTTTCTGCCGGTGTTTACCCTGGAAGCTCAGGAGGGCCGTATGTTCTCTCCTCTGGCATTCACCAAAACTTATGCCATGGCTGCTGCGGCGGGTTTAGCTATCACATTGGTGCCGGTTCTGATGGGGTACTGTATTCGGGGCAAGGTATTGCCTGAGCATAAAAACCCGTTGAACCGTTTGTTGCAGGCGGTCTACCTGCCAGTGATACGCACAGTTTTGAATTGGCCCAAAGCAACCGTGATCCTGGCAGTTGTGATTACCGCAGCAGGTTTCTGGCCGGTTAATAAGATTGGTTCTGAGTTTATCCCGCCTTTGGATGAGGGTGATCTGATGTACATGCCCACTACCTATCCGGGTATCTCAATCGGTAAGGCTCGGGAGCTGTTACAACAGACGGATAAGCTGATCAGAACCGTGCCGGAAGTGGAACGTGTATTTGGCAAAATTGGCCGTGCGGAAACGGCAACCGACCCGGCACCCTTAACTATGATCGAAACCTTCATCACCCTGAAACCTCGAGATCAGTGGCGTGAGGGCATGACCACCGAAAAACTCACCAAAGAGTTGGATAAACTGGTGAAATTTCCAGGACTGACTAACGCCTGGGTCATGCCGATCAAAACCCGGATCGACATGCTGGCTACCGGCATTAAAACACCGGTAGGGCTCAAGGTGGCAGGGGCAGACCTGAAAGTAATTCAGGATATAGGTCAGCAACTGGAAACGGTTCTCGCAGAAGTTGAAGGCACCGCTTCGGTTTACTCTGAACGGGTTGCTGGTGGGCGTTATATTAAAGTGGATATTCAACGTGAGAAGGCTGCTCGTTACGGACTTAACATTGCGGATATACAAACGGTTGTGACCAGCGCAATTGGTGGTATGAATGTATCCCAAACCGTTGAAGGACTGGAGCGTTACCCGATCAATGTACGTTATCCACAGGAATATCGTAATTCGATTGAAAAGCTGAACTTTTTACCGATAGTGACCCCAATGGGAATGCGTATTGCCCTGGCGGATGTTGCAGATATCCGAATTGAAGATGGTCCTCCGGGTATCAAGAGTGAAAATGCCCGTCCCAATGGCTGGACCTATGTGGATATTGAAGGTCGCGATCTAGGTTCCTATGTTGCTGCTGCTCAGAAAGCTGTCGCGGAGAATGTGAAGTTACCTCCGGGGTATTCAATCAACTGGTCAGGCCAGTATGAATACTTACTTAGGGCTCAGGAAAAACTGACTTATGTCGTGCCACTCACATTAGCCATAATCGTTGTGCTTCTCTATTTGAGCTTTCGCCGCTTTGCTGAAGTCGCGATGATTATGGGTACTTTGCCTCTGGCTCTTATCGGTGGTATCTGGATGTTGTACCTGAACCAGTTCAACTTTTCTGTTGCTGTCGGAGTAGGTTTTATTGCGCTTGCTGGAGTTGCTGTGGAGATAGGGGTGATTATGCTGGTTTACCTGAATCAGGCCTATCAGGAAAAGCTTAGAACTAAGGGGGGCAATCTGACTTTAGCGGATCTGAAAGTGGCAGTTATAGAAGGGGCGGGGATGCGTGTTCGACCAGTAATGATGACTGTACTTACAGTTGTAGCGGGCCTTTTGCCGATTATGTATAGCACTGGAACAGGTTCTGAAGTTATGCAGCGAATAGCAGCGCCCATGGTTGGAGGTATGATCAGTGCGGTGGTATTGACGCTCCTGCTGATTCCAGCAGTTTATTACCTTTATAGACGTAGTCAGCTGAAAGTTTAAATAAAACGCCCCCAGCTGTATTCAAAAGCAGGGGGCGTTTTAAGAGCTTAAACGTCATTACATCTAAGTGAAAACGAAAGCAGAGCTTAGCGTTTTACTTGATGATGATATCAACTCCGCGAGTTTCGCCTGTTGAACCCGGTACATACAGACGGTAAGTACCTGGTTTAACCGCTACAAAACCAATTTCCATTTCGCCAGCGTCGTCAAACTCAATGCTATCGATACCGTATGGACGTACTTCAAGGTCATTGATTACAACTTCATCAATCCAGATCGCTCTGAAGAAACCTGGACCTGTTAGAGCAAGTTCACCAGAACCGTCACTGGTAATTTCCAGCTCGTAATAACGACCAGATTCTAGAGTGAAAGTGGACTCTTCAGACAATGGCTCACCAGCTGACAGAGTGATTTCAGGGATCTCACCGTGATTCTTTTTGGAAAGCAAACCAGCGTAGCCAAGCTCATGAGCAACTGAAAAGCTAGAAGTCGTCAGGCATACCAGTCCAGCCGCTGCTATTGTTTTTAAAAGTTTCATACGTCTCTCTCTAGACTTAGGGAACCTACGAATAAGCCCAGTAGGGCGAGCCCTATAGGTTGCAGAGCACTAACAGAACTTGTTCGCAGGTTCCTTTGTATTTATTTAGTGAGTTTAAGGTAGCTCGCACCCTCATATAGAACGATTACTCTTTTGTTCCAATTGAGTAGTACGTTCGTATTGAATTAATTCCCAATCCTGTAATGAGTAGGGCTATATGCTATGTAAGATGACACTTTTATTAAATAACTGCATGTGCAGGGCATTTTGCCAGTCTATCTTGTAATAATTTCCCAAATAACTTTGTAGCTGGGCCGGCATAATTGCCCTCTGCGTAGATCATATTTAACTGAATATTTCGCTTGCCACCTACACTAAGTGGCAGCGGCTTTAACCGTCTTTCATCCAGCTCTCGTTGTATCTTAAGCTTTGGATACCAGGCATATCCAAGCCCTTTGCAGGCCGCTTCAATGGACGTGCGCAGGTGGCTAACGGTGAGGCGCTGATCTGCGCCGAGCCAGCCAGCATCCATATCACGGCTACCGGAGTCTTTAACGACCAATTGGCGGTGTAAGCGCAGATCCTGATAATCGAGAGGCCTGTTTAGTTTATGCAGAGGGTGGTCTGGACTGGCAACGGCGATAAATTCGATATTCAGTATTGGATCACCCAGAAACCCCGGTGGCACACGTCCGCTAATCACCAGATCTGCTTCTTTACGTAACAGGGCTTCGTCGGTACCACTGAGAACGGTCTCTCTAAGTTCGATGCGGGTGAGGGGACGTTGTTGCGTGAATTGCTCGATCACTTCCATCATCAACCAGTCTGGGAAAAGAGTATCCATTGCAATTCGAATCTCTGGCTCCCAGCCTTCAGCAAACTGTTCTGCCAGGGATTCCATCTGCCTGGCTTCTTCCACCAGAACTCTTGCTTTACGGTATAACGCTTTACCTGCATCGGTCAGTACCGCTTTGCGGCCCTCAACTTTAAAGGCGCGGATATTGAGGCTACTTTCCAATTTCTGGATCGCATAACTGACCGAAGACTGGCTTTTATTCATCGCTTCTGCAGCAGATGCGTAGCCTTCATTTTCAACCACGGCAATCAAAGTTTGCCATTGTTCTAGTGTGACCTGAGGCATAATGTATCTAATATTTCGATTAAATTAAGCTAATTTTAGCTGTTTTTAATCGTTTTAATAAATATAAAAATATCACCATATTCCAGAGACAAGTCTGGTCACCTAATTAACAGGAGCAGAACAATGGCAACTCTTTTGTATATCAAGTCCAGCATTTTTGGTGATAACGGTAACTCCAGCAAACTGGCGAATAACTTCATCGAACAATGGCAGGTTAAACACCCACAGGGTGAAGTGGTGGTTCGTGATCTGATTGCCGAGGAACTCCCTCACATGGATGGCACTGTGGTGACTGCACTGCGGGGTGATGCTGCTGAGCACGCCGATGCGCATCGCGCCATTCTGAGTCTATCTGACGAGTTGGTGGCAGAGCTTAAAGCGGCTGATGAAGTTGTGATTGGTGTCCCGCTGTATAACTTTAATATCCCAAGCCAGATGAAATCCTACTTTGACTTGTTGGCCCGTGCAGGGGTGACCTTTTCTTATACGGAAAATGGTCCGGTTGGTTTGATTGGTGATAAACCGGTTTACCTGATTACGACTCGTGGTGGTCTGTATCGTGATTCTGGAAATGATTTCCAGATTCCGTTTGTAAAACAGTTCCTGAGCTTTATTGGCCTAAATTCCGTAGAAGTGATCTATGCAGAAGGTTTAGCAATGGGCGACTTTGCTGAAAAAGCTTTGGTTGCAGCTAATCAGCAGATTGCAGCAATTCACTAGGAGAGAATGTTATGGGACTGTTGATTGAAGGTAAGTGGCATGACCAGTGGTATGACACTAAAAGCCACAAAGGTGAGTTCGTACGTGGTGAATCACAGTTTCGTAACTGGATCACTGCTGATGGTAGTGCGGGGCCAACAGGTGCTGCGGGCTTTAAAGCGGAACCCGGAAGATACCATTTATACGTGTCTTTGGCCTGCCCATGGGCGCATCGCACGTTGATCATGCGCGAGCTGAAAGGCTTGCGGGGTATGATTAGTGTCAGCGCTGTGCACCCTCATATGCTCGAACAGGGTTGGTCTTTTGAAAAAGGCATGCCAGGAACAACTGGGGATGAGCTGTTTTACTCAGACTATCTGCATCAGATTTATACCCGTTCAACTCCGGATTATTCGGGGCGGGTCACTGTGCCTGTGCTGTGGGATAAACAGCAGCAACGCATAGTGAATAACGAATCAGCAGAGATCATCAGAATGCTGAACACCGCATTTGATGGTGTGGGAGCGAAAGCCGGTGATTATTATCCTGCAGAACTTGGCGGTGAAATAAATGATTTAAACGGCTGGATCTACGACAAGATCAATAACGGGGTTTACCGGGCCGGTTTTGCGACCAGTCAGCAGGCCTATGATTCAGCAGTTAATGAACTCTTTGAAGCGCTCGACAAGGTTGAAGGCATTCTTACGACTCAGCGTTATTTGGCAGGTTCACAAATTACGGAAGCGGATATCCGTTTGTTTACCACATTGGTTCGGTTTGATCCTGTGTATGTGACTCACTTTAAGTGTGACCGCAAGCGCATTGCGGATTACCCGGCTTTATCTGGGTATTTGCGTGAGCTTTATCAACTGCCAGGTGTGGCTGAAACCATAAATATGCAACATATCCGGGAGCATTATTTCTTCAGTCACCGGATGATTAATCCGCACGGTATTGTTTCAACTGGGCCGGAGTTTGACCTGAATGCAGCCCATGGGAGAGAGGGTTTATGAGTAAAAGAGAAATAGTAAAAGTCATTCTCGCCGTGGACAGTCAGGACGGGGCGGGCGTTAAGTTGAAGCGCAGCATTGGCCGCCATCAAAATGTCAGAGTTGATCCATTTTTGATGCTGGATGCATTTTCTTCGGATAATCCGGATGATTATATTGCGGGTTTCCCGCCTCATCCGCACCGAGGATTTGAGACAGTAACCTATATGCTCGATGGGCATATGATTCATCGGGATCATATGGGAAATGAGGGAGACCTGCGCTCCGGTGGTGTGCAGTGGATGACCGCCGGTCGCGGCGTGATTCATGAGGAACGTCCGCAGCAAGTGGATGGTCTTATGCGAGGTTTCCAGCTGTGGATCAATCTACCTGCTGATGAAAAGATGAAACCTGCGGCTTATCAGAATTTCGAGCCCGAGGATATTCCTGCCTTCGATATTAACCCTGGTGTCTCGATTAAACTGGTGGCTGGATCTGTGAAGGTCGATGGTCATTGGGTGAAGGGACCCGTTCAGGCAGAAAGCACGGAGCCTCTCTATCTGGATTTGAGCTTAAAAGCAGGCAGTGAATACACTCTGCCAGTAGAGCCAGACCACAATGCCCTGATCTATCTGTTTGAGGGCAGTGCAATGGTGGAAGGTGAGACCATGGGTTTGGATACGGTTTCTGTGCTCAGCGAAGGTGATTCGGTAACCATCAAAGCGGTTGCTAAGAGTGCTCGTATGCTGGTGTTAGCGGGTAAACCGATTAATGAGCCTATCGCACAATATGGGCCGTTTGTGATGAATACCATGGATGAAGTGGATCAGGCGATTCAGGATTATCGCTCAGGCCGGTTGACGGATGCTTGAAGTTATCAGATCTGAAAAAAGTGTGGGGTTGTCGGTAAAAATACCATCGACTCCCATTTCAAATAGCTGAGTGCCGCGTTCTTTATCGTTACAGGTAAAACAATAGAGATCGTAACCCGCAGCTTTAACGGCTTGGATATCATTCAAGCCGATAAGCTGATGATCACAGTGAATGGATACCGCCTGTAAAGATTTTGCTTTGAGTAACCACAAATCAGGTAAGTGTCCATATAGCAAACCCAACTGCGCAAAAAGGTCATAATGACGGTAGGCCGCCAATACTTCGTGTTCAAAGCAACTGATAATTAACTTTTCGGGTTGTTGCCAATACACGGAGACTTCTTCAAACACTTTACGCGCTATCAGGTTGTAGTCATGCCCATGCGGTTTTATCTCCAGATTAATCCCTAAGCCAAGTTGCTGGCAAAGTAATAACGCGTCGGAGAGGTGAGGCATAGGTTCATTCGCCCAACTGGCATCAAACCAACTGCCCGCATCCAGATTGGGCAGATCAATCGCTGAGAGAAAAGAGAGAGGACCGGTTTGATTGGAACAGCGGTCCAGTTGGTCGTCGTGGAAAAGCACCGGCGTTTCATCGCCCAGCAAGGTCACATCAAACTCGACCCAGTTTGCGCCGCATTCAGCTGCCATACGAATCCCGGCCAGGGTATTTTCAGGCGCTAATGAAGCCGCTCCCCTGTGGCCGATGATTCGACTTGCGATCATGGCAGTTGCATACCTCGCTGAACGAACTCAATATGCCCCATTCGTTCCATCCAGGCTTTTACGTGTGGGTACTGTTCAAGCTCAATCTGCTGCCACTCATAGCGCATAGCCCATGGGTAGATAGCGAAATCGGCAATGGTCAGGTCTTCGCCAATAACAAATTGCTTACCTGCTAACTGTGTATCCAGTACCTGCCACAGACGTTGAGCTTCATCTTTGTAACGATTTTTAGCGTAAGGAACATCTTCCTTAGCAAACTTCAGGAAGTGGTGGGCTTGCCCCAGAAACGGTCCAAAACCACCCATCTGCCACATCAGCCACTGTAAACATTCAAGGCGTTCCATCGGATCGGTTGGCAGAAACTCACCGGTTTTTTCGGCAAGATAGATTAAGATGGCTCCGCTTTCGAACAGCTCGACCCTTTCACCGTTAGGTCCTTCATCATCAACAATTGCCGGAATTTTGTTGTTTGGGCTGATCTTAAGAAAATCCGGCTCAAACTGTTCTTTGGCAATAATATCCACAGGGTGAACCTGATAGGGCAGGCGCAATGCTTCCAGCATAATAGAAACTTTACGCCCGTTAGGCGTTCCCCAGGTGTACAGGTCGATCATGTGCGCTCCTAAAGATTCACAAAGTGATTGTAGATACCGATCAGTTCCTGCTCGGTAAATGTCACAATAATCAGCTGCTGACCTGGTTTTATAAGGTCTGGATTTTCACCCAGAATGCCCTGCTGGTAGTTATAGATGTAGGTTCTGTCGACTTTGTTTTTCAGAATCTTACCCAGGAATGAGCTGCGTTTATCTGCGAGCTTTTCATCTGCTTCTTTTGGAATTTCCGCATAAACGGTTTTATCCATACCCGGAAGGTTCAGGCCTTCAGTGAAGGTACGCATTAAGCCGTGCTGGATGATGCCCCACAGGCCTTCATCATCCCCCTCATTGACGGCATGAATAAAGTAGACTTTCTGTGCAGAGGAGTCAGGATCGTCCAACAGCTCACGCAACTTTATCTGGTTAGCAATCGTTAAAGAATCAAGTTGAGTATTGGTGTTTTGCTTTTCAGAGTCAGAACCGATTACCTGAAGGTTGTCTGCAGCAGCATAAACACCAGATTCTGTACCAGCCGCAGAGTCCGCTTCAACAGGTGCAAGTTCGGCGCTCGCTACCGACTGCTTTTCAGGCAGGGATAAAAGTTGGTCAGAAGTAACAAAGTTATCCGCCTGGGTTATCGAAATAGGTGTTTCTGCACCATCGGTCAGCCGGCTGATATGGCTTTTTGCGGCTTCCTGAGTTTCAGAACTGACCGTTTCCGGAGAGCTCTGTGTTACTGGAGTTTGTTGTTCGTTCCAGAAAAAATACGCTGCAAACGCAACGGCTGCTATTAAGACAACTAACACTAAACGCTGCATGATGTGATCCTGTTTTTTTATTATTTCCGTACTGTATCTTTAAGTTTAAGAATTTAAAACCGCTCGTAACTTATAACAACTTGATATTGCAGCTTTTGGACCCGATATATTGGGTATATATAGTGGAGTAAGTAATGTCACAGAGTGATAACGATTTTTCCCAGATGATGCAGATGGAGGGGGTAACCCCTCTGAAGAAAGCCGATAGGGCAGATCTGCATGATCAAAAAGCCAAAAAAGATCAGGAGCTGCTGGAAAACAGACGTAAAGCGGCAGTTGCCGGCGATGAGGATGGTTTATCAACAGGCCCCATCGATTTGCTGCATCCTCTCGATCCGGTCGAATGGAAGTCTGATGGTGTTCAGGAAGGTGTTTATCGGAACTTACGTCTGGGGAAATATCAGGTTGATGCCCGTCTCGATCTGATTCGTCGCTCAATACCTCAGTGCAAAAGTGAATTACTTTCGTTTGTGCAGGAGTGTATCAAATACGATATCCGCACAGTGTTGGTTAACCATGGCCGTAGTAAAGACAAAACAGCCATGGGAAACCGGCAGAAAAGTTACCTGAATCTTTGGCTGCAAAAACTGCCTGAAGTTATGGCCTTTCATTCAGCCCAACCACAGCACGGTGGCTTGGGTGCCATTTATGTTTTGCTGCGTAAAAGTGAAGAAAAACGTCTGGAAAACTGGGAGCAACACCAGAAAAGGTAAATTGTTCAAACTCTTAGGGTTAAAAACGCATTCATAAAATCAAAAAAATATGCAATAATGAGACTTATTATCATTATCATGTATTGCTAGGTTTTATGAATAATAATGTTCAGCTTATCGAAATGGTGGAGCGCCAGCGCTTTGGAGTTGAGTACCAACCCATTATCAATGCAAGCAGTGGAGCGGTGTTTGGGTACGAGGCCCTGGCGCGTTTTTTTGATCAGTCCGGCGCTAACATTTCCCCCTTAGATGTTTTCTGTGCCCTGCATGACAGCCCTTTAATGCTCGCACAGGTAGAGTTACAACTAAAAAGGCTACAACTGCGGTTTCGACCCGATGACTTGCCTTTATTTATTAATCTTGATCCCCATGCTTTTTCCATGCTCAAAGATTCTACAGGCGGGAATGAGCTGCTTAACCGTCTTAAGAATGAATTCTCATTGGTGGTTGAACTCATTGAAAATACTGATGTGAATGATGCCCAAATGAGCAACGAAGTCTCTAATCTTTTCCATCAGGCTGGAATCTCAATTGCGCTGGATGATGTGGGTGCTCCCGGAACCATGGTGGCACTGAATATTCTCAATGATGTGGATTACATAAAATTTGATCGTTACTGGTTTAATCCTCAATCTGAATCGATGCACCCTCTGCTGAAAAGCCTGATTGGCTTTGCTCAGGATAATGGTAAAAAAACGGTTCTGGAAGGGGTTGAGAGCGCAGAAGATCTGGCGAAAGCAGTAAACCTTGGGGTAGATTATGTGCAGGGTTACTTTTACCGGGAATTGTTTATCCAGGAAAAGTAATGGGAAGTTAGAGCGAGCCTGAACAGACAAACGATCTATACTGTTTTCTATGCATCAACATATAGAAGAAATACTGGGTTTTTGGTTTGGCCCCTTGAATGCAGGTTTTCCTGAGGCCAGCAAGGATGATCTCTGGTGGATGGGGAAACCTGAAAACGACCGTCTGATCACTGAGTTATTTGGGCATAAAGTTCATCAGGCTTTGCGCGGGGAATTGGATCATTGGGCCGAAGAACCCAGAGGGCGTTTGGCGCTTATCCTTCTGTTAGACCAGTTTACCCGCACAATTTTCAGAGGCAGCGCCGATGCTTTTAGTGGTGATAGCAAAGCGCTTAAGTTGACTCTGGAAGGTGTTCATCAGAGTTTGGATCAGGCACTGGAATTTTCCGAACGTACTTTCTTCTACATGCCTCTGGAACATTCTGAAGACATGGAAATGCAGGAGTTATGCATCACCTGCTTTGAATCGATGCTGAGAGAGGCTTCTGGGGTTCATAAACTCAAAGTGGAAAGCTGGCTCGACTTTGCTTTTCAACATCATCGGCAAATAGAAAAGTTCGGGCGCTTCCCGCATCGCAATGATGTTCTTGGCCGCAGCTCCACCCCTGAAGAATTGGCGTTCCTGCTGCAAACTAAAAGTCGTTGGGGGCAGTAGTTTCCCGCTAAAACAGGTTGGTTTGCTCTGATCTGTTCTCTTGCCATTCAGAGAAAATAATCTTCTTAGTCGTCAGGGTACTCATCTGTTGCACAAACCAGTTAGCCAGTTCCGGTGCTTCTGCGTTATCCGGTGTGTGAAAAAAGAAATAGGGACTTTTATCTTCATCAAGCCAACTGGATGCTTTCTTGAGCCATGGGGTTAGATAATCACAACCCCACTGCCAGTCTAAAGGCGTTATGAACCTAACCATGGGTTGATTCCCGGTCGCTAAAGCATGAACTGGTACCTGAGGTTTATGTTCTTTGGCCTTGAGGCTGACCGGGTCGTCTGCCGGGTGAGCAAATAATGCTCTGGTATCAAAGGTTATTCGGTTTACATTAAATTGCTGTAACAGCTGATTAAAAGACTTCTCAATCTCTCCTTTCGCGAAGAAATCCAGATGACGCACTTCAACCCCATAATTGAACTCTTTAGGTAAGGTTTCCAGATACTTTTCCAGCAGAGGAAGTTCTTCTCCACCAAAGCTTGCAGGTAGCTGTATGCATAACTGGCCCAGTTTCGAATGCACCGGTGTTAACCTTTCCAAAAATTCATGAGTGGCAGAGTGACAGTGAATAAGCTGATTACGGTGAGTAATTTCCTGCGGAAACTTAAAACAAAAACGAAAATGATCCGGCGTTTCTTTTTGCCAGAGTTCTACTGTTTCTTTTTTAGGTAAACCATAGAAAGTGGTGTTGCCCTCAACACTGCTGAAGTATCGCGCATAGGCATTCAGAGGATGTACAGAGCTGCTTCTCAGTAAAGGCCCGTCCTGCCAATTAGCATGTTGCCATTGGGTGAGGCCGATGTAGCAGTAATTCTGTTCGGTAGGCATGGCTGATTCAGTCGATTTCCCGTTAACAATGCGCGGAGCAACTTAGCAGATTGACACTTTATATCAATCTATCAAGCTGATTGGGGAAATAAGAGTAAGTTATTGTTTTGAAAATCACAAAAGGGCTTGTTATTGCCGTTATGTCTCTGTATTATATGCGCCACATTGATGCGGGGTGGAGCAGCTTGGTAGCTCGTCGGGCTCATAACCCGAAGGTCG
>JBMYLM010000032.1:0-34505 GCA_049596335.1 Neptuniibacter sp.
CGACCGGCTTAAAACCGACCCATTATCTGCAGCAGTTGAGAATTAAAAAAGCCTGTGAATTGATTGAAACGAACAGTGGTTCATTTGAAAAAGTTGCAGCAGAGGTGGGTTATGAAGATATGAGCGCCTTTCGGAAAACCTTTTTAAAAATCACCGGGCAATCCCCCCGGGAATTCAAGCATCGCTTTGTTCGTTAATTGTTTAGGACCTTTGTTTTGGTTCATCGCATAAGTATTTTTTTGTACCTGAACTTGAAGGTATAGCCCGCTGAGGATGGTCTAAACTGAGCTTTAGGCATGGGTTTAAACATCCCGGTAGGTTGTTGTAGATGCAAACTAAGATCATCCAAAAACAGCTGTTTCTCCCTGCAGTAATCACTTTGTTACTGTTGTTCGGCGTGTTTGCGTTAATTCTTCAGGTTGCTGAAAACCGCAGTATCCAAGAGCACAGTCAACATACTCTCGAGGTGTATAAAAAAGAGTTCGAAAATTCCTTTAATGGCCAGGCGAATTCGATTCTTGCGTTGTTGAATGTGATGACCAATGTAGAGGGAGCCAGAGAAGCTCTGGAGAAACAGGAGCGTTTGAAACTCAATGGGCTGTTTCAGGAATTTTATCAAAAGTTACGTCGTACCCAGGGAATTACCCATTTCTATTTCCATTCACCTGATCTGAGAAACCTCATTCGCCTCCATGATGTGGGTCGCTATGGAGACACCATCCAGAGGGAGACCAGTCTTCGAGCTCAGCGAACACAGAGGCCATCATTTGGGTTTGAGTTAGGTGTACTTGGAACGTTTACCCTTCGTGCGGTAGCGCCTGTGTACTTAGATAATCAACTCGTTGGTTACATTGAGTTAGGCAAAGAGATTGAGGATATAGCCGCAGATATATCCAATACCTTTGATTTGGACTGGGCGGTCATGATCGATAAAAGCTATTTGGTCGAGACTGACTGGAAGGCCGGTATGCAGGTCTTGGGGCGTTCAGCGAAATGGAACCAGTATCCTGACGTGGTCATCTCGGCAAGTTCATATACTCATGCACCTGAGCTGCACGATGCTTTCATCTCAGGTCTTAATGATGAATCTAAGCTACTGTCCTTAAATGACACTATGCGTGTCGGTGTTATCCCGCTACAGGATATGAAGCGCAAAAAGGTTGGCTGGTTATTAATCTTTATTGACGAAACAGAAGCGCTGAGGACCAGCTCTGTAAGAGATCAGTTTTATCTACTTTTCCTGGGAATGATTATTTCTCTGTTATTGCTAATCATCTGGAAGGTGCTTGGACGTGCTGATGATCAGGTGATCAGAAACCAGGAAAAGTTGCACCATATGGCCCACCATGATGAGCTCACTGGGTTGCCAAACAGGAAGTTTTTTTATGAGCGCCTTTCCCATGCCATAGATTTGTCCACACGCCATAACAGACAGTTAGCGGTTCTGTTTATCGATCTGGATAATTTTAAAGATGTGAATGACATGCTTGGTCATGACACCGGGGATGAGGTTCTGCAATGCGTGGCGGAACATTTGCGCCCGCACCTCAGAAAAGATGACACTTTGGCTCGAAACAGCGGTGATGAATTTGTGATTCTGATGGAAGACATAAAGGATGAGCATGATTGTGGGGTAGTTGCAGATAAGATTGGTGATGAATTCAACCGCGCACTCAAGTTAAGTCAACAGAGTGTGGACCTTACCGCGAGCATCGGTGTTGCCATTTTCCCACAGGATGGCGATTGCGCAGATGATTTGATGGCCAATGCCGACAGTGCCATGTATCTGGCCAAAGAGATGGGCAAAAACCGCTACTATTTTTACAATAAGAAGTTGGCTGAGGCGACACAGAGACGAATTAAACTCGAAAATGGTATCCGCAATGCTTTGCAGGAAGGGCGTTTCTCTCTGGTATACCAACCGCAGATCAATCTTATAACGGAAAAGATTTCGGGTGTTGAAGCCTTGTTGCGCTGGCAGGATCCGGAAATGGGTTTTGTCTCTCCTGTAGAATTTATCCCGGTTGCTGAGAATATCGGAGCCATTCAGGAGATAGGTAAATTTGTTCTGTTTGAGGCTTGTAAGCAGGCACGGGAATGGCTCGATCATCACTACGAATTCGGCAAGATAGCCGTCAACCTCTCCGTCCGGCAGTTGCAGAGTCAGGACTTTGTGCCTTCAGTACGAGAAGCATTGAATCAATTCAATTTACCGGCCGAAATGCTAACGATTGAAGTGACAGAAAGCTTGTTAATGACCCACATGGATGATGGTATTGAACAGTTGAGAGCTCTTAGAAAGCTTGGCGTCACAATCTCGATTGATGACTTTGGTACCGGTTACTCATCTTTGTCGCAGCTAAAAGCGCTGCCGATTCAAACGCTTAAAATCGACCGGTCTTTCATTAGTGACCTACCGGGAGATGAGAGTGATGTGGTGATTACCAAAACTATTATTTCAATGGCGTGCAATCTGGGGCTTGATACGATTGCGGAAGGGGTGGAAACCATAGAACAAGCCAATTTCCTCAAAGAAAATGACTGTGTCACCATTCAGGGCTATCTATACAGTAAACCACTCACCAGTTCAGGAATACGCTCGTTATTCCTAAGCCATAGCAAAGACTACGCTCATTCCTCAGTGCTGTTCAGTTAGAACACATCAGTTTTGATAGCTCTTAAACCGACAAAAATTATCTCGACTTTTTAGCTTATCCGGTGGGGTAAAATGGAGTGCGCTGTTTGGTGTTTCCAAACAGCGCATATTTGAATGTTAGCTATTACTTTCGAGGGCTTTAAGCAGACGTAATACTTCTACTGAGGCTCGTTCTACTTTCTCGATCTCTTCCAGCGCTGCCCCAATCTGGCCCTGGTTATAAAGAACTACTGCCTGTTTACCATGCCTGTGGACAACTTCATGTGGAGGCAGCAGTTGGCGGAAGGCAGGGTGACTGAGCATGGCAGAATCTGAAACCTGATCGTACCATTTACCAAGTCGGCAGGAGTGGTGATCAGCCAGTTCGTTAGCATTCAGACCTTCTTTACCGCAGATCATCGCCACCAGTCGCTTCTTCCAGATCACATGGTCTGATTGTGCGAGTTTAACGACTTTATCCGTTAACTGAAGTTGGCCTAGTTCCAGTATCTGATCGTCAATATGCCCCTGAAGTTCGTCCATTGAATCAACAATCTTATCGGTGCCATGTACGCTATCGGATGTCTGTTGTGCTATAGAATAGATACCGTCAGAAACACTCGCAGTTGCAGAATTTTGTTCACCAATGGCATCAACAATAGACGTGATATTTTGAGATGAGCGGTGGATATTACTTTCCAGGTCTTTCATGTGGGCGCTCACGTTGCCGATCGCTTTTTTACCCTTGTCCACGTTCTCAACACTGTCATGCAAGGCAGCCGTGACGCTTTTCATTTTGGCCTCAAACAGTTCAACCAGTGTGGTGATCTGTTTAGTTGCATTCTCAGAGTTTTTCGACAGAGATCGCATCTCTTGAGCAACAACGCTAAACCCAGCACCTGCCTGGCCGGCACGCGCGGCTTCCACCGCTGCGTTCAACGCCAGAAGGTTCGTCTGGAACGCAATACCTTTAATGGATTCTGCGATGTCTTTAACCTCTTTCGCAAAGGATTCCATCTCAGATATTTTTTCCACATCATCCAGAACAGCGGCACCGATCTCTTCAAAGGTATTTACCGTTAAATCCAGACTTGTTACTACTTCATTCATTACCTGAATGGAGGATTCGTTTTCCTTACGAATCCCTGAACTGTGGTCGTTAATCTGCTGAACTGATGCTTGTAGCTCCTCGGCTGCAGCAGCAATGGATTGTGCGCGGTTATCCACATTTTGCAGAGCATAAAGCAAGCGCGCTGAAGAGGTGTTTGTCTCATTTGAGCAGATTGAGAGCTTAACCACTCGATCCAGCTCATGGTCATATGAGGCTCTTAGTTTAAGAATGAGCTTTTGCAGGGCTTTTCCTAGTTCGGATGACTCATCAGCATTGACGAGGAAGTCACCAGCAATCAAAGCATCGATGGTTGAGATTGCAGCTGCAACGGACTCATCTTTCAGAACCGGGATCTCATCATCTTTAAAATCATGAGAATTCGAATCTTGTTCCATGTACTTCTCCAAGGCTGCTATAGCGATAAGGGAAAACACTTATTTTATATGAGCGATGGCTTTTACCATACTGAACGTAAGTATTTAATTAAGGGTTCAGATATGGATTTGAGATTATCTTGACCTTGGTCGTTAATCAGGCTGCTAACAACGTGGATAATTAAAAATGGACTTTAGAGAGCGTCCAGCTAGGATGAATAATTACAGGGAATTAATGGAGGTCGATATGCAACTGGTAAAAGACCTTATTGAAGGGCGGATCGTATTTTATTGGATGGATGAACATGGAGAGGTTGTAAGTGAATTTCTTCACTCATTTATTGAGGCTGAAGAGTGGTGGAAAACGTTTATGTTCTCACAATACTCTGGTGAAGAGAGAAGGCAGTCTATTTGCGACCGCAGGCAAGATGCTGAAACCAGAAAAAAACTTGAATTCAGAGAGAAGTACAATCGGACAAATCCAATAGGACGGAGAGTGACAGATGTCCCTGTTACTGTGGATTTAGACCTTTCGAAAGAAAAAATTGAACACCTCTCATATACGAGTATCGCCTTGCCTTTCGGGCCGTTGCCAATGGCAAGGTTGTCTCGCTTCGCTCGGTTCGAACCCCACTCACACGAGTTCACATATCAGCTTCGTGGTAAAAGATAAGGAAGGTGTATCAGGAAAAAAAATTGGCGCGCCTGGAAGGATCCGAACCCCCGACCAACAGGATCGAAGTGTGTTACTCAGGGATATACTTAGTACCTAATCGAGTGGTTTTCCCGGCACAGGACAACTACACTGAAGTTGCATCGCATACCAGCGAGTGCGGTTTGTACTTTTGGATTCTGCTCCTCCATGATGAGACTTTCTTAAGCGCCGCATCAATATGAAAAAATAACATCTGCCCTCTTCTGGAAAGATTTCTATTAGTAGTCACACTTAAGTTAGCTTCTGCTAATAGACCCTGTATCTGCCCTGCCAATACCCGGCCACTCTAGCAACGCTTCAAACTTCAATTTCAAAGAAGAAGGAGGTAAGTATGTTTAATACTGTCAGATCTGCCCTATTCATGTTCCTCTTGGTCATTGCTTTGCCTGCTACTGCAGCCAAACCTTACTCTAGTGATGGTCTGGTTTGGAACGGGAATAACTTCCCCAGTGGCAGCCACTTCAATTTGCTCATTCATGGAAAAAAAGATGACTTTAACTGCCCTCCGGCAGATTTCGACGAGTTTAATAATCAAGTATTTGGTAATGTAATTAATGTGCCTCGTGATCCAGCAGCAGTTATATCTGTACTGATTGAGTCAGGTGCTAAAGGCCCCAAAGGAAAACCTGACGCTACAGAGTTGGAAGTGACCGATTGGTGTGCCGTTTTCCCTGATGATGGCGAAATCAACAACCCTTACGCCAGCTTCCGCTTGCCCAAAGATTCAGAAGGTTACATGGTATTCGCAAGAGTGACCGGTAAACCCACCAAAGATGATGGTAGCTCAACACAAATTGCGATCAGCGGCTGTCTTGAAGATGTGCAGGATGAAACAGGCAACAGCCTGATGATGCTTGGCCTTATTACTACAGATGGCAACTCTTATGTTCCCGAATGCTCTAGTGGCTTTAGCACACCTACTACACTCGTGAGAACTGAAGCCATCAAAGGCAAAAAAGTAAAAAATGCAGCCAACATCACTCAGCTCTTTGAGTGGACCGGCGTGGTCTATACCCTAGATGGTGTTTCCACTACCTGCGGGACAGAAGAAACTCCCTGTGATCCGGCCACTACATCGATTCTCTGCTGTTACGAGGATGACCTAGAAGAAACCGTTGGTGTCTATGCTGGCTGCACAGCACCTGCAACCAATGATACAGGCGGTACATACTGCCCCATAGTGATTGACCCATTTACATACGATGTTCCGGTATTAGTCAGTAGCAATACATATGATTCTGACTGGGTATTCAACATAGGTGACTTTGTCGATTACCTATGGGATATCACAAATGATGGTGCTTACAACGTTCAGATCAGATTCTACCCACTGTCCAATCAGACTTGGTGGGATCCAAGGACAGATAGCATCAAGTGAAATACCTTTTGTAGACCGTCTCCGCCGGAGGCGGATCTACAAACATTATCCCTTCGGCACTCAGCAGGTTGTTCTCAACCAGTCAGAAACGATTATTCCCGGTAATCGTCGTGGCACGCTTTACAAGACTTACCTAACTCCGCAAATGCTGATGTAGCCTCACCTGAATCTTTAGATATACCAGCTTCAATGAGACGATCTGATGCTTCTAATTGATCAACAGCCCGTAACTCAAATCTATCAAGTTCTGTCCATATCAGATCAAGCGCTTCCGATGGGTGTTGCTTAGAGCCTTCAGGAAAATAAGTTATCAGTTTTGACGCCCAACGATGAATAGATTGGGCTTCTTCGACAATTGTCTCAAAATCTTTATTACGGACAGCCTTCTTTAGAATCTTCATGGACGCTTTGGACTCTTTGAAGTTATCCATGCGTTTTTTGACGATACCTGTGGCACCTGAATGCGCCCAGATACCTGATGAATAAGCTAATAATGTAATAGCGATTATTTTGAAACTACGTTGCATGAAGCGCCCTCCGTTTCGATAACCAACCATAACATTAATACACTAAAAAACCGGCACTGTGACCATATTGTGACCACCGGTGAATACGCCCCCGCAAACGGTTCTTGGGTGCGCCTGTGCTCAGATGGATAAACCAGCAATAACAAAGAGATAGATTGGAAAAAATGGCGCGCCTGGAGGGATTCGAACCCCCGACCAACAGGATCGGAACCTGCTACTCTATCCAGCTGAGCTACAGGCGCACTCTAAGAAGTGTTTGCGGGGGCGTATTCTACCGATGCCATCTGGTTTCGCCAAGCTTTATTGAAAACTCAGGCGGCGCCGGTAGCTGGCTCATCATATGGATAGAGGGTTTTAATCTCTTCTTCGATATCGCCTTGCAGTAACACTTCCCATTGATCCAGGTCTTCCGTGTATGACAGGAAGGTGTGGCAAGTACTGCATCTGTATATCTTTTGATTAGGGATTTTGCTTAACAGGATTAGGTTGGAATCATCGCCCGATTCTAATACTTGTTCGAGGCAAGCACAGTAGTTATTCATTCCGTTGCTGGACATGTGAGCTCCATCGCGCTGATAGTTTTTTAATTATTATTTTTATTTAGACCTTAGTCTTAGAATAGTTTTAATTCCTATTCCAGTAAAAATCCAACTTTTTGTTGAATTTTTATGCAATTTTTTTGATCTCAGGGGCTATTTCCCCTTTTTAGTGCATAAAATCAACAGATATCTTACTGCTACTGACCAAAGCCCCATTTCAGTTGTGTTTATTTATCGCTATAATCCGCAGCCGGTGAATCTTTGAGCAGCCGTGTCTGAATCTCCGCCCCTGAGCACCTCTTATAAGGCCGGGCATCCTGACAGGCCACGCTGCCCATATTTAAATTTTATGGTTGATTGAGAGGTCGTTATTGTGAAAAAAATCACTTCGGCACTGGTTGCTCTGGGTATGGGTATTGCGCTGAGCGCATCTGTTCAGGCAAACACTAGCGATGAAGCAGTAGTTGAGCGAATCAAAGCAGTTGGTTCAGTTTGTATTGAAGGCGATGACAGCTGTGGTGGGGCTGCACCTGTAGCTGCTGCTGGCGGTGCTGCTCGTTCTGGCGAAGAAGTTTACAACACTAAGTGTGCTGCTTGTCACGCAACTGGCGCTGCTGGTGCTCCTAAGTACGGTACTCCTGAATGGGCTGACCGTGGCGCTAAAGGCATCGACACTCTGCTGGCTAACGCTATCAACGGCATCAATGCAATGCCTCCACGTGGTCTGTGTGCAGACTGCTCTGACGATGAGCTGAAAGCATCTATCGAGCACATGCTGGCTGGTTCTAAGTAAGCTTTTACTCGAATATTTAAAAAGGCCGCATTTAGCGGCCTTTTTTATTTAGTCAAATAAGTTCTTGAGTCCATCCAGAGTCGCTTTACCTTTTTTCTGGTTGAGCACCTGACATTTTTCGCCAGCGCCCTCTATCTCCAGATCCTCAGGCGGTAACTCATCCAGAAAACGGCTCGGCATACAGTCTATTAATTCTCCGTACTGTTTCCGCTGTTTTGCCAGTGTGATGGTCAGGCAGCGTTTTGCCCGGGTAATACCTACATAAGCCAGGCGACGCTCTTCTTCAATATTATCTGTTTCGATACTGTTTCGATGTGGCAGCAACTCTTCTTCCATGCCCATTAGATACACCTGAGGAAACTCCAGTCCTTTAGAGGCATGCAGTGTCATGAGCTGAACTCTATTGGAGTCATCTTCTTCCTCTTGCTGATCCAGCATATCGAGCAATATCAATCGATTAATCGCTTCCTGAATACCCGCATCTGGATCGTCCTCTTGAAGGCGTTCCAGCGTCGATTTAAGCGAATCAATCAGGAACCAGACATTTTGCATGCGCTTTTCAGCCATGGTCTCACTGGTGCTGTTTTGAGCGATCCAGCCCTCATAATCGATATCAAGGATCATTTCATTAATCGCAGCAATAGGGTCATCCGCATGGCACTGGCGGTAGATATGCTGCATCCAGTTACAGAAACGACGTAAGCGTTCTACCGCATTTACAGGCATCACCTGCTCAAGACCCATCTCATCACAGGCAGCAAACATACTGACCTGCCTTTCACCTGAGTAGGTGCCGAGCTTTTGGAGTGTGCTTGGGCCTATTTCCCGACGCGGCAGATTGATGATTCGTAAGAAAGCATTGTCATCGTCCGGATTTACCAGCACCTTGAGATAACTCATAAGGTCTTTGATCTCTGTACGAGCAAAGAACGAGGTGCCACCACTGAGTTTGTATGGAACCTGGTACTGCTGCAGTTTCACTTCCAGTAGTCGGGATTGGAAGTTACCACGATAAAGAATCGCCATATCTTTGAAAGGAACGCCACTTCGAAGGTGAAGATCGGTGATTTCCATCGCAATGCGTTCACACTCATGGTCTTCGTTTTTAGTGTGAATAACCCGGATCGGATCTCCCAAACCCATTTCACTCCATAAGGTCTTCTCATAGACGTGAGGGTTGTTGGCAATCAAGGTATTCGCAGCACGCAGGATTCGGCTGGTAGAGCGATAGTTTTGTTCCAGTTTCACCACTTTGAGGCTGGGGTAGTCCTTTTCCAGCTGCACCAGGTTTTCCGGACGCGCACCTCGCCAGGCATAGATCGACTGATCATCATCACCTACCACTGTGAGTGCTCCGCGTACCCCCACTAGCTGCTTAACCAGCTTGTACTGTGAAAGGTTGGTATCCTGATACTCATCCACCAGCAGATATCTGAGTTTATTCTGCCAACGTTCCAAAATTTGAGGTTGCTGAGAAAAGAGCCGAACCGGGATCAGGATCAGATCATCAAAATCCACAGCATTGTATGCTCTCAGGTGTTGTTCATAGACCTCATAGGCACGGGCGGCAAGAATATCCTGAGGTAGCTCAGCAGTAGCCAAAGCCTCATCAGGATCTTTCATCTCATTTTTCCAGTTTGAGATCTGATGCAAGACGACATCCACCTGATCCGCATTCTCATCATTTTTCAGCATCAGGTCTTTAAGCAACGATTTGCTGTCCTGATCGTCAAAAATAGAGAAACCCGGCTTAAAACCTAACGCTTTGTATTCCTTGCGAATTATCGTCAAACCAAGGTTATGAAATGTAGAAACCGTTAACCCTCTGCCATCACCTTTTTGGAGTAAGGAGGTTACACGCTCCTTCATCTCCCGCGAGGCTTTATTCGTGAAAGTAACCGCTGCAATATTTCGCGCGGCAATGCCACAGTCATTGATCAGATATGCGATTTTACGGGTAATTACGCTGGTCTTACCGGAGCCGGCCCCCGCTAATACGAGCAATGGGCCGCCGATGTAATTAACTGCTTCGCTTTGGCGCTGATTTAAACGTGACATTCTTTTATCAATTTCACTAAAGTTACCCCGGTTTAAGCCGATTAAGAACCAAAGTGGGGCAGAGTCTGGTTTAAATAGAGTATTTAACTCTTTGGAAACTAATCGAAATAGCTGATCATTCATTGAACAATGAGTGCCAGCCGACCTGTATTTGCAGGTTGGCTATTATCGCATTTATGCTGTGTAACAACAGTACTGCCTTAAAAAAAGCTGAAGTTCTACAAGGAACTAATCGATGCATAAGGCCCTCAGGCATGAGCCTGATCGCCCTAAAAGCGTACTTCTGATAGACATTGACGGCATCAGTGGACGCATACTGAATTCATTAGTTGAGTCTACACGGAAGTATCGGCTTATAATCACGCGTACATTCGCTGACGGTATGCTCTGTCAGAAGCAAAATGAATGTGACGTAATCCTGCTCGCCTGTAATAAACGTCAGCCTCCCCTGCCTAAAATCATCCAGAAACTGCACCAATTCCGCCCTGAAGTTCCCATTATTGCTTTAGGTATCAATATCTCCGAGAAGTATGGCGAAGAGCTTCTTAAGGCCCATGCTTTCGACTATATCTCTGTAACCAAGTACTCCACTGAACTCCTCAACCGAGCAATTCGGTACGCAATACTCAGCGCTGAACAACAGCATAAAATTGTTGAACTCAGGGACACAGACGCCCTGACCGGCCTGGGTAACCGCCAATTGTTCCTGAAACTGTTGGCAGAAAAACTGGAACAGAACGAGCAAAGCAGCCGCAAGCTCGCCATTGTTTCTATAGATATCAACAACTTCCGCTCACTCAACAGCCGCTTTGGCCAGCATAGCGGCGACATGGTGGTGGCAGAGATGGGTAAACGTATCTCCAGCAGCGTGCCCGAAGATACGCTTGTTGCCCGTTTGGGTAATGATGAATTTGCCCTTATTGTTGAGTGCTCACCCTATGAGGACGGCAAACGTGTTGTCTCCAACATGTTGAAAAATATAGCGGCGAACCTGCATCAGCCCTTCCGCTACGGCCACAATGAGATGCAGATTAACTGCAGTATGGGTATCGCGTTTTCTCCTGAACATGGCTTTGAGGTTGAGCAATTGATCCACCGTGCCGTTCTGGCGCGTCAGGAATCCAAGAAAGCCTTTGAAACTAAATACACCTTCTTCCATGAAGGCCTGGATGACAAAGAAGACCTCTACTCCGATCTTGCCCCTGAGATTGCTCATGCTCTTCGCAGTAATCAGTTTGTTCTGCATTATCAGCCACAAATTGATGTCCGCACCGGCCAGATAATTGGCGCTGAAACCCTGATTCGCTGGAATCATCCGGAACGTGGCCTACTCTACCCCGACTCGTTCATCCCACTTTGTGAGCAAGTCGGCTTAATCGTTCCTATTGGGTACTGGATCATTCATCAGGCATGTATGGACCTGAATACCTTGCAAAAGCAAGGCATTTTCCTAAAACACTTGGGGGTAAACTTGTCGTTCCGCCAGTTTGGCGATGATCAATTGGTTCCTACCATCAAGCGTATTCTGGAAAGGACCGGCGTTGATACCAGCGTACTTGAGCTTGAATTGACCGAATCAACACTGCACGATGATGAAGACCACATTCTGGCTTGTCTGGACAGCTTATCCGAGACCGGGCTTTCATTCTCACTGGATGACTTCGGTACCGGATACTCTTCGTTCTCATTACTGCAGAAGCTGCCCATCGATACCATCAAGATTGACCGCTCCTTTATCACTGACGTCACCACTTCTGAAGACGATGCCAAGATTGTCCGTGCTATCATCAACCTCTCTCATAACATGGGCAAAAAAGTTATTGCCGAAGGTGTCGAGACCCAAAACCAGTTGGACTTCCTGGTCGAAAACAATTGCGATATGGTGCAGGGCTACTTCTTCAGCCATCCGGTTGAATTCTCAACCTTCAGACATACCCTTGAGCATTGCGCTGAAGCAATCTAAACCACTCTTCACTTCAACATATCCTGTCCTGATACTCTGTAACTAAGCGCCTCTAGCAAGTGTTTCTGCTCTATCGACTCTTTGCCTTCAAGATCAGCAATGGTTCTGGATACCCTGAGAATCCGATGATATGCCCGCGCGGAAAGCCGTAACCTTTCCATAGCCTCTGCTAACAATTTTTGATCCTGCTCGATCAGGGCACAATGTTTTTCCAGTTCTTTCCCCTGCAACATCTGATTCGGCATCGCCTGCCTTTGTATCTGAAGATTCCTGCTTTCAACAACGCGCGTTCGGACAGATTCTGAACTCTCATCAACGGAATAATTCATCAGATCATTCTGTGAAACTGCATGGACGGTGAGTTGTAGATCAATTCGATCCAGTAAGGGGCCGGATACCCGTGACTGGTAGCGCTTCACCTGATCTGGTGAGCAGCGGCAGCGATCACTGCCATCTGAATAATACCCACAGGGGCATGGGTTCATTGCTGTGACTAACTGAAAACGAGAGGGGAATAATGTCTGCCTGGATGCTCTTGAGATCAATATCTCCCCTGACTCCATTGGCTCTCTAAGTACCTCAAGCACCTGGCGACTGAATTCAGGTAACTCATCCAGAAATAACACCCCATGATGCGCTAAAGAGATTTCACCGGGCCTGGGGTTCCCTCCACCACCCACCAAGGCCACTGCGGAGGCAGTATGGTGTGGTGAACGAAAAGGGCGGTTTAAAGACACGTTGTCTTCCTGAATATTTGCAATAGAGTGCACCACAGCAACTTCAATACACTCATCCTCAGACATCTCAGGCAGCAGCCCAGGCAAACGATTCGCCAGCATACTTTTACCGCTACCCGGAGGACCAACCAAAAGAATGTTATGCCCACCAGCTGCTGCAATCTCTAATGCCCTTTTCGCCTGAAACTGACCTTTTACATCAGCCAGATCCGGATATTTATACGCTTGTTGCTCCGCCTGATAACCAGTTCCGACCTGGGCATTGAGTTTCTCTGTAGTTGTCAGATGGGCGGATAACTGCAGTAGGTGACGTACCGGAAAATATTCCAGATTTTTTGCTTTAGTCGCGGCACTTGCTGACCTATCAGCCAAAAAGAGGCTATGAGAGTCATCTCTGCAAGCCAATGCCGCCGGTAAGACCCCAGTTACTGGCCGAATGGCACCAGATAATGCCAATTCGCCAAGGAACTCAGCATTTTTTATGCTATCCGCTGGTATCTGACCACTGGCAGTGAGAATGCCTACAGCAATAGCCAGGTCATAACGACCGCCTTCTTTGGGTAGGTCTGCAGGCGCAAGGTTGACAGTGATACGACGTTGAGGGAAATCGAAACCGGAGTTAATCAGGGCACTACGCACCCTTTCACGGCTTTCTTTAACCGCAGTTTCCGGCAACCCTACAATTGCAAAGCTGGGCAGGCCGCCGGAAAGATGGACTTCTACATTGACCTTAGGTGCACTGATTCCTACCTGTGCCCGGGTACAAACGATTGCGAGTGACATATGCTTCCTTCCATGGAAATGTCTGATTAAATTGTTAGTGCTCTACAGCAAGGTGATCCATAAGCTGTTCAAGTGTGAGTGGCATACCAAAATAACGGCCCTGCATCAGCATACAGCCCTGCCCCATCAGATCACCTCTCTGACCTGCTGACGCCACACCATCAGCCATTACTTCAATCTCTAACCTGTCGGCCAGATCCATCACCACATCAACGATTTTCTGACGCCCTTCATCACTGCTCATATGAGTAATCAGATCAGAGTCCAGACGAATAATATCCGGATGAATGTCCTTCAGTTGATCCAGCACCGGGCTCTGGTGCGCAAAACCACTTACCGACAACATAGCATCCGTTGCCAGCAGATCAAACAGCGCGCCCTCCCTTTCCAGAGCTGTGCGGATATCCACATCCAGCATCATGCGGCCAATCAATTGGTATTGAGTTAGCTGAGACACCCAGCGTTGAATGGCAGACTTGTTTTGCAGCTGCTGTGCTTCCATTCGGAATGAGATAAACCGTAAGCCCGGAAAACTTTCCCAGACGAGGCTAAGAGAACTCAATTCCTGATGTAACCACTGTTCATACACATCAATAGCATCTTTGCTCTGCATTAAGCCGGAAAAGTCAGAGAAAGGAATTTGGCCCAGTTCTGCGTGATTCCAATAAGGGCGGGCATGTACAGCAACGACCTTGTGGCTGTAGAGGCTGTATATAGGTAGAAAAGCCATCTGCACATCGCCACTGACTAAGGCTTTGGTTAAATCCTCTTCACGCAGGATCTGCGGCCCTTTACTGCGCTCCATCAGATCACTGTATACCCGGTAGGTATTGCGGCCACCCTGTTTTGCAGCATACATGGCCACGTCAGCTTTCTTCACCAACTCTTTAGCACGTACAGAGTGGTCCGGGGACAACGCTATGCCCACACTGCCACTGATGAAGATTTCCCGGTGATCGACAAAAATGCCCTGAGCCAGTTGTTCAACAACCTTTTGCGCAACCGTAGTTGCATCATCAATGCCTGACACCTCCGGCAACATAATGACGAACTCATCGCTGCTCAGTCGGGCGACGGCATCTTTTTCTGGAACAACAGTACTCAACCTGTTGGCAACTTTCTGCAGAATATTGTCACCAACATTGCGACCCAGATTGTCATTTATCCATTTAAATCGATCCAGATCCACCAGCATAACGGCTAACTGCTTTTGGTTTTCTTCACACTGCTGAATCTTCTGATCGAGCTGAGCACTGAAATAGTCCCAGTTGGGAAGATGTGTCAGTTCATCATGAGTGTTCTGTTTAGTTGCAGATTGCAGATCCGCTTTGATTTCGCTGATATTAAAGAACTGAGCGATATAACCTGTCGCTTTACCGCTGTCATCAGCAATACTGAGAATATTGAACCAGGCAGGATATACAGAACCATCTTTATGCCTGTTCCATAGTTCACCGGCCCACTGTCCAGACTTCTGCAAAGAGCTCCACAACTCTTCGTAAAAAGAATCATTCATCTGCCCCGCACCTAACATACGAGGATTTTCGCCAATCACTTCATTGAAGCTGTAACCGGTAATTTTCTCAAAAGCTCCGTTTGTCTGGACTATTTTATTATCCAGATCCGTCACCATGATTGCCTGTGGTGACAACTGGAACAGCTGCTGCCCTATATCCTGCATTTATACATCCATTTACTGGGAATCATTTAATGAGCTTTCAAGCTCAGCCAATTTAAGCTCCAGAGCTTCAACCTTTTCACGTGTTCTAAGCAAAACAGCTTTCTGAGCATCGAACTCTTCCCGGCTCACCAGATCAAGACGATCAAATGTGCCTTGAAGTACTGATTTAACCTGCTGCTGCAGGGAGTCCTGCCCAGGTAATTTAGCATCGCCTGAGAGTATTTGTGTGAACTGTTCGGTCAACCCTTCAATTAACTGGGGATTGAGCATACTTGCCTCCAGATAGATAAATACAGCGCTTTAACTATAACAACAAAACAGCCTCATTCCACCTAGCACCAAATTGGTGCGCGCATCAAAATAGAGCAGCCACAACCGCCCCATCATATAGCAAAAAGTTTAATGCGAGCTCCAGCTGACAACCTACCCTCTTGAATTTATTTGATTTTTTCAAATCTGGCACAAGCTTCGCTACTACAGAGCAAATCGAAATGATGATTTATCGCTAGACGCTTCAATCTGAAGCACAAGAATTTTGTCTTAATGGGGGACAACAATATGAAAATGATCTCCGCTGTCATCAAACCATTCAAATTGGATGATGTCCGGGAAGCACTTTCTGAAATCGGTGTACAAGGTATCACTGTGACAGAAGTGAAAGGTTTCGGTCGCCAGAAAGGTCACACTGAACTGTACCGTGGTGCAGAGTACGTAGTGGACTTTCTTCCTAAAGTTCGCGTAGACGCTGCTGTGTCCGACGACATTGTAGACCAGGTTGTGGAAGCTATTAGTCAGGCTTCTCAGACTGGCAAAATCGGTGACGGCAAAATCTTCGTCACTCCACTAGAGCAGGTTGTTCGTATTCGTACAGGCGAATCCGGCAACGAAGCCCTTTAATTACTGATTTACTGTTTTAGCTTCTGGAGGAGTATACCCAATGGAAGAACTTCTGAACTCAACAGCGGGTGATGTTACCCAGCTGAAATATGCACTTGATACTTTCTACTTCCTGGTATCAGGCGCACTGGTTATGTGGATGGCAGCAGGCTTTGCCATGCTGGAAGCAGGTCTGGTTCGTGCGAAAAACACAACTGAGATTCTGACTAAAAACGTCGCTCTTTTTGCGATCTCTTGCATCATGTACATGGTTTGCGGTTACGCGATTATGTACGGTGGTGACTACCTTCTTGCTGGTATCACTGGTGACGGTTTCACTGGTGAAGCAGAACCCGCTACTTACGCTCCATCTGCAGACTTCTACTTTCAGGTAGTATTCGTTGCAACTGCAATGTCTATCGTATCTGGTGCTGTTGCTGAGCGTATGAAGCTGTGGGCTTTCCTGGCTTTCGCTGTAGTAATGACTGGTTTCATCTACCCAATGGAAGGTTCTTGGACTTGGGGTGGCAACGCTGTATTCGGCATGTACACTCTGGGCGACATGGGCTTCTCTGACTTTGCGGGTTCAGGCATCGTACACATGGCTGGTGCAGCTGCTGCTCTTGCTGGTGTTCTGGTACTGGGCGCTCGTAAAGGCAAATACAGCAAAGACGGTTCTGTAAACGCTATTCCAGGTGCAAACTTGCCACTGGCTACACTGGGTACATTCATCCTGTGGATGGGTTGGTTCGGTTTCAACGGTGGTTCCGTACTGGCAACTTCAGACGTTGAAAACTCTAACGCTGTAGCAGTTGTATTCATGAACACTAACGCTGCTGCGGCAGGTGGTGTTGTAGCTGCCCTGATCGTTGCTCGCCTGATGTTTGGTAAAGCTGACCTGACAATGGCGCTTAACGGTGCACTGGCTGGTCTGGTAGCAATCACTGCTGAACCATCTACTCCATCAGCTCTGCAGGCGACTCTGTTCGGTGCTGCAGGTGGTGCTCTGGTAGTATTCAGCATCCTGTCTCTGGATAAACTGAAAATTGATGATCCTGTTGGTGCGATCTCTGTACACGGTGTTGTAGGTCTTCTGGGTCTGCTGCTGGTACCTCTGACTAACGATGGTTCATCTCTCTCTGGCCAGATCATCGGTGCCCTGACTATCTTCGGATGGGTATTCGTAACTAGCCTTGTAACTTGGTTCATCATCAAAGCAGTTATGGGTGTACGCGTATCGGAAGAAGAAGAGTACGAAGGCGTGGACATCTCCGAGTGTGGTATGGAAGCTTACCCAGAATTCACTTCTGCTAAGTAATTACCAACTCACTGAGTTTAAAAAGGGTGCTTCGGCACCCTTTTTTGTGTCTGCAGGATAGTGGCTGTAGATTTATTGAGCAGCTTAATGTTCCCAAAACAGATTTTCCCGTTATACTAAGGCCCATAATTTATAAAGCTCAAACCACTAGACCTAAGCTTAGTGCGGCCTAATGGATATAAACTGAGGAAAACGCTATGAAACTGATCACCGCAGTAATTAAACCTTTCAAACTGGATGATGTCCGTGAATCATTGTCGGAAATCGGCATCCAGGGTGTAACGGTGACTGAAGTGAAAGGCTTTGGACGCCAGAAAGGCCATACAGAACTATACCGTGGTGCAGAGTATGTGGTTGATTTCCTTCCTAAAATCAAAATGGAAATCGCTGTAGACGAAGATATGGTTGATCAGGTTATCGAAGCGATCAGCAAAACAGCAAACACTGGCAAAATCGGTGACGGTAAAATCTTCGTTACTCCTCTTGAGCAGGTTATCCGTATCCGTACGGGCGAAAACGGCCCTGACGCTCTGTAATTTAAGAGCACTCAACCAACGCAAAAAAGCACCCCAAAGGGTGCTTTTTTTGTGCCTTTTCTATAGGCCACTCCCATCAAATACAGCCCTGATGCTTCAAAAATACACGACGGTCTACACTTAAAGATATGTATTAATTATCTGGAGGCCAACGATGACTCAGGTTATTAATCGTCAAACCTTCGATGACGTGATGGTTCCAAACTATTCCCCTCTCTCTGTCATCCCGGTCAGAGGACAGGGTTCCAGAGTATGGGACCGAGAAGGTAACGAATACATTGATTTTGCAGGCGGAATTGCCGTTAACGTCCTTGGTCACTGCCATCCAGCGTTAACTCAGGCCTTGCATGAACAAGCAGACAAACTATGGCACCTCAGTAATGTCTGGACCAATGAACCAGCAATAGGGCTTGCTCAATCTTTATGTTCGCGCACTTTTGCGGACAGGGTGTACTTTGCTAATTCCGGCGCAGAAGCCAACGAAGCCGCCTTTAAGCTTGCCAGAAAGCACGCTTATACACAGTTTGGCCCTGAGAAAAATGAGATTATTAGCTGCCTGAATAGCTTTCATGGCCGCACTCTTTTTACAGTAAGCGTGGGCGGACAACCTAAATACTGCGAAGGTTTTGAGCCAGTACCAAAAGGCATTAAACATATCCCTTTTAATGACGTTCAAGCGTTAAAAGAAGCCATCAGCCCTAAAACCTGTGCCGTAGTTCTGGAACCGATACAGGGCGAAGGCGGCATCATCTCTGCAACGCCAAAATTCCTAAAGGCTGCCCGGCTACTATGTGATCATTATCATGCCCAGCTGATTTTTGATGAAGTACAAACAGGCGTAGGGCGAACCGGCAAACTCTTCGCATATGAACACAGCGATATAACCCCAGATATTATGACTTCTGCTAAAGCTCTCGGAGGCGGCTTCCCCGTTGCGGCCATGCTCTGCACTGAGGCTGTCGCAAACTCCTTTAATGTAGGCAGTCACGGCAGCACTTATGGCGGCAATCCACTCGCCTGCGCTGTCGCGTCAAAGGTTCTGGAGATCATAGATACACCTCCCGTGCTCGCAGGGGTCAACCTGAAGCATTCACATTTCATACAACAACTGGAGAAAATCAATCAGATATCTCCTGTCTTTTCTGAATTCAGAGGGAAGGGGCTACTGATTGGCTGCGAATTAAAACCTGAATACAAAGGTCAGGCCCGGAAGTTAATTCAGATTGCTGAACAAAACGGTCTGTTGCTGCTTATCGCTGGATTGAATGTGGTGCGACTGACGCCTTCTTTAGTTATCCCTGACGAGGATATAGAAGAAGGCTTACAGCGATTTGCTGCAACCATTCGGCTATTTAAACAAAGCATAGATGGCAGCTGATGATCCGCTAAGGAGGCTTTATGTATTTTATTCGCCCTATAGCAGAGCAGGATCTGGATACCTTGTTTGAGATCGCTGTGGAATCCGGCCCAGGGTTCACCTCTTTACCAGAGAACCTGGAACTGCTGCGCTCAAAAATAAGTTCCAGCTTGCAGGCTCTTCGACAAAACATCACCAAGAAAGGGCCCGAAAGCTACCTGTTTGTTCTGGTCGAGATGGATAGCAACAGGGTGGTGGGAACCACTGGAATCGAAGCGGCTGTAGGACTCAAAGATCCCTGGTATCACTACCGCTTAGGTACTGTCGTCCATGCATCCAGAGAGCTGAAGATACACAACCAGTTTGAAACCTTATATTTATGTAATGACTACACGGGCTGTTCTGAAGTCTGCACACTTTATCTTAAACCCGAACACCGCCACTCTCAGAACGGCAGTTTACTTTCCAAAAGCCGTTTCCTGTTTATGGCAGAGTATCCACAACGTTTTTCAAAACGGGTTATCGCAGAGATGAGAGGTTTCTCCGATGAAGACGGCCGCTCACCCTTTTGGGAAGGTCTGGGCAGACATTTCTTCAGCATGGATTATTCTCAGGCAGACTACCTCACCGGCTCAGGAAACAAAGCCTTCATTGCCGAACTCATGCCCAAATACACAATTTATCTGCATTTGTTACCCGAGGAGGCACAGCAAGTGATTGGCAGAGTTCACGCCAACACTGAACCCGCCAGGAAGATGCTGGAAAACGAAGGTTTCCGGTTCGAAAACTACGTTGATATTTTTGATGCGGGGCCGACAATTACTGCGCCATTACAGAAGATCCGGGCAATCCGTGAAAGCCGATATGCAAAAGTTCAGATATCCGACGAAAGACAGGAGCGAGATGAAAGCAATCTGTTCCTCGTCAGTAATACACGCAGCAATGACTTCCGTTGTTGCCTCTCCAACCTGACAGAAAACCAGGGCATCACCTCTCTGGATAACCATAGTGCCGAAGCCCTGCAAGTCAAAGAAGGCGATACAATACGGATTGTAGAGTTGAAACAGAAAAGGCCTTAATTCTGTTCACTGCACGGCAACTGAATTCTTACCTCCAAGCCACCTTCCGGGTGGTTCCTTAGCTTGAGTTCACCGCCTAAACGTTCAACCGCACGGGAGGCAATACTTAAGCCCAGCCCATAACCTTCGCTCTGGCTTGTACCTCTGACAAACGGCTCACAAAGCGTAAGCAGCAATTCTTCAGCAACACCAGCACCATGGTCCCTTATCACAATGATGCAGTGCTCCCCTCTCTCTAAGGAAAGGTCAATCGCCACATCTTCCGCGGTATGCTTGCAGGCATTGCCAAGGATATTATTCAGAGCCCTGTCCAATAGCTTGCGATTAAGGTTAATCGGGCAGTCACCCTGATGTGAGAAGCTAAACTTTCGGTTTGGATGCGTGAACTGGGCGTCGTCAACCAGCTCTTTTACCACCTCTGCCAGCCATACGGTTTGCCCTGATACTTCTTCCTGCTCTAAGCGGGATAGTGACAGGATCTCCCCAATCAACAGATCCAGACGCTGACACTCGCGGATAATTCTGGAAACAACCTTATCGTCTTCACCCAGTTTCTGCTCAGCCAGTCCCGCTGCGGCCTGCAACCTTGCCAAAGGTGCTCTGAGCTCATGAGAGACATCCTGCATCAACCTCTGATGTGAATTGATTGTCTGCTGGACATATTCAGCCATACAGTCGAACTCTCTGGCCAACTCACCCAGTTCGTCCCCACGTTTACTAAGCTTTTCATCAGTCCTGCGATCCAACTCTCCGCTATATATTGCTTGGGTATGTTCGCGGAGGCGGTTTAACGGTCGAACAATAATCAAAGACACCAACAGTGCAGCCAAACCTGATACAAACAGAATCAAAATCATCTGTACCGAGAGAATCGTATTCACCATGTGCGCCACGGGTGAGCGCTTCCAGCTCAGGTCCATATCAACCTGATACTGGCGACCACTGTGTGAGCTCAGATTAAAACTGACCTTATCATCTTCCGAACAATTAAGAACCGTGCCAGACACCACGTCCTGGTTCAGCTCAAGGTCGGTTATTCTCACCCTCTCAGTCACGTTTAACCACATATCACGCGGCCCATGAGGCCTGTGACGGGGAAAAAATTTATCGCCTCGATCTCGATCCGGCCTAAAACCATCATCTTTGGGAGGCCTTGGCGGCCGGGGATTATCCAGGCTTTTAAAACCTCTGCGTTCATACCGTTCCACCATCAGTTCAGCATAACCGGAGGCTTTGGCTGTGATAACTTCCTGAAAACGATCCCGCTCAGCCACCAGGCCAATCATAACTACGGTTCCGACCAGAACCAGCAGACTAACAACCCAGATCGAAGCAAAGATTTTCCAGAAAAGACGTTTATACCACTTCATTACTCGCCTCGTACAAACTGATAGCCAACCCCTCGGATGGTTTTAATCAGTTCCTGATCACCCAGATGCTGCGCCAGTTTCTGACGCACCCGGCTGACATGGACGTCGATAGCCCGATCATAAGCTGCCAGCTTTCTGTGCAATACAAGCTCTGTGAGTTGTTCTTTGCTGATCACAGTTCCTGCATTCGCCAACAGGTAGGCCAATACATTAAATTCAGTACCGGTTAGATCCAGAAGCTCCTCATTTACTTTGGCTTCTCGAACGCCTGGGTCCAATGAGATGCCTAATACATTTACCGCCTTTTCCGGAAACAGGGTTTTACGTGTCTGAGGTTCAGCACGACGTAGGACTGCACGAATACGGGCAAGCAATTCTCGGGGATTACAGGGCTTGCTCAGATAATCATCTGCGCCCATCTCAAGTCCCAGAATACGGTCGATATCTTCACCACGGCCTGTCAGCATAATGACCGGTAACTGCACCTTCGGGCGAATCTCTTGTAACAGCTCCAACCCGGTTTTGCCCGGCATCATCACATCCAGAACCATCAGCCGGTAACGCTCAGAACGTTCCAGTTTCTCTGTAGCCTCTGCTGCGTTGTGAGCAAACTCCACACCAAAGCCCTCCAGGGTCAGGTAGTCACCCAGAAGTTCACAGAGCTCAACATCATCATCCACCATCAACAGGCGCGGCTTATCATTCATCAGATCTATCTCTTACTTATATGGCACATCAGCATAATAGTGTTTTTCGCGCTTCAATTCTTCCGAGCAGAATGCTCTTTACCAAACTTTACACCGCCTCAACCCAACTTATCAGAGACATCAATCACAATGCATCTCATCGATTGAAGCACACGAGGACGGAACAATGAGAAAGAAATTAATCGCAGGCATTACAGCCGCAGCAATCACTTTTGCAGGACTTGGTTTTACAGTAGCACATGCTAAAGGCGGCCATGACTTTATGGAGAAGCGCCTCCAACACCTTACTCAGGAGCTGGATCTGACGAAAGAGCAGCAGAGTCAACTGTCTGACTCGATGGAAAGCAGCAAAAAAGCTATGCAGGAAACCCGTCAGACACGTAATGAGATTCGCAAAGAGCTGATGAAACTTGACCCAAACTCTCCGGATTACCAAACCAAACTCGACAGCCTGGTTTTGAAAGCACAGGAACAGGCTAAACAGATGGTGGTTCAGAAAGCCGAGCAGAAACAAGCGATCTTCTCCGTTCTGAACGAAGAACAGAAACAAGAATTTACTGAACTACAGGAAAAGTGGCAGAGCAAAATGGAAAAGCGCTTTGCAGATGGTGATCACCCTAAGCGCGGTAAAGGTTGCCATTAAGTAAACCGCAGGCCGGAGCCCGGCTCTCGCTCCGGCCACACTCCCCCAGTTGTCATACGCTAACCTGTGTCCTTTCAGGTTTTGGCCGGTTTTGACCGGCCTTTTTTATCAAAAGCATCACTTAATTCACAAAAAAGCATTTCATTAAAAATTAGATAAAAATTTCATTAAAAGCTTTCATTACTCAATCACCATACCCGCTGCTACCCTGAATTAAAACTCATTAAAAAACTCCAATATATTGGAGGGGGTAGTCATGATGTTTAAACGTATTATGCTTCCTGTAATACTGGCCTCTTTATACAGTACAAGTACATTGGCCCAACCTGTAGGACTAATGCAAAGCCCGCAAGGTAAAAAAATCCCTTCAAACGTTCAACTCCCCGAACGAGCTATAGCAGGGCACTATTTTGCGAGTCATATCCAAAGTTTGAATGCACAAAAATTCTCTCTTTTATTACCTGATAAACGCGAAATTGTGATCAGTAAATCAAGCTCTCGTAATCACCCTAACGGCAGCAAAGTCTGGAAAGGCGAAGTAACTGGAGCTCCTGAAAGCAGTGCACTAATAAGCCAATACGGCAAGGCTATTGCTGGTGTGATTCGCTATGAAAACCGGGTTTATAAAATCCAGCAAATAGTTGATGAACTGCACATGATGATTGAAGTCAGTCCCCATGAGCCCTTTCCTGAACATGAGCCCATCTCCGCCGATGCATACTCCCCACAGGGAAGCAGCTCCGAACCGGCCACCGACCAGGCCTCTGATGATGGGTCCCAAATAGATGTCATGATTGTGTATTCTACAGCAACTTTAGAGCGGTATGGTGGCGAAAATGGCGTTAACGCTTTCATCGCTCTTGCAATCGCTGAAACAAATGAGGCTTATTCTAACAGTCAGATCAACACTCAGCTTAGACTGGTCCATACTGCAGAAATAAGTAACACCTTCGGTCAGGGAATGAGCTATGACCTGAGCGCCCTTAAAAACACAACCGATAATCTTGTTGATGAAGTGCATGCTTGGCGTGACCAATATGGGGCTGACATGGTCAGTTGGTTTAATGAATCGTCCGACTATTGTGGCATCGCTTATCTGAATAAGGGTGATCTTAGTCTGGATGCAGGCTGGGGTTTTTCTGTGGTCTACTCAAGCTGCGCTACCGGCTATTACTCAACCGCCCACGAGCTGGGTCATAACATGGGCTCACATCATGACGTAGTAACTACTGGCGGAGCAACCGGTGTTTATCCGTACTCTCTAGGCTACCAAAATCCGAATGGAGAGTTTCGCACCGTCATGGCTTACAACTGCCCCGGTGGATGTTTACGCGCACAGTACTTCTCAAACCCTAATGTAACCTATAGCTACTATTCAGGCGGCGTTCTGGTTGATTCTGGCTTAGCTACAGGCATTCAAGATGAAGCAGACAATGCCCGCTCCATCAACCAGACACGCTTACCTGTCTCACAATGGCGTACAGCGGTTGTCGGTTCACCACCAAATGCGTCTTTTGATTACAGCTGTACACAGCTGGACTGTAGTTTTACGGATACTTCAACAGCCAGTAACCCTATCGTTTCTCGAGACTGGAATTTTGGTGATGGCAATAGCAGCGTTCTTCAAAATCCGTCGAATAGCTATGCAGCAGCTGGAAGTTATACCGTTCAGCTCACTATTACTGATGATACTGGAGCAACCGATATTCAGGTATCAACAGTTACTGTTTCAGATGTGAATCCAGAACCTCCCGCTGCTGCATATCTGGATGGGCTAGCCAATGAATATACCGACACCGTTGTATTGAGCTGGGCAGATGTTTCTGGTGCCAGCAGCTACAGCCTTGAACGTGAGAAAAAACACCCCAAAAATGGCAAATGGACCAGTAATACTCTGATCTCCGGTGTAAGTTCACCACATAATGACCAACCTGGTGCCGGCACCTTCCGCTACAGACTTATTGCCTCAAATGAGTTTGGTTCGTCTACCAGTACCTGGGTTCAAACTACCGTTGTGGATAGTGGATCTTCCGGCGGTGGTGGCGGAGGCACTAAAGGCGGCGGTAAAGGCCGAAACAAATAAAGCACGTCTGAAATGAATTAGTGCAGTTAGTACAGAAAGTTACCGGGTCTAACGACCCGGTTTTTTATCAGGCTGTTTTCTCAAACATCAGATCCCATACTCCGTGACCTAATCTCTCACCACGTTTCTGGAATTTAGTCACAGGTCGCCACTCTGGCTGCGGTGAGTATTGCCCATTGCCCGCTACATTCTGATAGCCCTCAGCAACACTCATCACTTCCATCATATGTTCAGCGTAGTTTTCCCAGTCGGTGGCCATATGGAACACACCACCGACTTTGAGTTTCTTACGTAATGTCTGGGCAAACTCTGGCTGAACAATGCGACGCTTATGGTGACGCTTTTTATGCCACGGATCAGGGAAGAACAGTTGGATACAATCCAGGCTGCTATCCGGGATACATTGTGCCAGCACCTCAATCGCATCGTCACAGAATACCTGGATATTGTTCAGGCCTGCTTTTTCTGCATTGCTTAGAATACGGCCCACACCCGGACGGTGTACCTCAATACCGATGTAGTTTTTCTCAGGCTGGTCCTTAGCCATCTCAATCAGCGAGTCACCCATACCGAAGCCGATCTCCAGCACTACAGGCGCCTCTCGGCCAAAGACATCTGCCAGATTCAGCATGCCGTTCTGCAATTCCAGCCCCATTTGCGGCCATACATCTTCCATCGCTTTTTGCTGCCCTTCAGTCATACGGCCTGCGCGCAGCACAAAGCTTTTCACAGTGCGCATATGTTTCTTTTCTTCGCCCTGTTCCTGAGACTGTTGCTCGATGCTGTTTTCTTCTGACATTTTTTAACCTGATACTGATAAAACAAAGCAGCCTGACTCTTCATCATAAATAAGAGTCAGGCTGAACATAGCGTAAGACTGCCAGCAAGCTTATTTGCCGACGATTGTACCTTCCATTGGAGAAGAAGCGCTTGCGTATTTCTTACGAGGCATTCGACCCGCCAGGAACGCTTCACGGCCTGCTTCAACGGCTTTTTTCATTGCAGATGCCATCAGGATAGGATTCTGTGCGCCTGCGATTGCTGAATTCATCAGCACCGCTTCACAACCCATTTCCATTGCCACTGCAGCTTCAGAAGCTGTACCTACACCGGCATCAACCAACACCGGTACTTTACAGTCTTCCATAATCACATTGATGTTATGCGGGTTCAGTATGCCCAGACCAGAACCAATCATTGAGCCCAGAGGCATGATCGAAACACAACCGATAGATTCCAGCTCTTTAGCTACGATCGGGTCATCGCTGGTGTAAACCATCACCTTAAAGCCATCATTAACCAACTCATCAGCGGCTTTGATCGTCTCAACCACATTTGGATAAAGCGTTTTCTGATCGCCCAGAACTTCCAGTTTAACCAGATCATGACCATCCATAAGTTCACGTGCCAGTTTACAGGTACGCACGGCATCTGCCGCGTTAAAGCAACCCGCTGTATTTGGCAGGATGGTGTATTTTTCCGGCGAGATCACATCCAGTAGGTTAGGCTCATCCGGATTCTGACCAATGTTCGTGCGGCGTACCGCTACCGTTACAATTTCGGCACCGCTGGCTTCAATGGCCAGGCGGGTTTCTTCTAAATCTTTATATTTCCCGGTACCAATCAATAGGCGGGAGTTGAAGCTTTGACCAGCAATGATCAGTGGGTCATTTAGTTGTGACATGTGCATCCCAGTATTCGTATTGTTTTTTGTCTTTGTCGACTGATAAGTGCGTTAAAGTGTTTCTAACCCAACCTTTAACCGCCACCGATGGCATGAACGATCTCAACCCGGTCAGCTTCCTGTAGAACAGTATTCACATGTTCGCTGCGCGGAATAATTTCCAGATTAAGCTCTATAGCTATACGTTTTTCACCAAGTTCCAGCTCTTCTACCAAGCCTGTCAGTGTGGTGCCATCCTGCACTTGCAGCATTTCACCATTCACCTGAATCTGCATTGATCTATCTCCTGTAAGATAATAATGCGGTGTAAGCCAGTAATCCCCAGCCAAGTAAAAATGCAACACCTCCCAATGGAGTTATTGCGCCAAGAGCCCTTACCCCGGACAGGGCGAGTAAATAGAGGCTTCCGCTGAACAGGAGTATTCCTGTTACAAACGCGATACCTGCCCACTTAAGCCACTTCTCAGGAAATTGATTGGAAGCAAGGCCAAGGAAAAGCAATGGACAGGTGTGGTAAAACTGATATTCAACCGCTGTTTGGTATACCAGATACATCTCAGGTTGCAGCACTGCCTTTAAGGCATGTGCGCCAAAAGCACCCAATGCAACGGCAAGAAAACCGCTGATGGCTGCCAGCAGAACCAGAGTGCCCTTTTGCATACGAAATCCATCTAAAAACGAGCTGGGATTATACCGAATTAATCAATAATGTGCCGCTTTCAGCTGGCAGAAAAAAGGCACAAAAAAAGCCGCTAAATGCGGCTTTCTTATATTTTTTCGATACCTGAATAGGATCATGCTTCCATGGAAACGCGGATTTTCTTCATCGCGTTCTTCTCCAACTGACGGATACGCTCAGCGGAAACACCATATTCAGCAGCCAGCTCATGCAGAGTCGCTTTGTCATCAGTCAGCCAGCGGCGAGCCAGAATGTCTTTACTGCGATCATCCAGCTGCTCCATCGCCTGCATCAAACGGCGCTGAGAATCTTCTTCCCAGTTAGCATCTTCCAGTTGCATTGATGGATCTGCACTTTTGTCTTCCAGAAAGTACGCAGGCGCCCAGACATCTTTCTCATCATCTGCACCTTCTGGTGCATCAAATGCAGTATCAACGGAAGCCATACGGCCTTCCATCTGACGAACGGTTTTCGCCTCTACACCCAAATCTTCAGCAATGGCATCCACTTCATCGTTGGTCAGCCAGCCGAGACCTTTTTTCATGGAACGCAGGTTAAAGAACAACTTACGCTGAGCTTTAGTCGTGGCAACTTTAACGATACGCCAGTTACGCAGAATAAACTCATGCATCTCTGCTTTAACCCAGTGAACCGCGAAAGAAACCAGTCGCACGCCCATCGTCGGGTCAAAACGTTTTACCGCCTTCATCAGGCCAACATTACCTTCCTGAATAAGGTCACCTAGTGGCAGACCATAACCGGAATAGGTTTTAGCCACATGCACTACGAAACGAAGATGAGACATAACCATCTGACGTGCCGCATCAACATCACCATCGAAATAGAGACGTTCTGCTAATGCACGTTCTTCCTCGGCAGTCAGTACCGGAATAGCGGTAACTGTCTGGACGTACGCATCCAGATTCTGGCCGGGAGACAGGTTATTAACAACTTGTAAGTTAGTGCTCATTAAAACCTCACATCATTCTGCTATTGACCGCAGATATGACATCTTTCATTCAGAAAAGTTCAGTAAAAGATCATGCAATTCCCACAAGGGGACTGGCAAATATAGAAGAGATAAAGTGAAAACGCAATGGGGCCAGTTCACACGAATAGGAAAAGCGGCACTACTACCCCAATTAACGCTATCTGGCTCCGGCTTTTATTTTGGTTCGATCTCGCGGAGGTGCCTGCTGACGGCAAGCTTCGCCCCTAATAGCCCCAATAAAATACCGGCTATTACCAACACTAAACTGTCGCTGAAACCCAGACCTTGCAGATCAAACCCACTCTGATAAAGAGCTGCGATTTCGGAGACCGGGTTCGATACCAGAAGCAAACTAATCTGGATAAACAGCCACGCGATCGCTGTACCTAACAGCCCAAACCAAAAGCCTGTGTAGATAAACGGGCGCTGTACCCAGGAATCCGTGGCACCGACCAGTTTAGCGACCTGAATTTCATCTTTGCGGTTTTCGATGGATAATCGAATGGTATTTCCCACCACCAGCAACACCGAAAACGCGAGCAAGCAGCCAAGCACCATCACTAATCGGTTTGCCAGCTCCACAAAGGCAGCGAGACGCTCCACCCAGACCATATCTAAAACAGCCTGATCAACCTCTGGCAGTTGAGAAAACTCTTGCTGTAACTGCTGTAACACCTGCTTACGCCCATCACGTGCCTGAATGACAACCACCGCGGGCAGGGGGTTCGAATCTAAAAAATCCAAAACATCAGAAAATTCTGACATCGCCTGGAATTCCAATAAGCCCTGATCTTTAGTCACCAGCTCTACAGCGATCAAATCCTGGCGTAACAACATTTTCTGACTGAAAGCTTCAGCCTGCTGATCAGACAATTCTTTTTGCAGATAGAGCGAGATTTTAGGGTCACCCTTCCATTCTCCACTCAGCTGATTCACATTTTTCAGCCCCACATACATCAGCCCCGGAAGCGCCAACGCAATTGCCAGTACAGCTAATGTCATCAGTGTTGGAATGGGAGTTTGCCAGAGTCGATTGTATGAATCCCTGGCCGTTGCTTTGTGGTGACGCAACCAACTGCGGCCTTGCCCTGCGATATTCACCTTGTGCTTAGCAGCACCTTTATTTACTACCGGAGCAGGTGTAGGTGCTGGACTTACAGCAGATGGAGAATGCCTAGAAGCACCACGCTTAGACGGATCACGATTAGCCACCTTGTATCAACCTCCCGTGATCCAATACCAGAGTTCTGCGCCCAGTACGGGATATAAGCGCCAGGTCATGACTGGCAATCAATACCGTAGTGCCATGGCGGTTAAATTCCATGAACAAACTCATGATTTCAGCTGAAAGCGTAGGATCGAGGTTACCTGTTGGCTCATCGGCAAGCAGGAGTTGCGGCTTATGCACTATCGCGCGAGCAATACCAATGCGCTGCTGTTCACCGGTAGACAAGGTAATAGGATTGAGATTTTCTTTGTGTAACAAGCCAACTTTATCCAGAGCGGCGCGCACGCGCTTACCAATATCTTCAGGCTCATAGCCAGAGATCTGTAAGGGCATCGCGACATTGTCGAAGACAGAACGGTCAAACAACAACTGGTGATTCTGGAAAACCACACCGATGCGGCGTCGGTGATAAGGGATGTCTTCACGACTGAACTCAGCCAGATCTTTCTCTGCAATCTGGACACGGCCACGGCTTGGGCGTTCCATCAACATAATCAGCTTCAGTAGGGTAGATTTACCCGCACCGGAATGGCCTGTCAGAAATGCCATCTCCCCTCTATCCAGAGTGAAGCTGACATCCCTTAGAGCATCATGCCCTTCGGCATAGCGCTTACTGACATTAGTGAAGCTGATCATTTCAGATAGCCGTGTCCTGTGCATTTATGTTCTGAAAATTAATCGAACAGTGCGTCCACAAATTCCTGTGAGTTAAATGGTCGCAGATCATCAATCTGCTCACCCACGCCAATAAAGCGGATTGGCAGATCCATCTGTTTAGCGATGGCAAAAATAACACCACCCTTGGCTGTGCCATCCAGCTTGGTCAGGGTGATACCAGTCACACCAACACTGTCTTTAAAGATCTTCGCCTGGCTAAGAGCATTCTGGCCCGTTCCGGCATCCAGAACCAGCATCACTTCGTGTGGCGCCTCCGGAGACAGTTTCTGAGTGACACGCACCACCTTCTCCAGTTCCTGCATCAGGTTATCTTTATTCTGCAAACGACCCGCAGTATCGGCAATCAGAACATCGACACCTTTTGCCTGTGCCGACTGCACCGCATCAAAGATGACTGAAGCGGAGTCCGCACCTGTATGCTGAGCTACCACCGGCACAGCGTTACGTTCACCCCACACCTGCAGTTGTTCAACGGCTGCCGCACGGAAGGTATCACCCGCGGCCAGCATTACCGATTTTCCTTCGCTCTGGAATTTCTTCGCCAGCTTACCAATGGTTGTGGTTTTACCCACGCCATTTACGCCAACCATCAGAATGACATAAGGCTGTTTCGTAGTATCGATCTGCAAGGCTTGTTCTGACTGATGTAACAAATCCGCCAGTTCAGCTTTCAAGGCTTCCTGTAGGGCCTGAGCATCTGAAAGCTGTTTACGGGCAACTTTATCTGTCAGACGTTCAATGATCTCTGTTGTCGCTTCAACACCGACATCTGCCATCAGCAGAAGTGTTTCGATCTCTTCAAGCAGATCTTCATCAATCTCTTTAGCACCCAGGAACAGGTTACCCAGTTGCTCTGTCAGATTCTCTTTGGTTTTACTCAGACCAGACTTAATCCGCGCAAAGAAGCCTTTCTTTTCTGGCTCTGGCTCTGGCTCTGGCTCTGGCTCTGGCTCTGGCTCTGGCTCTGGCTCTGCAAGAGTTTCTTCTGCTACAACCGTTTCTTCAGCGACTTCCTGAATTTCTGCCGTTTCTGGCTCTGAAGCTTCATTAGCGTGAACCACTTCAGATTCTGATTCTTGTGACTCTGAACTCTCCGTTGCTACTTCAACCACTTCAGCTTCGGAGCTTTCTTCAACCTGGTTTTCCTGCCCTTGATCGGGAACTTTCTGCTCTGCATTTTCCTCAGAGCTGCCAAACATGGATTTCAGCTTTTTAAACATCTAAGATCCTCAGTACCGCTTTGCTCATCCATTTGAATTAAAAATAGATTTGCCCCAATTTTCGACTGCTGCGTATGACCAGAAACGGGGCAAAGAACAGCAGTTAATTTTCAAGTCTGGTATCTTATCACAGAGCTTCAGTTCAGAGACTACTCCTTATGGAAAATGAATACCGTCCGTTTTTCTCCCGCAAACAACTTAACGTACTTATGTGGTTCAGTTTGCTGGCAATCCTGGTGCTGTCATCACTGGGACCCGGAGAAGTGGAATACCAGACAATTGAACACAATAAGGAAAAGTCTGTTTACTGGATGGAACTTGATGATCAGTTGAACACCCTGACCCTGTTACTTCCAAGCCAACCGGCTCTGAACCGGTCTCAACAACAGTTACAGCAACTCAAAGCTCAGATCCTTCTGAGTCGACTGAAACAACTTAACAACAGCGCCTACACCTACAATGTTTACCCTAGACAGGATCGAATAGAGCTAAGCCTTAACTGGGCGGCTGATCAGGAAACACCGGATATTAATCCACTGCTCTCCGCATTAAATCAGCCCGTTGAGGCCAACCGCTGGCAGGATGTCCTTAAAACCCTGCAAGCCAGAGATTACCTGAATGCTAAAGCGACTGAAGAACACGCCGTAGAAGCGTTTTTTACTCGCTTCCAACCGCCGCTTAATGAAGTCCTGCCGATCCTTTCAAGCTCATACAGCGCCCTGTTTAACAACGTAAAGTTCGTCGTGAGTGGCGATAATGCAGAACAGATATCTGAACAGATTATTGAATCACTGCCTGAAGAAACACAATCTCAGCTCAGCTCATCGATAACACCCATCGCTGCGAATATTAATCAACAGGCGGAATCCTCAGATGCCTTCATTTTTCTTACCGGTGAAACCATTCCACCACGAGCAGATCCACAGTTTACCGCTCAGCGTGTAACAGCTCAGGTGTTACAGGATCTTCTGGAAAGCCAACAACAGGCGCTTAACTACAAATACCGCCTGCTGTGGGGATCATTACAAAGCACCGGCTACAGAGCCGTAATCATCACAGCCAACCAATCCCCTGAAGCAATTCTGCCGCAACTGCAGCAGCTGATTAATGAAGATCTGGTTGAAACCAGTCAAAAGCGTTTGGCGGGACAATGGCAGGAGCGCATGCGCGACCTGCAAAACCAGGTCCAGGCGATGAACCTGATTGCGTATTACGACCTCCCGATTACTACAATGGAAGATTATGTAGAACAGATTCAGGATATTGATGAAGAGGAAATAGTCGCGCTTGCCAGAAAAGCACTGGATACAGACCTGCATATCAATATAATGCTGAGCCCTAAATATTAAAGGTCGGATTATGGGACGTCGGAATCCTCAGCGAGCCAACAATAAAGTCACAGTGCCAAGCTCTCACCTGCGCATCATTGGTGGGCAATGGCGTGGTCGTAAACTTGAGTTCATGGCCGTTGATGGCCTGAGACCTACACCTGACCGGGTTCGTGAAACCCTTTTCAACTGGGTACAGCCCTATATCTCTGGTGCCCGGTGTCTGGATCTTTTCAGCGGCAGCGGTGCCCTGGGACTTGAAGCCCTTTCTAGAGATGCTGAGAGTGTGACCTTTGTCGATCTAAACAATGTCACATCCCGCCAATTACAGAGCAACCTTCAGCTGCTGAAATGCCAATCAGCGGAGGTGATCCAGGCGGATGTAATGCAATGGCTGGCTTCCAGAATTACAGATATGGAACCACGTTATGACATGGTCTTTATGGACCCACCGTTCCGAAAAGACATGGTTGCAGAATGCTGCCAGCTTTTAGAATCTCATAATCTGCTGGCGGAAAACGCCATTATCTATGTTGAAACCGAATCAGAGTTAAGCCATCCGGATGTACCGGCAAACTGGAAAGAACATCGTTCCAAAACAACCGGACAGGTCAGTTATCGGCTTTATATGCGCGAGGAGTAATCAGTACTTCTGGTTTAGGCCAAAGATAAATGCGTTCAAGGTCTGCTTAATATGAGCCTTAAGCTTAATATTATCCCGGCCCAGAATATCAATACTGCCAACAATTCCGACAACCACCGCAAGCGCTGCTGCAGGTAAAGGGTCTTTCTTAGAGGCCTTATCCGCAATAACACCTTGTTTACGCCCCTGCTTAATGAAGCGGGTAAGATACTCAAGCCACTCCTGGTGTTCATCGTAAATCAGTTCAGAAATCGCCATCAATTCCGGCTCAGAACCATGCCCCTGATGAAAGACCTTCCAGATACTCATAGCCCGCTCATCATCACAGATGAGTAGGCACCACTGATTGAGAAAGTCTTCAAGCGCATCAAGCGCGTCCTGACGTGATGATTGCAGGTGATCAAGATAGAGGTCATCCAGGGGAAAACGGCACTCAGAATACAGGGCCGCAACCAGATCAGTTCTGTTTTTGAAATGCCAGTACAAAGCACCATGAGTTAAACCGGCCTCTGCAGCAATATCCTTAAGGCTGGTTCTTGAAATCCCTCTCTCCGCAAACAACCCTAATGCGGTTTCCAGAAGATGTAGACGTGTTTTTTCAGCTTCTTCTTTTGTTCTGCGTGGCATAGATGCTCAATAGACCCGATAAAGTGGCGCATAGTATACAGCCCCACATACCTTCTAAGAGTTACAATAAAATTAAGGTTGAAACTTAGGGCCTGTTAACACTAATTTATTCATCCCTGTTGAGACTATAAAAGGGTCAATCTAGGCGCGAGGAACGATTTTAG
>JBMYLM010000033.1:0-33707 GCA_049596335.1 Neptuniibacter sp.
CAAACCAAGATTTTCTTAATGAAATCAATAAGCGAAGGACCTTTGCTATCATCTCCCACCCCGATGCGGGTAAAACCACCATCACTGAAAAGCTGTTGTTATTCGGGCAGTTGATTCAGCAGGCGGGTAGCGTAAAAGGGAAAAAAGGTGATCGCATGGCGACATCTGACTGGATGTCGATGGAGCAGGAGCGTGGTATCTCGATCACCTCTTCGGTGATGCAGTTCCCGTATAACGGTCGTATGGTGAACCTTCTGGATACTCCGGGCCACGAAGATTTCTCTGAGGATACTTACCGCACCTTAACGGCAGTGGACTCTGCGTTAATGGTTGTGGATGGTGCGAAAGGTGTCGAAGATCGAACCATTAAATTGATGGAAGTTTGTCGTCTGCGTGACACGCCAATTTTCTCGTTCGTGAACAAAATGGACCGTGAGATTCGTGATCCTATTGAGCTGCTGGATGAGATTGAAGAAGTTCTGAAGATTGCAGCTGCGCCTATAACATGGCCAATCGAGATGGGTCCGCGTTTTAAAGGTGTATATAACCTCTACACCGATACCATTCATGTGTTCCAGCCGGGCCAGGGTCATACGATTCCTGAAGATGTTCAGGTTAAAGGCCTTGAGAGTGATGAAGCTAAAGAGCTTTTAGGTGATATCTACGAAGACTTCCTTGATGAAGTAGAACTGGTTCGTGGTGCTACCCATGAGTTTGATAAAGAAGAGTTTATGGCGGGTAAGCTGACCCCTGTCTTCTTTGGCACGGCTTTGGCGAACTTTGGTGTACGCGAGATGCTAAATGATTTCGTTGAGTGGGCACCTGCGCCAATTCCACGTGCGACACTAACCCGTGAAGTTGAACCGGCTGAAGAAAAATTCAGTGGTTTCATCTTTAAGATTCAAGCCAATATGGACCCTAAACACCGTGACCGTATCGCTTTCATGCGAATCTGTTCCGGTAAGTACAGCAAAGGCATGAAGATGCGCCATGCACGCATCAAAAAGGATGTGAAAATTGCCGATGCGGTAACCTTTATCGCAGGTGATCGTGAGAACGTAGAGGAAGCCTGGTCTGGCGATATCATCGGCTTACATAACCACGGTACGATTCAGATCGGTGATACATTTACTGCAGGCGAAGATCTTAAATTTACCGGTATTCCGCACTTCGCGCCTGAAATGTTCCGTCGTGTACGCCCATTGGACCCACTAAAAATGAAGCAGCTACAGAAAGGTCTGCAGCAGCTATCGGAAGAGGGTGCTGTACAGCTGTTCCAACCTTTGAAGAACAATGATCTGATCCTGGGTGCGGTTGGTCAGCTGCAGTTTGATGTGGTTGTATTCCGCCTGAAAGATGAATACAAAGTTGAGTGTAAGTACGAGCCGATCAGTGTCCAGACTGCGCGTTGGGCTGAGTGTGATGATGACAAAATGTTGTCTGACTTCCAGAAGAAGAATCACGATAACCTGGCAATCGATGGTAGCGGTCTACTGACTTACCTTGCTCCAACACGTGTGAACCTGAGTCTGGCAGAAGAGCGCTGGCCTGAGGTTGCTTTCCGCGCTACCCGCGAGCATTAATAGATCTAAGCTGCAGGCTGTGAGGCTTGCAGCTTTTCCCTCCTGCTCTTAAGCTGCATTACATGCAACTTATTGATACCCACTGTCATTTAGATTTTCCGGTCTTTAACCATGACCTCCAGAGTGTTATGTCAGATGCGAACTCTGTTGGTGTGGATCAGTTTATTGTCCCGGGTGTTACCGCTGAAAAGTGGGAGCACCTCTTAGAAGTGACCGATGCTAATCATGGAATGCACCCGGCATTGGGGCTGCATCCCTGCTTCATGCAGCATCATAGTACCGCTGATATAGAAAGACTGGAGCGCTTGCTGCAGTCTAAAGGCGTTTGCGCTGTCGGAGAGATTGGTCTTGATCTGTTTATACCGGATGCGGACCTTGAACAGCAATTAGCTTTTCTCAGGCCTCAGTTAGAGTTGGCTGCTAAATATGATTTGCCTTTAATTCTGCATGTCAGAAAAGCCCATGATCAGATGTTGAAAGAACTCAGACAGTTGCAGCTCGGGGCGGGTGGAGTTGTACATGCGTATTCAGGCAGCGAACAGCAGGCCGCGCAATATATAAAACTGGGTTATAAGCTGGGTATTGGTGGCACAGTTACCTATGAGCGAGCTAAAAAGCTGCATCGTATTGTTAAAAACTACCCATTGGAAAGTTTTGTGCTGGAAACTGACTCGCCCGATATCCCCTTATCGGCTTACCGTGGGGAGAGAAATGTTCCAGCAAGAGTTGCCGAAGTGGCTCAGGTAATAGCTGAGATCAGAGGGGAGAGAGTTGAGCGGATAGCTGACATGACTACCCGCACAGCTACAGAGCTCTTTAAGATCCGTAGTTGAACAGATTCTTTTCGATACTGGTTAAAGTTTCCCAGACAATATTTGTTTTTTCGTTTACGGGAACGCTGAAGAATCTGCCATCGCTGCCAATTGGCTGTGCTTTATAACTGCCATCTTCAGGGTACATAATGATACGAGCGAGTGTTACCGGATAGTTCGGGCCTGTAACTTCTTTACCGTATGCTTCTTCAATAGGCTTCAGCTCAGCGCGGGAAGAAACGATCTTGGTCATATCCCGACAGTTACTTGTTTCACCCAGACAGATGAATCGGAATTTGGTATCGACCAGGTAGAAACTTTTGTCCGCAGGCTCACCTTTTTCAGGGATAAGGGAATCCATATCCACACATCCAGTCATGGTCAATACAGCTACCAGAAAAAGGGCGATACGCATTTCGATTCTCCTTAGGAAACAGGTTAGCTCAGATCAGAAAAAGGGTTTTCAACATCAAGGCTGATTGGGTTGCTATAACCAGGCAGTTTGATTTCAGTATTGGAAATACTCAGATCTTCACCCTGTAACACATTATTGTCGTAGAGGTAGATCGGTTTAGCTTCGCCTTTAAGTGACGCTTCATTGTATGCAGCTGCAACCTGGCGGGTATGCTCCAGTTTAGCCTGATAGCCTTTCATGACCTCAGTACCATAACGTTTTGTCAGCATTGCGGAGACAATGTGAGGTGCCAGGACGGGCGCAGAGGCATTGTTTCCTCCAAACCCTTTTGAGTTCAGTAAAACAGAGTCCATGCCAGTGCTACCAACCTCAATATGTTGATTGCTGAGATTCAGGTTGCTTTTATGGACGTCGTCAGCGAATTCCGGAGTGGTGACGATGCCTGGGATCAAACCATATTTCCAGGTGCCTAAAGAAGTGCTGAGCTGATCACCGCCAGCGGTGCCCTGAGAATGGCCCAGATAACATTTCACTGCAGAAACTGGCCAGCTTTCAATACCAAAGGCTTTGGCGGTTTCATTGATAACGTGGGATTCCGTGACTCTGTTCTGAGGCGTGCTGGTGCCATGCGCCTGAACAAAACTGCGTTGCTGCAAAGATTCCTTGCCGAGCATTTTCTGGAGCAAAGCTGCAGATTTTGCCAGGGTAATATAGTTGCCAATGCCAGGAGCCGAGATGGACTTTTTATGGCCGTCTGCATTTACAAATACTTCAGGAACAGCGCCATAGATCTCTGCACCCAATTCAATAGCAAGGTCATCACTCATAAGCAGAGCAAACTGGCTGCTTTCACCGATGGTGAAACCACAGTTTTGTCCGAATGGACGACAGGCCTTGCGGTAATCTGAATCTGTTAAAGCACTGAGATTATCCAGAGCCAGCAGATCTTTATCTTCTGCAAGAGCGCCCATTGCTCTGAAACCTTCAATGATTTCTGGTGTTACAGGTGCATCACTGCCCCCCACAAGCACAACTTTACGGCGCCCGGAACGAATATCATTCACGCCACTACGGAGGTTGTAGAGGAAGGTCGCGCAAGCACCCAGAGCGCCACCGGTTGTGCCGACATTACCCAGGATATAGGCGTTGACGAAATCAGCGGGCATCTGAGCATAGCCAAGAGGCATCTGCTTTGAGGTCGTGCGTTTACCAATGGAAGGAAATTTAGTCATTCCTCCAAAACCATAGTCATCTAGCTGACCTATGGAGTTGCTTGCGTAAACGGCTATCTGATCAGGCGCAACTCGTTCAGTAATTTTTTCGAATGGGATGCCCGTTGAAGACAGAGCATCAGATGCTGCAAAAACAGTCATCTGTAGATTTCGAGGGTGATTTCTCGATTGATACAGTTTTCCGGGAGTAAAGCCTGATGGCAGCTGCCCGGCAGATTGCACCGGTGCTGTTTTCATGTCTGGCAGAATTACATTCAGATCACCAGATACTTCAATCAGGAACGTACCTGGTGCTGTTTCCTGTACCTTCCAGTTTTCCGGGATTTTAACCGGCATCTGGCGTTTGCGTAGCTTGAAGCTGAAGCCTTCTTCATTAGCAAGGGAGGCCGGCTTGTTGAAAACTACATTTTCAACATCAAAACTGGCTGCTTCAATACGACGAATCAGGGTGCTGTTGAGAAGTTGTGGCTCAAGAGCATTAACAAGCTCTTCTGTAGAAGCAAATTCACCTGTCTGGGTTTTGTATGTTCCGTTCTCGGAGATTGCCAGTCCGGTAATAATTGCCAGATCCAGCAGAGTTTCTGTCCGTGATGGTGCATCAATGCTATCAAGAACTAAACGGCGATAGGCGTGATGAAATGAGGCGCGTCCAGCAGGATTTATACCTCCAAAACCAACAATAACAGGTAGCTGGGACAATGCATTCTCCTCAGGGTGGATCTGGAACAGACGACTAACAGGGATAACGCTGCAAGTTGAAGCAGTCAATTATTTGGGTCGCACTACAAAAGAGCTATTTTATCGGTGTTTGTTATAGCTGACTAGCAGGAATAACTTTTTTCTCCTATTTTGGTCTGTAATGTTTTAGTCAGTGAACGTTAAGCAAAGGGTGCGGTATGATTACGACATATTTCGTGAAGGAGCATTTTATGAAGAAGTTAGTTGCGGTTGCTATGGTGGCGGCCCTGACTGCCGGTTGTCAGACAATTGACCCTTATACAGGTGAGCAGAAAACCGGAAATACAGCAAAAGGTGCTGGGATTGGTGCTGTAGCAGGTGCTGTTTTGGGTGCAGCTGTTTCCAGTAAGTCTGATCGTAAAAAAGGAGCTTTGACTGGTGCTTTGGTGGGTGGTGCTGTAGGGGGTGGTATTGGTTACTACATGGACCAGCAGGAAGCTTTGTTACGCCAGGAACTGCAGGGCACAGGCGTTCAGGTAGAAAGGATCGGAGATTCTATTCGCTTGATAATGCCGGGTAATATCACGTTTGCTTTGGACTCAGATCGCATTGCTTCCAGCTTTTATCCGGTGCTGGACTCTGTAACCAAGATATTGATTAAGTTTGATAAAACAGAACTGAACGTTGATGGATTTACTGACAGTACGGGATCATTTGAGTACAACCAGCAGTTGTCTGAGCGCCGCGCGGCACGTGTAGCTGATTATCTTGCCAGCACTGGAATCGAGAGATTGCGGATAAATGCCCGGGGTTATGGTGAGCGCTACCCAATAGCGGATAACGGTACCTCAGCAGGTCGTGCTCAGAATCGCCGTGTAGAGATTAATATCAGTGGTCGACGCAGCTAACCACTGATTGCACTGAAAAAAAACCACCCTCAATGGGTGGTTTTTTATTTTGATCTAATGAGATCTTACTAAATCACCAGGGCGGATGTTGTATTGCTGGACGGTGCCATTCAGACGACCTGAGGCAAAAGCACCTTGTGTATCTTCGATGGTAATTGATTGACGCGTATTGTTTAGCTGAGTTTGAGCTCTCATATCAGGTGTGAAGAAAGTAGAGCGGCGATAGATGGTTAATTTATCGCCACGTTTCAGGCCTTGTGCGCTTCCGGCTGAGATCCATACGTTGGAATCCTCTACGCGGTTGATTCTTGCTGTGAACGGCTCGCATTGAAGTTTCTCGGCCAGATCCTTGGCGATTTTTTGCTGAAGTTCGCTCACTTTCTTGCCGTAATCCTGCTTATAGAATCCCGCTCCTGTAAATCCTGTTTTGATGGTGGGGTCAAGGTTCCATAACCCGGCAGTCATATAGTTTTCCTGCATCAGTAATTGGCCGGTAAAACCATCGTGTACAAAAATATCAACGCTGAAGGAGCGAAGGTGTTTTTTACTCAGGTAATCCATGCGGTTATACAGATCAATAAAGTAGTTATCTTCCGCATGAGTACGTGGGTCAACCATCGACATATCGCGGATAACGCCAGATATAACGTAATTTACTTCCATACGGTTGATGTTGCCCAGCATACTGGTCAGGGCTCCGTCGCTCAGGGTTGATGTTGCCGCGAGGCTAGGATCTGGATAAAGATTTACGCGGCTGGCATTGTAGCCAGTGAGTTTATCTTTGCTGTTAATTCGCTGGGTAAGTTCGGTTGCGAATGCGACAGGGGCGTCATGCAAATTACCGATTCGCGCCTGATTCATATCCACCATTGGGAAGGCTGCAACCGCAATCGACTTGATGTAGCTGTTAGTCACACCGTTTTCACAGCCTGTATCAATCAACACGTCGGCTTTTATGCGGATGTGCAGGATGTTGTTAATGATTTTTTCATCCAGTATTTCGATATTGCTGACCCTGCCCAGAGTGCTGATCTGCATATTATCGATCTCCAGAATACCGTCACGTACAACCTGATTGCTGGAGATATACACGGCCGCATGCATAGATGCTTGTTGCGAAGCATCTTTAATTGCCGCTTCTCTGGCGCTTTTAAGATCGCCTTTAATGATAATTGCCTGGCCTTCCGCTTCTATGACTACTGCCTGAGCGGACACGGCGAAAAGCATCATACTTAAAATGAAGAGATTTCTTACAAGGCGATTAAACATATCTGGCTACCGACCGATTACTCTAGGGTAACAGTATGTTTATTGGGGCAAGTTGTAAATGCGATGTGTAACATACTGTTTGCTAAATTATGAATATGTTAGATTGTCGGACTTAAACCAGATGTTTGGAAGATCTTGATGAAGAAATTTTTGCTGTTTCTGTTGGTGTGTTTTCAGACCGGCTGTGTCGTTACGGATCAGCTGAAAAGTATGTCATCAGAACAACCGAAAACCGAGCCTGAGATGGAAGCTAAAGTTCGGGAGATGGAACAGGCATCAATTGATGAGTACTACGAGCGTAAACGTGCTCACCTGGAAGCGGAAAAAGCTTACCTGGCCGAAAAAGATGCCATGCTTGAGAAAGAGCGTGCGATGCTGCAACGTCAGGTTGTACAGGTTAATCCTGATCCAAATGGGATAGATCCAATCAGCGAAGCGTTGTCACAGATGGCTGTGCAAATTAATGCGGGTCTTTTGCAGAATCGAGTTAAACGCTTACCAGTCGCGGTTGTTCCATTTACCAACCTGCATAATGAACGTAAGGTTGGCCGATTTGGAGAACGTCTCGAGCAGGGGATGATCTATCAAATGCAACAGCACGGATACAATATGGTTGATTACCGTGCAGCGGGTCTGGTCACTTCATCAAAAGAGCCTCTTTCCAGACAAAACCTATCCGAGTTGCGTGTCCGTTATAAAGTGTATTTTTTAGTAACGGGAACATATGCGCAGCATTCAGATGGTATTGTTGTAAACGCACGAGTTATTGATACGACCACGCGACAGGTGGTTGCTACAGGTCAGAGCCATATTGCCAATTCGCGCTTAGAAGGTGCTTTACCCGGATATAATCCGTTACAGTCTCTGAATAAGGGATTGATCATTGAAAACTCGAATGGGCCTGCGGGGCAATAAAAGTGGCAGTTATAGGGATTCATAGGAAAACCATGATTAAAAAGTTTTTATCTGTGATTGTGTTGCTACCCGCCCTGAGTATTTTGCCGGGCTGCGAAACAGTAACTGAGTCAGCCGTTAAAGTTGCTGAAGCGCTTCCGGATATCAATCTGCCTCCTAGCAGTAAAGAGGCCCCGCCTGAAAATTGGGTAAGGGCTACGGGCTATGCGCCAATCAGCCTGCAACCTGGGGCAACTAAACAGCACAAAGTGTTGATGGCAATGAGGGCTTCTAAATTACGGGCCTATCAGGAGTTGGCTGGGGTTGTTCACGGGCAGTATCTGTTTGGAACCACAACTGTGCAGGATATGGTGCTACAAAATGATCAGTTCAAAACTGCGGTTTCTGGGATCGTTCGTGGAGCCCGTGTTGTTAAAACCTATCCGGTTCAGGAAGATACATACGCCACTATTCTGGAAGTGGATATGAATCAGGTGCAGAGAGCCTGGGTAAGTAAATAAGCGTTGTAATATTCGCGGGATTCATAAATTAAAAAGGAGGCAATAGCCTCCTTTTTAATTCAAGTTATTTTGACTGGGTGGCTTCAAACGCAGCAAGTTGTTCTGGTGTTGCCTTAGTCTGATATTTGTCTTTCCAGCTATCATAAGGCTCGCCGTATACGAGTTCTCTGGCGCTTTCGTAATCTACTTCATGGCCGCGTTTTTCGGCTTCTGCTTTGTACCACTTGCTTAGGCAATTACGGCAAAAACCCGCCAGAATCATCAGGTCGATATTCTGCACATCTTTGCGGTTGTCCAGATGCTCTAGCAAGCGACGAAAGGCTGCAGCTTCGATCTCGGTTTGGGTTTGCTTATCCATAGTGACCTCGATGATTCAGTTTATTGATTATTTAATTGTAAGCTCTCATCAAGATGCTCACAGATCTCTTGTTGTAATTTTTCACATAAAGCCGGATCGGATATCGGTAGTCCGCTGTGGTCGGTGATGAAAAAGAAATCTTCTACTCGTTCACCGATGCTCGCAATACGTGCTTTACGTACAGAAAGGTTGTGGGATGAGAATATCAAGCCAATCTTAGCGAGCAGGCCGGGGCGGTCTGGAGTGATAACTTCAATAACCGTCTGATGAGCAACAGAATCATTACTAATGCTTACCTTAGTAGGCATGGCAAACAGTTTCATTTGGCGTGGAACCCGGCGCTGAATGATCTCTGGATAATCATTCGGATCATCCAGCTCTTCAATCAGGCGTTGCTTTATCTTGAACATATGTTCAGGGTTTTCTGATAAGGCGGTGTTGTCATCACTGAGCACTACGTAGGTATTCAGTGCATGGCCGCTATCGGTCACGATAATCCGGGCATCTTGAATGTTCAGGTGCAACTGGTCCATGGTCGCTACGGTCGCGGCAAACAGGTTTTGGATATCCTGACTATAGATAAAGATCTCTGTAGCGCCTTCAAAAACACGATGAGAATTTTGTCGGATCAGTACCAGAGGAATCTCAGGTGATGGATGTTCAATAATCGCCTTACTGTGTTCAGCGACGCTCTGGGCAGTTTCACGCAAGAAATAGTCATCGCCAATGCTTGCCCACAATGACTCTATGGCTTGCTCATTAACGCCCTGGCGTCTCAATAGCAGCATTGCTTCGTGTTGAACCTGCTCAATGCGGTCTTCTTTGTTAATCGGGTTTTCCAAACCGCGGCGCAAGGAACGCTTGGTATCGGTATAGAGTTTGCGCATCAAGGTTGCGCGCCAGCTATTCCAGAGGCTGTGATTGGTCGCGTTAATGTCTGCGATGGTCAGAACGTACAGGTAGTCCAGATGAGTAACGTCACGTACCTGCTGCGCAAATCGATGGATAACTTCCGGATCTGAAATGTCTTTTCGCTGAGCAGTCATCGACATGAGTAGGTGGTTACGGACCAGCCAAGCCACCAGGTGAGTATCCCATTTGCCAAGGTGATGCATTTCACAGAATTCGAACACATCATCAGCGCCAAGTTCCGAGTGATCTCCGCCTCTGCCTTTAGCAATGTCATGAAATAATGCTGCGATATAGAGCAATTCTATCTTTGGCAGATGATTAACGATCCTGTGAGCGATAGGGAATTCTTCCCGGTGATCATTGTGCCTGAACTGGCGGCACTTCTGGATCACCTTCATGGTGTGGGTATCAACAGTATAAATATGGAACAGATCATGTTGCATCTGACCAATGATGCGCCCAAATTTGGGTAGATAAGGACCGAGTATGCCGTAGCGCGTCATGCGTTTAAGCTCGGTAGATACGCCTTCAGGGGAGCGCATCAGTTCCATGAACAGGCTGGTGTTTCGAATATCGTTTCGGAATTCTTCATCAACCTTGTGACGGTTATTCCTTACCAGTCGAATCGTCGTTGCTCGTACACCTTTGATGTTTTGATTTTGAGCGAGAATTACAAACAGTTCCATCAGGGCAAATGGATGATGCTCGAATACATCATCATAAGTCACCTCGATAAAATCATTATGGATCTGGAAACGGCTGTTGATCGGGATAATGACTTGCTTTTCATCGGCACGCAGTATCGCTTCATCGAAGTGTTGTAGAAGCATGTCATTGAATTCAGACATGGTCATGGCAATTCGATAGTACTTGCTCATGAACTGCTCTACAGCGAGTTTGCCTTCTTCATCTTTATAGCCAAACAGTTCAGCCAAAGATCGTTGGTGATCAAAAAGCAAACGGTCTTCTTTGCGATTGCACACAAGGTGAAGCGCGTAACGGACAGACCACAGGTAGAGCTCGCCCTTGTTCAGAATGTCCAGTTCACTTTCCGTCAGGAAACCGTCTTCAACAAGGTCGCGAATATAGGTTGAACCAAAATGTCTCTTCGCTACCCAGCCGATGGTTTGCAAATCTCTTAGCCCGCCCGGAGAGTTTTTGAGATTCGGTTCCAGGTTATATTCAGTGTTGTTGGTTTTCTCGTGACGACTTTTTTGTTCTTTCAGCTTGGCCAGGAAAAACTCTTTATCTGTCCAGGCGCCCTCTGAAGTAACACGATCATACATTTCAGTATGCAGACTTTCGTTCCCGGAGAGAGTGCGTGATTCGATCAGATTGGTCGCGATGGTAACGTCGCTTTGAGCTTCGTTATAGCACTCGCTCATCGTTCGAACGCTGGAGCCAACATCAAGGTTCATGTCCCACAACAGGGTGAGAAAACCGCTGATAGCATCATGATGCTGTTCGGGATCGACATCATCTGCCAGTAGAATCAGTAAATCGATATCTGAACGTGGATGGAGTTCTCCGCGGCCGTATCCGCCTACAGCAACCAGAGCAACTTTGTCGGCAGGCCAGTCATATTCATTCCAGGCTGTCTCCAGAATACGGTCAATTTCCCACGCGCGACCATAGACGAGCTTGCGAATGTCCTCGCCATTTCTAAAACGTTCGTCCAGGCAGTCGTTGATCTTGCCTAGTGCTTCTTTATATACAGGTACAGGGGAAGCAGCTTCCGCGAGACTTTTGCGAAAATTGGAAATGTTGATGATTTCTTCTTCCGCGAGAAGCTCGTGCAGTGTAGTCGACATCTGATTTGTTGCTCTTACTGACAATAACTGAAGTTTAGATGCTGTCGTCCGGACGTAGCGTTAAAATTTCGTATCCATCCGCTGTCACAAGAATGGTGTGTTCCCATTGTGCTGACAGGCGGCGGTCGGTAGTTTCTACAGTCCAGCCATCTTTTTTAGACAGTTTTACCTGACGTTTACCCGCATTGATCATTGGCTCAATGGTCAGGGTCATGCCTTCTTCTAAGGTTTCGCCTGTACCTGGCTTGCCATAATGAAGGACCTGAGGTTCTTCGTGGAATTCTGCGCCAATGCCATGTCCGCAATATTCACGGACGACAGAGTAATGGTTCTGTTCTGCATAGGTTTGGATAGCATGACCAATATCACCCAATTGTACGCCGGGTTTCACCAAACGGATTCCCTTGTACATGCACTCCTGAGTGATATCAACCAGACGACGGGCATGCGGTAACTCTTTGCCTACAAAAAACATCTTGCTGGTATCACCATGGTAACCATCTTTGATGACAGTAATATCAATATTAATAATGTCGCCATCTTTTAGTTTTTTGTCATTCGGTATGCCGTGACAAACCACTTGATTCACTGATGTGCAGATGGATTTAGGAAAGCCGTGATAGTTCAGAGGAGCTGGGATCGCATCCTGCTCATTAACTATATAGTCATGGCAAATCTGGTTTAGCTCGTTTGTCGTTACACCCGGTTTAACATGGGGCTCGATCATGCCGAGGACTTCTGCCGCAAGTCGGCCAGCTTCGCGCATTTTTTCGATTTCATCCGGGGTCTTGATTTTGATACTCATAAACTGTCGTGATGCCCTTTATTAAGCATGGGTGTTTGTAATTTGACGGGAATTGTATCAATCATGTGATCCGAAGAGAAACATTCGGAATTGAGCTTTTAATTTTTTTGCTCTTATGGTATAAATCCGCGCTCGATTTGCTAGGTGCAAAATCGAAATATCACACACGTATCGACACGGTGTTCAGGGTGCCTTCGGGTTGAACATTGGGGTACGTGGAGGTCTAACCCAATTTTAGGAAATAAAATGGCTAAAATTACTATGCGTGACCTGCTGAAAGCAGGCGTTCACTTCGGTCACCAGACTCGTTACTGGAACCCGAAAATGTCTAAATTCATTTTCGGTGCTCGTAACAAGATTCATATCATCAACCTTGAGCACACTCTGCCAGCACTGAATGGTGCGCTGGATAACATCCAGAACATGGCTGCAAACAAAAACAAAGTTTTGTTTGTTGGTACTAAGCGTGCTGCGAGCAAGATCGTTAAAGAAGAAGCTGCTCGTGCAGGTATGCCGTACGTAAACCACCGTTGGTTGGGTGGTATGCTGACTAACTACAAGACTATCCGTCAGTCTATCCGTCGTCTGCGTGATCTGGAAACTCAGAGCTCAGACGGTACTTTCGAGAAGCTGACTAAGAAAGAAGCTCTGATGCGTCAGCGTGAGATGGAAAAGCTTGAGCGTTCTATCGGTGGTATCAAAGAGATGGGCGGTCTGCCTGATGCTCTGTTCGTAATCGATGTTGATCATGAGCGTATCGCTGTAAACGAAGCAAACAAGCTGGGTATCCCTGTTATCGGTGTTGTTGATACTAACAGCAACCCAGACGGTGTTGATGTTGTTATCCCAGGTAATGATGATGCTCTGCGTGCAATTCAGATTTACGTTAAGTCTGTGGCTGATGCTTGCCTGGAAGGCGCAGAAGCAACTGCTGGCGACAAAAACGAATTTGTAGAAGTTGAAGAAGGCCAGGCGGCTGCTGAGTAATCGTACTGTCAGAACAGTAGATTATTCTCTTTGACTTTATGAGGGGGCCTGGCCCCCTTTTTTGGATTTCTGATTAATAACCCGTGACTATCTTATAGGGGTATTTGATATGGCGAACATTTCCGCTGCAATGGTTAAAGATCTGCGCGACCGTACTGGTCTGGGCATGATGGAGTGTAAAAAAGCACTGAAAGAAGCTGGTGGTGACATCGAGAAAGCGATCGAAGAGCTGCGTAAAGCTTCTGGTATGAAGGCGGCTAAAAAAGCTGGCCGTACTGCAGCTGAAGGTGTTGTAGTTGTTAAAGTTGCTGACGATAACAGCTACGCTGTGGCGGTTGAAGTTAACTCTGAAACAGACTTCGCTGCACGTGATGAAGGTTTCCTGGCGTTTTGTAACGTTGTACTGGAAAAGGCGTTTGCTGATAAAGCAACAGATGTTGCTGCGCTGATGGAAGGTGAGCTGAACGAGAAGCGTGATGCGCTGGTTCAGAAAATCGGTGAGAACATCGGTGTACGTCGTGTATTCCTGGTTGAAGGTGGTGTTGTTGGTGCTTACGTTCATAGCAACAACAAAATCGCTGCTGTTGTACAGCTGGAAGGTGGTAACGAAGAAACTGCGAAAGATATCGCAATGCACGTTACAGCGGTTAACCCTCAGGTGGTTAACAAAGAAGATATGCCAGAAGAAGTTGTTGCTAAAGAGAAGGAAATCATCCTGGCTCAGCCTGATATGGCTAGCAAACCTGCTGAGATTGCAGAGAAGATGGTTACTGGTCGTATCAACAAGTTCCTTGCTGAGAATAGTCTGGTAGAGCAGGCATTCGTTAAGAACCCTGATCAGAAAGTAGGTCAGGTGGCTAAAGACGCTGGCGCAACTGTTACTTCTTTCACTCGCGTAGAAGTGGGCGAAGGTATTGAGGTTGAAGAAGTGGATTTCGCTGCAGAAGTTGCTGCTCAGCTGAACGGCTAACTTTCTGAAAATCCTACCGGTTGTGCATGTTTTTGCATGCGCAACCACCCCCTTTCCTGCTACACTCTCCTGATCTCAATTTCTGCGGAGATTTACGGATGCCATCCACCGAAAAACAGTCCAAGTATAAACGTATTCTGCTCAAGCTGAGCGGTGAAGCCCTGATGGGTGAAGAAAGCTTTGGTATCGATTCTAATGTGTTGAATCGCATGGCTTTAGAGATAGGTCAGTTGGTGGGTATTGGTGTTCAGGTGGGAATGGTTATCGGTGGTGGTAACCTGTTCCGTGGTGCGGCTTTGAATGCTGCAGGCCTGGATCGTGTTACCGGTGACCATATGGGTATGCTGGCAACAGTGATGAATGCGCTGGCGATGCGTGATGCACTTGAACGCAGCAATATCAATACCCGTGTTATGTCTGCTATTCCGATGAGTGGTGTTGTAGATCATTATGATCGACGTAATGCAATGCGCTATCTGAATCAGGGTGACGTTGTTATTTTTGCAGCGGGTACAGGTAATCCATTCTTTACTACGGATTCTGCTGCTTGCTTGCGCGGTATAGAAATTGAAGCCGATGTTGTGCTTAAGGCCACAAAAGTGGATGGCGTATACACAACTGATCCGGTAAAAGACCCTACAGCACGCCGCTATCGCCACCTAAGCTACGACGAAGTATTAGAACAGCAACTGGGTGTAATGGATTTGACTGCGATTTGTCTGACTCGCGACCATAACATGCCAGTGCGCGTATTTAACATGAATAAACCGGGAGCCCTCGCTAACCTTGTGGTGGGTAGTGATGAAGGGACCCTGATCGATTGCAGTGAGACGGTTGGAGAAAAATATGCTGAATGAAATCACTCAGGATGCTACCGAACGTATGCAGAAGAGCGTTGAGTCGCTAGTAAATAACTTCAAGAAGATCCGCACAGGTCGTGCTCATCCAAGTATTCTTGAAGGAATTCAGGTTTCCTACTATGGCTCAGATGTGCCATTGAGCCAGGTGGCAAATATTTCCGTTGAAGATGGTCGTACACTCTCCATCGTGCCTTGGGAAAAACCAATGGTGCCGGTGATCGAGAAAGCGATCATGACTTCTGATCTTGGTCTTAACCCTGCAACAGCGGGTGAAAATATTCGTGTTCCAATGCCACCACTGACCGAAGAAACTCGTAAGGGTTACATCAAGCAGGCGCGTCAGGAAGCGGAAAATGCACGTGTTGCAATCCGTAATATCCGTCGTGATGCTAATGGTGATATCAAGGATCTTCTAAAGGAAAAAGAGATTACTGAAGATGATCAGCGTCGTGGCGAAGATCAAATCCAGAAGGTAACTGATAAGCATGTTGCTGAAGTGGATGGTCTGCTGGAGCAGAAAGAAAAAGATCTAATGGAAATCTGATCGCAGCAGCGATGCTGTAAAGCATCGCTGGAATTTGATGACGCAGAAAAAAAACGATAATACACCGGGTAATCCGGTTCCTCGTCATATCGCCATTATCATGGATGGCAATAACCGCTGGGCGAAAGCTCGCCGGTTGCCAGGTCTTGCTGGTCACAAGGCGGGTGTCGACTGCGTACGCTCTGTAATTCAGGGATGTATTGAGCAGGGTGTTGAGGCTCTGACGTTATTTGCTTTCAGTTCTGAGAACTGGAAGAGACCACCGTTTGAAGTGAAAGGGCTAATGGAGCTCTTTAAGCTTGCTTTGGATCGTGAATCCAAGAAACTTCTGAAAAATAACATCCGTCTTCGAGTCATTGGAGATAAGGCTGCGTTCAGTGATTCTCTCCGGGAAAAAATTGCCCGAGCAGAAGAAATGACGGCTCAGTGTGATGGCTTGCAACTGAATATAGCCGCAAACTACGGTGGGCGCTGGGATATAACGAATGCAGCTAAGCAGTTGGCTCGGCGTTGTGTCGCAGGAGAGCTTGAATTGGAAGCTATCACGGAAGATACGCTGGGCGAGTTTATTTCCATGTCTGACTTACCTGCTCCGGATCTTTGCATCCGTACCGGTGGTGAGCAGCGTATCAGTAACTTCCTGATCTGGCAGTTTGCTTACACTGAACTTTATTTTACTGATCTATACTGGCCTGACTTTGATAAAGTTGAGTTGAGCAGAGCTATTGAAAGTTACAGTCTAAGAGAGCGCCGTTTCGGTAAAACGAGCGAGCAGATAGAGGCTGAAAAAAATGCTTAAACAGCGTTTTTTAACTGCAGTTGTTCTTGCTCCATTGGCTTTATTTGGGGTTTTTTGTTTACCTCTTTCTGATTTTATCTACCTCCTGGATTTTGTGATTTTAATTGCTGCCTGGGAGTGGGCGAACCTGTCAGGTCTTGAAAAACAATCGAACCGTTTCTTCTATGTTGGCGCTGTGGCAGTGGCTGTTGTGCTTCTGCATCTGTTCTATACCTCGCTCCCGGTTGGGTTGATATTGTTCGTGGCCTTTCTCAGTTGGTTTGCTGCTTTATTGTGGGTGGTGCGGTATCCGGAAGGTTCAGGTTGGCAGTCAACCTGGCGACGCTTATTCATAGGCTTCGTTGTTCTGCTGCCTTGTTGGCTTGCTTTTGTGGAGCTAAAAGCTGCAGATAATGGGGAACTTCAAATCCTTTTACTGCTCTTACTGGTGTGGGGAGCGGATGTAGGCGCTTATTTCTCCGGGAAAAAGTTTGGAAATAAAAAATTGGCGCCTAACGTAAGCCCTGGTAAAACCCGCGAAGGTTTATACGGAGGCTTGCTGGCGTGTTTGCTGGTGGCGGTACTTTTTTCTATTTTTGCGTCTTTGTCCGTAAATCAGTCATTGCTCTTGATTGCCGTGTCTCTGGTTACCGGGCTTATCTCTGTTCTGGGCGATCTGTTTGAAAGTATGCTTAAACGCTATCGTGGTATCAAAGATAGCAGTCAGCTTCTGCCTGGACATGGTGGTATTTTGGATCGGATTGATAGCCTTACGGCAGCGTCACCGGTGTTTGTACTTGGTCTGCATTACATTGTTCTAGCCTGAAACCTTTATGGATTTACTCTATACCATTGCTATAACAATTCTCACCTTAGGCATTCTTGTCACCATTCATGAATGGGGTCATTTTTTTGTGGCGCGTAAATGCGGAGTTAAAGTTCTGCGTTTTTCAGTCGGCTTTGGTAAAGCCATTTACACCTGGAAAGACAAGCAAAATACGGAATACGCCATCGCCAGCATTCCGCTGGGTGGTTACGTGAAAATGCTGGATGAGCGGGAAGGCGATGTCGAGCCTTCTGAGTTGGCACAAGCATTTAATCGTAAGCCGGTCATTCAACGCATTATGATCGTTGCTGCTGGGCCATTGGTAAACCTGATCTTTGCTGTATTGGCATACTGGTTTATGTACGGTATGGGTGTAACCACGGCAATTCCTGTGATTGGTCAGGTTAAATCTGAATCTATAGCTCAAGTAGCTAATCTCCCTGAAAACTCCGAAATCATCTCTGTTGATGGGTATCCCACGCTCTCCTGGGATGAGGTTAATCTCCGTTTGGCATCGCGTGTTGGAGAATCCGGACCTTTGCGGCTTCAGCTGAAGGAAGAGGGTACAACATTAATCAGTGATTACACTCTGATGCTGAATGAGTGGAAGGTGGATCTGGAGAATCAATCACCGGTCTCAGCTTTGGGGATTGAGCCTTGGCGACCTGAAATCCCGGCTGTTATTGGCAGGCTTGTTGAGGGCGGGCGTGCCCAGCAGGCTGGATTGCAGGTAGGAGATCAGATTGTTGCAGCGGATGGTTTGGCGGTTGTTGATTGGCAACAGCTTGTCTCAATTATCCGGGCTAACCCAGAAGTTGCTATAGAGTTGCAGCTGGAAAGGGACAATCAAGTACTGAGCCTGTTGGTGAAACCGGAAAAACAGGTTTCGGAACAAGGTGAAGAATACGGTTTCTTAGGCGCAGCTGCTGAAGGAGTGGCGTGGCCTGAAGAGTATCAAAGAACATTGCAGTATGGGTTTGTAGAGGGTGCAATTACGGCAACTAAGAAAACCCTTCAAACGATTTCGCTGACACTCGACTCAATCTGGAAAATGATTGAGGGGGTTATATCAGTAAAAAACTTGAGTGGTCCTATAACCATTGCTAAAGTGGCGAGTGCTTCGGCGGCGTCAGGCTTGGAATCGTATATCAGTTTTCTTGCCTATCTGAGCATTATGCTTGGGGTCCTTAATCTATTGCCAATCCCTGTATTGGATGGTGGACACCTTCTGTATTACTTTGTCGAGCTTGTCACAGGTAAACCTGTGAATGAGCGTATTCAGTTGGTTGGCTTGAAAATCGGGTTGGTGTTACTGCTTTCCTTGATGTTTGTAGCAATTTTTAACGACATAATGCGATTGTAGATCTCTACAGTCGTGACGAATTGAATTTTTACGAAAAAGACATATTTCATGAAACGTGGCATTGGATTTTTGTTGGCTTTTTTCCTTTGGGCATCTGTCGCACAGGCAAATACGGCATCTTTTACCGTTGAAGATATTCGTATCGAGGGCCTGCAAAGGGTTTCGCCAGGCATAGTGTTCCGGAATTTTCCTGTAAATGCAGGGGATCAGGTAAATTCGGCTGCTTTGGCAAGGTCTACGCGCCAGTTATTTAAATCCGGCTACTTTGAAGATATTCAACTTCAACGTGAAGGTTCGGTTCTGGTCCTGCAACTTGTAGAGCGCCCAGCTATCAGTCTGATTAAGCTGGAAGGCAATAAAGTGCTTGAAGATGAAGCCCTTTTGGATGGCCTTAAGCAAACGGGCCTGCAGGAAGGCGATGTATTTAAAAGAGCAACCCTGGAGCAGATCAAGCAGGACTTAGTTCGTGTCTACTCTTCTCAGGGTCGTTATGGTGCTTCTGTTGAAACTGAGGTTGAGCCTCTGCCGGGTAACCGTGTTGCCCTGAATATCAACATAAAAGAGGGCAGTGTTGCGACCATTCAGCACATCAATATTGTTGGTAATGATGTTTATTCCGATGAAGAGCTGAAAGAGCTTTTCTCTCTGAAATTGCCGAACTTCTTCTCGTTCTATAAGAAAGACGATCGTTATGCTCGTCAGAAGCTTTCCGGTGATTTGGAGCGTTTACGTTCTTATTATCTGGATAGCGGTTATGTGAACTTTTCTATCGATTCCACCCAGGTTTCGATCACCCCTGATAAACGCCATGTTTACATCACAATCAACGTAACTGAAGGTGATAAATACACTATTCGTGATGTGGATATAGCCGGTGATATGGTTGTCTCCGAGGAAGAATTGCTCGATGTGGTTCGGGTTGAGGCTGGCCAGACTTTTTCACGTCGTTTGATTACCCAGTCTCAGGATGCTTTGGTGAAGCGTATTGGCGATGAAGGTTATATGTTTGCCAATATCTCACCAGCGCCAGAATTGCATGATGACAACACTGTTACTGTTAAGTTTTTCCTTGATCCAGGTAAACGTACCTATGTAAGACGCATCAATGTCCAAGGAAATACTCGGACTGCAGATGACGTGATTCGCCAGCACCTGAAGCAAATGGAAGCAGCTGTTGCGTCGAATGAACTGATTGAACAGTCTAAGGTTCGACTGGAAAAAACCGGTTATTTTAAGACAGTTAACGTTCAAACGGTTCCTGTGCCGGGCACTGACGATCAGGTAGATATTGAATACAGTGTTGAAGAACAACAGTCTGGTTCTTTCTCTGCAAGTGTAGGTTTTTCTCAGAGCTCAGGCATTATTCTGGGGTTCCAGCTGCAGCAGGATAACTTCTTGGGTACAGGTAAAAAGGTTGGGGTAGGGATTTCCAACAGTGATACCCTGACTGAATACTCATATAGTTTTGTCGATCCATACTACACAGTGGATGGCGTAAGCCGAGGATTTAACGTTTATTACCGTGAAAGGGATTTTGACGAAGACAATACCAGTGCCTTCTCTACCGATGAGTTCGGTGGTGGTGTGAACTTTGGTTACCCGATTAATGAATATCAGCGTCTTAATTTTGGTGCCAGTATTGAACAGGTAACTATCAATACCAACTCCTTGAATACGCCGGCAGAAATTACGCAGTACCTGGCAGATGAGGGCGATGAATACCTCAACTTTACCCTGAGTGCATCCTGGAGCGATAACCATCTGAACCGTGGTTTCTTCCCGACTAAAGGTTATTCTCAAAGTGCATCTCTTGAAGTCGGTATCCCGGGTAGCGACCTAAGTTATTACCGTGCACTTTATAACGCCAAATGGTACCAGCCATTGACGGATGATCGATACTGGATTGTGTCTTTGAAAGGTCGTCTGGGCTACGGTGGTGAACTGGGTGACAATGAGTACCCATTCTACAAACACTTCTATGCAGGTGGTCTGAAAACAGTCCGCGGTTACGAACAGAATACCCTTGGACCAAAGGACTCTCTGGATGACCCAGTTGGTGGCGATGTAATGATTACTGGCGGTGCAGAGTTTATTTTCCCTGTTCCATTCGTAAAGGATAAATCGTCCTGGCGTACGCTGTTCTTTATAGATGGTGGTAACGTATTTGATACGAACTGTTCTTCCGTTTCTACAAACTGTGAAGATGGCGTTAAACTTGACGAACTTAGATTTTCTGCTGGTTTCGGTTTGAGCTGGTTGACCCCGATTGGGCCATTGTCTGTTGCACTGGCTGTGCCGCTGAATGACAAAGATGATGATGAAACGGAAGTATTCCAGTTCGCGCTTGGACAAACATTCTAAGGAATAAGTGATGATGAGAACGCTATTAGGTTTAATTTTAACACTTGGGATTAGTATCACCGCTTCTGCTCAAAGCATTGCAGTTGTTGATATTCAGGCAGCATTGTTGACCTCAAACGCCGCTAAACAGTATCAAGAGTCACTTAAAGCCGAGTTTGCCAAAGACCAACAGTCTGTAGTTGATCTGGAGAAGCAGGTGAAGGCTGCGCGTGATAAAGCGGCAAAAAATAAAGATCTGGTTTCTGCTGATGAGCTAAATAAGATGAAAATGCAGTTCCAGAAAGTGTTCGCTGAGTACCAGCGTGCAGGCCAGGCTTTACAGCAGAAAAAGATGCAGCGTGAGCAGGCATTCTTGCAGCAGATGCGTCCTGTGTTAGATAAGGTTCTGAAAGAGGTCATCGCTGAAGGGGGGTATGATTTAGTTATCTCTCGTCAGGCTGCGCACTATGCCGATAAAAAATACGACATCACGCAAAAAGTCGTCGAGCTTTTAAATAAACAGTAGTCCTATATGCCTGAAACGAAGTACCAGTTAGCAGAGCTCGCGCAAGAAGTTGCTGCTCAGATTCAAGGTGACCCTGATTTCCGGGTTAGCTCGCTGGCTACTTTGCAATCCGCTTCAGCTACTGAGCTGTCATTTATTGCCAATGCTCAATATCAAAAGTACCTAAAAACGACATCTGCAGGGGCTGTTATTTTATCCCCTGCTGATTTGGAGTTTTTTTCAGGGAACGCTTTGATTGTTGATGATCCTTACTTGGCCTATGCAAAACTGAGTCACAAATTTGCTGCGGTTCAGGGCGTTGAATCAGGCGTTTCCGATTCAGCCACTGTAGATCCAACAGCAAAAGTCAGTAACTCTGCAGTCATTGGCCCTTGCGTGGTTGTCGCTGCAGGTTCACATATTGGTGATAATGTTGTAATTGAAGCGAACACCGTTGTTGGCGAACGTTGTGTGATAGGTCCGGGATCTCACCTTTGTGCGAACGTAACATTATATTCAGACGTGCAAATGGGTGAAAATTGCCTGATCCACAGTGGTGCTGTTATTGGTGCTGATGGCTTCGGTTTCGCGAACCAAAAGGGACAATGGAAAAAAATTGCGCAACTCGGTGGTGTGAGAATTGGTAACCGGGTTGAGGTTGGCGCGTGTACTACAATCGATCGCGGAGCCCTGGATCACACTTTAATTGGGGATGGTGTGATTTTAGATAATCAGATTCAGATCGCGCATAATGTTCAAATAGGTGAAAATTCTGCTATTGCTGGTTGTACCGCCATAGCAGGAAGCACTAAAATTGGCGACCGTTGTACAATTGCCGGAGCGTGTGGAGTCACCGGGCATCTTGAGATAGCTTCTGGGACTCACATTACTGCTATGACTCTGGTGACTAAGTCGATCTCAAAACCGGGTGCATACTCTTCAGGCACCGGGATGCTGGACAATAAACAGTGGAAGAAAAGTGTTGTTCGCTTCCGCCAGCTTGATGATATCGCACGCCGCTTAAAGACTTTAGAAGATATGGTTATTGAGAATAAGGGTTCTTAAAACATGATGGACGTGAATGAAATACGGGAGTATCTCCCACATCGTTATCCGTTTTTACTGGTGGATAGGGTGCTGGAACTGACTGAGGGAGAGTCCATTGTTGCGATTAAAAACGTCACAGTTAATGAGCCGTTCTTTAATGGTCACTTCCCGGACCATCCGGTAATGCCTGGTGTTTTGATTGTTGAAGCTATGGCGCAGGCTGCAGGTATTCTGGGTTTTAAGACCATGGGGAAAAAACCACAGGATGGTTCTATCTACTATTTTGTTGGTTCGGATAAACTGCGATTCAAGCGCCCGGTTGTACCGGGTGATCAGCTGCAGTTGGAAGCGCAAATTCTTTCAGAGCGTCGTGGTATCTGGAAATTCGAAGTGCGTGCCAGCGTAGATGGTGATACGGTTAGTTCTGCAACGATCCTTTGTGCAGATAGAAAGGTTTAAACATTGATTGATTCTCGCGCCATTGTAGACCCTTCCGCAAAACTTGGAGAAGGTGTTGAAGTAGGCCCCTGGACATTCATAGGTCCAGAGGTAGAGATCGGTGCGGGTACGGTTATTGGTTCACATGTGGTTCTTAAAGGTCCGACCACAATTGGAAAAAATAACCGTATCTACCAGTTCGCTTCGGTTGGGGAAGAATGTCAGGATAAGAAGTATGCTGGCGAACCAACCACTCTGGTCATGGGTGATAACAATGTCATTCGTGAAGGTGTAACGATCCACCGCGGTACTGTGCAGGATGCTGGTACGACCATCATCGGCTCAGATAATCTCTTTATGGCGAATGTTCATGTCGCTCATGACTGCGTGATTGGTGACAACGTCATTATGGCCAACAACACGGCCGTGGCAGGCCATGTCCATGTTGGTGATTGGGCTATTCTGGGTGGGTTTACTGCGGTTCACCAGTTCTGCAAAATTGGCCCTCATGTTATGTGCGGAACCTGCTCTGTGGTTTTGAAAGATATTCCTGCGTATGTGATGGCTAATGGTAATACGGCTGCGCCTCACGGCATCAATACCGAGGGTCTTAAGCGACGCGGTTTCAGTAAAGATGCCATTGCTATGATTCGCAAAGCCTATAAAGTGGTTTACCGCAGCAAACTGACTACGTCACAGGCTTTAGAGCAACTTCAGGGCATGGTCGAAGATTGCCCTGAAATCCTGCCACTTATCCAATCGATTGAGAGCTCTTCTCGCGGCATTATCCGCTAGGTGTGCCTATGCCAAATCCTTTGCGCATAGGCATAGTAGCTGGAGAAGCATCCGGCGATATTCTCGGCAGCGGCCTTATTAAGTCCCTCAAAAAGCGTTTTCCTGACCTTGTGGTTGAAGGCATTGGCGGAGAGCTAATGATCGCTCAGGGTTGTAAATCCCATTATCCAATGGAGCGTTTATCAGTAATGGGGTTGGTAGAAGTTCTTGGTAGGTTGCCAGAGCTGTTAAAAGCCCGTAAAAACCTCGTTGAATATTTCAAATCAAATCCACCTGACCTGTTTATAGGAGTGGATGCTCCTGACTTTACTCTGGGGATGGAAGCTAAGCTGAAAGAAGCTGGTATTCCCACAGTGCATTATGTAAGTCCATCAGTTTGGGCCTGGAAGAAAAAGCGAATCTACAAGATTAAAAAAAGCACTGATCTGGTTTTGAGCTTATTTCCATTTGAAGCTAAACACTATGCTCCCACCCAACAGCGGATTGCGTTTGTTGGGCATCCGCTGGCTGACTCAATACCTAAAACGGTGGATGTAGATCAGGCAAAATCTCGCTTTGCAGTGAAAGAGGGTGAGAAGGTAGTTGCCATATTGCCAGGCAGTCGCGGCAGCGAACTTAAATATCTGGCCGAGCCTTTTCTTGAGACGGCTCGGTGGTTATCCCAGCGGGTTGAAAATCTGCGTTTTGTCATACCTGCAGCCAATGCTAACAGGCATGATCAGTTACATGCATTGATCACCGAAAAGTATGCAGATCTCAATATTCAGCTGGTGATTAAAAATTCACGTGATGTGATGGCGATTGCTGATGCGATTTTAATTGCCTCAGGAACTGCAACTCTTGAAGCAACCATACTTAGAAAGCCTATGGTGGTAGCCTACAAAATGGCCTCGCTTACCTATGCAATTTATTCACGAATGGTTACTTCTCGATTTATATCCCTGCCAAACCTGCTAGCAGATAAAGAGCTGGTTCCAGAAATTCTGCAGGATCAGGTTGAACCAGAAGTGCTTGGCCCTGCAGTGCTTAAGGCGCTAGAGGATGAAATCTATCAGAATATGCTGGCCGATGAGTTTGCAAAAATTCATGCAACACTTCATCAGGATGCAGATGAAAAAGCGGCTGAAGCTGTGGTTTCTCTTCTAAAAGATAAAGGCGTAATCTGATGCAGAGTCTAGGCTTAGATTTTAGTGCAGGCCAGCTCGTGGCGGGTGTCGATGAGGTTGGTCGCGGTCCTCTTGTGGGCAATGTGGTGGCGGCTGCAGTGATTCTAAATCCAGAGAAGCCGATTTCGGGTCTGGCAGACTCAAAGAAACTATCCGAAAAAAAACGCAATCTGCTTTATGCTGAGATTAAAGAGAAAGCCTTAGCCTGGTGTGTTGCATCGGCTTCCCCTGAAGAGATTGATGAAATCAATATTCTTCATGCTTCAATGCTGGCTATGAAGCGAGCGGTTGAGGGGCTGAATATTACTCCTGAATTTGTGTATGTTGATGGTAACCGTTGCCCTGACCTGAAATGCCCAAGTGAGGCAGTGGTTAAGGGCGACAGTAAAATTGCTGAAATCAGTGCGGCTTCAATACTGGCAAAAGTTGATCGTGATCGGGAAATGGAATTGCTGGATAAAGAGTGCCCGCAGTATGGCTTTGCTAAGCATAAGGGGTACCCTACGGCAGCCCATTTTGCTGCATTGACCGAACATGGCCCTTTGCCAGAACACAGGCGGAGTTTTAAACCTGTCCGCGAATTGTTGGAAACTAAATAACTTTCTATTTATGACTGATCCAAAGTTTATTCATCTCCGGGTTCATACAGAGTTTTCACTTGTTGACGGCTTAGTACGTGTTAAAGAGTTAGTGACAGCGGCGAAAAATGCCGGTATGCCCGCTGTAGGAATGACTGATCAGACCAACTTCTTCGGTTTGGTTAAATTCTTTAAAGCAGCAACAGGCAATGGTATTAAACCTATCTGTGGCGCTGATATCTGGGTAGAAAACAGTGATGAACCTACCTCTGAACCTTACCGTCTGACTCTTCTGGTGAGAAACGCCCAAGGCTACCTGAACCTGATGGAGCTGATCTCTCAGGCTTATGCTGAGGGGCAAAACACTATTCCGGATATGGCTTTGGTTAAACCGGAATGGGTCGAGGCAAAGTCTCAGGGCTTGATTGCGCTGTCCGGAGCTAAAAGAGGTGAAGTCGGGCGCGCCATTGTGGCAGGCAATGGCCAGGAAGCTGAAATACTTCAAAACTGGATGAGAGTATTTCCGGATAGTTTTTATCTGGAAATTCAAAGAACCGGCAGAGCGAATGATGAAAAAATTGTGCATGCCTCAGTTGAGTTAGCGAAGCAGTACGGCTGTCCTCTGGTTGCTACCAACGAAGTTATGTTCATCAAAGAGGATGACTTCGAAGCACACGAAGTAAGGGTGTGTATTAACCAGGGCAGAACCTTAGAAGACCCAACACGACCGAAAGAGTATAGCGAACAGCAGTATTTCAGATCACAGGAAGAGATGATTGAGTTGTTCAGCGACATCCCTTCTGCGGTACAAAACAGCGTCGAAATCGCGAAGCGTTGTAATATCGAAATAGAGATCGGGACCTATTATCTGCCTAAGTACCCCATCCCGGAAGGGATGTTGATGGATGACTATTTCCGTCAGGTTTCTTTTGAAGGTTTGGAAGAACGTCTCGATATTCTGCTGGATAAGGATGATCCTGAGTACCAAAGCAAACGCCAGGAATATATAGACCGTCTTGAGTTTGAGCTGGATATCATTATTCAGATGGGTTTCCCAGGCTACTTCCTGATCGTAATGGACTTCATCAAATGGGGTAAGGAAAACGGTGTTCCGGTGGGTCCTGGGCGTGGTTCCGGTGCCGGCTCACTGGTGGCTTATGCCCAGAAAATTACCGATCTTGATCCTCTTGAATATGACCTTCTTTTCGAGCGATTCCTGAACCCGGAACGTGTATCCATGCCGGACTTCGATATCGATTTCTGTATGGATAACCGCGACAAGGTTATCGACTACGTTGCCCGAACTTATGGCCGTGATGCGGTATCGCAGATCGTAACCTTCGGTACCATGGCTGCAAAAGCGGTAGTGCGAGATGTGGCGCGTGTGCAAGGCAAGCCGTTTGGTCTGGCTGATCGCCTTTCCAAACTGATCCCGTTTGAACCGGGCATCACCCTGAAAAAAGCTCTGGACCAAGAGCCTATGCTTGTTGATTTTATTGAGTCCAGTGAAGAGGCTCAGGAAATCATGGAGATGGCTTACAAGCTCGAAGGTGTGACGCGAAATGTCGGTAAACACGCGGGTGGTGTGGTAATCGCTCCCACCAAACTGACTGATTTTGCTGCTACGTACTGTGATGAAGAGGGTAATGGCCTTGTTACTCAATTCGATAAAGGTGATGTAGAGGAAGCCGGCTTAGTAAAATTCGACTTCTTGGGTCTGCGTACGTTAACGATCATTGATTGGGCGTTACAAACGGTTAACCGTATTCGGGAAAAGAACGGTGAAGAACCTCTCGATATTGCTCTGATTGATCTGGAAGACAGAAAGACCTTTGATCTTTTGCAAGCGGCTGAAACTACTGCGGTATTCCAGCTTGAATCCAGCGGTATGAAAGATTTGGTTCGTAGGCTATTGCCTTCGCGTTTTGAAGATATTGTCGCACTAGTGGCTCTGTTCCGTCCGGGCCCCCTGCAATCAGGCATGGTGGATGACTTTATCAACCGTAAGCATGGTCGTGCAGAGATGGCCTGGCCCCATCCTGATTACCAATTGGATTCACTGCAGCCTGTGCTGGAGCCGACCTACGGAATTATCCTCTATCAAGAGCAGGTAATGCAGATAGCTCAGGTCATGGCAGGTTATACCCTGGGTGGTGCAGACATGCTGCGTCGTGCCATGGGTAAGAAAAAGCCGGAAGAGATGGCTAAACAACGAGTCTCTTTCCTGGATGGCTCTGAGAATAACGGCATTGATCGTGATCTTGCTGGTAACATCTTTGATCTGGTAGAAAAATTTGCGGGTTACGGCTTTAACAAATCGCACTCTGCTGCTTATGCTTTGGTTTCTTACCAGACTGCCTGGTTAAAAGCTCATTACCCTGCACCTTTTATGGCTGCGGTAATGTCCTCGGATATGCAGAACACCGATAAGGTGGTTATCTTCATAGAAGAGTGCCGCAACATGGGGATTCCCCCGGCCTTGCCTGATGTTAATACCGGCGAGTACATGTTCACGGTAAATAATGAGGGTGTCATCGTTTACGGCCTTGGCGCCATCAAGGGAGTAGGTGAAGGCCCGATTGAGGCGATTGTTGAAGCCCGTTCAGAGGGTGGCCCATTTAACGATCTGTTCGATTTCTGTGAACGGGTAGGGGCGAAAAAGCTTAACAAGCGGGTCTTGGAAGCTTTGGTACGTTCTGGAGCGGTCGATTGTCTTGGCGCAGAGCGAGCAGTGCTTTGGGAAGCTATACCGGATGCTTTGAAGGCAGCTGATCAGGCGGCTAAGAACCAGGATGCGGGCATGTTCGATCTCTTCGGCGAAGTTGAAGCAGAATCGGATGCCTGTTCTTATGAAGACTACAAAAATGTTCGCCCATGGACTGATAAAGAGCGCTTGGCAGGTGAGAAGGATACGCTGGGCCTTTACCTGACGGGGCATCCCATCGATGAATACGAAAGTGAACTCAAGCACTTTATCAGCAAGCGTATCGTTGAACTGCAGCCTGCCAGAGGTCAAAGCCAGAAAATGGCAGGGCTGGTTGTTGACCTTCGCCTTAAAAAGACCAAAAAAGGTGAAAATCTGTGTTTTGTAACGCTGGATGACAGAAGCGCTCGAATAGATGTCACTTTGTTTGGTGATACCTATGATGCGGTTCGCAACATAGTGGTTAAAGATGCGGTGTTGGTGATTGAGGGAGAGGTCGCAGAGGATCATTATTCCGGTGGTTTAAAGGTCCGGGTAAGCAAAGTTCTTAGTATTCCTCAAGCTCGAGCCCAGTATGCATCGGGTGTTCAGGTGGTTTGCGAGGGTTCTCAGTTAGGTCAGAGAAACCTGAAAGAATTGGAAACTCTATTGCATGCCCACAAAGGGGATGGTTCTTTACCTGTGAAATTGCGTTATCAGCGCTCTGATGCCGCCGCGACTATAGTGCTCGGCGAGCAATGGCAAGTGCAGGCGAATGATGAGTTACTGATTGCTCTGATGGAAAAATTTGGGCATGAGTCAGTTTCTTTAACCTATTAGTTGCAATTAACGCGGGCTCTTAGGTTTCAGGTCTGGTCCTTAAAGCACCAAAAAGGTAAACTTTGCACAATTTTTTTACTGAAGAATAGAAAATTCCTATGAATCCGAACTATCTGGATTTTGAACAGCCCATTGCCGAGCTTCAGGCAAAAATTGAAGAGCTAAGACTGGTTGGAGATTCTGCAGATCTCAATATCTCTGAGGAGATCTCCCGTCTGGAAGAGAAAAGCCGTAGCCTGACAGATTCTATTTTTGCTGAACTGTCTGCTTGGCAGATTTCGCAATTAGCTCGTCATCCTCAGCGTCCATATACACTGGATTACATCGACTACATGTTTGAAGAGTTCGATGAGATTCATGGCGATCGCCATTTTGCCGATGATCAGGCCATTGTTGGTGGTATTGCTCGCCTTGATGAGCATCCCATTATGGTTATTGGTCACCAAAAAGGCCGTGGAGTGCAAGAACGCCAGAAGCGAAACTTCGGTATGCCACGCCCTGAAGGTTATCGTAAAGCTTTACGTCTGATGGAAATGGCAGAGCGTTTTAAAATGCCAATCTTGACGTTTATTGATACACCGGGTGCTTACCCTGGTATTGATGCGGAAGAGCGTGGCCAGTCAGAAGCGATTGCGTTCAACCTTGCGAAAATGTCACAGCTGAAAACGCCGATCATCTCTACTGTAATTGGTGAAGGTGGTTCAGGTGGTGCTTTGGCTATTGGTGTATGTGATGAACTGATGATGTTGAGCTACTCAACCTATTCAGTAATCTCACCTGAAGGCTGTGCCTCCATTTTGTGGAAGAGTGCTGAGCGTGCCGCAGATGCTGCAAAAGCGATGGGTATTACTTCCGATCGTTTGCTTGAGTTAGGTCTGGTTGACCAGGTGATCAGTGAACCAATGGGTGGCGCACATCGTGATCCGGCTTTGACAGCTGCGAACCTTAAGCGTCATCTGACAGAAAGTCTGGATAAGCTTTCAGGCCTTTCAACGGATGAGTTGCTTGAGCGACGCTATCAGCGCCTGATGGCATACGGTTTTGGTGGTGGGCAATAAGCTCAGTTCCAATTCCGTACTTGATCTTTGTCAGCGCAGCTTTTCGGCTGCGCTTTCTTCTTTTGTCTCCTCTCTAAAAGCACCGCAAAAACACCGCTGGCTGATTGCCCATAGTGGGGGTCTTGATTCTCAGCTTCTGTTATTTCTGGCGGCTAAAGAACTGCCTAAATCTGCAATATTAGTGGTTCATGTAAATCACCACCTTCAGGTCGAAGCGGATAGCTGGGCAGAATTCTCGCGACGTCAGGCAGAACGCTATGGACTAAAACATTGCGTTGTAGACGTCTGGCCAAAAGATCAATCTGAAAATGCTGCACGCAATGAGCGTTATCAAGCCTTTGAAGAATTAATGGAAGAGGGCGATGTGCTCCTGTTGGGTCATCATGCAGATGATCAGGCTGAAACTCTTTTATATCGAATGTTAAGGGGAAGTGGCCTTGCAGGCATGGGTGGTATCCCTGAAAGTCGTGCTCTGGGTAAAGGGTATATACTGCGGCCGTTGCTCAAATGTAGCCGTGAACAACTGGAATCGACAGTGTCAGAATTGGCATTAGATTACGTCTCAGATCCTAGTAACGATAAAGATTCCTATGATCGGAATTATTTACGCAACCAGGTACTGCCAGTTCTAAAAAAACGCTGGCCTAAGCTTGTTCAGCGATGGAGTGAGAATGCAGCTCTGTTTAAGGAATCAAATGATCTGTTAGAGCAATATCTGACTGAAGATTTGCAGCTCTGTACCCCTAGGTCAGATCAATTTGAACTCAATGTTTGGTCGGAAATGGATGCTCTCAAACAATCCGCACTGTTACGGCATTGGTTTTATTCCGTTATAGATTTGAGAGTTAATTCACAGGCTCTTAATAAAATAATCAGTGAAGTCATTCAGGCTCGGCCGGATGCGGACCCGCAACTCAATTTAGGGGCTGTGACACTAAGGCGCTATCAGAATAGTTTGTATCTGGTACCGGATATGAGCGAGAGGGTTGAAAGCATCAGGGTTGTTTCTGATGGTGATTTTGATCTCGGAGATGGTTGCCTGCAAGTCAGAGGTTTACCTCCAACGATGAAGCTAACCATTTCTCGCAGGCAGGGTGGTGAAAGTTGTACTCCGATTGGTAAAAAACATCGGGCAGTTAAGAAAATTCTGCATGAAGCTAAGATAACTCCCTGGCACCGGGAACAATGGCCGCTGGCTTATTGTGATGATAAGTTGATCGCAGTTCCGGGTGTTTGCCTTTGTCAAGGTTTCCTGATTGAAGAAAACCATGAATTTTCTGTTTTATGGCGTCCCTTTTCGTTGTCGGATTACTCCTGATTTGCTATCCTGTAGCGCCATCTCGATCTAAAAAAATCCTCGCTTTAAATACGATCAAACAGGTTCTGCATGACGCGTTATATCTTCGTCACAGGCGGTGTTGTGTCCTCATTGGGCAAAGGCATCGCATCTGCTTCTCTGGCTGCAATTCTTGAGGCCAGAGGGCTCAAAGTCACTATGTTGAAACTGGACCCATATATCAATGTGGATCCAGGTACCATGAGTCCAATCCAACATGGTGAAGTTTTTGTTACCGAAGATGGTGCAGAAACAGATCTCGACCTCGGTCACTATGAGCGCTTTATTCGTACCACGATGAGTAAGCGCAACAACTTTACTGCTGGGCGTATCTATCAGCACGTATTGTTGAAAGAACGCCGTGGTGATTATCTGGGTGGTACAGTTCAGGTAATTCCACACATCACTGATGAAATTAAGCGCCGTGTTATTGAAGGTGCGGGTGATGCTGACGTAGCACTTGTAGAAATTGGTGGCACTGTAGGTGATATTGAATCTTTGCCATTTATGGAAGCTGTACGTCAGTTGAAAGCTGAATTGGGCTTTTCCCGGGCCATGTTTATGCATCTGACTCTGGTGCCATATATTGCGACGGCTGGTGAGATTAAGACCAAGCCATCTCAGCACTCTGTAAAAGAGCTGCGCTCGATTGGTATTCAGCCAGATATTCTGGTTTGCCGTTCTGATTTCCCATTACCGGACTCTTCTCGCCGTAAATTGTCTCTGTTTACAAACGTTGAAGAGCGCGCGGTAGTGTCTCTTCCAGACGCAGACACTATCTACAATATTCCTCGTATGTTGTCTGAACAGGGTTTGGACGACATCGTAATCGAACGTTTCAATCTAGAATGTAAAGAATCAGATCTCAGTGAATGGGATCGCGTGGCAGATGCTCACCTTAACCCTGAAGGCGAAGTTAAAATCGCTATGGTGGGTAAGTATATGGAGCTGCTGGATGCCTATAAATCTCTGATTGAAGCATTGTCTCATGCCGGTATCGCGCTGAAGAAAAAAGTACGTATCGAATGCATCGACTCCGAGCGCGTTGAGCGTGAAGGTGTTGAGATTCTGGAAGATGCGAGTGCAATTCTGGTTCCTGGCGGTTTCGGTGAGCGCGGTGTGGAAGGCAAAATCGCTGCTGTTCGTTATGCCCGTGAAAATAAGGTTCCGTATCTGGGCATTTGTCTGGGTATGCAAGTGGCGGTCATTGAATTTGCTCGTCATGTTGCAGGTTTGGAAGGTGCGACTTCTTCTGAATTTAATAAAGAAGCCGAGCATCAGGTAATCGGTTTGATTACTGAGTGGGCGACATCAGAGGGTGATGTGGAAACCCGCGGTGAGACCGACGATCTGGGTGGAACTATGCGCCTTGGTGCGCAGATTTGTCATCTGACAGAAGGTTCTACGGCTGCAGCTGCATATGGCAGTACCGAGATTAAAGAGCGTCATCGTCACCGTTATGAAGTGAATAACAACTATGTCGATCAACTGGAAAAAGCGGGCCTCAGAATTTCTGGCCGTTCAGTGGATGGTGAGTTGGTTGAAGTGGTAGAAGTTGCTGACCATCCTTGGTTTGTAGCTTGTCAGTTCCACCCTGAATTTACATCTACACCGCGAGATGGACATGGCCTGTTTACTGGTTTTATTCAGGCTGCGCTTGATCAACAGGCTAAATCATAATTTTAAAGTTATATTGGGCGGATGCCCTAATTAGAGAACATTCTGGAGTGTTACCAATGGCACAGATTGCTGATATCAAAGCCCGCGAAGTACTGGATTCTCGCGGTAACCCAACTGTTGAAGCTGACGTTATTCTGGCGTCTGGCGTTATTGGCACTGCATGTGCTCCGTCCGGTGCCTCTACAGGTTCTCGTGAAGCACTGGAACTGCGTGATGGTGATAAAGGCCGTTACCTGGGTAAAGGTGTTCTGAATGCAGTTGCGGCAGTGAACGGTGAAATTCGTGAAGCCCTGACGGGTATGGATGTAACTGATCAGCGCGCTCTTGATAACAAGATGCTTGAGCTGGACGGTACTGAAAACAAAGAAAAGCTGGGTGCGAACGCGATTCTGGCGGTTTCTCTTGCGGCAGCTAAAGCGGCAGCGACAGAAAAAGGGATTCCTCTTTACGCTCACATTGCTGAAATCAACGGTACAGCGGGTCAGTTCTCTCTGCCACTGCCAATGATGAACATCCTGAACGGTGGTGAGCATGCGGATAACAACGTTGATATCCAGGAATTCATGGTTCAGCCAGTAAACTTTGATAAGTTCTCTGAAGGTCTGCGTTGTGGCGCTGAGATCTTCCACGCACTGAAAGCTGTTTTGAAAGCAAAAGGCTTGAACACTGCAGTAGGTGACGAAGGTGGTTTTGCCCCAAACCTGGCTTCTAACGA
>JBMYLM010000034.1:0-30925 GCA_049596335.1 Neptuniibacter sp.
GGATACCGGTGATATTGAGATCACTGAGGTGAGCCTGTACGACTACTTCTGGGGCCTGGGCCGCGACCAGAGAGGTGATAACGCTTTTGGCAAAATGCTGATGGATATCCGGGACAAACTAAGGGAAGAACAGGAATAATGAGTTATGCTGTTCAATTCAACGATGTGATACTCACAATTTTTTAGAGGTAGTACGGTGAAAACCACGTTAAGAAAACTGTTTGCTCCAATTCTGAATATCTTTGAATCTGGTGACGGGCCTTACGCATATAAGAAGTCTCACCGAACCATTCTCAAAGTTGTAGGAGCATTGTTTCTGTTTCTTTCCACCGCCGTGTTTGGCGCTGGCTACGCCTATGCACAAGCCGGGGCTGTATTGCCGGGATTAGTTTTTTTAGCAGTAGGGCTAACCTGCGTAATCGTCAGCACCTTAGGTACTGATCGTGCAGTATCCAAGATGTGGGGCAATCGTAGCTGATTGCCCAACTTAACCACAAGCCTATGATATTTCAGTAATTTTGCATTTTCCTTTTAAAAATCTGACATAAAGCTCTGCTCATTTCGATATACAGATACAGCGTTGTTTAACTGCTGTATTAGTTCATTGAGGAGCAGAATCATGAAACTTAAGAAAGCCTCTAAAGATTTAAAAACTACCCTGACCTCCGAGGTCTATGGTGAAGCCTCTTTCCGATCCGCTTTTTATATTTCTTCTGGCGTAAAAAAGCGTAAAGCTAAAGCCTTATGGCAGTTGGAAATTCAAACTAAGGCCCGGGTAATGGACTATTTTGAGCGGCATAATTTAGCCAAACCCAATTTTTTCTGGCCCTCATTAAAAGGCACTGTTCTGGGCCTGACCTTTCCACTTTTACCCTGGAAAATCGTTCTGAAAATCATACTCAAAGAGACCGAAGGATATTTGCAGGTTTTTCAACATCTGGCACAACAGGCCTGCACTGAAGAACAGGATTTCTTTAACTATCTTGTGGATCATGAGGTCGCCATCAGACGTTTTGCCGAACTTGAACTGGACAATCAACCGGGCGCGGCCTTAAACGCGATCACCAGCCTTCTTGAACATTAGCCTTAAAAAACGAGAGGGCTTTTAAGTCTTTTTTCGATATTTAGTACCGTTGTCTCCCCAAAACCGGTGCATTAATCTGACTCGAACAGATGTAATTACTCAGGCAGATTAAGCTCTCTTATGCACAAAGTGATCTCCGTTCTTAAACAGATTCTGACTGTCGCAACCATACTGACGGCGGTTGCCGGGCAGGCACACGCCTCTTCTGAAAAAATCAGGCAAAATGCCGAACGGGTTTTAGCTCAGGAAGTTATCTGGTTTCAGCAGGTTGTGGTTTATGGCTCCCATACTGAGATCCGTCTTCGACAAGCCTCCATTCCACTGATTGAAGCGGTTGGAATATGGGACGATGAAGATAATTTGATCTTCCCTGATCAGGAGGCAGCTCCGCATATATATGATGTTGCCATCACCCATAATCTGGATCGCCTGCACAGTTTGAGAAGAGCAGCTCAACCCAATGCCTGGGAAGCTTATGATATCAATGTTGATTCATTACTGTTCTGTTCTAACAACCTCTCTGCCACCTGTTTACTGATTAACACCGATGAACTCTCTAAATTACTGGAGGTGGACAGATCAAAGCTTACGGATGCATTGTTCGGCTCGGAATCAACAAACCCATATTTTAGCTGGTTGTATTTGCTGCCTTTCGCGATCGCTGCTGGATTTATTCTTTTCAGAACAGAACGCAAAGCCCCTTTAAACACGCAACAGGTTGATACCAACCACCTGTTTAAGATGGGTGATATGGAAATAGACCCTAAACGTATGCTGATTACCCGTGATTCTTTTTCCACAAATATCAGCGCAAGAGACCTTAAACTCCTGACCTGCCTGTTTGAACACCCGGATGAAGTGATCAGCAAAGATACCCTGTACAACGCTGGCTGGGGGCGGGATTTTGTCCCGAGCAGTCGTTCTCTCGAACAACATATTATGACCTTACGCAAGAAAATTGATCCGGAACGCAACCTGCAACCTTTGATTGAAACCGTTCATGGGCAGGGGTACCGCTTCCCATCAAACCAACCATAACCTATTGTTTTTAAAAATTATTACAATCTTCTTTTAAAATTCTGACACTTCGCGCCCCGTTAACCTTTGTAATGATCTCCGGCTATAAGCTGCTCATGCGGCTCTTCGCCCCCGGAGTTTTAACAAAAGGTTTTACGCATGCTTATCAGAACATCAGCTCTGTTTTTATCGCTAGTTTTTGCAATCCTTTCAGCAAGCGTTATGGCTGCAGGAACGGTGGATAGTTCCAGCATTAAAGTTGTCAGTGTTATGAATAAAGGCAAACTGGAACCTCTGTTTCCAGAGCCCTACGTTGTAAGCGATAAAGACCCTGAACTTGAACTATGGCCGTTGCTAAAGCAAGAGGTCACCGGATTAAATCTTGTGGGTTATATCTATGAATCCATTAACTACTCCTCAATCCCCGGTTTTATGGGTGTCCCATACAACCTGCTGGTAGTTATAGATACGGAGGGCAGCTTTCTTGATGTAAGAGTGTTGTTTCACCGCGAACCAATGTTTGTCGGCGGTGTGGGTGAAAAACCCATGTTTGAATTTGTAGAACAGTACAAAGGCCTCTCCCTTATGCAAAACATCAAGTTCAACGACAATCAGGGACAGCGCAAGCCCAGCGATGGCAAAAATACTTATCTTGATGGCATTTCAGGAGCAACCGCTTCTATCCGTATATTGAACCAGACGCTGCTCTCTTCGGCCCTTAAAGTCGCCCGTGCAAGGCTTGGCTTTGGCACAGGCAAAGACCCGGATCTGATCGCCAAGATCGATAGGCATGTTTACATTGAGATGGACTGGCAAGCGCTGCTAAAGCGGGGTTTGATTAAAAAGGTACTTCTCACCAACAGTGAAGCTGAAAAATTATTCACAGACACCCGCGCCGCAGGGATCGACGAAACAGCGAATGCATTTCCTGATGACCTGTTAGTTGAGTTGTATGTTATGAATCTGGCTATCCCAAGTGTGGGGCGTAACGTTTTATCGCCTAAATCATGGGATTTTTTACAGGAAAATTTAGATACCGGTGACCATGCCATTCTGGTTGTCAGTAACGGTCGCTACTCTTTCATGCATGATAAAACCCTGCGCGGCGGCATATCCGACCGTTTGCTATTACGCCAGGAAGGGCTGCCTGTTGAGATGCGGGATCTCGACTTCAGTGAGCGAATCGATCTCTATAACCCGGACTATAAACTCAGGCTACCTGTCGGCATGGAAGGCGCTGACTGGATGGTCTATCGGGTTATAGATACCTCAGGCATTGATATTGCCCTGCCATTGGACTTCGAATTCTCGATCAGCCGTGGGGAGGATATTGTTTACCTGCCAACCATTACTGAGAGTTTCCGTTTTAGCTACACCATCCCGGATGATTTCTATTATGAGCCTGATAGTGCTGATAAGACCTGGGTATCCATATGGCTAAAGCGTCAGTGGGATCTGTTGGTTCTGCTGATTGGTTTATCCATTCTTAGCATCGTATTAGTTAAACCCAGCCTGATTACTCAAAGGCCGGGGTGGTTCAAAAAGTTCCGTTTTGCCTACCTTGTTTTCACCCTCTTTTTCATCGGTTGGTATGCTCAGGGCCAGCTTTCCATTGTGAATATCACCGGGGCGATACAATCCATACTTGCCGGTGGCAACCTGAATTTCTTCCTTTATGACCCTATGACACTGGTAATCTGGGCTTTTGTTGTGCCTACTTTTTTTATCTGGGGTCGAGGCACTTTTTGTGGCTGGCTGTGTCCCTTTGGCGCGTTACAGGAGCTCAGTACTCAACTCCTTTCTAAGCTCAACTTACCCAACTTTGAACCTGACGAATCATTAGACCGAATACTCAAAAAAATTAAGTACCTACTGTTGTTGGCTATCCTCACCGCCGCATTTACTTCACCGGTTTGGACAGATCGTCTGGTAGAAATCGAACCCTTTAAAACCAGTATCACCTTTTACTTTGTCCGTTACTGGCCATTTATTGTCTGGGCAATTATTGCGGTGCTGGCCAGCACTCTGATTTACAAGGGCTACTGCCGCTATGTTTGCCCTTTGGGTGCGGCCATGGCGGTCTTAGGCAAGCTACGGATCATGAACTGGCTGCCTCGCCGTGAAGAATGCGGTTCACCCTGTCAACTGTGTAAGAAAAGCTGTGCATATGAGTCGATAAACAGAGATGGAAGCATAGATTATGATGAGTGCTTCCAATGCCTCGACTGTGTGGTCATCTACGACAACGACACACTATGTGTGCCACAAATTGTGGAAAAGCGAAGCGGACGTAAACTTAAAAAGCAAACGGATACGAATCTGATTGCGAAAGCGGGGTAGGCATAACAAGGGAGCAAGGCGCAATTTCCTAAAATACTGCGATCTTACTTTGCCAAAAAGCGTTGCTCCCAGTTTTCTATTTCAGCAATAACAATCGCTTTGAACATTTCAGGATCTTTTTCGATCAGTTCCTTCTTCTCTGGTGGGATACGTAATGAATCACTAATATTTCGGTTCGCCCAGCAAACCAGTTCAACCATCAGATCTAACAGGTCTTTTCCCATTTCAGTCAGGTAGTACAGCTTTCTACGGCCACTTTCCGGATGAGGTGCAGAAGCGATAAGACCTTCATTTTCAAGTTTTTTCAGACGATCTGTGAGTATGCTGCTAGAGATTTGTTCCTCAGTAGACAGCATATCTTTGTACTCATGTAGATTTAAGAACATGAGGTTACGGATTACCAGAAGTGTCCAGTGATCCCCGATAATATCCAGTGAACAAGCAATCGGGCAGCCAGTGCGTGTTCTGTGTTCAATTTTAGCAACCATAAAATAATACTTGCATGATAGAATTAATTAGAATACTTTTATTATAGAAGTATTTTTCATAGGAGGGAATCTAATGCTAAATCGTATGAGCTTATTTGTACTGCTTTATTTTTTGATCACGATGTCCTGGGCATACCCTTGGCATATGGTTTTCTTCCATGACCTCTACACTTCATGGGGTGCTTTTCAACGGGAAGAGCCCATTATGCAACTGGGTATTGCAGCAATACTTATTCAAGGCCTGGTGATCAGTTTCTTATATGAACAAACATCTCACTCTTCAGGTAACGCTTACTTAAAGGCGATTAAGTTTAATCTGATTATTGGCTTGATGACCTACACAGCAATGGGCTTTGCCACTGCGGCCAAGTTCCAGATCGAACCGGTAACTGACTTCCTGATCTACCATACCCTCTTCCAGTTTATTCAATTCACCCTCACGGGCGCGGCTTTGGGCTGGGTTTATCGCCATCACAGTACTTCATACAATCAGGAGAGAGCCGGATGAAAACGATGACCTGCAAACAATTAGGCGGAGCATGTGATCTTGAATTTCATGCTGAGACTTTTGAAGAGATCGCAAATCTCAGTAAAGATCACGGCATAAAGATGTACCACAAACAGGATAGCGAACACCTTGAGGCGATGAAGAAGATACAAGAACTAATGCTCAATCCCGGTGCGATGGAAAAGTGGTACGAAGAGAAACGCCAGGAGTTCGAAGCACTGCCCGATAATGACTCATAGGGGTCTAAGCCCGAGGAGAACATAAAAGGCTACTCACAAATAAGAGCGTTACGCCCTGCCTCTTTAGCCTTGTAGAGCAATTCATCCGAATATTTGTAGATTGCGGTCAGTTGATCCTTTTTGATCAGATCTTTAGTGCAGAATAGCCCCATAGATACCGTAACCACATCGGCAGCAGTATTATTCTCGTGAGGAATTTTTAGGCCTTCCACTTCATCTTTAATTCGCCTAGACAGAGCCTCTGCAGCATCTTTTTCACCCTCAGTAAAAATCACTGCAAACTCTTCCCCGCCGACACGGAAACAGTAGTCTTCACCGTGACGAATATTCTTTTTTAACGTCTTGCTGATTTTCTTCAGTACTTTGTCACCTTTAACGTGACCATAGGTGTCGTTATACGCTTTGAAGTGATCGACATCGATCAGCAGCAAACAGAAAAAAGTGCTCTGCCGTTTGGCGCGTTCATACACCGCATCAAACAGGTAGTTGAAGTTCCGACGGTTCATTAGACCTGTTAGGGCATCTGTAACGGCGAGCTTCTCTACTTTTTCTTCCAGCTTCTGAGCTTCAGTGATATCAATGTGCACCCCATTCATTCGAATGGCATTGCCCTGCTCGTCCCTCAGAAATACCCGGCCTACGTCATGAATCCAGTGCCACTCACCATCACCAAACTTCATGCGGAATTTGGCATCGTAGACTTCTGTTTCACCCCTTAGGTGTTGATCAATAATTTCGAAGGTAGGTTCAAGATCATCCGGGTGCACTATGGTACTCCAGCGCTCCAGACCATCAATCACCTCCGAGAATATCTGATCATTCACTCTGAAATCTTCATCTCGGTATTTCTTCTGGGTCACCCAGGTTTTATTGGCTATGATCTTCCCTTCCTGAGGATAAAAGTCCCAACAACCAATGTTGGCACCAATAACCGCATCGTTCAGACACTTGATGGTTGCCTGATCTTGTTGATAGCGTTTTTCTAAATCCTGAAGGGATGAAATATCAGTCAGGGTGCTGAGAATGGTGTTGTTTCTGCTTCTGCTCAGAAGCATCTGATAAGCACGGTCATCAGTCTGAAATTGGAATGTGAACTCCTGACCTTCAGATGCAGCCAGACATTGTGTAAAGATTGCTCTGAGTTGATCGGCTTCATCTGGCGGCAATAGATCAAACACAGAAACAGTGTTCATTTCACTGTCTGATAGATTTCTGATCTGCTGCTCTTTTTTATTAAAAAAGAGATAACGTCCTTCGTCAGCGCTCAGTTCTGCAATTCCGTATGGCTGCTGGTTTAAAATTTCCAGGAAATTCATCACTACTTCTGACCGGCAAGCAACATAGTTTTTTTATTATAGGTTTGGTTTTCAGGATGAGGAGCGTGACCTGTGCTTTAGTTGCCCGAAATCAACTAAGTTACAAAAGTGCTGCATCCTGAAAAACTTTCAACATTTAACCTTGTCTTTGACTCACTGTCTATAAGGGTAACCCCCACTAAATTAAGCCTCTACAAGATCATATAGTTTCTACCTATCAAACGAGTAGTCAGATTCAATTTAGTAACCCAGCTGCCCCTCAACTAGCTTTTAAGTGTTCTTATGACGCCATAAAACAACAAAAGTGAGGTGTACAGACATGGATCTTAAAGGCAGTAAAACAGAACAGCATCTTAAGGATGCATTCGCTGGCGAGTCGCAAGCCAATCGCCGTTATCTCTACTTTGCCAATAAAGCCGATGTGGAAGGTTATCCTGATGTAGCCGCGCTGTTCCGCTCCACCGCTGAAGGTGAAACCGGCCATGCTCATGGCCATCTGGAATATCTGGAACAAACAGGTGATCCGGCAACCGGTATGCCATTTGGTGCTACCAGTGACAATCTGGCATCTGCGGTTGCGGGTGAGACTCACGAATATACGGATATGTATCCAGGTATGGCGAAAGATGCCCGTGATGAAGGCTTTGATGAGATAGCAGACTGGTTCGAAACACTGGCCAAGGCTGAGCGTTCTCATGCAAACCGCTATCAGAAAGCTCTGAATGAGCTGGACTGATCTTTTGCTCCACCCCTTGCTCCCGAACAAATGTTGTACGCCCTAATGTTGGGGAGCAAGGGTTCTGAAGCTTTGGTTTAGGAGAACGGTCATGGCTAAGAAAGAAGGCAATCTGGAAGCACCCACACGTCATCCAATTGATTGGAAAAGTGATGATTTCTACGACGAATCTTCACTGTTCAATGAGCTGGAGCGAGTCTTTGATCACTGTCACGGCTGTCGTCGTTGCGTGAGTTTGTGTGAATCCTTCCCTACTCTGTTTGATCTGGTGGATGAATCTGAAACCTTTGAAGTGGACGGTGTCGCTAAACAGGATTACTGGAAAGTCGTGGACCAATGCTATCTGTGTGATCTCTGCTACATGACTAAGTGTCCATACACGCCACCCCATGAATGGGCGATCGATTTCCCTCATCTGATGTTGCGTGCAAAAGCGGTAAAACACAGTAAAGGAGAATCCAAATTACGTGACCGAATTCTCACCAGCACGGACGCGGTTGGTAAAGTAGCTTCCCTCCCGGTTGTTGCCAGTGTTGTCAACGGTGTGAATAACTTCAAACCTAGTCGTAAATTAATTGAGAATGTTATCGAGATTCATGAAGACGCTGAACTGCCCCGGTTTGAAAGCAATACCTTACGCAAACGTCAAAGCGACAAGATTGGCCGTACCGCGATTGGCGAAGCTGCAGGCCCTACGCAGGGTAAAGTAGCACTGTTTGGTACCTGCTACGGTAACCGTAACGAACCCATTATCGGCGATGATCTGATTGCTGTGTTTGAGCATAACGACATACCTGTAACCATGGCGTCAAAAGAGCAATGTTGCGGAATGCCGAAAATGGAATTGGGCGATCTGGAAGCGGTTGAGGATGCAAAAAACGCCAACATCCCGGTGCTTCTTAAATTAGTTGAGGATGGCTGGGATATTGTCGCGCCGATACCTTCATGCGTATTGATGTTTAAGCAGGAGTTACCTCTTCTGTTCCCTGAAGACGAAGATGTGCAAAAAGTCAGTAAAGCGATTTTTGATCCCTTCGAATACCTAATGCACCGCCATAAAGCGGGCAAATTAAAAACCGAATTCCCCGTTGCCCTCGGCAAGGTTGCTTACCACACGGCCTGTCACCAGCGGGTTCAAAATGTAGGGCGTAAAACCCAGCAAGTCCTAAGCCTAATCCCGGACACTGAAGTATCTGTCATCGAGCGTTGCTCTGGTCATGATGGTACCTATGCCATAAAAAAAGAGACCTTTGATTCAGCTATGAAAATTGTCCGCCCGGTGGTCAGTGCCGTTAAGCGGGCTGAAGCCGACCATCACGGCAGTGATTGCCCAATGGCCGGTCACCACATTGAACATGCATTGGGGGACGGAACTAACACTGAACATCCAATGTCTTTATTACGTAAAGCCTATGGCATATGAGGAGATTAACAATGAGCCAGTTAACCCGTGAAAAGCTATACAGCCTTGAAGATTATGCCGTATGCCGTGATCAGTTCAGAGCTAAGGTGATGGAGCATAAGAAATTGCGCCGTTTACCTTTGGGTGACCACGCTGCCCTGTATTTCGAAGATGAACTAACCATGCAATATCAGGTTCAGGAGATGCTGCGAATAGAAAAGATTTTTGAAGCCGACGGGATTCAGGAGGAGCTGGATGTATACAACCCGTTAATACCTGACGGTCAGAACCTGAAAGCAACGTTTATGATTGAGTTCGCTGACATCAATGAACGCAAAGCAGCCCTGGCGAAAATGATCGGCATCGAAAACCAACTCTACATTCAGGTAGCAGAGTTTGAAAAAGTATATGCCATTGCCAACGAAGATCTGGATCGCAGTAGTGACGAAAAAACCTCTTCCGTGCACTTTGTTCGCTTTGAACTCAGTCCTGAGATGATCTCAGCCGCCAAACAGGGTGCGTCTATTCTGGCGGGCACAGAGCATGATGCCTACAGAGTAGAAACCAGAATTGAGGGAGAAATTCGCAGATCTCTGGTTGGAGATTTGCATTAACCAAGACAGGAGAAACATATGATGTGGGCTAAACCTAGCTATACAGACCTGCGAATCGGTTTTGAAGTCACTATGTACTTCGCAAACCGCTAAGCAAAAAGGGGAGCTGCTGCAGGCTCCCCTTTTCTATGCCTTTTAATAACCCCACAGTGTGCAACTGTAATTTTCACTTCCCACAGATTATATTGCGGACTTAACCTTAATTATCACAGCGGTTACTCCTTTCCAGATGCCTAATCACAAAGACGAGCTAAAACTGATATCAGAAACGACCCTGAGTCACTATAACCACAATGCCGATTCTTTCTGGGAGGGTACCCGTGATCACGATGTCAGCCAGAACATCGCGGCACTACTCAGACATCTTGATGGCGAAGCGCCCTTTTCCATTCTGGATTTCGGGTGCGGCCCCGGGCGGGACCTGATCACGTTTTCCAAACTAGGGCATAACGCAACCGGTCTGGAAGGTTCTCATGCGCTAGCTGCTTTGGCTCGAAAACACAGTAATTGTGATGTCTGGGAGCAGGACTTTCTGGAACTGGATCTTCCTGAAGGGGTATTTGATGGAGTCTTCGCTAACGCCTCTTTATTTCATGTTCCTTCAGTCCAGCTACCCTCAGTCCTTCATTCACTTCATTCCACCCTGCAAAGCAATGGCGTTTTATTCGCGTCCAACCCTCGTGGCGATAACCAGGAGGGCTGGAATGGCAGTCGCTATGGTACCTATCATGATCTTGAAAGCTGGCAAGCATATCTAACAGATGCAGGGTTCACAGAGTTAGAACATTACTACCGCCCTGAAGGTTTACCCCGTCATCAACAACCCTGGCTTGCCAGTGTTTGGCGTAAGAGTTAAATCCCTGTCAGGTTAGATCGAAGCCGTAATAAACGTAGTTTTTTTAGAAACAACACTGCCCTGCTTCGAGAAGTTAAATTCCAGCTCGGTTCTGGCTAATTGCAGATCAGTGGCACAAACACGATAGGGCAGCCAGGTAGAATTATCCTGCTTGAGATCGATCTGTTTCGGGCCAAATAATTCATAGCGCCCCTGACCTGAAACTGAGATTTCCGTCATGGTTTGCGACGGTATAAAACTTTCCACCTTCACCAGATAGTTATTACAGATGGTTTGGTCATCCAGTTCGGTGAATAAGGTTGTTCTGTCCCGCCGGATCTCCACCAGCAGTTCGGTCGTATCCGTAAAACCATAAGTGACCGCCAATACAGAACTTAACACCACCAGGGCATAGCCCATCAGTTTTGGGCGAATGACGTTATCGGGTTGGTTACTCAGCTCGGCCTCTGACCGGAAACCGATCAAGCTTTTTGGACGTTCTAGCTTGGCCATTACGCTGTCGCAGGCATCGATGCAGGCAGCACAATCAATACACGCCGCTTGCAGACCGTCGCGAATATCGATGCCTGTAGGGCATACCTGAACACAAAGATCACAATCTACACAATCGCCGTTGTTTACATCAGAAGTGCGCCGTTTAGCTCTGGGTTCGCCCCGTTCCACATCATAACTTACAGTGCGGGTGTTGCTATCGAACATCACGCTCTGGAAGCGCGAATAGGGGCAGGCATGCAGACAAATTTTTTCACGCACCAACCCCGCATTCAGGTATGTCAAAGCCGTCATAATTATCAGCCATGCACTCAATGCAGGTGACATTTGCAGTGCGAGTAAGTCTGCGGTGATCTCCCGGATAGGGATGAAATAACCTGTAAAAGTTGCGGCGGTCATACCCGCAACGACCAACCAGAGAATATGTTTGAGTCCGCGTTGAAAGAAACAAGTACCCTCAAACAGTTGCTGATCGGTTTTAGCTCTCTCCTGCGCTCTACCCTCTGTCCATTGTTCAATACGTATAAAGATCCAGGTCCAGATGCTCTGAGGGCATGCAAAACCACACCAGACCCGGCCCCAGCCAACAGAGAGGAAAAACAGCAGCCCTCCGCCGGTAATCATAAGGCCAGAAAGTAACGGCAGATCATGCCAGGAAAGAGGCTTACCAAACAGGAAAATGGTGCGCTGTTCGAATGAAAATAACAGCCAGGGTTGCCCATCAGGCTGAATCCAGACCATCACAAAAAACAACAGGATTAATGGCCAACTGGTTAAACGCCTGAGGTTTTGAAAGCGACCTTCAACCAGCTTTACGTGAAACTTCCCGTCACTCGGTAATGGGGGGGATTGTATTTCTACCGATGGAATTTTTTCCATTTTGCTCACTCAGTTTTTTGACTACAGCAGGATATATCTGTACAAAAAACAGGAACAGGCATAAATAAATCATAAATAATAGGAACAGATTTCACTCATGGGTTCAGGCTTTCTCTATCGGTCGTTAGAAGAATGGATACGGCAAGGGATTAAACAAAAACGCTGGGGTACAGGGGAAAAGTTGCCCTCAATCCGAACCCTGTGTACAGAGAAACAGCTCTCTAAAGCTACTGTGATGCATGCACTGCAAAGGCTGGAAGCTCAGGGATTAGTAGAGGCCCGTCCTAAAGCAGGTTACTTCGTGAAATATAAACCGGAGGCTGTGACTACCCCCTCAATAACCACTGAAATTAAAGCGCCCAGAACTGTAAACAGCGGTGATCTGTTGCTGGATATTATGCAACGCAGTGCTGCATTTGATCTTTGCCCCGATCCTACTGGAGAACAACAATCTCAGGGAATAATTGAACTCAACCGCTGCATCGGCAGAGCGTTAAGAGAGCCCCGTGGAGGCCGACACCAGTACTACGGCGACCCAGCAGGTTCAGAAATATTAAGAGCACAACTAAGCCAACATTATGCCCGACGCGGGCTTTTTCAAACCCTTGACGACTTCTGCATCACTTCAGGCTGCCAGCACGCTCTTTTTCTGGCTTTAATGGCATGCTGTAAAGCGGGTGATACTGTTGCAGTCGAATCTCCGGGTTTCTATGGAGCGCTGCAGTTGCTTGAACAACTTAAACTTAAGGTTGTTGAAATTCCTTCCAGTCCCGCTACTGGCATGGATATCGAAAGCCTGGAAAAGGTTCTGCAACGCTGGCATGTTAAAGCTTGTATTGTTTCCCCTGCCTTTGCAACGCCATCAGGTTCCCTGATGCCAAGCGGGGCAAAAGAACAACTGATACAACTTGCAAACAAATATGATCTCGCAGTTATTGAAGATGATATCTATGCAGACACCGCTCTGGGGGCCATGCCTGACCCGCTTAAAGCAATCGACACAGAAAACCGGGTAATCCTCTGCAGTTCTTTTTCTAAAAGCTTGTCGAGGGATCTAAGACTCGGCTGGATTTCGGGTGGCCGCTGGCATTCAGAAATATCTCGCTTAAAGCTAGTGACCCAGCTCTCCAGTAGTTTTGCTATTCAGGAAGGTGTAGCCCGGTTTATGGCAGAGGGCCGATTCCTCAGTCACCAGCGCCGACAAAGAAATTTATTACAAACAAACCGGGACCAGTTAATCGCAGAGCTACAAAACTGGAACTGTGATGTAAAGTACTCGGTACCTGAAGGGGGGCTGGCGATATGGGTGGAGTTTCCTAAGGAGGTTGATACCTTGAACCATTATCATGAGCTGCTGGCACAAGAGATAGTCATTACCCCCGGAACACTGTTTTCGATCACCAACAAGTACAAAAACTGCCTGAGGTTAAGCTTTTGTCACAGTTGGAATGAACAGAGGAAAAATGCGTTGGATATGCTGCCTGCTGTATTGGTTTAACGTCTTAAGCGGATTTTGGACGCTTAAAAACCAGTCGCGCCTGATGCACGATTTCCCGTGTTTCACATCCTTCGAGATGATCGTTAATCATGCCCATCGCCTGCATAAATGAATAAATCGTAGTGGGGCCAACAAACTTCCAACCCATTTTTTTCAGTTCTTTTGAGATAGCCGCTGAGATATCCGATTTTGATTGGGTTTGTGGGGCAGGAAGGTCCGCAGGGTCCGGTTCAAACTTCCAAAAATAGGCCGCGAGAGAACCTTCATTTTGAACCAGTTCCTGTGCTCGTTTTGCGTTATTGATTACCGCTACAATTTTACCTCGATGGCGAACGATACCGGCATTTTGAAGTAAGCGCTGAATATCCTGATCGTCGAATTCAGCCATTTTATTAAAATCAAACTGAGCAAACGCAGCTCTGAAGTTTTCCCTCTTCTCCAGAATGGTTCGCCAGCTTAAACCCGACTGAAAACTTTCCAGGCACAGCTTTTCAAATAATCTCTGATCATCACCTACTGGAAAGCCCCACTCCTCATCATGATATCTAAGATATTCATCGGTAGCAGAACACCAAGTACAACGGGCTTTTCCATCAGGAGCGATATACAGATCAGACATATTTTGATACCCGAATTATTGTTTGCCAATGGGTGCCAGGCTGGCGCCCGTCAGTTGCATTAGATCAGCTGCTGCCATCTCGATCTCCAGGCCACGTCTTCCCGCACTCATAAAGATCGTTTCAAAATTCTCAGCGCTGCTGTCCAGAACCATAGGCAAGCGCTTTTTCTGCCCTAAAGGACTGATTCCACCTACAACATAGCCTGTTGCTCGTTCCGCATCCTGTGGATTAGCCATAGAGAGCTTTTTAGCCTTAAGCGCAGTTGCCATCGCTTTAAGATCTAACTGACCCGATACCGGAACAATGCCAACAGCGAGTTTTTTGTTATCTCCATTGATGGCTACCAATAGGGTTTTAAACACCTGACCCGCTTCAATCCCGAGTGCTTCCGCAGCTTCGCCTCCGTAAGACTCTGCTTTAGGGTCATGCTGATATTCATGAACAGCGTATTTCACTTTCGCTTTTTTTGCGGTGTTAATAGCAGGTGTCATAGTCAGATCCAGGATAACAAAAAGCCGACCATCGGTCGGCTTGATTCATATAAGATGATGTATCTCGCTATATTTTATTCTTTACGCATTCCACGTCCAACCAAAACATCCGCCAGGTCGATCATATCAACAATTGTACCCTGCCCTTTAGATACACGGATGATCTTATCCTGAATGCGCAGAATCTCAGTTGCCACATCTTCACCTTGTAGACGGTCCAGCAGTTCTTCCGGTAGACGCTCAGACTGATAACGCAGATCAGGGTCAAGCACCTCGCCACGATTCAGTTTTTTCTGCCATCCTGGAGGCAGCTCTCCACCTCGCTCCAGTTTCTTCTGTAACCCTTTAGGTAATTCTTTCTTTTTACCTTTGTACTGACCAGTACCGGAGGCGGCATTTTTGTTGTAATAATCCTCAATGATCGACTTTTCTTCATCTGAAAAGATCTCGTCCAGAATTGATTCAGAATCAGCGACAAAATCGTTTTTAGCATCTTGGCCATTTACTTTCTCTGACTTCGATGACTTTTTGGCTGCCTTCATCTCATGCTTTGCAGCTTTTGCTTCATGCTTTCCAACACCTTCCGGTTTAGCTGCGTATACATTGAGAGTCAGACTGCCCATCAAAAGAGCAATTATTAATTTGTTCATGGCATGTCCCTACTTTTTACTTATTTTTGAGCCTTCAAGCGATAGGTTATACATCAGGCCTTTATTGGAAAAAATAAAACCAATTATTGGGTCTTTAATGTTACTGGTATCGATCTCTTTCCCAGTACCCAGCGTTACCAATGCAACACTGCCATCAACCCCGGCTTCCCAACCATCACTGTTTTTAAACTGTCGTAGTGCCTTATCGGTCATGAACAGAATAATCTCTGTTTTTACCTGAGCTCCAAGCTGGAAACCAATAGAAGCCGCTGCAATACTGTAATAACCAGTGGTTTTTCCACCTTCGACCAGCTTGCCTTCCCCATATTCTCCGCCTATTCCAATCCCGGCTTTAAATACTTCAGGGAAAATCAAAGCACCTCTGGCTCTGTTATAAAGCTCTCTTCCGGCAGGACTGTGTTTAAAAAACTCTTTTAAAGCCTGCTTACTTTTTGCATTAATCTCAGCATTTGAAGCTGCCTGCACTTGAGTAAAGGAGAACATCAAAAACAGAGCGAGCAGTATGGACGATAGTCTCTGGTACATGTACTTATCCTTAATGATCCTATTAATTTTATCTTTAGACTAGATGCTCTTGGTTACTATGCAACTAACGCTTTCTCAATGGGTGTAACAAACCTTCAAGTCCATTGATCTGCAATTCCAGCATCAATTCAAGCAACAAACCCAGTTCACCTCGAGGAAAGCCCTCTTTTGCAAACCATAACAGGTACTCTTCAGGTAGATCCATAAGGATGCGTCCCTGGTATTTACCAAATGGCATTTTCATAGTGGCTAACTTAAGCAGGTGTTCTTTTTCTAAATCCAAAACGCTGTTCCAGTTCATGACATTAGAGTTGCTTGGCATTATGCTTAATCCAATCTCAAAATGCAGAAGTTATTATGGAAAACTCAGATAGTTACCAGCCAATAAACTGTGAAATACACGATGGCTATGAACTGGCATGTATGAGAAAAGCGATTCATTCGGTTTCATGGTGTGAAGACGATAGGTCCTTCACAGAAACCCTTCGCTTTCTGGACCTTGAGTGTACTCAGGGAAAGGAGTTTCTGATTGCTGAAAACAAGTCTGGCACTCAATTAAGGATCAGGCTGGATACCATAACTTCTCAATTGCCCTACTAATCAGAAGGAATCTAGCTGTGTCTGAAACAGTGATCAGTGGCATCAATATTTTCCCGGTTAAGTCACTCGGTGGATTCAGTCAGTCCGCTGCCTATGTTACTTCTGCTGGCCTGGCTTTCGATCGCAGGTTTATGCTGGCAACCCCGGATGGGGAGCTACTTTCCGCCCGAGAAACTCCGAAGATGCTGCTCTATAAAGTACTTCTGCGTGAGGACGGCATCGAAGTGATCTCACCTGATGGAGGCCACCTGAGTCTGGATTACCCACAGCTGTTTCAGAACTATCGTCAGGTTAGCGTATGGGGTACTGAAATTAATGCTCAACATTGTGGAGAACAGTTTGATGAGTGGTTCAGTGCTCAGTTAGGCCGCCCTTGTCAGTTACTCTATTTTGGCGAGCAATCTGAACGTTACACTTCCAGAAGACCGGATATCCCCGTGGGCTTTGCCGATGGCTACCCGCTGCTGCTCATCTCTGAAGCCTCACTTACTGATTTAAACAGCCGATCCTCAGCAGCTGTAACTATGAACCATTTCAGAACCAACCTTGTGGTTACAGGCTGTGACGCTTTTGCTGAGGACAGCTGGAAAAAAATCCGCATTGGGGAAGTTGAATTTGAAGTGGTTAAACCCTGCTCCCGCTGTGTAATGACAACTTATGACCCTGAGACTGCTGACCCAATCAGCGGCGGTGAACCGGTTAAGACCCTGGCTAATTTTCGATTAGCAGAGGACAACGAAGTTTATTTTGGCCAGAACCTGGTTGCCTTGAATGAAGGGTTGATACAACAAGGTGATACTGTTCAGGTTCTCGAAACTCAGGAAGCCGTTAACTACCCTGATAACGCACCTGTTATCAATCCTGTGATTGATTCTTCACTGAATAAATCCATCTGGGCAGCAGATCAACGCATTGATCTGACCTGCATCAGCCGTGTCGAAGAAACGCCGGACGTTGTCACTTTCCGCTTTAAACTACCTGAACGGCATTCAGCTGATTACATTGCTGGACAGTTTATTACGGTCTATCCCGTCATTAATGGGCAGGAAAACAGTCGCTGTTATACCCTCTCCTCCTCTCCGAGTAGAAATATTGATATCGCGATCACAGTAAAAAGAGTCACTGGAGGCGACGTATCCAACTGGTTACACCAGAACCTTAAGGTCGGCGACACAATTGCAGCAACAGGCCCCATGGGCGAATTTAACGTCAACTGTGGAAACAGCCAAAAGCTCTTATTGTTATCCGCCGGCAGTGGTATTACGCCAATGCTATCCATTGCCCGGTATCTTTCTGACTTACACTCCCAGAAAGATATTGTGTTCTACCATCAGGCAAGGACGGAAGCCGATCTGATATGTGAAGATGAATTACTGTGGCTTAAACGCCAAAATCCTAACCTAAGTCTAATTTTTAGCTTGAGTCAGCCAGAACCCAGCTGGCTGGGAATCAAAGGCCGTATCAGCCGCGAACAACTGATACATGAAATACCAGATCTGACTGAAAGAACGGTGTTGTGCTGTGGCCCGGAAGGGTTTATGCAACAAGCCAAAGATTTTTGTAGGCAACTCGGACTGGCTGAACAACGTTGGCACGAAGAAAGCTTTGGGCAACCACCCGGATATGATGCAGCTAAACAGGAAATACAAGAGCTCACCCTGTCCATCAATGGAAATACCTTTACGGGTGATAACCAAAATCCAATTCTGGTTCAGGCTGAACTGAACGGGGAGCCAATCGCTTTTGGTTGCAGAGCAGGTGTATGTGGAGTCTGCAAAGTGAAGTTGGTTGAAGGTGAAGTAAAACGAAATTCAGAAATTCCGCTGACTGAAGATGATAAACGTGAAGGCATTATCCTCGCCTGCAGCTGTATACCAGAATCCAATGTCGTGATTGAGAAATAGCAGGCACAAAAAAACCCGGCGAGGTCCCCCCTTCAGCCGGGCTTTTTATTTCTGATAGTGCTTAATTAAGCAACTTTCAGTTCAGAAACTTTCTTAGCTGTTTCTTCAGCCATTTCAGTAACTTTCTTAGCAGACTCTTCCAGTACAGCAACGTAAGCTTCTTTAGCTTCAGTTACAGTAGCAGTGCCTTTCTCAGCAGCTTCAGCCATTTTAGCTTCAACTGACTTGTAGAATTTAACCTGCAGGTCCAGAGCAGCTTTTGGATCTTTGCATTCGCACAGAGTTTTGAACTGTTCAACAGAAGCGTTAGCCAGTTCTTCGATGTATGCTTTCTGCAGAGAAACCAGAGTTTCTACAGTTTTAGTGTTAACTTCAGCCAGATCCTTCATTGGCTTGAACAGCTCTTCGATTTCTTTAGACATTTCAGGTTTGAAGAAATCAGCAAATGGGTTAGTAGCAGCGTACATAATATTCTCTCCAAGTTGTTTATGTTGCGTTGCAACATTGATTGAAACCAAAGATATATCTTGCTCAATTATTAGTCAAGCAATTTTTTGTGCGCTGCACAAAATAATTTTCAACGCTTAAATTTAGCCAGAATTCGGTCCAGCTGATTAGCAAACTGCTGCTTGTCAGTCTGAGAGAATGAAGAAGGCCCACCTGTTTCTACACCGGCACTTCTCAGAGTTTCCATAAAGTCCCGCATCGATAAACGTTGTCGAATATTCTCTTTAGTATAAAGCTCCCCTCTTGGATGAAGCGCTATTCCGCCCTTTTCAATAACTTCTGCTGCGAGAGGTATGTCCTGAGTTATTACAAGGTCACCCTCTTCTAATTTGCTGACTATATAGTTGTCTGCAACATCAAACCCACGCTCTACCTGAATGGCTTTAATGAGCTGGGACGGAGGTGTTGCCAAGAACTGGTTCGCTACAAGGGTCACAAATATTTCTTTTCTTTCTGCGGCGCGAAATAAAATTTGTTTTACCGCTTTTGGGCAAGCGTCAGCATCAACCCAGATCTGCATCTCTTCTTTCCTTCATATAAAGAATCTAAAAACCAATAATGACAAAATTAAAGTGAAAGCTCAGCTAGAAATAAAAACCACACTTAAAAAATGTCTTTAGCACCACGAGAAAAACACATGCACCATTTTAGATCACGCCAAAATCGATCTTTTGTATACCTGCCCCATTATTGCACCGCAAAATAACTTTAAACGCCCGAAAACTGAGCAAGATCAAAATAAATTATTTTTGGAATGACTTTTGCTGCTTTGGTAGCAGGCTAAAATTAATAGGAGTGAAGTAATGCTACTACTTTCATTCGGTTACACCGTACTGAGCAGAACCTCTCTAATGACATCGGGATTTATTCTGATGCTTCTGTGGGTCGGCATTACAGTATCGCAATATTTTGGGATTAAAGAAGGTTTATGGGCCTTGATCCCTCTGATCTATTTCCAAATCAGCTACATATCGCTGTGTAAACGACGCTGGGCAAATCTGAACAAGGTCATTGAAGCCTTCAAACATCAGGACTTCCAATACCGTACTGTACATACCAGTTCCGACAAGCCGCTCCGAGACAGTACTCAGAGCCTTTACAGTTTTGCGCGTGAATATAACGAACTCAACAGTCTGGCTGATCAGCTCTGTAATGAAATGAAGTTCTCAACTCATGAGTTGCAAAGCCTTGCCAGCCACACGGCTGATGCAGCTTCAGAACAGCAAAATCAGCTACTGACCATTGCAAGTGCCTCTGAAGAGATGAGCCAGACTGTACAATTGATCCGTGAACACGTTCACAACACTCAAACCAGCGCAGAAGGTTCCCGTGAGCTTTGCCAACAGGGCACCGCTCAGGCTTCTGAATTGAGCAGTGCCATTAGCGATGTTCGTCACAAATTTACAGACACTTGCCAAAAGATCGACCAGCTCACCAGCGAAGCTGAAGCAATCCAGTCATTTGTAAGCACCATTGAAGAGGTAGCCGCTCAAACCAACCTACTTGCACTTAATGCAGCGATCGAAGCAGCACGTGCCGGTGAAGCCGGCCGAGGCTTCGCCGTTGTGGCAGATGAAGTTAGACAATTAGCGGGCAATACCGAAAAAGCAACAGGCGACATTACCAGCCTTGTGACCTCAATGCTGACGCGAGTTAAAGAAGTCACTGAGAGCATGGAAAGAAGCGAAAACGAGCTTAAAAGCGGTTCAGAAACCTGTATCGAGATGCAGGACTTACTGCATAACATTGAATCTGGCAGTCAGCAGAGCCTGGAGCTTATCCAGGAAGTAAACAATTCCATTGATGAGCATGCTTACGCCAGTAATGAGTTAAGCGAAAAACTCACGAACATAGGCAGCTTGCTGCAGAACCACAGTGAACAGGCACATTCTCTGACAGAACTGACTGGATACCTGGAAAAGCTTGCTCTCAAAGCGGCCTCTAAGGAGGTAACGGCATGATCGAACTGGGGATTTTTGCGCTTTTAGTCATTGTTCTATTAGGGGCGAGCTTTTATAACCGCCATAAATTACGTGTACGCCGGGCAGAAAAAACCCAACGCGGTATTCAACAGCTGACAGCTGTGCTAAGTCTGATTCAGCGCCTCCAGCGACACCGCGGTTTATGTGCCAATCTCAACGACTCTAACCGCGCGGAGCAGCAACAGCTGAGCCATGAAATAAATCAACATTGGAGCCCTCTTCTGGACAGAAACTATGGCGGAAATGTTAAGCGTGTAAATATTCAGCACAACAACTGGCAGAAAATTGAAACCCAGCCTCTGAACAGTTTTATGGCCCACTGCGACCTGATTGAAAAGCTGTTACATGAGTTAACAGTGATTGCTGACACCTGCTCTTTGACTGCAGATAACAACAATCACGATACTGAAGAGCTCTGGCAGAATCTTCTACAACGGCCACATTTCGCAGAAACACTGGGAAGGTTGCGTGCATTAGGCACAAAAGCTGCGGCGTCAGGACAATGCTCCGCCGATGTCCGGGTTCAACTGCAATACCAGCTCCAGAATCTGGATAAAGAGACCATTGATCGTAAAAATGATCTACCTATTAAAACAATGGTTAACGACGAGATTCTCACACCCGATAAGATTGTTATTGATTCCAGGGTTTACTTTAACAACCTGACAAACGCGATCGACAATCAGATCCAGATTACCCGCGAATATCTGGAGCAATTAAAATAATTGCTATTTATTCTGAACTTCTACTCTCAGGAATCCTCTCCTAAGATGGAGCTATAGGATTTTCTGGGGGTACTTATGACGCCAAAACGTATTGGTAAGGGAATGTGGGCAATTGCCTGGGTATTGCTGTTGGCAATGCTGTATCAGTTTTTCGACGGGCAGGTTGAAGAACGATATTCACCAAACCAGAACCTCTCCAGTGATCCATCATCCGTTGTGGTATTGAAGCGAAACCGTCAGGGGCACTATGTGGCTCCAGGCAAAATCAACGGCACTGATGTTGTGTTTCTTCTGGATACAGGCGCGACTACGGTTAGCATCCCCAGTAATGTCGCCGAAAAAATCGGTCTGGAATATGGCCGTAAACAACAGGTAGGCACCGCAAACGGGGTGATTGATGTTTATTCCACCAAACTTTCCTCTGTGCAGTTAGGTGGTATCACAATGAATAACATCCGTGGGCACATTAACCCCTACATGGATAATTCTACCGTTCTTCTGGGTATGAGTTTTATGCGTGACCTTGAGATCATTCAGAAAGGCGATTCTCTCACCCTTAAGCTCTAGACATTTCCAGCATTAGATCAATCACTTTGCGCAGTTGAACCATTAAGTGCTTTCTGCCCTTACCGTTTTGCTCTAACTCTTCCCAAGACTGTTGCTGAAGGTTGCGCTTCACTAACAAGACAAAATCCGGATTTGTGAGCAAAAAGGACAATTTCTCATCACTTACCCAATCCAAAAAACAGAAAATAAACTTATGGATTGCATAAGCACAGCTTTCGTAGTTTTTATTATGGGCAGCAAAACCTTTCAGGTCATTCCAGTCATGCTCAGTTAATTCCGGAAGATGACCAGCCTTCTGCAACAACAGGCACACAAGCTCTGGTTCCAACGTGCTTAAATCGTCACTGAGACGGTAATTTAGTTGCTCCAGGAAACGAGCCCTTAGATGCTCTGAAACCCGTTCCCCCTCTTCGGATAAGGCTTGCAGAACAACAGCTGCATGCCCGCCACTGACCGCATCCTTACTGGAACCTACCCTTACGGTATTAAAACCCGACGCCTGCCAGAAATGGATCAGGTCTGGGCTGGCAGAGAAACTTGCGCCCAGGCAATCCCAGCCCGATTGCTTCATCTGCTGCCGAATAACTGACAGCAACTGACTTCCCAGATTATGTCTGCGCAGTGCGGGGTGAATGGCAATGCGCATAATGCGTCCATATTTTAATTCAGCAGCTTCCCGGTAACCTTCCTGATTGACCAGTGTCTGCGGAAGAAGATGACCTCTTGGCCTGCGTTCACCCGCCCAGATTGCTTCTACCAGCTCGGGTTGTAATGGTCCCTCTTCTGCGACCAGACTCACACCCGCCACTAATCCCGATGATTTCAATATCCAGATATGCAGATTAGGGCTATCCAGAAGCACCCGGAGATCTCCGGGCGTTGTCCGGTAGTGAGCTAAAACCAATAAACCGAACAACTGCTCAAGCTCTTCGTAATTCTCAGTAAAAGAATCTCGATCCAGTTTGGTGATCTCGACGGACTCTGCAGAAAAGCCGGCAAGTAACTGTTCATCGGCTACCGCTTCAGCATCCAGCATGAGTAGATTGAACAGCAATGTTTCCAATGGATCATTTTCGGCCCAGCGGATCGGTTGCTTTAAATGGACTGCTTTCCAGTTCGGGGCCTCTTGCTCCAATGTCTGTTTAAAACGGACACTGAACCCCTGACCTGTTCCTTCGTAACCGTGAATCGTGGAAGAAAAAGCGACTCTTGGGAAATGCCGTAACAATTTGGTTAACGTGGGAACCGGGATTGCAGCTGCTTCATCAACTAACAATACCTGCCCTTGCCCAACCTCTTTTAATGCGAGTTCAGGTTCAACGAAACGTATCTGATGATGTTTATCCTGCAAACGACCTATGCTGTATGCATAATCTGGCAAAAGTTCATGGGCCATTTCAAAAGCCCCTGCGGCTGCAGAATAATCTGGAGCAGTGATAAGAATATCTTCATAGTCCAAACCGGATAATTGCGCTGCGGCGATACCCAATGCGACCGACTTACCCCGTCCCCGGTCCGCCGTAATTACAGCCGGACGTCTGCCCCGTCGGAACTGGCTCAGTATGAGTTCAACAGCATGCTGCTGATCTACAGTTTTACTGGGTAAGACCGGAAGAGTGTTCTGGGATACTGTGAATGCGGTTGGAACTTCTTCTGTCAGCCCGGTAACCGGCTGATTCTCCCTTACAACACAAGCATAAGCATCATCCTCGATGATATGCGCAAATCGAGAAATAAAACGTCTGCAAGCATCACTGCCCTGATAGGGGTACGCAACAAGTTGCTCATGCTCCGGATCATTAAAACCCGGCCACTCATCCAGGTCCGGGCATAATAAAACAAGAACACTGCCACCCGATAAACAACCCGCGACCTGACCTAAACTATTTGGGTTAAGCCCATCCCAGGCATCATAGATCAGATGCCCAAGGGTTTGCCCCAGAAGTTTATGGGCCTGACGATTTTCATAATTTTGCACGCCGCTTGGGGGTTCAGCCCCAATCCAGACAAGGTCTTTAGAAGCGGTAAGAAAAGACACCTGGTCACGGCACCAATCTCTTGGCCCACTCAACACCAGAATACGGCGATGCTTGTGAGCTATCGCCTCACTTTCTAACTGTTGGAACAGTGCCTGTATATCCGGCATCAGACACTCCTGGGAAAAGATTGGTCCTTAAACAGAATAGGTTACACCTGGTTCTAAGCCATGCTCTGCGAAAGATATATACTGATTACCACCGTTTTCCTGAGCTTTCTCAAGTTGCTCAGAAGCAACATTAAACAACCGCTCAGGAGTAAGTTCTCTTGATGGCTGCAAAGTAGTAAGCCCAACACTGATTGTGATAATAGAAGATATACCTGAGGATTCATGTGGTAGTTGCAATTCATCAATCGCCTTAAGGCAACGATCCGCAAGGAAAGTAACCATCTCATTTGTCGATGGAAGAATAAACGCGAACTGGTGATCATCTGTTCGGGCAATCAAATCACCAGGCCTTGTCACACAAGCCTGAAGCTCCTGAGCCACTTTTTGTAAGCTCACCTCAGCCCCTTCCTTTCCATAGCTTTCCACTAATTCTGCATAGTGATCAATTTCAACAACCATCATGGATAGAGGAGAAAAGTCCCTGACCGCTCTTCGACATTCGATATCCAGAGTCTCATCAAAATGAACGCGGTTCGCTAAACCAGTAAGCGGGTCATTCCAGTTTGCATCCAGTACCTGTTGCGCCAGTACTTCCTGCTCTTCTCTGAGTGTTGTCAGATTACGCATAAGCTTTTTCAGGTATGAAGCTATAGAGAATGAGAGCAGTAAACCGATAAGCAGAAACAGTGCAGGCATAAAGCTCATTTTTGAAGAAAGGTAACCTTCACTGGCACCATAGCTAAACACCCAGCTTAGATCTCCAGAGAGGGACTGATTGAAAATAGAATCCTCAGCGACAACGACTTCACCTGAAGAATAAATTTTCTCGCCATCGACAGTGAGTATTTTTAGCGATATTTCAGGATCTAAGGAACCTGACAGCCCCTGATCAAGCAGGCTTACAAAATCCAGTACAGTGATTAAATTACCACTTTCAGAAGGGTAAGAAATCAAAAGAGAAGAATGCTCATCCAGGTCCACGGCTTTTAGGCTTTGTGATGAATTTTGAACTGAATCTGTGATCCATTTTTGGATGGTATCATTACCGGAAAATTGCGCTTCAGATTGACCTGACCAAACTACGGGTTGGTTTTCCGACTGCCAAATAAGTGACTTGATTGCTGCATTCGAAGCAACGGCTCTATCGATTTGCTGCTGACCACTTTCAGGTTCTTCAGCAGCAACCATTAGAGAGGCATGCACTGCATGCAACATATTGAGGTTGCCGTTCAGGACATGTTGAAAATCAGCAACCTTCTGAATCATTTCCGCATTAAACTGCTGAATTACGTTGTCCCTCTCCTGCTTCAACATAAACAGAAAAATCAGCAACGAGAACAACATACCGCAAATAGCAAAAAGAACAGAAACATCAAAAGACTTCTTTGCGGGCTTGGAGGCTGCTTGTGCGCCTGTTTCAGACATTAAAAAGCTCCGAATAATCAATCAGTAAGGCCAGTTAACCTTTTTTTAGCTTATCTTGCAACGATAGTGCACAGATCATGGATTTTCCAGCGGTCAACAACACCAACCCTCTTGCTCGAATGCTTTCGCCCTGAGATACTCATGGACATGAACATTTCAACACTCCAGCTACAAGACACTCTCTCCACTACGTTTCGACGCCGCGTAGCACCTACCTGTGTCTGTCTGGGTGTGCCTACGCGACGATAAACTGATCTGAATTTCGCGTTTCTTCATTCCAAAAGCCGCAGGTAACCCCTGCGGCTTTTTTCGTTTCTAATCAACAGGAAAATTAAGATGACTTTATCTGAGAAAACTCAGCCTACTGATAATGGGCTGAACTATAAAACCAACTACCTGCTGCCCATTACCAACAGGCCGGAGCTTTGCTTTATCAGAGGCAAAGGCGATTATCTCTATGATCAGACTGGGAAACAGTATCTGGATCTGATTCAGGGCTGGGCGGTAAATACTCTGGGGCACTCTCCGAAAATAATGCAGCAAACCTTGTTTGAGCAATCGCAGATGCTGATTAACCCGGGACCTGCTTTTTACAATAAACCCATGCTTAATCTCGCCGAAAACCTTTGCCAGCACTCTGTATTTGATCAGGTATTTTTTGCTAATTCAGGGGCTGAAGCCAATGAGGGGGCAATCAAACTTGCCAGAAAGTGGGGACAATTAAATAAAGATGGAGCCAACAAAATCATCACCTTCGATCAGGGATTTCATGGCAGGACACTGGCAACCATGTCTGCTACCGGGAAAGAGCGTTTCAACAGGCTTTATGAACCCAAGGTTCCTGGTTTCACCAAAGTGCCTTTCAATGATCTGGAAGCAGCAAAAGCCGCTATAGATAAACACACTGTGGCGATCATGTTGGAGCCCGTACAGGGAGAAGCAGGTGTTATCCCGGCAATGCCTGAGTTTATGAGCAATCTCAGGGAGTTATGTGATCAGCACAATCTGTTATTAATTATGGATGAGGTCCAGACTGGGATTGGTAGAACCGGAAAGCTGTTTTGCTATGAACATTATGGAGTTTGCCCAGATATTATGACTCTAGGGAAAGGTTTGGGCGGTGGGTTTCCAATATCAGCGCTATTAACTCACAAGAAATTCAGTTGTTTTGAACCCGGAGACCAGGGTGGAACATTCAATGGCAACCCTCTTGCCTGCTCAGTTGCCAATGCCGTTTTCACCGAAGTGTCTTCCACAGCATTTCTGGAAAGCAGCCAAAGCAACGCATCCTACCTGAAGAAAAAGCTGGAAGGTCTGGTGAGAAAATTCAATCTTCTGGGAGTACGGGGAAAGGGCATGTTATTGGCGCTTAATACGGCAAATTTATATGCTCCAGAGATAGTTCAACGGGCCCTTAAAGAAGGCTTGTTATTGAACGCACCAAGGCCAGATACCCTGAGGTTTATGCCAGCACTTAACATCCAAAAGGAAGCAATTAATGAGGGGATTGGAATTCTTGAACGAATCCTGGAAGAAACCATTTGAGCAAACAGTCGATCAGTTTACCCAGAGCAAAGCTCTGGGTAATTTAACTTCTGAACTTGTTGCACTAGTTGTTCAGGCAACACTGACCTGAAGTTGGTTCGAGATCTTGCCAAATGCAGTCAGCATGGCCTGAAGAGCGGCTGCTGAAGTGTCTTCTTTGGTTGCAACGGCACAGGACTCAAGGCCATTTACTTCAATATTAATGGCAGCTAAAGCGTTTGCATCTATGGTGCTTTCAACTGCATGTTCATCAAAATGCTTCACATCGATTGAACAACGGTATTGAGAAGCTAAAGCATTACACAAAGCTTCAAGCGCACCGACACCGGTTCCACTAAATTCGGTTTCACCGATCTGGAATTGTGCTTCCACCTGCTTACCTTCGGTATGCAGATCGTAGCTATTCAATTGCCATTGTTCATCTACAGCAACGAAGTGCTGATCATAAAGAGATTTAATCGCCTTGGGAGAAACCTCAATGCCCTGGTTTTCAGCCTCAGACTGAACAATTTTACTCAAAGGCACATGCATCCACTTCGGCAGTTCAATACCATAATCTCGTTCCAGAACCAGCGCCACACCGCCTTTTCCACTCTGGCTGTTGATACGAACAACCGCCTCATACTCGCGATTAATATCTCGAGGATCGATTGGCAGATAGGCCACATCCCAATGTATCTGATTCGTTTCAGTGTGGTAGTTAACTGATTTTCTAATGGCGTCCTGATGACTGCCGGAAAAGGCCGTGTAAACCAGTTCACCCGCCCATGGATGACGAGCAGAAACCGGCAGTTCATTACAGTATTCAACCACTTCAATAATTTCAGTGATGTCGGAGAAATCCAGCTCCGGGTCCACACCCTGAGAGTAGAGGTTCATCCCCATGGTGATGATATCCATATTTCCGGTGCGCTCACCGTTACCCATCAGGGTGCCTTCTACACGGTCAGCTCCAGCCATCACACCCAGTTCCGCAGCAGCCACTGCACAGCCACGGTCATTGTGGGTATGCAGACTGATGCGCACCAGGTCACGCTGTTTTAGATGGCGGCAGAAATACTCGACCTGATCGGCAAAGACATTCGGAGAAGACATCTCAACCGTAGCTGGCAGGTTAATAACGACTTTCTGACCATTTTCAGGCTTCCACTCAGCAATGACTGCATCACAAACCTCAACGGCGTAATCCATCTCTGTGCCGGTAAAGCTCTCTGGAGAATACTGAAACTCCCAATCTGTAGCTGGGTAAGCTTCAGCGTATTCGCGAACCCATTTTGCTCCCTGAATAGCAATGCCTTTGATCTGGTCTTTGCTCATATTAAAGACCTGTTCACGTTGCACAACGGAGGTGGAGTTATACACATGAACATTTGCGCGATGAACACCTTCAAGCGCCTCATAAGTCCGCTTGATCAACTCTTCCCGCGCCTGAGTCAACACCTGAATAGTGACATCTTCAGGCACCATATTCTCAGTGATCAATTTACGGACAAAATCGAAATCCGGTTTGGATGCTGAAGGAAAACCAACTTCAATCTCTTTAAAACCCATCTTTACCAGAAGCTGGAACATACGGGTTTTCTGTTCAACGGACATAGGATTGATCAGAGCCTGATTGCCATCGCGGAGATCAACACTACACCAGTCAGGTGCTTTATTAATCTCATTGTCCGGCCAGGTTCTATTAGTCAGGCGAACAGTTTCAAAACGGCGGTATTTGCGATGGTCAAACATGTCTCTAATCCATTATTCAATTGTTTTACTGTGCTCTGAAAAGCAAAACCCGCTGTCAGGCGTTTACTTGAAACAATGACAGCGGGAGATTTTTCAGTAGATACTTCTGGTATCAGTTTTCGAGTTCAGACCGGGTAGATCCTGTCGGGCTGGTATTGAGCACTTGTGATGCCAACTCCCTAACTGGCCGGTGAGCCAAATTATTTTTCACCCCTCAACCGATGAAGACAAGTTTATAGCGGCTTGAACGCAATTACCGATCTAAATTCCTCCCAAAAACAAAGTTTGCGCAATATTAATAAAGAAAATAAACTTAATATAAACACAAAATTGCCGAAAAAAATTAAACCATGAAATCGAGTATCTCTTTGGATCGTTTTGATCTGAAAATATTGCGTGAATTACAGCAGGATGGTGACCTTTCGAATCAGGATTTGGCGGAGAAAGTAGGACTCACAGCAGCCCCCTGTTCAAGAAGGGTAAAACAGTTACAGGAATCCGGGGTGATTCGTGACAGAGTTGTGCGCCTGAATGAACGTGCGATTGATCTGAACCTGTTCGCAATTTTGCATATCAGCATGGATAAACACATTCCTGAACGCTTCGAAACCTTCGAGAAAACGATTCAGTCACTACCAGAGGTGATGGAGTGCTACCTGATTACAGGACATGATGCCGATTATCAGTTGAAAGTAGCGGTACCGGATATGGATCGGTATCACGATATTTTGCTGGGAAAAATCACCCGAATCACCGGGGTTACAGGGGTAAAGTCGGCCTTCATAATGAGAAAGGTTGTGGACAGCACCGCCATGCCACTGGATTACATTTGAAACCCGGTTTACTTACTCCAGATCTGGTGGGCTTGTAACAAGTTATCGTCACAAAAATTATCTTCCAACTGCGCCGAATGGTTTTCCAGCATGTAGGTAAGAAAGCTGGCAATGAACTTTCTCTGCTCCAGAGAGCAAGCCTGGTAATACTTATTTTTGTCACCATCCCAGATCAGATGGAATAAAAACTGATCCAGATAAAAATCTTCCTCGATAGTATCCAAACTCAGGCGGATAAAGGCCGGTGTGTAATAGAGCTTTCCTTCCACTGAACAGAAGCAGATTGGATCCCATGCAGGACTACCGAGCTGGTCCATGCCAATGGTTTTAACATCAGAATTTTTCAGGGTGCCGTTGTGCTCATCGCATTCGTCACAATGATTGAGATCGGTAAAATTATCCGGCTTTTCCATCTTAAAAAGCCGTTCTGCCCAATCAATCCAACGTTGATCTTTTTCTGAACGAGTCACTCACAATACTCACTGTTTAACGTAAATTTTGAAGCTTTCCTGCAAGTTAAATTCCATTTCGCGAATCCGTTCTATGGCAGTGTCATCCAGTTGTTGTTCCTCACTTAACAACATTAAACCATCATCACTGATAAGGTCGCGGCTTAACACCATTCCGGGACGAAGCTGATCACTGAACAACGCTGAGTCACTGAGGGTATCACCCCCTTGTGACAATTCTTCAACCACCTCAGCCAATACGGATACCACATCCTGATTATAGCGTTCTTTAGCCGTTTCACTCAGATATTCCAGAGCCTCAGTTGTGCTATAACGACGCTCGGAATACAAACCGTAAATCAGCTCCAGATAGTCACTGATCACACATAAAATCTGCGCTCTGAACTTGATTTGCCCTTGTTCCAGACCATTCGGATAACCACTGCCATCAAGGTACTCTTTATGTTGCAGGATGATCTGACCCGCTGGATACAGGGGCTTAACCATCAGGCAGGCGGCATTGGCCAGCACGGGATGCTGATGATATACACGCTGTTGCGCCGGGTTCAGATTTAAGTAAGGGACATTGATCAGGTAATCCTGAAAACTCAGTTTACCAATATGGCGAAGCTGCCAGGCATAATAGAGCTGCTTGCGCTCTTTATCGGTCAGATCCACTTTGCCGGCAACACCAATCATCAATTTATTCAGTTTGCGGTTATCATCCGAGGC
>JBMYLM010000035.1:0-30470 GCA_049596335.1 Neptuniibacter sp.
CAACAGGATACGCCATCCTTCTATCTCCCCATACACCAGAAATCACCATAACTCTAATTTGGGACGGCAAGAGTGTGAAGAACTATAAGCTGGAAAATGCAGTGATAGATGGAATGTTATGAAGTTATTCTTCATTGGTAATCGACCGAAAGTGCTAGAACGATGGGGCGAGTTGTTAAGAGACTGGCATCCACAAGTGCTTGAAGTTGACCAAATCTCGCCTTCTATTATTTCTGGCAACGATATCCTCATGTTGCATTTAACTTCTATCGAAGCAGATGCAAAAGAAAAAATCTTCGGTTTTAAACTCCAGCATCCCAGCACTATACTGATTGTGTGTACTGATACGCCTGAGGAAAAAGAGGGTGTTGATGTTTTGCAGTCTGGTGCAAATGGGTATACAAATACTTATGTAACAGGGTCTCTACTATCAGAAGTAGTGACAACAGTACTTCGAGGTGATATCTGGGCTGGCCCTGAATTACTTCAAAAGTTGCTAAAACGGCTTTTGGGAAATGATTCAGCCACAGGTAGAAAAGTGGACACCACAGAAACTGTGAATTGTTTTGAAAACTTGAGCAGCCGTGAGCAAGACGTTCTGTCTATTCTGGTGACAGGAGTCAGTAACAAGGAAATTGCCCGCGAACTTAATATTACTGAGAGAACGGTAAAAGCGCATTTGAGTTCAATATTCAAAAAAACGGGTGCGAGTGATCGGATCTCTTTAAATTGAAGGCAAAGCAAGGAACTTACCTGCATTGATCTTTCAGTAACATTAAGTAGTGGCTACAAACTAATTGAAACAAAAGGTGGAATATCTTATGTCCAGGTCAGTAATTGCTGGTGTTATTTTAGGGATGATGGCGACTTCATCGCAAGCAGCCACTTTGGAAGAGGTTGTCACACAGGGATTATCTGAAAACCCTGAAGTGAAACGTGTAGAAAATGCACGTAATGCCGTTTATCAGGAAATTGTTCAAGCGCGTGCGGGTTATTTCCCAAAAGTTGATATAGCTGCGGGCATTGGTTACGAGTGGACGAATAATGCATCTACCCGGGCAGGTGGAGATGATGATGTCGAACTCGATCGCGGTGAAGCGAGCCTGAGTATTCGTCAAATGTTGTTTGATGGGTTTGCTACCTCAAGCGAGGTTAAACGTCAGACCGCTCGTGCGAACTCAGCAGATCGAAGATTAGAAGATGCAGCAGAGAACTTCATTCTGGAAGCTTCTCGAGCCTATACAGAAGTGCATCGCCGTAGACAGCTACTGCAGCTGACTAAGGAAAATCTTTATAACCATGTACAAATTTATGACCAGATTAAGCGTCGCTCGGAATCAGGTCTGGGGGCTTTGGCCTCTATAGAGCAAGCTGAAGGTCGATTAGCCCTTGCTGAAGTAAATGTTCTGGCGGAAGAAAACAACCTGTTGGATGCTGAAGCTAATTTCTATCGAGTTTTGGGTTTTAAAGCGCCTGCAGATTTGCAGTACCCCGGTGTAGTTGATAAGGCCCAGCAAGTAATCCCTGCTGACCTTGAAACTGCGCAGAATATAGCGTTTGAAAACCATCCTACCCTACAGGTTGCTGTTGCTGATACTGAAGCAGCTTTGGCTCAGTACAACGCCGCTAAGCGCAACTATTATCCGCGTGTTGATCTTGAAATTGATCGTACCTGGAATGACGACATCGATGGCGTAGACGGAACAAATGAAGATCTGACTGCAATGATTCGCTTGCGCTATAACCTATATAATGGTGGAGCTGATAAAGCGCGTGTTCGTCAAACTCAGCATCAGATTGAAGAGGCTCGTTCCATTCAAATGAACACTAAACGTGAAGTGATTCAGAGCCTTGAGCTTTCCTGGAATGCGCATCAGATTCTTTCCCGTCAGATTCCTTTCCTAGAGCAGCATGTAATCTCTAGTACTGCAACTCGTGACTCTTATCAAAAACAATTTGATATTGGTCAGCGTTCATTGCTGGACTTACTGGATACAGAAAACGAAGTATTTTCTTCTAAGATTGATTTGTCCAACGCTCAGCACGACCATGTTGTGACACATTTCCGTTTGCTGGATGGGATGGGGCAAATGCTTGAAACTATGCAGATCGTTATGCCTGAGCCAAACTTAGGTGATGTCGAAGCTGCAACAACACAAGCTGAAGAAGAAACGATTGAAGATGCTAAGTCTTAAGAGGTAATGGCTGTATGAGTTCTAGGGAATTGCTTATTAGTCCTTAGATTTTATAAAATACATTCAGCTACTTAATATAAAAAGGGTTGCGACATGCAACCCTTTTTCTTTGTAAAGAAAACAGATGAAAGCACATAAAATCAGTCAAGCCCCCATACCTATGCGAAGTGTTGGGCCTGTCAAAATTATAGGACCGGTTCTTAACGATAGCGTTACCGTTCCACTGGCAACATATGAAACTCCTCTGTGGCCTTCTGTTGGAAGAGGCGCAAGAGTTTCGATGCTAACAGATGGCATTAAAACCACTGTTGTTGATGAGCGAATGAGTCGATCAATTCTGTTGGAGGCGGATGATGCCGAGGCAGCGTTATTGGCGCTTAATTCTATAAAAGGAAGGATGGATGATCTAAATCAGGTGGTTTCTCAGACCAGCCGTTTTGCACGTCTGATCGATTTGAACAGCCAGATCGTGGCTAACCTGATCTACCTCCGACTAGAATTCACAACCGGCGATGCATCTGGTCATAACATGGTGACCAATGCGGCAGATAAAATCATTCCATGGATTTTGACTGAATATCCACAATTGCGTTATTCGTCCATTTCCGGAAACTATTGCTCAGATAAAAAAGCCACCGCAGTCAATGGTATTTTGGGCCGCGGTAAGTATGTCGTTAGTGAGATCCTGATTCCCCGGGATGTATGCGAGCGCCGCTTAAAGACAACACCGGAAAAAGTTGTTGATCTGAATATCAAAAAGAACCTTATAGGTACTATGGTTGCGGGTGGTTTACGCAGTGCGAACGCCCACTATGCCAATATGTTGCTGGCCTTTTATCTGGCTACCGGTCAGGATGCAGCCAATATCATTGAAGGTTCACAGGGTATTGTGCATGCAGAAGTCCGTAACGGTGACCTTTACTTCTCCTGTACGATCCCGAACCTGATTATGGGATCGGTTGGTAACGGTAAAGGTATTGAGTTCGTCGAGAAAAATCTTGCTGATCTAGGCTGTAAAGAGCAAAGGGAGCCGGGTGCGAATGCTCGTAGGCTAGCGGCTATTTGTGCCGCAACTGTTCTTTGTGGTGAGTTGTCTTTGATAGCAGCACAAACCAATCCAGGTGAGCTGATGGAAGCTCATCTTAAATTGGAGAGATAATGTCAGATCAAACGAATGAGCGGAAGTTAGAGCATATTCGGGCAATTGAAAATGACCCTTTGACCGATCGCTCAAAACGTTATTTTGATGATATTCGCCTTGCTCATAGAGCGTTACCTGAAATCTCATTGGGTGATGTAGATACATCGTGCTCATTTCTCAATTATGACCTGTCATTTCCTCTTTTGATCTCTTCCATGACTGGAGGGGATCATGAAGTGGTTAAAACCATCAATCGTAATCTTGCTATTGCAGCGCAGGAAACCCGGGTGGCGATGGCTGTAGGCTCTCAAAGAGTCATGTTTACCAATCCAGAGGCCAGAGAGAGCTTTGAGCTTCGCGAGCTCGCCCCAGATGTGCCATTAATCAGTAACCTGGGTGCCGTTCAGTTCAATTACGGTATGACTGTTGAGCAGGCTCAGTCCGCAGTTGATTGTATGCAGGCGGATGCTTTGTACCTGCACCTTAATCCACTGCAAGAAGCGGTTCAGCCTGAAGGTGACACAGATTTTTCAGATTTAAGCTCCAAAATTTCTCAGCTCGTTAACCAGCTGAATGTCCCAGTGATGTTAAAAGAGGTTGGAAGTGGCCTATCTGCAGCGGATATTGAACTTGGTTTATCCCAAGGGGTAACGCATTTTGATGTTGCAGGCTGCGGTGGTACCTCCTGGAGCCGTATTGAGTCACATCGCAGAAAAGATAACGACAGTTTAGGAATTTTATTCCAGGATTGGGGAATTCCCACCCCCACAGCTCTATTAACGGCAAATCCTTATTTAGAGCGTGCCACCATAGTTGCAAGTGGAGGCTTAAGAGATGGGATTGATATGGTTAAATCTGTTATACTCGGCGCCTCCTTATGTGGCATGGCCGCACCGCTGCTCAAACCAGCTATGGAATCAGCTGACGCAGTGGTAGATGAGATAGAAAAAATCAAAACAGAATTTAGAACAGCGATGTTTCTGCTTGGCGCACCGGATGTAGCTACTTTGTTTAATAACCGGGCGTTTTTGTTAGAGAGTGCAAGCTAGGATCGAGACCCAATAATGTCTGTCGGTATTGACGAAATTAGTTTCTATACTTCCAACTATTTTTTAGATCTGAGAACTCTGGCAGAAGTTCAACAGATTGAGTCGGATAAATACTACACAGGAATTGGCCAGGAAAAGATGTCTATGGCTGCTCCGGATGAAGATGTAGTGACTATGGCCGCTAACGCTGCAAAGCAGGTCATAGATCGAGTGGGTGTTGACTGCATCAGCTCGTTGTTGTTTGCCACCGAAACAGGTGTTGATCAATCAAAAGCTGCAGGTGTTTATGTTCACCGTTTGCTCGGGTTGAACTCTAATTGTCGTGTAGTAGAGCTTAAACAAGCCTGTTACAGCGCGACAGCAGCAATCCAGATGGCATGTGCGCTGGTTGCGCGTCAGCCAGAAAAGAAAGTGCTGGTAATTGCTTCAGATATTGCTCGCTACGATTTGGGTACCTCAGGTGAAGCAACGCAGGGTTGTGGGGCTGTAGCGATCCTCATTTCTGCAAACCCTCGTTTAGTTGAGATTGACCCGGAAGTGGGCAATCACACTGAAGATGTGATGGACTTCTGGCGCCCGAACTACCGTGCCACTGCGATTGTAGATGGAAAATATTCCACCAAGATCTATCTGAAATCTTTGAAAAAAGCCTGGGAAAATTTTGTTGATGCCAGCTCTGTGGCCTTCAATGATTTTTCCTATTTCTGTTACCACCTACCGTTCAGCCGTATGGCAGAGAAAGCGCATAAGCATCTGGCAAAAGTTAATAAAGCCGGTTTGTCTCTAGAGCAGATTGAACAACAGGTAGAAGATACGCTGCACTATAACCGTATCATTGGGAACAGTTATACAGCTTCCATGTACATCGGTTTGAGTTCTTTGCTGGAAAACTGCAAACAGAATCTTGCGGGTAAGAAAGTCGGCTTTTTCAGTTATGGTTCGGGTTGTGTGTCCGAATTCTTCTCTGGAACTGTTGTTACAGGTTACGAACAATGTCTGCACACGCTTAACCACAAGCAGATGCTGGATGCGCGTCAGGAAGTCAGCTATGACGAGTACCTGAAACTCTGTAACTACCCTGATCCGAAAGATGGTGAGCATCATGACATTCCAGCGGTCACTACTGGCCGTTTCCGTTTGGCTGCGATCAGTGGTCATAAACGTGAGTACGTTATCTGCTGATGAAGGCTGAGGCCCCAGGGAAACTGATTCTGAGTGGCGAACACTCAGTGGTTTATGGGGCTCCTGCTCTGGCTGTTCCAGTCTCTAAAAAAGTAAAAGTTAGCTTTAATCCGGACGGTGGTGATCAGTTACAGATCATCACCGATCGTTTAGGCGAAACCGAGTTATCTCTTCAGGAGATACAAGGTATACCTGCACTTTTAGATCAGAATTATTCCGCTTTTTTAAATCAGAACTTACCTATCTCTGATGTGCTGAACTCGCCCTTCGATTTGTTGGTCTATACACTTTTACAGCATGGTTTTAATCGCCCAGGCTCGCTTCATATCAGCAGCGATATAGCTGCAGGAGCAGGAATGGGGTCTTCAGCGGCAGTGATTTGTGCATTGATTAAGTTGTGCGGGCAAATTACTGGTAAGCAGATTACAACTGAACAATTATTCCAGCGCGTCCGGTATTGTGAACGCCTTCAGCATGGGCGAGGCAGCGCAATTGATGCTGCGACAGTCACTTACGCAAAACCAGTCAAAGTAGAGGCTGACAAGGTCACCGAACTCTCTCTGACACTGGATAATAACTGGTTCATTTGGAACAGCGGAGAGCCTGAGTCAACTACCGGTGAAACGGTATCTGAGGTCAGACGTCAGTTTGGTAAGTCTTCCATCTGGAACGATTTTTCAGAGGTGACAAATAACCTTGAAAGGGCATTGGAGGCTCAGAACAAAGGTGACATCCTTCAGCAGCTTCGATCTAATCATGCTTTGCTTGAACAGATTGGTGTAGTACCGGATGGAATTGCCAACGTGATTGAAAAAATTGAGCGATCTGGCGGTGCTGCTAAAATCTGTGGCGCGGGATCTATTACCGGTTCAGCAGGAGGTGTGGTGCTGGTTTATCTCCCTGAGGTTACACCGGAAAGGATCGAGAATAATCTAAATATCCAGCTTGAACCGCTGTTATTGGCCTAGGAGTAAGGAAAGCGTGCAGCAAATAAAAGTATCCGTTCCCGGCAGTATTATGCTGATGGGTGAGCACTCCGTACTCTTCGGTGAAAAAGCCTTGGCTTGTGCGATTGATAAACGGATAGAAGTCGTATTATCGCCTTTATCAGACCGGTCCGTGTCTGTGGATTCTGCACTGGCTTGTTATCGCTCTGAACTGGATTGCCTTAAAGAAGAACCCAGGCTTAGCTTCGTTATCAGTGCAATCAAAATGTTTGCTGAGAAGGTGCCTTCAGGCTTCGAATTACAGATTCGTTCCGAGTTCTCTCATACTGTAGGTCTTGGTTCCTCTGCTGCGGTGACAGCAGGCGTTGTGGCAGCGCTTGCAGCTTATGCCGGAGATGATTGTGATTATGAAAAGCTGTTTGATCAATCATTGCAAGTGGTGCATCAGGTTCAGGATGGCAGAGGCTCAGGTACAGATCTGGTCGCTAGTATTTTTGGTTCTGCGGTTTCTTATCGGGTGCAGCCCAGAGAGATTAAGAAGTTAAATAATCTGCCTGAAATCTCTTTGTATTATGCTGGTTATAAGACTAAAACACCGGATGTGCTTAAGAAGGTAGAGAGTCTTGCGCAAAACAATCCGGCTATTTATGAGCAGATCTACCAGTTAATGGGAAAAGTCACAGACTCCGCCGAAACAGCAATTTCTAACAGTGATTGGCAGTCTCTTGGTTTATTGATGAACAACTATCAGGGGCTTATGGATGCACTGGGTGTATCTGATAAAGCGATCAGTGAAATTGTCTACAGCCTGCGAGAGAGTGATTGCATCCAAGGTGTTAAAATTTCGGGTTCAGGTCTTGGGGATTGTGTTCTGGCGCTCGGGAATGACCCGAGCATTCAACTGCCATACGAACAAATCCCTGTTGCAGTATCAGAAGACGGAGTGATCGTTGAATATAACTAAACAAGCAGTGATCGATAATTATATTCCTGAGCAATTATCGCCTGGTAAAACAGCAGAAGCCTTTGCCCCAAGTAATATCGCGTTGTGTAAGTATTGGGGAAAACGGGATGTTGAACTAAATCTGCCGATCAATGCGTCTCTATCAATTTCACTCGGTGAGCTGGGTAGCCGGACTGAAATCACTGAATCCACTAACGGCGTTGACCAGGTCAGACTGAACGGTGAACTGCTGGATTGTGAAAGCCGGTTCGCCAGAAAAGTAATAAGTTTTATTAACCTGTTCCGTCGTGAACTCGATCAACCGGTTTCTATCAGCACCATCAATAATATTCCAACCGCAGCTGGGCTGGCTTCATCTGCTTCCGGTTTTGCGGCACTTACTTTAGCGATCAATGACTTTTATGGTTTGGGTTTGAAGCCTAATGTTCTATCGGCTTTTGCACGAATGGGCAGTGGAAGTGCATCCCGGTCAATTTATCAGGGCTTTGTCGAGTGGCACAAAGGCAACCGTGAAGACGGTATGGATAGTTGTGCTGAACGATTGGATCTTGACTGGCCCGGATTCAGAATCGGTCTGCTGAAAGTTGCCACAGGAGAAAAGAAAGTCGATTCCCGTGCCGGAATGCAACGCACCGTAGAATCTGCACCTCTTTATCAATCCTGGCCCCAACAAGCAGCACAGGATCTTGCCACGATCAAACGTGCCATCGCTGACCGTGATTTGGAATTACTAGGGCAAACCGCTGAGCAAAATGCTCTGTCTATGCACGCTACGATGATCGCTTCCTGGCCGCCGTTGCTTTACTGGCAACCTGAATCAGTCGCTGCTATGCACAGAGTTTGGGAGCTAAGGTCTTTAGGTATTCCTGTTTATCTGACAATGGATGCGGGGCCGAACCTTAAACTGCTGTTCCAGAGTGAAGATGAGATCTCGGTACGGGATGCTTTTCCTGAACTGATGGATTTAGATATCGTATCGCCGTTTGATTAATTCTTATGGCCGACTCAACTGCCAATATCACCAAAGGATTCGTCCTGACCCGCCAACAGCAGGACAGTCCCGATGGTATTCAACTTACCTACTGGGTTCGCAGTGATGAGGCAGTAATCCCTTTAAGTGTGGCCGGGCAGGAAGCGGTTTTATTTGTTCTTGATTCGCAACTGGACCAAATAACCTCGTTGATTTCGTCATTTCAGGCCTGGCGGCTGGAGAAGGTTGGTTTAACCGATCTCAACTACAACGGTGTCCATGCTCTTTACTGTAAGCGCTTAAAAACGTTCCGGCAGATTCAGGAGATTCTTACTCTGAATAATCTGGTCATGATGGAAGAGGATATTCGGCACGCTGACCGTTACCTGATGGAGCGATTTATTCAGGGTGGCGTCGAGGTTCATCAACAGCATAAACGCATTCGCTTCCAGCCTGCTGATTACGAACCACAGTTTAAAATTCTTTCCATCGATCTTGAAACTACGATGCGGGCAGACAATATTCTGTCAGCTGCATTCTATGCGGATGATTTCCAACTGGTCCTGATGCAAGGTGAAGGAGTCGATAGAGATACTCTGAGGTATGTACCTGATGAAAGGGCTCTGTTGCGTGAGTTTATCGCGGTTGTTGCGCAGTATGACCCGGATATTTTTATCGGTTGGAGTGTCGTAGGTTTTGATTTTCGAGTGCTGGATGCCCGTGCTTCAGCCCATCGCATACCTTTGGCGCTAGGGCGTGATCAACAAACCATGCAGTTACATGAGTCAGGGCAGGGAAAGTTGTTTGTGCGTATGGCGGGGCGCATAGTACTGGATGGCATCGACACTTTGAAAGGAGCCACTTATCAGTTTGAAAGTTTCTCCCTTGAGAATGTGTCCAGAATCTTATTAGACCGCGGTAAGCTGATCGATCATGTGGATGACCGTGGTGGTGAGATACAGCGTTTATTCCGTGAGGATAAGGAAGCTTTAGCCCGATACAATCTCGAAGACTGTAAGCTGGTGTGGGATATCTTTGAGAAAGCAGACTTAATCAATTATCTGGTGGAAAGGGCTCGCCTTACCGGATTGCCACTGGACAAAGTGGGTGGTTCCGCAGCATCTTTTGATAACCAGTATCTACCTTATCTGCACCGAGCGGGTTATGTGGCACCGGAATACGCATCCGGTGTTTCCGGGCTGAGTGCACCCGGTGGTTATGTGATGGATTCGCAGCCCGGTTTGTACAAGCAGGTCTTGGTTCTGGATTTCAAAAGTCTGTACCCCAGTATCATTCGTACCTTTAAAATCGATCCTTATGGTCTTTCTGAAGGATTGAAAGAGGGGGCCGTACCTGAAGATCTGGTGCCTGGTTTTAATCACGCCATTTTCTCCCGCAGCAAGACAATCTTACCTCAGTTAATCGAACAACTTTGGGCCGCCAGAGATCAGGCGAAAAAGAATAATAATGCTGCGTTGTCACAGGCAATAAAGATTATTATGAACTCGTTTTATGGGGTTCTTGGTTCTAACGTCTGTCGTTTTTATGATCAGCGCCTTTCCAGCTCAATCACTTTACGGGGGCATGAAATCCTCACTAAAACCCGGGATTGCATTGAAGAAACCTTTGGCTTCAAGGTGATCTATGGTGATACAGATTCTGTATTTGTCTGGTTGGGAGATGACTTTCCTGAAGAACAGGCTGGCGTTAGAGGTAAAGAGCTTGCGGACTACCTGAATCAATGGTGGCAGCAACAATTACAAGGTCGCTTTGAACTCGAAAGTAAGCTGGAGATTGAGTACGAGACCCATTATTGCCGTTTTCTGATGCCAACCATGCGACATTCAGAGAAAGGGACCAAAAAACGTTACGCGGGTTTGCAACGTTTCACCGACGGTAATACCAAAATGGTATTTAAAGGCCTCGAAAATGTTCGGACTGACTGGACTCCTTTAGCCAGACAGCTACAAGAACAGCTTTACGAGAGAATTTTTCGAGGCCAGGAATGGAAGTCGATACTCACTTCTACAGTCGAGGCGTTAATGGCAGGGCAGCTGGATGATCAATTGGTTTACCGTAAGCGAATTCGGCAACCTCTGGATCAATACGTAAAAAATAAACCGCCTCATGTACAGGCAGGGTTGAAGGCAGAGCGTTATTACCAGCAACAGGATATGCCGAATCCCTATCGCGCTGGGAGTTATATTGAATACATGCTGACAGTTAATGGAGCGGAACCGCTGGAGGCTGTGCAATCAGCTCTGGATTACCAGCATTATCTGGATAAACAGATCCGACCTGTGTGTGAAACGATTATGCAGTTTCTGGGAGAAAGTTTTGATGAGCTTACGGCGCCTCAAGGGCGCTTATTCTGAATCAGGCTTTAACGTCCAGATTCATTCCTAGAGTAGTCACAGCACCCACTCTGAGTTTGCGCGGCTGTGTCGCAGACTCCAGAAGCTGTAATACTTGTTCGCCTGTCTGCTCGATCTCTTCATTAGCCATTTCAACGGTTTTTACCGCATGGCTTGTCTCAGTTTTCTGAGCAGCTGCCGCACTGGCTGATGCAGCAATTTCATTTATTTCCATAACTTAACCCTAGATTGATTACGACAACGGGCTGTAATCCTTCAGCTTGAGTCACGTTTTTAACAGTGGTTCTAACTCTATCGGCGGTTCTGTTGAGCTCTTGAGAAAAATTGTAGTTTTGCGCGTAATTTTCGTGGCTAGGATTGTGACTACGTTAGTTATTTAACGATTACTACTTCCTGAAAGTATTAATTTTGAGCGAAGGGAAGTGCTAAACTCATAACTGGTCTGACCCTGTGGAGAGGAAAAGCATTGACCAAACAAACGGATTGCCTCAGTCATCAGCTCAGTAAAAAGCTGCAGGAGCAGATCATTTACGGTGAGATCTGTCCCGGGCAAAAGTTGCCCTCTCAACGTCAATTATCTAAACGCTATCATCTGTCACGTTCTACGGTTCGTGAAGCGGTTCAGGAACTGGAACTTAAAGGTTTGGTTGAGACTTATCATGGTGGCGGTTCTGTTTGTAAAAACCTTCTGGAATCCCGTTTTGATATGCCGCTCGAGGGAGTGGGGGATAACATTGACTATCAAGTTCAGGTGATGGAAATGCGCGCAGCCCTGGAGGGGGAGGCAGCCTATTATGCAGCTTTGAGAGCTACAGATCAGCAACTTGAAAAAATTGGTCAGGAATACCACGCCATGCAGGAACGTAATAGTGGTATAACAACGCTCGCGAAAGCTAAAGCAGATTTACGTTTTCATATGATGATCGCAGAGGCCAGTCATAATCTTCTGGTGATCTCTTTCAGTCAGATTTTTTATAACCGATCCTTTAATGCAATCTACGGTGTTCTGGACCGAACTCTCAAGAAATTTGGTCGATACCCCGATGGTATTCGTGCCCAGCATACTCAGATTTATCAGGCTCTTTTAAATCGTGATGCTGCGCTGGCCCGAAAGTTAGCAGTCGAGCATATCGATTACACACGCAAGCAACTTGAAGGTTCAGAATAAACCAGCGCTGACGAAGTTGATCCAGACAGCTATGCTTTATTCAGATAAAAAATCCAGATAATCTTGGTCAGACCAGTTGTTGTGTCTGACTTATATTCTTGTATATCTGTGGGTAGTGTCACCAAACGGAATAGATGGGTTCGTAGCGCTGCATATTTATCAGCATCACGGCTACCTTCTAATAATAAATACAGAGCCATTTAATAAGATCTGCTGGTGAGGGTAGAGGCTTATGTCAGATAACTACGTTAATGTAGGCGGCGCATCAGCGCAGACCATAGAAAGTGTCGATATTACCAATAAGCGGGTTGGTTTGTTTGTAACCTGTCTGGTTAATACGATGCGGCCTACAGTTGGGTTTGCTGCACTTGATTTGCTTGAACAGGCCGGGTGTAGTGTTGAAGTGCCAGAGCATCAGTCCTGCTGTGGTCAGCCCGCTTTCAATTCAGGCGATGATGAAGGCACACGCCAAATCGCTTATGAAACCATTAAACAATTCGAACCATTTGATTATGTAGTCGTGCCTTCTGGTTCATGTGCAGGCATGATTATTAAGAATTTTGCCGATCTATTTGAAGATCAAGGCGAATGGCAGGCACGTGCTCAGGCACTGGCCGATAAGACCTATGAGTTACTTTCCTTTCTGGTGGATGTTTGTCATTTTGTTCCACAAGGAGTGGAGCTTGAAGGTACATATACTTACCACGATAGCTGTTCCGGCTACCGTTCTTTAGGCGTCTATGAGCAGCCTCGAAAAATGCTCTCTGAAGTGTCCGGTTTAGAGCATAGGCCTCTGCATGGTCATTCAGAATGTTGCGGTTTTGGTGGGACTTTCTGCGTTAAATACTCGGATATCTCCGATGCTATTGTGGAAGAGAAAATCGAAAATGTCCTCGACACTAAAGTGGATTACCTACTGGGTGGGGACATGGGTTGTTTGATGAATATGGCTGGAAAACTCAATCGGGAAGGTCATACAGAGATCAAAGCCTTACATACGGCTGAGGTTCTGGCCGATATGGCAACGGAGATTCTGGGAGATGGTCATGCACGCAAATAAGCCAGAAAACTTCGAACAGAATGTCAGTGAAGCGCTGTCACAACCTAATTTAAAGGCTGTCATCCGTCGTACTACCGATAAAGCTGAGGCTAAGCGTGCCGAAGCGATTGCAAACTTTCCTGGATTTGAAAACGCACGTATACAAGGGCAAAAGGTTAAAGACCATACCATCAAGTATATGGCGCATTATCTCGCTGAATTTGAGAAGAATGCCAAAGCTCAGGGAGCCATCATTCACTGGGCGAGTGATGCGGAAGAAGCCTCACGCAAAGTGCTTGAGATTTGCCGCAAGCATGAGGCTAAACGTATAACGCGTAGTAAATCGATGCTGGGTGAAGAGATCGGGTTATCCCATGCGTTAGATAATGCGGATATTGATCGTGTTGAAACAGACCTTGCGGAACATATTATCCAGTTGGCGGGTGACCCACCTTCACATATTGTATGGCCGGCTATGCATCGCAGTCGCGAGGATGTTATTAAACTGTTTCGCGAAAACCATAAAGATCCCACTTATTCAGAGGAAATCATTGAGCTGGTAAGAAGTGCTCGTCGCGATTTGCGTACCAAGTTTCTGACAGCAGATATTGGCATCAGTGGCTCGAATTTCCTGCTGGCAGACAGTGGGTCAACCTGTACGGTTACCAATGAAGGTAACGCTGAACTTACTACTACACCCCCGAAAGTGCATATTGTCACCGCAGGTATTGAGAAACTGGTACCTTCGATGGCACATGCGGTTCCTTTGCTGCGTCTGCTGACCCGTTCAGCAACAGGTGGTGAGATTACTCAGTACATCACTTTCCATAATGGTCCTAAACGTCAGGGCGATGTGGATGGCCCTGAAGAGTACCACATTGTTTTGGTCGACAACGGCCGCACAAAAATGCTCTCTGAAGGAATGGAAGAGATGTTGCGTTGCATCCGCTGTGGTGCCTGTATGAACCACTGTGTTGTTTATAAACATATTGGTGGTCATGCTTATGGTTCTGTTTACCCTGGACCGATGGGATCCGTATTAACGCCTCATCTGAACAGCCTTAAGGTTGCCAATAAACAAACTCACGCCTGTACGTTAAATGGTCGCTGCGAAGAAGTTTGCCCGGTCAAAATTCCTCTACCTAAATTATTAAGGTCCTTACGCGCCAAATCGTGGGAGAAGAAATATGAACCGCTTACCAATCGTTTCTTTGTAAAAGGTTTTGCTTTCATCGCCAAGCATCCGGCTCTGTTTCAGTTGTTCAGCAGTTGTGGTGTGATCTTTATGAGATTGTTCAGTAAAAAGGGCTGGATTCGTTCGATGCCAATGACGAGCGGTTGGACACGTAACCGTGATCTTATAGAGCCGGGCACACAAACCTTTATGCAACAGTATAAAAAAATGAAGAAAGCTCAGAAGTGAGGCCGCACAGATGATTGAGAAACATGAGCAAACTTCCAGTCGGGATAAAATCTTTGATGCAATTTTGCGTGCTGCACCCACGGCAGAAGCTGATCTGGATACTATAAAGGCAGAAGCTGCAGCTATTTTGACCGAGAGCACAAATGCGCGCCCAGAACTTCTTGCTGACGATGCGGCAGAAGCATTGGTGCGTCGTGTTGAAAAAGGGCTGGTCATTGGGACTAGCTGTGAATGTATTCCGTCTTTGGATCAGCTGCCTGAAGCGGTAAAGGGTTTTCTGGGCAAGTATGATCTGCCCGCTGAATTAAAAGTTCAGGACAAGCCTTGTCTGAAATCGTTGGCGTGGGCAGATATCAAGACTGATGTTGATATTCACAACGACAATACGGTTGGGTTATGTTTTGCTGAGTACGGTGTAGCTGAAACGGGATCTTTTGTGGTCCATTCCAGCGATAGTATGCCGGTGCTCTTAAATTTCCTACCGCTGTATTTGATTGCGGTTGTGCCGAAATCCAAAATTCTGCATTACATGGATGATTATGCAGTAATAGCTAATGAGATTGCCGCATGTGGTGAGACACCCAGAAATATGTGCCTGATTTCAGGTGCCAGCGGTACCACCGATATTGAAGGCGTTCTGGTACAGGGGGCGCATGGTCCTGAAGTTTTGCACCTGATCATCGTTGAAGACCAATAAACCTTAAAAATATCAGATAAGAAAATGCAGGCGAAAGCCTGCATTTTTGTTTAGCCTGGCTGGGTATCAGGACCAGTTAGCCTCTTTTTCAGGAATGCTGGCATCATTTAAACCGTACTGCTCCAGAGAGTTCTGCTTCACCTGAATAATGATGTAAACCAGAGCTTCTTCTGAATTGTTGCGCCAGATACGTTCTGCGGCAGGGCCGATTCTTACGATACTGCCTTCCTGAACATCCAGAGTATCACCGTCTATCTGGAGCTGCCCCCGACCCTGAATAAAAATGTAGATTTCTTCGTTTTGATGGTGGCTATGATAAATCGGCATACCGCCGCCTGCCGGCATTGAGTTAATTGAGATCTCACAACCTGTCAGCTCCAGCATCTCCTTTAGAAATAACTTACCTGGGATTTCCATGCCCGGCAGTTCCACTGTGTAATCAGGCCATTGTTGGCATGCACCTGTATTCACTGCTGAGTAATGTGTTCCTTTCCTTACTTCGCGATTATTCATTTTCTCCTCATTACCTACCAGTAGGTAGGTTTTATGTTTAAAAAAATCGCCTCTTTGATGAGGCGGTATCTTCCTGCTTTCTTTTACTGCAAACCGGATCGTAAACCTTGAATACTTTGCTCAAAAAAGTCGCTGTTTTTTGCGGCTCTTGACACTACCAGAGCGCCTTGCAAAGCGGCAATGATTACGCTGGCTTGTTGTTCGGCTGTTTCTTTCAATTTTAGTTCCCCTGAAAGTTCACCTTTTTTCAGAACTTCCGTCAGCCATTCCTGCTGATAGTCAAAGAAACGGCTAAGCAATGGGTGAATGCTCGGATCAAGTGTTAACGCTTCGGCAGACAACATCCCGCCCATGCAGACGCGCTCGTTGCTCAGGTTTTGCCGGTACAGCTCAAAGTATGCCGTGAGCTTTTCATCTGCAGATGTATGAGTGCGGGATGCATTATCCAGATACTCCTTCAGTTGCCCGGTATAACGCTCCATTAACCGTGCAATCAGATCTGTTTTGGTGGCAAAGTGGTGATGCAGGCTCGGTTTTGAGACACCCACCTCTTTGGCAATATCAGCATAGCTGAAGCCATTTACGCCACGTTGCTGAATCAGCCTTTGGGCAATCTCAAAAATTCTGTCTTTCATATCCATGTCAGGAAAGTAACCTACCAGTAGGTAAGTTTTCAATATTTGTTTTTCATTATCTTTGTCTGCTTCCTTGAAAAAAATAAGGTAGCTTAATTATACTGTATATATAAACAGTATTTTTTAAGGTTTTGTATGTCTGCTGTGTTAATTGCCAAGAGCGAAATCGGTTCAGAATTAAAAATCCCTTTTTACCTTTCCGCGGTGTCGGCGGGTTTTCCGAGCCCAGCTCAGGATTATGTTGAAAAGACACTGGATCTTAATGAACTCTTGATCAGTCGTCCTTCCGCCACCTACTTTGTTCGAGCTGAGGGGGACTCAATGCTGGGAGCTGGGATACACGATGGTGATATTTTAATTGTGGACCGCTCACTCACCGCTAAGCATGGTGATGTGGTGATTGCATCACTGCAGGGTGAATTGACTGTTAAGCAGTTAGCCCTGTATCCCTCATGTCAGCTGTCACCACGCAATAAGCGCTACAAGCCCATCCCTATTAAAGAGGAGAGTGATCTGGAGCTTTTCGGAGTGGTTACCAATGTGATTCACCAGTTTAGGTAGAGGTTGTAATGAGCTATGCCTTGGTCGATTGCAACTGTTTCTATGTCTCTTGCGAGCGTTTATTCCGGCCTGATTTAAAGCATAAGCCAGTCATTGTGTTATCCAATAATGATGGGTGTGTGATTGCCAGATCTCCAGAGGCAAAGGCTCTGGGAATTAAAATGGCCGTCCCTTTTTTCCAGGTTAGGGAATATGTTGAACGTGGTGAATTGCATGTCTTCTCCAGTAATTATGCTTTATATGGTGATGTGTCGGGTCGGGTTATGGATGTTTTGGAAATGCTGGCGCCTCAGGTTGAAGTGTATTCAATCGATGAGGCGTTTCTGAATCTGACCGGTGTTGCAGCGATTGCTGATATGAATGCACTGGGGCACGAGCTCAAGGAGAAAGTACATCGCTGGGTGGGCATCCCGGTGGGTGTTGGAATAGGGCCAACCAAAACGCTGGCAAAACTGGCTAACTACGCAGCAAAACATTATCCACGAACTCAGGGAGTGGTCGATCTGAGTGATTCACGTTGGCAAGAGCGGCTATTGCAGAAAACGCCGGTTGCTGAAGTATGGGGAGTAGGGCGAAGAAACCTTGAAAAGCTGCAAGCGGAAAACATCCATACGGCAGCTGATCTGGCTGCAAGTGATCCGGAAACCATGCGTCGGCGTTATTCTGTGGTGATGGAGCGGACTGTTTTAGAACTGCGGGGGATCAGCTGTTTTGCTTTTGATGAGCAACCGCAACCAAAGCAACAGGTGCTTTGCAGCCGAACGTTCAGTAGCCGAATCACACAACTACAACCTTTGCAGGAAGCCATTCGCGAATATGCTGTCCGTGCGGCTGAAAAGTTGCGGGAGGAGAGGCGCTTAGCCCGTCATATCAGTATTTATATTCGTACTAATCCCAATGCGACCTTTGAACCTAAATACAGCAACGCAATCTCTTATCGCCTGCCGTCACCGACAAATGATAGCCGTCTGATTATGAAAGTAGCGGTGCAGCTCTTGTATCAGATCTATCGGGATGGCTTCAGATACATGAAGGCGGGTGTGGTACTGAATGATTTGCAACCTGAGGATAACTATCAGGGTGATCTTTTTGCTCCCGACCTGTGTTCTCCAAAAAGCCAGCAGCTCATGCGCACGCTGGACCATATTAACCAACGGTATCAGGGTAGTTTGCGTTTTGCGGGGCAGGGTATGAATCAGGAGTGGGCGATGCAGCGTAACTTCCTATCGCCAAGGTATACAACAGACTGGCAAGCGCTAAAGAAAGTGAGATGTTATTAACTACATGCAGGGCTGGCAGAGGTCAGCCCTGCATGCTGAATGCAATTTGCTACTCTGGTGCGGAATTTTCGTTGACCAGAATTACCTTGCGGTGAGGGAATGGAATTTCAATATTGTTGTCATCCAGAGCCTTTTTCACCTGCTCAGGTACGGAATAAAGAATATCGAAATAGTGTTCGCCCTTACAGAAAGGCCTTACCAGGAAATCGACAGAACTGTCGTTCAGAGTTTCAACTTCTACAAAAGGGGCAGGGTCTTGCAGAATATGAGGGTGCTGCGTCAGCACATTGTCGATGACTTTACGTGCCGCATCGATGTTCTCGTCATAAGCAATCCCGAAGTGCATATCCACGCCGCGGACATCGTAATGTGAGTGATTGATAATCTGATCTCCCCAGATCTGACTGTTCGGAATGATGATCTGCTGGTTATCAAAGGTCTGGAGAATAGTTGTGAACATATCAATTTCAGTTACTTTACCGAACTGACCGGCCGCGGCGATGAAGTCATCCACTTTATAGGGGCGGAAGATCATTAGCATAACGCCCGCAGCCAGATTCGATAATGTCCCCTGAAGTGCCAGTCCGACAGCAATACCTGCGGCACCCAGCATGGCAACAATAGAGGTGGTCTGTACGCCGAAACGATTCAAAACGGCTATCACAACAAATGCAATGACAGCATAGCGGGCTACGCTACCGAGGAAGCGAAACAGTGTATCGTCCAGATGCGGGCTTTTTTTACTTAAACCAACAATTAACTTGTAAGTTTTTCCTGCGGCCCATAAGCCAAAAAGAAGAATGATAATGGCCAGAAAAATATTGCTGGCCCAAGCAATAGCGGAAGGTAGATATTGGTTGATATCTAGATTGTTTAAATAGTCCTGCATAGGTTCATCCTTTTTAACACTAAGCTTTGATATAGAAAGAGTTATAGCTGTTGAGTATGGCATAAATCATAGAGATATGTGGCCTCGCAGTTTTATGCTGAATTGACCAAGAAAATATCGCCTCTTGTGTCTATTTCCCCTATAATCCGCCCTCTCGCCACGTACTTGGTTTGTACGACATCGAGACTTAACGAATTTATGAAGTGGCCTTACGTATGGGTCACCACTGAAACCAAGGATTTAACATGCCTGTAATTACCCTACCTGATGGTAGCAAGCGAGAGTTTGCTAACCCTGTTACTGTTTTTGAAGTTGCCGCTGATATTGGTGCTGGTCTGGCGAAGGCTGCGCTGGCCGGTAAAGTCGACGGTCAAGAAGTGGATACCTCCTTTACTATTGAGAATGACGCTGATCTGGCAATTATCACCGCGCGTGATGAAGCGGGTCTTGAAGTGATTCGTCACTCAACCGCGCATTTGATGGCAATGGCGGTACAGGAACTGTTCCCAGGTGCTCAGGTAACCATCGGGCCTGTAATTGAAGATGGTTTCTACTACGATTTTGCCTACGAGCGTCCGTTTACGCCTGAAGATCTGGAAAAGATCGAGAAGAAAATGGCTGAACTGGCGAAGCAGAACCTGCCTGTAACCCGTTCTCTGATGAGTCGTGACGAAGCGACTAAGATGTTCGACGAGATGGGTGAGAAGTATAAAGTTGAACTGCTGCAGGCAGTACCGGATGAAGAAGATCTGTCTTTCTACTCTCAGGGCGACTTTATCGATCTTTGTCGTGGCCCGCACGTACCATCTACAGGCCACATCAAAGCCTTCAAACTGATGAAGGTTGCCGGTGCATACTGGCGTGGTGATTCCAATAACGAGATGCTACAGCGTATCTACGGTACAGCCTGGGGTGATAAAAAAGCCCTTAAAGCCTACCTGCACCGTCTGGAAGAAGCAGAAAAGCGTGACCACCGTAAGCTGGGCAAACAGCTGAACATGTTCCACCTGCAGGAAGAAGCACCGGGTATGGTGTTCTGGCATCCGAATGGATGGACTCTGTATCAGCAGATCGAACAGTACATGCGTAAGAAACAGCGTGAGCATGGTTACGACGAGATTAAAACTCCACAGGTTGTAGAACGTACTCTGTGGGAGAAGTCTGGTCACTGGGACAAGTTCTCTGATGAGATGTTTACGACTCACTCTGAGAACCATGATTTTGCAATCAAACCCATGAACTGCCCATGCCACGTTCAGGTATTTAATCAGGGTATTCGTTCATACCGTGATCTGCCTTTGCGTCTGGCTGAGTTTGGCTGCTGCCACCGTAATGAACCTTCCGGTGCTCTGCACGGTATTATGCGTGTACGTGGATTTGTACAGGACGATGCACATATTTTCTGTGCTGAAGATTCTATTCAGGAAGAAGTGGCGCGTTTCATTACTTTCCTGGATGAAGTCTATGCTGACTTTGGCTTCACTGAAGTCATCTATAAGCTTTCTACACGTCCTGAACAGCGTGTTGGTTCCGACGAAGTATGGGATAAAGCTGAGAAAGCTCTGGCAGATGCGCTGGATGCTGCAGGCCTCGAATGGGATGAACTGCCAGGTGAAGGTGCATTCTACGGACCTAAGATTGAATTCTCCCTGAAAGATTGTCTGGGCCGAGTATGGCAGTGCGGTACTGTTCAGGTTGATTTCTCAATGCCAGGTCGCCTGGGTGCCCAGTTTGTAAACGAGCAGGGTGAGCGTGAAACTCCGGTTATGTTACACCGTGCAATTCTGGGTTCATTCGAGCGATTTATCGGTATTTTGATCGAAAACTTTGCCGGAGCATTACCAACCTGGTTGGCGCCTGTACAGGCGGTTGTAATGAATATTACCGATAAACAGGCAGATTATTGCGAAAAAGTTGTCCAAAATCTTGAAAATAAAGGTTTCCGGGCCGAGTCGGACTTGAGAAATGAGAAGATCGGCTTTAAAATTCGCGAGCGCACTTTACAGAAGGTTCCTTACCTTCTTGTTATAGGCGATAAAGAAGTTGAAGCTGGAACAGTAGCAGTACGTACTCGTACAGGTGAAAATCTTGGCTCAATGCCTTTAGATGAATTTGTAAACCTTCTTGGCAGTGATGTCGCCAGGAAAGGTCGTCAGGACTAATAAAAGTCTCGAATCGAAGTCAGGAGATACCACCATCAGGCGTGATAACAGAAGGGGCGCTCGTAGAGAAGAGCCCATGATCAATGAGAATCTACTGAAAGTAACTAAACAGTGCAGACTTATTGGTCCAGACGGAACACAGATAGGCATCGTACCGGTAAATGACGCTCTTGTGGCAGCACAGCAAGCGGGACTTGATCTGGTGAAAATTTCTGAAGCTGATCCCATCGTTTGTAAAGTGATGGACTATGGCAAACACCTCTATGAGCTGAAAAAGCAGAAGAGTGAAGCCAAGAAGAAGCAGCATCAGGTCCAGATCAAGGAAGTGAAATTCCGTCCTAATACGGAAGAAGGGGATTATCAGGTAAAACTACGCAACCTGATACGTTTCCTTGAAGCAGGGGATAAAGCCAAGATAACACTGCGTTATCGTGGTCGTGAGATGGCCCATCAGGAGCTGGGTATGCAATTACTCCAACGTATTGAAAAAGAGTTGGAAGAATTAGCATCCGTAGAACAGCGCCCTAAGATGGAAGGCCGTCAACTGGTCATGGTCTTAGCTCCGAAGAAGAAAAAGTAACTCGTTACTTTCCTTAACCCGTGACTGACCTTTAAAAGTCGGCTGCGGGTTTTGTCGTTTGTTTCGGGCGAAAAAAATTAAACGAATGCGTGGGGAATTTTTGTTATGCCAAAAATGAAATCTAATAGTGGTGCGGCTAAGCGTTTTAAGAAAACCGCTAACGGCTTCAAACACAAGCAGTCTTTCACTAGTCACATTCTGACTAAGAAATCTACTAAGCGTAAGCGTCAACTACGCCCAATGCTGCAGGTTCACGCCGCAGACAAGGCTCTAGTTCGTCGCATGCTGCCTTATATTTAATCGATTTTTTAGTTAACAGAATTTAGAGGAAGAAAGACATGGCTCGCGTAAAACGTGGTGTTGTTGCTCGTCGTCGTCACAAGAAAGTCCTGAAAAAAGCAAAAGGTTATTACGGTGCTCGTAGCCGTGTATTCCGCGTTGCTAAACAGGCGGTAATCAAAGCTGGTCAGTATGCATACCGTGACCGTCGTCAGCGTAAGCGTCAGTTCCGCGCACTGTGGATCGCACGTATCAACGCTGGTGCTCGTATCAATGGTCTGTCTTACAGCCGTTTCATCGCTGGTCTGAAAAAGGCTAACATCGAAATCGACCGTAAGGTTCTGGCTGATCTGGCTGTTCACGAAGCTGGCGCATTTGCTGCAATCGTAGAGAGAGCGAAAGCTGCTCTGGCGTAAGGCACCCAGTATCGTGTAAACGACTTATTTCTAATAGGGGAAGGGTGCAAGCTCTTCCCCTATTTTTTGGGTTATTTTGCTCAGCTTTCAATTATGGAAATTTGAGCAAAATAACTGATTTACAAATTTCGATTGAAACTCCTTCTATCTCGGAGCCGGATAATGGAAAACATTCAAACCCTGCTGGCAGCAGGTGAAGAAGCCGTAGCACAGGCAACTTCCACTCAGGAACTGGACGAGGTTCGTGTTCAGTATCTGGGTAAAAAAGGTGAACTGACAGCGCTGTTAAAAGGTCTGGGTAAACTCTCTCCAGAAGAGCGCCCACAAGCAGGTGCCAAGATTAATGAAGCAAAACAGGCACTTCAGGAAAAGATCAATGAGCGTAAAAGTACGCTGGAATCTGCAGCGCTGGAAGCAAAACTGGCAGAAGAAACCATTGATGTGACACTGCCTGGTCGTGGTCAGGAGCTGGGTGGCTTGCACCCGGTCACAAAAACCATGCAGCGTATTGAAGAATTCTTTGCCAGCATTGGTTACAACGTTGAGGAAGGTCCAGAGATAGAGGACGATTACCACAACTTTGAAGCATTGAATATTCCTTCGCACCACCCGGCTCGTGCGATGCATGATACCTTCTATTTCAATGCCAATACGCTGCTGCGTACCCACACTTCAGGTGTTCAGGTACGTACAATGGAAGCTCAAAAGCCACCATTGCGTATTATCTGCCCTGGCCGTGTATATCGTTGTGATTACGATCAGACACACTCGCCAATGTTCCATCAGGTAGAAGGCTTGATTGTTGATAAAAACATCAGCTTTGCTGACCTGAAAGGTACGTTAGAGCAGTTCTTGCGCGCATTCTTTGAAGAAGATGTACGTGTACGTTTCCGTCCATCTTACTTCCCGTTCACTGAGCCATCTATTGAAGTAGATATCGATCGTGGCGATGGTAAATGGCTGGAAGTTCTGGGCTGCGGCATGGTGCACCCTAAGGTATTCGAATACTCCGGTATTGATCCGGAAGAGTACACAGGCTTTGCTTTCGGTATGGGAGTGGAGCGTCTGGCGATGTTGCGTTACGGCGTAAATGACCTGCGTTTGTTCTTTGAAAACGACCTGCGTTTCCTGAATCAGTTCAACTGATCAAGGTTTTTGTATAGCGGTTATTAACAGAATTCTCGGGAAAGCATAATGAAATTCAGTGAAAATTGGTTACGTGAACTGGTAAACCCTGAAGTAGATACACAGGGTATTGTTGATCAGATCACTATGGCAGGTCTGGAAGTTGACGAAGTTGATCCGGCTGCAAAAGACTTCTCTGGTGTGGTTGTTGGTGAAATTCTAACAGCAGAACAGCACCCAAATGCAGACAAACTTCAGGTATGTAAAGTTACAGATGGTAACGAAGAGTTTCAGGTTGTTTGTGGTGCGCCTAATGCACGCGCAGGCCTGAAAACAGCATTTGCTACGGTGGGTGCTGTGCTGCCTACTCCGGATGGTAAAGAGTTTAAGATCAAGAAAGCTAAGCTGCGTCAGGTAGAGTCTTTCGGCATGTTGTGTGCTGAAGATGAGCTGGGTATTTCTGAAGATCACGGCGGTATTATGGAACTGGCGGCAGATGCTCCAGTGGGTACCTGCATTCGTGAATACCTGAGCCTGAATGATCAGATTATTGATGTTGATTTGACACCTAACCGTGGTGACTGTCTGAGTATTTCTGGTCTGGCGCGTGAAGTAGGTGTGTTGAATAAGGCACCGGTTACTTTTGTTGCAGATAACGAAACTTCAGCAGTCATTGATGATACCTTCCCGGTTGAATTGAAAGATGCAGCGGATTGCCCACGTTATGTTGGTCGTGTGATTCGTGGCATTAATCCACAGGCAGAAACACCTCTGTGGATGAAGCAGAAGTTGGAGCGCTCTGGCGTTCGCTCGATTGATCCTGTCGTTGATGTAACTAACTACGTTCTGCTTGAACTCGGTCAGCCGATGCATGCGTTTGATCTGGATAAGCTGTCAGGCGGCATCGTTGTTCGTCGTGCGGAGCAGGGTGAAAAACTGACACTTCTTGATGGTCAGGAAGTTGAGCTGAATGCGGATACTCTGGCAATTACGGACGCGAGTGGTCCAATTGCTATGGCTGGCATTATGGGTGGTGAACCAACCAGCGTTACAACCGAAACTCAGAATATCTTCTTAGAGAGCGCTTTCTTTAACCCGATCTCAATTGCGGGCCGTGCGCGTTCTTACGGTTTGCATACAGATTCCTCTCACCGTTTTGAACGTGGTGTGGATTGGCAGTTGCAGACCCGTGCGATCAATCGTGCTACAGAACTGTTGCTGGAGATTGTAGGTGGTCAGCCTGGCCCAGTTGTTGAAACAGCTAATGCGGATGAGCTGCCGGCTGAACGTCAGGTATACCTGCGTCACAGTAAAGTGAACAGCATGCTTGCGTTCGAGATGCCAGCGGAAGAGATTGAAGAGATCCTGACTCGCCTCGGTCTGGGCGTTGAAAAGACATCTACGGAAGGTGAGTGGCACATCGCTGTTCCTTCTTATCGCTTCGATATTGCCATTGAAGTGGATCTGATTGAAGAACTGGCGCGTGTGTACGGTTATAACAACCTGCCTGTTCGCACGCCTACGGCTTCCATGCCGATCAAAGAGAAAGATGAGTCTAAAGTTTCGATTCATCAGGTCCGTCGTACGCTGATCTCTCTGGGCTATCAGGAAGCTATTACATACAGCTTCATTGAAGCGGGCCTGCAGAAACAGTTTGACGACAAATATGAAGGTATTGCCCTGGCAAACCCAATCTCCGCTGAGATGGCGATTATGCGTACATCTATCTGGCCAGGACTGGTTAAAGCGTTGCAATACAACCAGAACCGTCAGCAGAACCGTGTGCGCATGTTTGAATCTGGTCAGCGCTTCCTGCCTACAGAAGGCGGTGAGATTGTTCAGGAAAATGTGATCGCAGGTCTGATCGCGGGTGGTCGTGATCCTGAAGGCTGGAATGCGGGTAAGGATCAGGTTGATTTCTTCGATATCAAAGGTGATCTGGAACAGTTGCTGGCATTAGGTGGTGCTCCAGAGCAGTTTAGTTTTGAAGCTGATCGTCATGTGGCTTTGCATCCTGGACAGAGTGCAGCGATTAAATTCAATGGCGAGACAATAGGTTACATTGGTGCACTGCATCCTAACTTGGTTAAAGATCTGGGTTTGAATGGAGCGGTTTATCTGTTCGAGATAAATCAGGCTGCTCTGTGTCAGGGTAAAGTGTCTAAATACACTGAAATCTCCAAGTTCCCTGAGTCCCGAAGAGATCTAGCATTAATTGTAGATGAGCAGGTTGCGTTTGATTCTATCCGCCAGGTTGCAGAGAAACAGGCGGGTGAATTCGTCAAAAATGTCACTCTGTTCGACGTTTATCAGGGCCAAGGCATTGAAAAAGGTAGAAAAAGTCTGGCTCTGGGCTTGACGTGGCAGCATCCTTCGCGCACTCTTAATGATGAAGAAATAAACACCGCTACGGATGCGGTTATTTCTGCACTGGCCACTGAGTTTAGTGCCTCATTGCGAGAGTAATCAGCAAAGGTGAGTTATCATGGGCTCGTTAACTAAAGCAGAAATGGCGGAACGCCTTAACGAAGAACTGGGTTTGAATAAGCGTGAAGCCAAAGAGATGGTGGAATCGTTTTTTGAGGAGATTCGAGCCTGTCTAGCAAGTAACGAGCAGGTAAAACTGTCCGGCTTCGGTAATTTTGACCTCCGCGATAAAAGGCAGAGGCCGGGCCGGAATCCAAAAACCGGGGAAGAAGTGCCTATTTCAGCACGCCGTGTTGTAACCTTCCGCCCTGGTCAGAAGCTGAAGGATCGAGTCGAGACCTATGCTGGAGACGGAGAAGAGTAGCGACTCGAACCCCATCCCTGGGAAACGCTATTTCACCATTGGCGAAGTTGCCAAACTCTGTGATCTTAAGACGCATGTGTTGCGCTATTGGGAAAAAGAGTTTACGCAGATTTCGCCGGTCAAACGTAACAACCGCCGTTATTATCAACGTCAGGATGTCATTCTAATCAGGCAGATTAAAAATCTTCTGCATGATCAGGGCTACACTTTGAGTGGTGCCAAGCAGTATCTTTCTGGTGAAAATCATGAAGATGATCAGAGCCAGTACAAACAACTGTTGCGCCAAACGATTACTGAACTGGAAGATATTCTGGACCAGCTAAAACGTAGCTAAGTTTGTTGTACTTACCAAAAGCTTCAAAACATCAATACGTTAGGATAATATACTGCACCTCAAGCAGCTTTGCTTATATCGGTGTGTAGCGCAGCCTGGTAGCGCATCGTCATGGGGTGGCGAGGGTCGGAGGTTCGAATCCTCTCACACCGACCAATAATAAAATATCGACCGTAGGTCGGTTTTTTATTATTTAAACGGCAGGATTCGTCCGAGCCGAGCAAAGCGAGACAACGCTGCTTTAGTTTTTTGAAGCAGCGGCCCGTAGGGTGAGGAGCGGAGTGACGAATAATTCCTCTCACAGCGATCAAAAGTGTAAATGCCGACCTGGGGTCGGTTTTTTATTGTCTGGAGTATTTGTATTTCACCTAACTCATCTAACAAGACTGAGTAAGATTGCTATAGTTTTACTGTTCGGGTTAATTATCAGGAGATTGTGAGTGAGTACCAGAAAGCTGATCATTCTTGACGATGAAGAGATGATGTTAAAAAGCCTTGAGCGGCGTTTTAAATCAGAAACAACAGAGTATGACCTGTGCTGCTTTACTTCAATCAAAGACGCTCTGGAGGAACTGGAGCAGGGTGAATGTTATGCATTCATTACTGATGTCAAAATGCCGCTCCTGAACGGTGATCAGGTGGTTGGCTATATCAAACAGAAATACCCGGAACAGGACTGTTTGGTAATTACGGGTCAGGCGGAAAAGGATGAAATCCAGAGAATTATCCAGGTAGGAAATGTGAAAAGCATTCTCTCTAAACCTTTAGAGTTTGAAAAATTACTCGAAGCTCTGGATGCAATTTCTAATCCTCCAGAAGACGATGAAAGTGGTGAGAAGTAGATGAATAAGCCAGTCTTTAATCTGGCGGCAGTTATCCTGTCGGGAGGGCAGGGGAGTCGAATGGGCGGCCAGGATAAAGGATTGATATTAGTAGATGGCCGGCCAATGATTATGAATGCTTTAGAGCTGGTATCGCGATTTACACGATCATTTGCTATCAGTTGTAACCGTAACCATTCAACCTATTCACAGTTTAAATGTGTGATGTTGGAGGATAAGGTTTCGGATTTTCAAGGGCCACTAGCAGGTATTCATGCAGCTTTATTGCATTATGAATCCCAGAATGAAGGTTTGTTTTCTCACCTTATGGTCCTGCCTTGTGATACGCCAAGGTTGCAAGAAGAGCTATTAACCGAGTTGGTACTCGCTGCACAGCAAAACCCTTCAAGTATTTGCTACCTCAAAACATCAGATCGACCACAATTTTTACATGCAATTGTACCGGTTCAATGTTTAGCGAGCCTGACTGCCTGGTTGGAGCAGGGCGAGAGGGCGGTGTATAAGTGGTATCGCCAACATTCAATAATAGAAGTTGAGGTGGCTGATAGTACTGGTTCATTGCGAAACATTAATACCCAAGCTGATGTCAGGTAACTAACTCTCCTTTCAGTGCTGGATCGAATTTCCCCGAATTTTTATTCTCCCTATATATAGAATATCTGTATTAGTCATTTCTTAATCAATTGGTTTGATCTTGGCTTATGTCAATTTTTATTACTAATTGTTCTGATAATATTCCCTCAAGAAATTAATGTTGGTTATTTATTGAACACTCTAACAGCAGGTGTTGGTGGGTATGGATTTTGAGTTCCTGATAGAGAGTTTGGGGGAAAGCGGTACAACTGCATTTGGTGGTTTACTGCTTGGGTTGATGTTTGGGGTGTTTGCCCAAAGAAGCCAGTTCTGTTTGCGTGCAGCAGTAGTCGAATTCGTGCGCGGGAGCATGGGGCCTAAAGTTGCAATCTGGTTATTAACCTTTTCTGCGGCTGTAGGTGGAACTCAGGCTCTCATCTTATTTGGTGAATTGGATATCACCGATTCCAGGATGTTGGCGTCTTACGGTAGTTTATCCGGAGCTGTTTTAGGTGGGTTGTTGTTTGGAGCTGGAATGATACTGGCTCGTGGCTGTGGAGCGCGCTTATTAGTTCTAGCCGCGACCGGAAATTTACGAGCTTTGTTTTCAGGACTTCTTTTCGCTGCGGTAGCTCAGGCAAGTTTGCGTGGCATTCTAGCTCCAGCGCGTGATGGTGTGGCAAATTCCTGGTTGCTGCATGATGATGGTGGGTTGGAGCTTATCGGGTTCCTGGGTTTGGGGGACTATACAGGTATCTACCTGAGTTTGGTGTGTATGGTTGTTGCGGTGATTTACGGCATCCGCAATAAACTCTCAACCTGGGCATGGGTTGGATCAGTGGGTGTGGGCGCTATGGTAGTGGGTGGCTGGTGGTTTACTTACCATATGTCTTATCAGACGTTTGAGCCAACTCAGGTTGAAAGCATGACCTTCACGGGTCCGTCAGCAGATACGTTGATGTATTTTTTGACCCCGGGCGGTGCGCCCATGGATTTTGATGTGGGCTTGGTTCCGGGAGTGTTTCTGGGCTCTTTTCTGGCTGCAACCCTTTCCCGTACGTTCAAAATTCAGGGCTTTAAAGATGGCCACAGTATGATCCGCTATATAGTCGGTGCTTCCTTTATGGGTATGGGAGGTATGTTAGCGGGTGGCTGTGCGGTAGGCGCTGGTCTGACGGGTGGTTCTGCATTTTCTATTACAGCCTGGATAGCGTTGGCGTCCATGTGGGCAGGAGCCGGAATTACAGATGCATTAGTGGATAGAGAGTGGAAAAAAGAGACTGATGAACCCGTATTGGCTGAAGTGCCGGTTCCGGTTAAAAGTTAAACTTTTTACCGGAATCTTTAGCGGCTTCTTCAGCCTGAAGTTTCTCTTCGTGATGTTGATCAATCTGCTCCGCCAGTTGCGTGATATGAGTTCTGATTTCGTACAGTTGGCGGTCAAGGGCCTGATTTATATTCAGGTTCTGTAGTTTCTTGAAGCAGCTGCGATAGTAATGAATGACCACTTCGGCAGTCTGAGTTTCCTCAGTTTCCATAGCCTGTATAAGATCAATATCGATCTCAATGCGCATATAGATTCTTTTGGCTTCTTTAGTCAGGTGCTCAGCTTGTTCTGCGCGAATGTCGCCTTTATTGGCGATTTCAGAAACAAAACCGGCAAATTCTTTAACAACGCCTAATGCCCGGTTGGCTTCTACCGAGTTATTGAAAACACTCATTGATCCGGCAGGGTGATTCATTGCTTCTGGAACTGATGCGGCTCGTGCCTGGAAAGTGGATTGCTGTTGTTTATTGGTTTCGCTGGCTTCCAGTTCAACAACTGCATCCCAACGCACAGAGATGTATTTGCATAGAAGGTTGTGAATTTCGTTGCTTATGAGAATAGGGGGAAAGGATTCTAATAAATGAGTCGCTCTGCGGATTGCCGTTTTGAGAGTGAGCAGGCGAAGGTTCTTCTCGCGCTTTTTGTTTTCGTAATCCTGAACGGCAAATGCGATACCTGCCATGATGGCAACGCCAAAGAGGATAATCAGTGCTATGTAAGTTGGACTCATTGCTATCATCTCTTGTACTACAGCCCCTAACACTATCCGAAAAGAGGGATGTTGGGTAGATGAGAAAATAAAAAAATTACTTGATATTAAAAGGGGTTATAAGTATTATTTGCCCCGCTTTAAAGCACTGCGTCCCATTCGTCTAGTGGTCTAGGACACCGCCCTTTCACGGCGGTAACAGGGGTTCGAACCCCCTATGGGACGCCATTCTCTTTGAGAATATGCTTAGCGGGAATAGCTCAGTGGTAGAGCACAACCTTGCCAAGGTTGGGGTCGCGAGTTC
>JBMYLM010000036.1:0-29828 GCA_049596335.1 Neptuniibacter sp.
GAAAATTAAAAAGGCCGCAATTGCGGCCTTTAATCTAATTTATCCCCAACCTTAGAAGACAACAGGGACATCCGAAGAACAGTTGTCAGTACCGGTATCACAGACTTTAAAGAGATAGTTACCGCCGCCTTTTCGATCCAGAGAATAATCACCTGAACTTCCTGGTACATCAGAATCAATTTCTGTGCCATCCCAATAAACGTCGACATTATCGTTATTGCCATCCCAGCTCAGACTGACATGCTGAACGCCTTTGCGTTTATAACCCAGGGCATCAAGACTAATGGCTCCTGGAACAGCCGGACCACTGACACTGAAAGTTGTTTCAGCAGTGTCAGAAGTTTCCGGATCAAACACGGTCAGACTGACAGTATAAGTACCATCACTTGCAAACTCATGCACTGCTGTTGAACCCGATTCATTGTCGACCACACCGTCCCCAAAGTTCCAGGAGAAGGTCAATGGGTCATTATCCTGATCGGATGAATTACTGCCATCAAAAGAGCAGAGACGATCGGCACAGCTGTAGCTGAATGCAGCCACTGGTGCATTATTGGTTGAAACCGGAGGAGGTGTAGAACCACCCAGCGCATCGGCGGCCTGAATCAGACCTGCGCCATATCTTGAAGTACTACCAAGAGCCAGTGCAGAAGAGGTGATTCTGTCTCTCACTTCTGAAGGTGTTAATACACTACCCTCATTCGCAATAACTAATGCAGCCAGAGCAGCTACATGCGGAGATGCCATTGAGGTTCCCTGGAAGAAGTAGTAGCCCCAGTCATTGCTCAGACCATCGCCATCAGCATCAAGGCGGGTTTCCTGCAGAATCCCGTCCGCATAGCCATCACCATTATCGTCCCGGCCGGTATCACCACCCGGTGCCATGATATCCAGTCCTGTACCATAATTAGAGTATGGCGCTTTCTGGTTGCGGAAATCGGTTGCACCCACCGCCATCACAGCTGAGTGTAATGCTGGATAGGAAACATTTTTACGCCAGCCGTCATTACCTGCTGCGGCAACAATCAACACACCCTGATCTTCGGCATACTGCATCGCTGCATTGAGTGCATCAAAGTTGATATAGCCATAACGGGCATGCCAACCCAGACTCATGTTAATAACCTGAGCACCTTCCTGAACAGCATGCAGGATACCCTCAGTGAGCACTGCATCGGTGCCAGAGCCGTTATCATCCAGAACCTTGACTGGCATAACACAGGCACCATATGCCAGACCAGCAACACCCACACCATTATCGGTCATCTGTGAAATAGTGCCGCTTACATGGGTTCCATGACCATCCCCATCGTCCGGGTCGGCATCATCATTTACAAAGTCCCATTGACCCGTTGAACACTGGGTCACTCCATCGCCACCCGCAGGGGCCACAGCCAGCCCGGTATCCAGAACAGCAACCTTAACTGGTTGTGGGTTGTCAGCTGTTCCTGCATCACCTGTCGAGATTCCCCAGGCTGAATCGGCCTGAATCGCATCCAGATTCCACTGATACGATCTGTAGGAATCATCTACAAACTTGGACACAAGCAGATTCAAACGAGCCCATCTGCCCTTTTTGCGCAATTTATTAATTGCTGCTTTCTCATCACCTTTACCAACTTCAAGAATTGTTAAATTACTCAGCGGAAGATGTCGCTTAACTGTGAATTCAGATGAGTAGAGGTGAGGTGCGCCTTTTACAACTACTTCACCGGACTTGAAGGGCGGTTCAGCATAAACAGATGTCGAAGCCAGTGCTGCAGCGGTTGCAATCAGAGCGGAGCACTGAATCTTTCTGAATTTAGAGATCATAATCGAGACCCAATAATTATTACCCACCGTTCGGTTAATTCACTATATTGAAAACGGGGTAGTGTTTGACCAGTTAGTTAACAGTTTAGCGGCTGATAGAATCAATTGTTAAGGGTAATTTGCCAAAATGAAAACAAATCATTGCGGTGTTAAGGGTTACTGTTCCTATTCTAAACGTTCCCTGACCTTGAGCGGAGTTTTTGCTGCAGTAATAATCTGGGCATTCACAATGGAAGGCTCAATAATTCGTTCAAAACGCTCTATTAGCTCAGACAGGTTATAACCCCGTTGCGAGGGCACCCTCAGCAGTGGCAAACCTACTTTTCGGCACAGCTCTTCCAGATAAAGGTCTTGTTGTTTGAAGGTTTTCTTGTCGAATTTATGATCGTCCAGCTCTACCGCACAGATGATACTTTTGGTAGCACGTTCAACAACGACAAAATCAAACTGCCGTCCCTGAACAGATCTCAAAGCTTTTTTCTGGGCTCTTTTAGAAAGGCTCACTTCGGGCTCAAAAACATCAACCAAAGCGACTTTAGGAAAGATTTCATATTGCCCCCCCACTGCTTTTTCCAGTACTGGCAAAAACATGCGTTCATTCAGTGAGGTGGAGTTATCAACCTGAGGGGCTGGAAGCTTCCTGATAAAAAACAGGGCTATCGCTATTAACGTAAATACTGCAATCCCTGCAGCTAAAAGTATAGGTTGTGTCACAGTAAAACTCAGGCAATCTAAACGCGGCAATGGTACATACAGTTAAACAGAAAAGCACCCCCAAATACTTGGGGGCAACTGCATTAGATCAGTGAATTATGAAGTATTTATATCAGCCGGATTAGCTATTGGTCTGATATATGATCAGACAATACTTTTTGCAAATCAGGAATCGGGCGACCAACGTAATAACCCTGTGCGTAAGTTATGCCTGCTTTTGAAACCATTTCCATGACTTCTGGGCTTTCAACAAATTCCGCCACAGTTTCTACGTTGAGTTCCTGCGACAGGCGCGCAATGCTGTTAACAAACGCCATATCCCGATTATCGTTGGCCATATTAGCGATAAATTCACCTTCAATTTTGACATAGTCAATTGGCAGGTGTTTAAGGTAATGGAACGAGGAGAATCCAGATCCAAAATCGTCAATCGCCAGTTTGAATCCCTGATCTTTGAGATTCATAACAAAACGTTCGAGCATGGTGATATTTTTCACTGTATCTCGCTCGGTAATCTCAAAAACCACTTTCTCTTTATCAATACCGTGTTCTTCAGCGATCTTACGAATGGTTGGCATAAAGTCGCTGATAATGATCGAACGCGGAGATAGGTTAATAAAGACCAGTCCTTGATAATCGGTTTGTTTTACCTGGGCAAACGCTTTGTCCATTACGATGTAATCTAATTGATGCACTTTGCCTATGGACTCTGCAATTTCGATAAATTCCCCGGCACTCATCAACTGATCTCCAGAGAGCTGAATACGGCTCAGCACCTCTACAGCATGGATAGTACCGTTTGAGGAGGAAACAATTGGTTGAAATGCAGGTATCAATTCACGCTGCTCTATGGCTCTGGTGACCAGAATAGTTTTATCGGACATCTCTTTGAAATAGTCCACCAGCTCATGCTCATCTGGCAAAGCAATCTGATCTTTACCTGAGTGCTTAGCCCGGTACATCAGGTTATCCACAAACATGAACAGGTCTTTCTTGTTCGCCGCATGGTCTGGGTAGATACCCATTCCCAGAGAACCCGTCAGTTTGAGATCAGTTGATGAATCGTAATAAAGTGAATGATTACGGATCGACATAAGTACTTTTTCAGCAACCATGGATGCCTCAGGAGCGCTGCTTTCTGGCAGGATGATAACAAATTCATCTCCGCCATAGCGTGCTACAACCGCTTCGTTACCCAGTTCATTCTGCAAGGCTTCTGAGAAACCGGAAAGTAACTTATCTCCCCAACTATGGCCGTAACCATCATTGATCGCTTTGAAGTTATCAAGATCCAGCATTAACAGAGCAACTTTATAGTTATGTCGATCTGCTCGATCTAGCTCATAATCCAGCAGCTCCCAGAACATGCGCTGATTGTAAAGGTTCGTGAGAGGATCACGGGTAGCGTAATATTCAAGGTCTTTAGTGTATTTGTAGATAGCGCGGACAGAACCCACAACATTGAGTAAGGTAGATAGAATACTCTCCAGAACAAGCAGTTTAGTGGTGTCTTTTATTGTTAAAGAGTGAACCCCTATCCCAACTATGCCACCAATCTTGGGTGTATCGACCAGAAGGGATTTAGTTTGTAGCTCCACTGCCTTTTGGTCCAATTCCAGTGGTTCAGCATATGAATCTACTACGTTGTGGCTCATATTCACGCCAGGAAAAGCCATGCTATCCTGTTCCAGAAGTTCCAGAATCGCTGTTTCCATAAGCTTCTTGGTTTGATCCGTAGGCGGCTGCAGCCAAAAGATTTCAAGATCAAACACCTCTTCCTCAACCTTAAAGACAGAGAACATTGTGTATACATTCATAACACGGTTTATATCTGTCAAAAGGTTATTTACGTGCTCTCGCCAGTCTCTTACCACCTCAGATGTGATAACGAACTTTTCCAGAAGCCTTATCTCAAATTCCAGAAGATCTTTATCCACTGCTATATCGTTTAGCTTCAGGGATAAAGCTTTAACCTGATCAAAAATTCTCTGGAGCTCTTTAAAGCCTAATTTTTGTTTATCTTGTTCAATCAGGGGCAGATCAGAAACAGACTCAATACTCTCTATACGATCAGCGAGATATTCAATAGATTTATCTATACGAAATGAAATTTGCCGAGTGGCAAGGTAAGCAAGAAGAAGCGGAAGCGGAGAAACAATAAGCAGGGTCAGAACTAACTCAAGGTTCGCATTTAAGAGTGACCGATCAATTTCCTGCGTTACCTCAATCATTCCCAGTGGCTGACCATCCTCCACATTGGTATGGCAGTGGGTACACACCTCTTTCGCGGTCAGGGCATAGTAATAACTTATACTATCGTCCTTTGTGACAAACTGAGAGACCCCGGTATTCATTACCTCACGATGTACGTCTGTCATCGCAGGAGAATTCATCTCTCCAAATTTATCTGTAACAAGGTCGCCTCGGAATACACGGACAGTTAAATCGCTGTATCGATTATCTTTCTCTAGCTGGTTGATGAATTGCTCAAGCTGAGCACGATCCCATCCCTGGCTCATCACCAAATACATTGAATTAAAGGTCTGCTTAGCTACTCTTTCAGCGCTTTGCTCTGCGTTTTTGACCACACTATTTGTGAAGGCATAGTGGGTAACCAGAATAAGAATCAAGAACCCCAAGGCTGAGAAAAAGACTGTTCTCTGTAATAAAAAGCTACGTATTGACGTAACAGCAGACCTATCCACACTAACCACACAAAGTTTATTTATTATTTTGATATTCAAACATAGGGCAAACCCCTACTTTTTTCGTTTGATTTTGGTCAACAAAATAACAAAAAACCTTTATTTTTCATATGGCTGAAAACAACCAATAATTCCCATCCGTATGAATTCTTATACTTTTTTGTTATCCATATATATCAAACACTGTACTTTTTTTAAGCAATAAAGCTCAAATCCAAAGTGCACAAAAACAGCTAAAAGCTATAAATATCGGCAGTTGCAGAGCAGTTCACCCCTACTTTCAGGCACAAAAAAGGCAGTGATTAACTGCCCTTTTTCTACGCAACGAGTGACGCGATTATTTTGCTTTTTTCAGCAACTTTTTCAGCTTTTTCAGCTTGCCTTCGTGTTTAGCAATTTTTGCTTTACGCGCTTTGATCTGTTTTTTTACAGCTTTTGCTTTTACCTTAGCCATTGAACTCATCCCCTTAATGTTTTTATAACAGAGCACACAAGCCGAACAGTAAATTCCTTACTCTTCTTCCTGCTGATTCTCCTTAAGAAATCCACGTATAAACCTACGTATTTCTCTCGCAGCACTGGTATCAAGGTCCTCACATAATGATACAAACGCATCGCGCTCCTCATCATTTATGCGGATCACTAGTTGGCTGTTTTTCTTTTTTGCGCCCTTCTTCCCAGACATAATACAAAAGCCTCGAAACAATAATGAATGCAAGAATACATGAAATACAACCTATACCCAACGCATATTCGATAGATACACAATGTATATACGCAAAGTATTTATATACCCAGACTTGCTAAAGTGCAAACCAGGAAGAGAAATTTAATAAAAATTAAATAATTAGCTCGGCCTAAGTGCTACAATTCCCTTCTCAATAACCGCAAAACCTCTTCTGTATATGGACACGCTCTCATCCCAATTTGGCGACCTTCTGTTGCGCAGATTCCCACACCGGAAAAATGAACAGCTTCGGGCCTGGGATGCCGCTGATGAGTATCTTTTGAATCAGCTGCAGGAAGACAACCTATTACAGGACAGCAGCCGGATCTTAATCGTTAACGATCTGTTTGGCGCACTGACGCTCTCACTGCATCAATTTCACCCTTCAACCGTCAGTGATTCCTGGCTGTCACAGCAGGGGTTAATCGCAAATGCAGCAGATAACCAGTTATCAACCGAACAGATTAAAATGCTCAACAGCCTCGACACTCCCGAAGGGCCATTTGACCTTGTACTGATTAAAGTTCCAAAAAGTCTGGCGATGCTTGAAGAGCAGCTGATAAAAATCCGCCCTCTTTTACATGAGCAGAGCCGGGTTATTGCGGGAGGTATGGTTAAAGGCATTCACACCTCAACGCTGAAGTTGTTTGAGAAGTATATTGGCCCCACCAAAACCTCTCTTGCACGCAAAAAAGCCCGGTTAATTTTTCCAGAATTCAACGCGGCAATGGAGACTCCTGAGTCGCCCTATCCTTCCAGTTATATTCTTGAGGGAACAGAGCACAAAATTATTAACCATGCTGCGGTTTTCTCACGGGACAGCCTCGATATAGGCACTCGTTTTTTCCTGCAGCATCTGCCTGACTCGAACAAGTATCAGAAAATTGTCGATCTTGGTTGTGGTAATGGTGTGGTAGGTCTTATTGCCGCCGAAAAAAACCCGGATGCTGAACTCTGTTTTGTCGACGAATCATTCATGGCCGTAGCCTCTGCGGAAGCCAATTTCCGTAAAGCATTCGGCAATGACCGATCTGCAGAATTCACCACAACGGACTGCCTCAACGGCATCGCACCTTCCAGTTGCGATCTTATTCTGAATAATCCACCTTTCCACCAGCATAATGTTGTAGGGGATTTTATTGCTTTACAGATGTTCCGTGAGGCAAAGCAAGCCCTCCGGAAAAAGGGCGAACTCTGGGTAATAGGAAATAGGCATCTGGGTTATCACAGTCGCTTGAAAAAACTTTTTGGCAACTGTGAAACAGTCGCCAGTAACAAAAAATTTGTCATTCTTAAAGCGGTCAAAAATTAAGCATAGCGAATGTTTGACGTCCGGTTATTTATATCCGGAAACGTGAAACCATCTGCTGCAGCTGAGCCGCTATCTGATTGATCTCCTGACTCACTCGGGATGTCTCGTTGGCAGATTGAGCACTCTGTTCCGCTACATCACGAACGTTGGAAATACTCTCACTGATACCCTCAGCAACATTGCTTTGCTGCTGAGAAGCACAAGCTATTTGAGTGTTCATCTGGCTGATGGTTGATACCGCACCCGTAATCGCTTCAAGCGCAGTGCCTGCCTTCTCAGCATTTGCCACACTTTGATCTGCTTTATCACGACCTTGCTGCATGGAATTCACCGCTGATTTAGCACCGGACTGTAAACGTTCGATAAGCGTCTGTATCTCCTGAGTGGAATGCTGAGTACGTTGCGCCAGGCCTCGGACTTCATCTGCTACCACGGCGAAGCCACGCCCCTGATCTCCGGCCCGGGCCGCCTCAATGGCCGCATTAAGGGCCAGCAGGTTAGTCTGATCTGCAATATCGCGGATCACATCCAGAATACCGCCAATGTTGATGCTTTCCTTTTCAAGGTCCGCAATCTGCCCTTCAGTCCGGGTCACGCTGTCTGCCAGTTCTCTGATCGCATTCTGAGTCTGGATGACAATATCCTGACCAGTACCAGACTCCTGATTCGCCATCTCCGCAGATTCAGCTGCCTGGGTTGCGTTTTCCGCCACTTCAGACACTGAGCAAGCCATCTCTTCCATTGCCGCTGCAACCTGATCCGTTTCAGCCTGCTGAGTGGAAATACCATCTAATGAGCGTGTCACTGCGCTGGAGAGTTGATCAGTAGATCGGCTCATATCACTGCTGGCATTAGAGATCTGAGCAATCATGTTTTTCAGGCTTTCCGCAGTCAGAGCCAGAGTCGCCAACAGCTCTCCAACTTCATCCTTGGAATTGCTCTGGAAACGCACTGTAAGGTCACCATCGGCCAGCAAACGTGCAGCAGCAACCGCTTCTTTTAGTGGTTTACTGATTGAGCGAGACATATAAATAGAGAAGAAAACACCCACAGCTACTGCAATCAGAGTAATCACAGTCAGTAAAACAATCCGCTCCGAGACCTGTTGCTGCAATTTAGGTCCAAGTGCTGCCTGCTCCTGCTGAACCGAGTCCGTAATCAGCTCCAGAGTTTTGAATACCTCTGTTTCTACACTGGCCAATTCATTTGTAAGTGTTTTAAGCGTTTCAAACTCTACATTCAATTGCTGGAGGGCTTCTACAAAACCGACACTCTCAGACAGGTAGTTACTGTAATTTACCCTCTGGTATGCGGCTTCAATGTTCATTTCCAGCTCTTCTGCGCGCTCCAGAACATCTTCATCCATAAAAGCGACGGCACGATCAAAGTCATTCATATCGTAGCTTTCAAGATAATCAGCCGTTAGCATTCTTGCGGCCATCAGTGCCTGCTGCACTTCAGCGGCATAGAACATAATCATGGAATTATTATCATCACGTGCAGCCTGAATAACTTCAGCCATTGCCAAAGACATATCCTCACCTCGAACCAGCAGCTCCTCATTAATGAGTTGGTCCGATTTCGTGATCTGCTCAGCCATATTGCTGACGACAGTTTTATATTCTTGAAGATGGCTAAGTGCACGCTTCATATGAGAATGCCGCTCGATATCAGAGGTTTGCTCCTGCTTTGACGTTAATGCAGCCTCTGCTGAGCTGATCAGGCTCTGATAATTTGTTAACTGTTCCGGGTCGTGTGTTTCGAGATATTCCAGAACAGAAATACGGGCTTTTAACAGGTTACTTCTGGCCGATTCAGCCGTTTTTGTTTCTTCGGCCATCAGAGTATAGGATTCAACACCTTTCTCAGATGCCATCAGCCCAAACACTCCAAATACAATTGCTATGGCAAGTAACACCATTACAAAACCAAAGCCAAAGCCGATTTTCTGGCCGATCTTAATATTCTTCAACATAACCAACTACTCAAAAACCTGTTCTAATCTCACATAAGTTTAGTTAGATTAAGTAATTCTGATATAAGCCTTGATGCCTGAAGAATTTAGACTTTAGTATAAACCTATCGGTCTGTTTGAACGTTTTACAGAGGAAGTTACATGCATATATTACTCACCATCCATCTTCTTTCTGCCGTTATATGGGTAGGAGGAATGTTCTTCGCCTATGTCTGCTTAAGACCCGTAGCTGCGTCTATGCTCGAGCCTCCAACAAGGCTAAGCCTTTGGGCTGGGGTGTTTAAGAAGTTCTTCTTATGGGTTTGGATTTCTGTTGCCGTGTTGATCCTGAGTGGTCACGGTATGATCGCAATCTATGGCGGGTTCGCTCAGATTGGCACACATATTCACATTATGCTCGGCCTCGGCTATCTGATGATTGCCCTCTACGCATTTTTATATTTCATGCGCTACAAAAGGCTGTGCCAGGCTGTTTCAGAAGAAAACTGGCCTATGGCTGGTACATACCTGAATAAGATCCGGCACATCGTGGCGGTGAATTTGGTACTTGGCTTGATTACCGTTGCGGTTGCATCCGGCGGCAAATATCTGTTCTAAATTGTTCCGCCCATAAAAACGAAAAGGGCTACCTTTATAAGGCAGCCCTATCGCAAGCTTACAAGCTATTGGGGGAAATACAAAAAGAGGCCGGTGACAGACAACCACTTTTTGGTCAAGAAGCTTACTTCTCTTTATCTTCGTTCATCAGTCCACGAACTTTGAAGAACGCCCAGCACATTGCAGCAGTCATGCCTGCGATCATCGCCAAGCTAGGAACCAGAACTTCCATACTGTATACGTCAACCATTGTGGTAACCTCTCTAAAATTTTTTATCATTTCACCCGTAGTGACTGAGACCTAGGTTAACGTTTTATTAATTAGCGGGTATTGATACAGCTCAAAAAATGCACTGTTCAGTCATATGAAAAGTTTTAATGTTGCTCTCCTTTCGTTTGAAAAAACGCCTTTTCTGAACCATACCTTCTTATACAAGGTTGAGGAGGACTCCCAATGCCACATCAGACTAACGCCTGGACAGAACGACAGCTGGAGAAGATGAGTCAGGAAGATTTCATGGTAGATTTTCTGGACACATTCAAAATCTCACCTGTTGTGAGTGATTCGGACCAAACCATCGATGATATGCAAGAAAAGCTGAATCGAGTGGAAAAACAATTAGAAAGATAACTTCCTGCGTAGACAGGCATAGAGAACGGCGGCTACTAAGTCGCCTTATTATTTCGGCGCAAACAGCCACAAAAAAGCCGCTCAATTGAGCGGCTTTTGCGTAAGAACATTAATTAAGCGCCTTAGTCACCATTCATAGCATCTTTAATTTTCTGATCTGTTTTGTACTGGCTTAAGGCGTATACAGACCATATCGCAGCTGGAATCCATCCAATCAGTGTCAGTTGCAGAATCAGGCAGATAATGCCTGCTATTGGGCGGCCGATGGTAAAAAACTGCAACCATGGAATCAATAAAGCTAATAATAAACGCATGATTTTTCTCCTACACTAAGCCGCTAAGCCCAGCTTGCTCAAGTTTATTCTATTTCAATTCTACCAGCTGCTAACTCAGCTTCTGAAGCATCCCGCACTTCCATCACTTCCACATCGAAGTTCAGCTCAATGCCTGCAAAAGGATGGTTGGCATCAACAGTCACTTCATTCTCTGTGATTTTAGTGATGCCTACAATCTGCAGTTCACCGTTTTCATCTTCCATCTGGCAAACCATGCCTTCTTCAAGCTCGGTGAAATTTGCAAATGACGCACGGTCAACTAAAGACACTTTGGATTCATCGCGCAAGCCGTAACCTTGTTCCGGGGAAACTGTCACCTGGAACTTATCACCCACTTCATGACCCGTCATCGCTGCTTCCAGACCCGGGACTATATTTTTGTGTCCGTGCAAATAAGGCAGAGGATTACCACCGCGGGAACCGTCCAGCACTTCTCCCTGAGGATTTACCAGAGCGTAGTGAAACAACACCGCTTTATTGTTTTCAATTTTCATTAACTTAATTCTCCAAGGCGCTGACTGATCCATTCACCCAGCGCTTCCATCTGTTCCAAACATACCTCATGTGCCATTGGGTAGGTAGTCCATTGAGGATCTAATCCCTGTTGAGTGAGGTTTTCCAGCGCCTGTTCGCCCAGCAGTTTAGGAACGACATCATCATATTCACCATGCGAGATCCAAACCGGAATCTGCTTATTAGCCTCAGTGAGCTGCACTTCAATCTCTTCAGCAGTTGCCATGTACGTCGACAAAGCCACCATGCCGGCCAAAGGCTCCGGGTAAGTGAGTGCCGTTTGATAACTCACGGCTCCGCCCTGTGAAAAACCAATCAGAATGATTTTATCTGCTGGAATCCCTGATTCGATCTGGTCTGCAATCAGACTCTTTATTCTCTCAGAAGAATTAAGCAACGCGGACTTATCTACCTTTCGATCAACATTCATTTCCAGAATGTCGTACCACGCCCGCATAGGCATGCCACCATTCACAGTGACCGGCATTACTTCCGCATGAGGAAAAAGGAAGCGAACCGAATCCTGCGGTAACTTAAGGTAAGGAATAATGGGTTGGAAGTCATAACCATCCGCTCCTAAGCCATGTAACCAGATCACGCATGCCTTAGCTGGCTGAGCAGGTTCAACACGAACCAGAGTATTGTCGTTTTCCTGACTCATGGTTGCAGCCTCTGAACAACCCATTCACCGTCAACAAGGTTGTACTGAAAACGGTCATGCAGACGATTTTCACGCCCCTGCCAGAATTCAAAACGGCTAGGAATCAGCATATAACCACCCCAATAGTCAGGATGCGGAATATCACCTTCCGGGTGGGCCTGTTCCATCTGCTGCACCGCATTTTCCAGAACATCCCGATTATCAACCGGATGGCTTTGATGAGAAACCGCAGCGCTGATTCGGCTCCCCACAGGACGCTGGTTAAAATACTTCTTCCCCTGTTCAGGGGAGAGTTTAACGACCTTACCCTGAATCCTTACCTGGCGTTCAAACGGATACCAGTAGAACAAGATCTCAGCCTGAGGGTTTTCAGCAAGATCATCCCCTTTCTGGCTGCGGAAATCGGTATACCAGGCAAAGCCCTGCTGATCAAAATGCTTCAACAGAACGATACGTGCCGAAGGCATGCCCTGAGCATTAGCCGTAGCAAGCGTCATTGAAGTTGCATCATCCGGCATCACCTGCAGAGTTTCATCCATCCACTCAGCGAACTGGGCTACAGGATCATTCTGCAGATCCGATTTATTTAACCCATTCGCAATATATTCCCGGCGTGTTGCTGTGAGATCACCTTGTTTATTCATAACGTTTATTCGGACATATGTGGTTAGTAAGATTGGGCTGAACTATATCACGCATATTTTTGTATAACCTGCTTCACGTCAGCTAAATAGCTTTCTCCAAAGAGAAGAAGATGGTTCAACAAGTGCCAGAGATTATACAGAGCCATTCTGTTCTCCCAACCCGGTTCAAGAGAAAGCACCTCCTGATAGGCCGCATAAAAACGTTGTGAAAAACCACCAAACAGCTTTGTCATCGCAAGGTCAGCTTCCCCCCAGCCGTAATACACTGCAGGATCAATTAGGGCAGGCATCCCATCTTCATCGGCATGAACATTACCACTCCAGAGGTCACCATGAATGAGTACCGGGGGTTGTTCCGGGAGCAATTCAGGCAACTTCTGGCAGAGTCTTTCTACCAGCAGTAAATCACTGGAAGTCAGATAGCCTTGTTGATGGCACCTGCGAGCAAGATAAAGGAAGCGTTGCTCAGCATAGAATTGGAAGCCGTTGCTGCAGGGTTCATTCGGCTGTCGAGTTAAGCCGCAAAAGCTGTCTCCTGCAAAGCCGAAATAATCTCTGGGGACTGAGTGCAACTCAGCCAGTTGGCGGCCAAGTATCTCGTCAAATTCTGGTACTTTTGGCGCAGCATCCAAAAACTCCAGTACCAGACACTGCTCATTCTGGAACAACACCCCAGGAGTTTTAACTATTTCATCCCTGGCTAGCGCCACCAGTCCTGCCGTTTCGGCCTTGAATAAACCGCTGACCGGCTCGGGCATCTGCTTGATAAAGAGTCGACTACCATCGTTAAGCTCAAGTCTTCTGCTATCCGCAATACAGCCACCAGGGGTTGATTTGGACTGACTAATACACAGACTCTGATCTGACAAAAACTGTAAAAATTCAGCATCTATTCCAGAGTTGCTTCCCATTCTTTCCGTCCACTTATATAGTTTGAAGAAGAGCTTATTAAGGAACTTTATGCGCACCCTTCTTTTGTTGCTTATATTATCTGTAGTTTCAGGTTGCACGGGAGATAATGCAAAACCATTTTCCGTGAAGAATCTGGCCAAGTCCGATATCGACATGGTGACGGATGTAAATATCAAAGAATGGAAACGCCTGGCTAGGGAACTGACCATAAAGCTTTACAAGAGAAATCCCAGAGAGCTCAAAAAAGTTGAAGGCATGACCCTCGACCGAAGGCTAGACATGCTGTTTCCAGTTACTCGCCTCCCTAACGGGTTTAAAGAGCTAGGCTATAAAGATGGTGTGGATGTGGCACCACTGGCGTTTTCAGATGAATACAAAGGTGATCGGGTTTTTGCCTATATGGCCGCTATCACAGGCATGCTTCATACAGCTTATAACGGCAAAGAAGAGATCTTTATTCTGGATGACTTAAGCCACCAGAAACTCTACAACGCTGCCAGGAACCTGGAATCTTTTGCATGGCACCTTAATAATCGCCGCGATTCACAGGGCAATCTCTATCTGTTAAGCAATGGCATCGCTGACAACGGAACTCCCAATTACAGTTATGAACGCATTCTGGGTAAGCTAATTAGTTTACAAGACGTGATGGCAACAGTGATTGCCGACAGCACCAACCGCACCATTAACCGAGTGGTTCAGGGTGCGGCCTCAATGACCTTCTTCCCGATCTGATCAGGTGGCTATTAGCCCTGTTCCATCTGTTTGATAAAACGGTCAGAATCCTGAATCGCTTTTTCCATATCTTTGATCAGCAGATCGATATTGCTTTTGATGCCTTTGTATTCTGACTTTAAAGATCCGATCGCCCGGGCATTTAGATTGTGTTTCAGGAACAGCACATTATCCTGAAGCGCACTCAGCACAGGAGGCATACGCTTTTCGGCTTTTTTCAGGGAGCGAATAAGTTCTTTATACCGCGCTTTTGTGGTCCTTAACTTAGCCGCACTCTGGCTACGGAATTTCTGATTGGTGTATTGGGTCAGTTCTTCTTCCCACTCTTCAAACAGATCTTCAGAAACCTGTTCAACCTTGCGAATGCGATCGCTGACATCTTCAGCCGCATCAACGCTATCATCGTATTCAGACTGCAGCTGGTTATAGACTTTGTCCAACTCACCGCCGTCAAAAGAGACAACTGAGCGGAACTGCTCCAAAGCATCTTTGAATTGCTCCTGAGCATCCGCCTGAGACTCACGAGCCTCTTCAACCCGGTCTACCAGAATGTCACGTTTATGTACGCCAACCTGTTCCATTGCAGAGTAATAAGCCGTCTGACAGCCCGTTAAGATAGTAATCAATCCTGCAAGTATCAGAAGTTTAAATCTGTTAATCATGTTGTTAGCCACAGCTCGCCAGAGGGTTATTAATCTGTATGTCAGAGATTTTGTGATTATCGTTTAAAAACAGGGTTACGTCTGCCCGATCAGGCATCTCTTCCAGCATCAGTTGAGTCAGTCGTTCATAATGCTGGATGAAGCGTTTGATCTGTTCTTCATTCATGATGCGGAGGTGCTCTGTTGGTTGCTGGGTGTCGTAGATATATTTCACCCTCTCCGCCAGTTTTTTCTCCTGCAACGAACGCCATTCAAATACTGAATCCATACTCGGGACTTTAAGCATAATCAGCACTTCGATCATGGAGAACATCTCCTGATAAATGCCTGACAGCTGAGTATTTACATATTCTCTCCAGGCTCCATCCGGGTCTTCGTCCCGCTCAAGATCATTGATCGCTTCAACCAATTGATCGGGTTCCTGAGGCAATGCACCAACACACCAGCCTTCAAAAACAATCACATCCGCAGGGCCAATCCATTCCTGCCAGACAGAGGCCGGGCAGCGATCATCCGTGGATTTATCAAACACAGGGATTTTTGTGATGGATTCTGCAGTACTGTTTTTTAAGGAGTTCAGGATCTCGATGCCAAGATCAACATCGTGCGTCCCCGGAACACCACGGGTTTTCAATAAAGGGTGAACCTCTTCGGACAGTTTCACTCGTTCTTCAAAGGTTTTGTAGAGATCATCAATGGAAAAGCCCACCACCTTAAGATCAAAACCTTCAGTCAGAATAACCTCAAGTAGATTAAACAGGGTCGATTTTCCTGCGCCCTGGGCACCGTTAATGCCAATCACCAATGGTCCTTCTGACTGGCGTTTGCGACAGGTAAGCCATGCCCCCAGAGGCACATAGATGGCCTCAAACATATCCACCAGTCCAATATCAACTTTGAGTGACTCAAGTGTCGATGCAAACGCTTTTTCAACTGCGGCAACCGCCTCTTCTCTTTCACGGAAACTGAGGCACATCTGATCCTGTGGCCATTGGGTAATCACACTCATGCAGAAACTTCCTTTCTAATTACTTCGGTGTTGTCGCAACCAGGACTGAATCTCATTTATCTGGTCATGTTCCATAAGCGATGGAGCATGTTCTATGCCAGGAACTTTATACAATTCCAGTTCCTCATTATTTTGCATCATCCATACTGTGGATTCCTGCAAAACGTCAGATGCCTCGCCCCAGATCAGTAACTGCGGGACTCTGATAGTGGACCAAACAGCCCATAGATCAATATCTTCTTTACTGTTCGCTTTTGTGGCTTCGGCAATTGCAGGGTCATAATGCAGTGCAAAGCGACCATCATCCAGCTGTCTTGACCCAAATTTGACCAGTCTCTTCCACTGCTGATCACTGATATTTCGGTAAGAGAGATAGGTTGAACGCATATAGGTTTCAACCTGTTGCAGATTCGGGAAGCGCTTATCACCCAGATAACCTGAAATCCGCTGCAGTGCTGCGGCAGGGACAAAACCACCGATATCATTTAAGACCAGGCTTTTAATCGGCGAGTTAGGTAATGCAGCCAGGCACATGCCAATAATGCCGCCCATCGAGGTACCAATCCAATCGACCTTATCAACATTGAGTCGCGCCAGAAGAGTCACAATATCATTCATATACTGCGGTATGCCGTATTCCTGACCCGCAGGCAGCCAATCACTTTCTCCGCGTCCAACAATATCCGGACAAATCACACGATAATCACGGGATAACGCCAGTGCCAGATCATCAAAATCCCGACTATTACGGGCCAGTCCATGAACGCAGATCAGAACCCGGTCATTGTCAGCACTTCCCCACTCTTTATAGGCCATAGTGTGGAATCCGACTGGGTTCAAACAACGTACACTGTATGAATGCATGGTTGTCTCCAGCTGGTTTTAGTATCAATAAGTTAGCACAGTAACAATAAGTTAAAAAATGGGAACAGACAGTTTTGTAAAGTTTCGAAACAATGGCTGACGCTGCAGTTTCATATCAGCTAATATAAGTCTGCCTGTTAATTTCTCTGCTTGAAATGGAATAGCTTATGAGTGAAGTACCCCATAAGAACTCATCACACCTGAAATGGATATTGCCACTGCTGATCTTATTAGCCGGAGGGTTACTGGTAGTTTATTTATTTTCCAGCAAACCGCAGGCTCCCTCACGCCCGGTAAATGAAAAAGTCTGGACGGTTAAAACCTTTACAGCTTCACCTGGAGAACACCAACCCTCCCTGATTCTGTATGGCCAGATCGAAGCGCCCAGAATGACCAATGTCACCTCTGCGGTTACCGCATTTGTCTCAAATGTGAATACAGATGAAGGTAACAGCATGGAAGGTGGTGAGCTGCTGATCAAACTTGATGACAGGGATGCAAAACTGCTCGTAGCGCAACGACAGGCCGACGTCACCAATATTGAAGCCCAGCTTGAAGCCGAGAAAGTGAGACACCAGTCCGATCTGAATTCCTATCAAATCCAAAAGAATCTGCTACAACTCAGCCTCAATACGGTTAAACGTTATGAAAACCTGATCAAGCGTAAAGTTGCCAGTCAGGAGCAGCTGGACAGTGCCCGCAAAGATTATCAGCAACAGCGTTTATCTCTGGTTGAACGTGAAAGTTCTATCGCTGACCACCCAAACCGCCTCAGCCAGATTGAATCACAACTCTTGCGTGCACGTAGCCTATTGGAAGCCGCCGAGCTGGACCTTTCCAGAACTGAAATAAAAGCGCCATTCAATGGCAGAATTGCTCAGCTCAGTGTAGCGCCAGGTGATCGTGTCACAGCGGGTGATTCAATGCTGCAGTTTTACAGCATGGATCGTCTTGAAGTCCGTTCACAAATTCCAAGCAAAATTTTGCCGCAGATCCGTGCAAACAGCACCAATGATTTAATAGTCGCCACGGGTCAGATCGATAATCAAACACTGAACATGAAACTGGACCGGATAGCCGCAGAAGTCAATGGCGGCCGTGCCGGTGTCGATGCATTCTTCAAAATTGAAGGCAATCAATACCTTCCTGAACCCGGACGCTCTCTGGCCATTCAAGTCCAGCTTCCTGCCCAGCAGAATGTGATCCCAATCCCACCCGTTTCTTTATATGGCTTAGACCGGGTTTACAAAGTTGTGGATGATCGCCTTCAGGCAGCAACCGTTACCCGTATTGGCGACAGTACAGATTCAGAGGGCAATCCCGTGGTGCTGGTGAGAAGCTCCGAACTCAAAGCGGGTGACCTGATCATAATGACTCAGCTTCCCAATGCCATCTCCGGGCTTCGCGTAAAAGAGGTAGGTTCTGATGCGTGATTATCAGGGCCCGCTGCAAAACCTCACTGCAGTTTTTGCCAGCCACCGGGTCGCTGCAAACCTGTTTATGGTTCTGATGATCCTTGCGGGTGTATGGGGACTTAAAAAACTCAACACCCAGTTTTTCCCCAGCTTCGAACTCGATGTTGTCACTGTACAGGTTATCTGGAGTGGCGCAGCAGCCGAGGATGTTGAGCAATCCGTTATCTTGCCCATTGAAGAGGCGCTGAAATCCCTGACCGGGATCGACACGCTTTATGCCACTGCCACACAAGGCAGCGCCTCCATTCGCCTTGAACTGGATGAAGATACCGAAGTGGATTACATGCTCGACGAAGTTAAGCAGAAAATCGATAGCGTCCGCAGTGAACTCCCCTCTGATATTGAAGAACCCCTGGTTCAGAGAATCATCCGTTACGAACAGATTGCCAGCCTGATCATCAGCAGTGAAAAAGGCTCTTTGGAAGAACTGAGGCCGCTGGCTGATCAGTTTGAACAGGAACTGTTGGCGCGCGGAATTAACAAGATCGACTTCACCGGGCTGCCAGACAAACAGATCCGTATCGAGCTCCCCTCTGCCCAGCTTAATGAGCTGGATATGACCATGAACCAGATTGCTGCCAATGTTCGATTACGCAGTCTTGATTTGCCCGCCGGCACCGCCGCGAAAGGTGATGGTTCGCGTCAGATTCGAAGCCTGAATCAGCAAAGAGATGTGGAGGGTTTCCGTCAGCTTCCAGTCATTACCGACAGTGAGGGACGTCTGATCCGCCTTGGGGATATTGCAGATATTTCACTAACCACTAAAGATGATCAGGTCCTGTTAAAACATGAAGGCCGCCCAGCGGTGATGCTACGCCTGCGCCGGACCGAAACTCAGGACACCCTCAAATCTGCAGCGATTCTAAATGACTGGCTGGATGAAACACGCCCGACTCTGCCTCAGGACATCAACCTGACCACTTATGACGAACGCTGGCAGCCGGTTAAGCAACGTATCAATCTGTTGTTAAAGAACGGCCTGAGCGGACTAGTTCTGGTGATTTGTATCCTGTTCTTGTTCCTGAATGCCCGGGTCGCGTTCTGGGTAACCGTGGGTATACCGGTATCCTTCCTGGCGACTCTGGCCGTGTTATACGGCATTGGCGGCACCATTAATATGATCAGCCTGTTCGGTCTGATCATGGCACTCGGCATCATTGTGGATGATGCGATTGTGGTAGGTGAAGATACCCTGACCCACGTGCAAAGAGGGGAACCCGGCCTCCAGGCAGCAATCGGTGGTGCCCACAGAATGCTGGCACCGGTTACCGCCTCTTCACTGACCACTATTGCAGCGTTTCTGCCCCTGCTACTGATTGATGGTCGCATTGGTAATATCCTGATCGATATACCTATTGTGGTGATCTGCGTAATTCTCGCTTCACTGGTGGAATGTTTCCTTATCCTTCCAGGCCACCTGCACCACAGCATCAAAAAAGCGGAAGACCTGCATCCATCCAAAACCCGTATCTTTTTAGAAACCACTTTTAACAACTTCCGGGATGGCCCATTCAGAAGATTTGTTACCCGTGCTATAGAATTCCGCTGGGCAACCATCGCCAGCGCTATAGCCCTGTTTATCATTGCTGTTGGTTTGGTTGCTGGCGGCAGGGTTAAATTTACCTTTTTCCCAGCGGTTGAAAGGGATGAGATGACGGCCAATGTGCAGTTTACTGCCGGCACAAATAACCTACAGGTTGAACGCTTCCTTCTGCATCTGGAAGACACCCTGAATGAAACGGATGAAGCCATGGGCGGCGGTAATGTTAAAACCGCTTTAATGAAACTTCGCAGTGCTTCATTCTCCCGTACTTCTCAGGGTTCAACCAGCGGTGACGAGTTTGGCTCTCTGGAAATCGAACTCTACCCTGGCGATGATCGTGAACACTCCACCGCTGAGTTCAATCGTGAATGGCGGAAACGAATCAATATGCCTGCTGGCATTGAAAAGTTTGTCATCAGCGTTTCTAAAACCGGCCCTCCTGGAAAACCCATTGAGGTCAACCTGTCCGGTACCGATATCAATAAAATTAAGCAGGCTTCATTGGAACTTCAGGATCTCCTGAAGGGCTATGTTGGCTTAAACAACATTGACGATGATCTGCCCTTTGGTAAGTCGCAACTGATCTATGAACTGACTCCAGCAGGGAAATCAGCCGGTCTTACGCTTGATTCTCTGGGACGCCAGTTACGCGCAGCATTTGATGGGCTTGAAGTACAGAATTTCTACCAGAACAGAGATGAAGTAGAAGTCCGCATTATGTTACCGGATGCTGAGCGAGACCGTTTAAGCGTTATTGAACAGTTGCCGGTCGTACTTCCTGATGGCGGCACGACACCACTCAGTAATGTGGTAAGTTTCAGAGCGAAACAAGGACTGGATACACTGACCCGAGTTGACGGTCAGCTCTCGATCAAAGTGAGTGCTGACCTAAACGAGAGTGTGGGTAATGCCGATGAAATCATTGCCGATCTGAAATCCGGAAAGCTGGATCGTATTCTGAGTGATTATGGCGTTTCAGCCAGCTTTGAAGGGCGCAATAAAAGCCAGCGCGAAACCCTGTCGGATATGAAGATGGGCCTGATGCTTGCCCTGACCCTGATCTTTATCATCCTGGCCTGGGTATTTGCTTCCTACAGCTGGCCAATAGCGGTCATGCTGGCAATACCTCTGGGACTGACTGGCGCAATCTTCGGGCATGGATTATTGGGCATGAACCTGACCATTCTTTCTCTGTTCGGATTCTTTGGTCTATCAGGCATCGTTATTAACGATTCCATTGTCCTGGTTACCTTCTATAAACATCTGCGCCAAAAAGGCATGGCCGTCAAAGAAGCGATAGTCGAAGCAGCCTGCCAACGTTTACGTGCGGTGTTGCTGACCTCACTCACCACAATTGCCGGCCTTACACCTATACTGTTTGAGACGTCACTACAGGCGCAGTTCCTGATCCCAATGGCAACTGCGATTGTATTTGGCCTGGCCTATGGTACGGTTTTGATTCTGTTGTTCGTGCCCGCGACTCTGACGGTAATTGAGTCCGCCAGAAGCAATATTGGACTGAAGGAAATCCAGTACACATAAATGCTCTACTCTGAATAATGAACGGAGCCAGGAGGGAAAGATGTCTGACTATAAAGTATCCGGAGGTTGTTTATGCGGGGAAGTCTCATATGAGATCACAGGCAACCTGGGCATCTTTCAGTATTGTAACTGTTCGCGCTGTCGAAAATTTACCGGCAGTGCGTTCGCCGCAAACATTCTGGTGAGTCCTGAACACTTTCAATGGAATGCAGGCGAAAACAACGTGGGTGTTTATAACCTGCCGGACACAAAACATTTCGCTACGGCCTTTTGTAAAAAGTGCGGCTCTTCAATGCCATGGAAAGCTCAATCCGGGCGTGCAGTGGTGATTCCGGCTGGCACATTGAATGAAGACCCAGAAATACGCCCCATACATAATATTTTTTGCGCATCACGAGCGGAGTGGTACACCGATCCAGCCTCTTTAAAAGAGTACGACGAACTACCGTTAAAAAGTTAAGGAACTTACCTACTTAACGGGGCGGGCAATAAAAGCCTGAAGCTTTTCACTGGCATGCTGATCGATGCTCAGAATAATCAAACCATAACGCATGCATTGCTGCGACTGACGCTGGTTATAGACCACCCGGCAATGGCAATGCACCGGTTCACCTTCGATGCCAAAATGCACTTTGAGCTCTAAAGGGAAACCTGCCGCAGGTGCTTTCAGTTGCAACAGATCAGTTCCACCTTCTACCAGTAAACCGCTGATACTGACATTCAACAGAGTTACATCTGCTGTCTCCCCTCTGCCATCTTCAACTTCTGCCGGGATCTCGACATGTATTCGTGGATAAATGCGGCGATCTTGATGCATATGGCTACCCTAAAACAAACGCTTGTTTAACAGCATAGTATTTTTTGTCCTCAGAACCAAATAGCGCCTATGCTTGTAATTGAGGGCTTAATCCTACCTGCGTTCTCAGGTATAATTTCGCCCCTTATTTCTGTGTTTTCGCAGCCACTACTGGAAAATATTCAAGCATGAACCGCGATCTGAGCCTGTTACAGCCCTATCCTTTTGAAAAACTCAACGCTTTAAAAGCGCAAGTGACTCCGCCCAATGATCTGGAGCACATCGCTTTATCCATCGGTGAACCAAAACATCCTTCACCCGCATTTGTCGCTGAGTGTATTAATGAGAATATCGGCAGACTGGCTAATTACCCGACCACTAAAGGTATGCCTGAGTTGCGTCAGGCTATCGCGGACTGGTGCACCCGTCGCTTCAAATTGAATGCTGACACCCTGACTGCGGACGATCATGTATTACCTGTAAACGGTACCCGTGAAGCCATTTTTGCTTTCACTCAGGCAGCGATTAATCGTTCACCTGAAGCCGTGATTATCTCACCTAGCCCGTTTTATCAGATTTACGAAGGCGCAACTTATTTGTCGGGTGCAGAGCCGTTTTATCTGAACTGTCTGCCAGAGAATGACTTTATTCCTGATTATGACGCAGTTCCAGAAGAGATCTGGCAGCGTTGCCAGATGCTCTACATCTGCTCGCCAAGCAACCCTACAGGCGCGGTTACTGGCCTGGATACTCTGAAAAAGCTCATCGCTTTGTCCGATAAGTATGACTTCATCATCTGTTCTGACGAATGTTACTCAGAGATCTATTTTGATGAAGAACAGCCACCTGTCGGCCTGCTACAAGCATGTGCTGAACTGGGCCGCGACGATTATAAAAACTGTGTGGTGATGCACAGTCTGTCCAAACGTTCCAACCTGCCGGGGCTGCGCTCTGGCTTTGTAGCAGGTGATTCATCGCTGATGATTCCATTCCTGAGCTACCGTACATACCACGGATCTGCAATGCCCATTCAACATCAGCTGGCTTCAATAGCTGCCTGGAATGATGAAGAGCACGTGTTCGAGAACCGTGAGCAATATCGCCGTAAATTTGATGCGGTGATTGAAATTTTGTCTCCGGTTATGGATGTAAAAGAGCCGGATGCAAGCTTCTATCTTTGGGCCAAAACACCTATAGATGACGATAAATTTGCTCAGGGGCTTTACGGTTCTCAGAATGTAACCGTTCTGCCTGGTCGTTATATCTCCCGGGAGAAAGATGGCATTCTCGCAGGCTCAGGCTTCGTGCGCATGGCTTTGGTTGCCACCATCGAAGAGTGCGTTGAAGCTGCAAAACGTATCCGCAAATATGTCGAAAGCCTGTAAGGAAACTACTTTATGATCACTGTTTACGGTATCCCGAACTGCGACACCATTAAGAAGGCGCGCAAGTGGCTTGAAGCAAACGACTGCGAGTATACATTTCACGACTTCCGAAAAGATGGTCTGGAAGAGCAGCAACTAAAAAGCTGGGTTGACGAACTGGGCTGGGAAGTACTGCTGAACAAACGCGGCACCACATGGCGCCAGCAGTCTGATGAAGTAAAAGAAAATATTGATGAGGCATCAGCTATCAAACTGATGCTTGAATTCCCTGCAATGATCAAACGCCCGGTTCTGGATACCGGTTCGGTTCGCAAGGTAGGGTTTAAAGACACTGAATACGCGGCGTTACTGAGTTAATTCGCCGCATTAGTAAACGAATTAAAATTTTAAAAATCTGGAGAGTAACATGGCAAATTTTGCTTTTGGTCTGGGTGTAGGTACGAAATCTTCTGCGGGTGAATTGCTTGAAGTTTATTACAACGCACCTGTATTAAACGCTGACGATAACTTCATCGCTGCTGTAGCTGAAAAAGTAGGCTACGAAGGCGGCAATGCTGCAATCGAAATCAGCGCTGCTCAGTTAAAAGACCTTGAAGCTGCCTTCCTGTCTGTTGATGCTGAAGATCAGGCAGAGATCACTGAAGTACTGGCTGGCACGGCTCAGCCTTTGGTTGTGTGTATTCTGGAATCGGATGAAGCACCTACTTCAACTGCAGAAGCTTACCTGAAACTCACTCTGCTCTCTCAGCGTCTGGCTCAGCCTCACGGCATTAACCTGAATGGCATTTTTGGTCTGCTGCCAAACGTAGCATGGACTAACGAAGGCGCGGTATCTCTTGATGACCTACCGAAACGCCAGTTGGCTGCACGCGCTCAGGGCCGCGTTCTGAGCGTTAACTCTGTAGATAAATTCCCGAAAATGACTGATTACGTTGTTCCTGCGGGCATCCGTATCGGTGATGCTTCCCGTGTTCGCCTGGGCGCACATGTGGGTGAAGGCACAACTGTCATGCATGAAGGTTTCATCAACTTCAACGCCGGTACTATGGGCGTGAGCATGGTTGAAGGTCGTATCTCTGCTGGCGTTGTTGTTGGCAACGGCTCTGACCTGGGCGGTGGCTGCTCAACTATGGGTACACTGTCTGGTGGTAACAACGTAGTAATCTCTGTTGGCGAAAACTGCCTGCTGGGCGCTAATGCGGGTCTGGGTCTGCCACTGGGCGATCGCTGTACTCTGGAAGCAGGTCTGTATGTAACTGCAGGTTCCAAGGTGACCATTCTGGACGACCAGAATAACGAAGTTGAAACCATTAAAGCAGCTGCGCTGGCTGGCAAGTCTGACCTGCTGTTCCGTCGTAACTCTCAGAACGGACGCATTGAAGTTAAGACGAATAAGTCAGCAATCGAACTTAACGAAGAGCTACATAAACATAATTAATTGATAAATTAATTATGTTTTAGATCGGGCGCGCTTCTGAAGGCGCGCCCAGTTATTTTATTCCATCGGACACACACATGACTCAATCTCACTCTGCAACTATTGAACTGGCACAAGACCTGATCAATCGCCGATCTGTAACACCTGAAGATGCCGGCTGTCAGGATGTGATGATTGAGCGCCTTGAAGCGCTGGGCTTTAAGATCGAACGTTTACAGTTTGAAGACGTGAAAAACTTCTGGGCTCGCCGTGGCGATTCTGGCCCTGTGTTCTGTTTTGCCGGTCACACCGACGTTGTGCCTTCCGGTCCTGAAGAACGCTGGCAGTTCCCACCATTCGAAGCGACCATCGAACAAGGTATGCTGTGCGGTCGTGGCGCAGCGGACATGAAAGGCAGCCTGGCTGCATTTATTACAGCTCTCGAACGCTTTATTGAACATCACCCTGACCATGAAGGTTCTATCGCACTACTAATCACCAGTGATGAAGAAGGCCCTTGGGTGAATGGTACGACACGTGTTGTCGATCACCTTGAAGCGCGTGATGAAAAAATTACCTGGTGTATCGTTGGCGAACCTTCAAGCACCGAGAAAGTGGGCGATGTTATCAAAAATGGTCGTCGTGGTTCCCTTGGCGGATCGCTGACCATTCGCGGTGTTCAGGGCCATGTTGCTTACCCTCATCTGGTAAAGAACCCGATCCATATGGCTGCTCCTGCTCTTGCAGACTTGGCTTCTGAAGTCTGGGATGAAGGCAATGATTTCTTCCCTCCAACCAGCTTCCAGATTTCCAATATTAATGGCGGCACGGGTGTAACCAACGTAGTGCCAGGGCATGTGGATGTTATGTTTAACTTCCGTTTCTCGACCGAAGTTACCGCCGATGAGCTCAAAACCCGTGTTCGCGATATTCTGAACAAACATAACCTGGAATGGGATATCGACTGGACGTTGTCCGGCAACCCGTTCCTGACGGCTGAAGGCGATCTGGTAGAAGCCTGTCAGGAATCAATTAAAGCCATTACAGGCCTGGAAACTGAACTTTCAACTTCAGGCGGCACTTCTGATGGTCGCTTTATCGCGCCAACAGGTGCGCAAGTCGTTGAACTGGGTCCAATCAACGCAACCATCCACAAAGTGAACGAGCGTGTTCGTTGTGAAGATCTGGATACACTTTCAGACCTTTACGAAAACATCATGGCGCGTTTACTGAGCAAGTAAGCCTGAGAAAATCCGATGCAACTCGCCTGCCCTGTCTGTAAATCCGCACTGTTGCAACAGGGCAAGAACCTTTGCTGTGAGAACAGACATAGCTTTGATGCCGCGCGCCAGGGTTACTGGAACCTTCTGCTCTCTCACAAAAAACGCTCCAAGGACCCCGGTGACAATGCTGAGATGGTTACCGCCCGCAGGCAGTTCCTTGATAAAGGTTTCTATAGCCCCCTTTCCGACCGGATCAATACACTTGCCATTCAGGCACTAGAAGGCTGCTCTTCACCAACCGTGCTGGATATGGGCTGCGGCGAGGGTTATTACACTAGCCTTTTAGACAACGCATTAAAAAATGACGGTATATCCGCAGACATGGTCGGTCTGGATATATCCAAACACGCAGTCAAAGCAGCCTGCCAACGCAGTAAAGAAATCACCTGGCTGGTTGCATCTGGAGCAGACATCCCAATTCCAGAGCAGTCGCTCGATCTGCAATTAGTTCTGTTCAGTCGTTTGATGCCAGAAGCCTTTGCCAAGCCGATGAAAACTGGAGCATACCTGTTAGTTGCATGGCCCGCTGAGGATCACCTCATTGAACTGCGCAAGCTGATCTATAAAGAGATTAAACCCAGTCATTTCAGCCCTGAAGACACATTGAAAGAGCAGTTCACACTGCAGCAGCAAGAACGAGTTACTTACAACTTCAAGCTGCAAAACTCTGAAGAGATTAATACTCTTTTGGGGATGACCCCCCATAGCCAACGTTTATCATCAGAAGCCAAACAGAACATCTGTAACCAGAACGAACTGTCTCTGACTCTGGATGTAAATCTTGGGCTATTTACACGCTTATGAGCTCCAAACTAAACCAGTGGTTGCGGAAAAGGGCTGAGAACCCACAGCAGAACCTGCTCTTACTAGGCATTGGTTTTGTGGTGTTTTTTGCCGGTGTACTGCTTTTGGGTTTCGCGGAATTTGCGCTTAAAAGCTCCGTGTCACAGGAGATTCTGGCCCTGATCGGCTTGATCATCATTGGGGTTGGCATCATACTGGCTGCCATCGGCTACCTGAGCCTGAGTGTTCTCCGCGTTTTACGCTTTATGATGAAAGATAAAAATGACTGATACCCGCCATCCTGATATCGAGATTTACGTTAAAGACCGTTCTGTTGAGCAGATCAAAGAATGGCTGGCATCTCGAGGTGAAGAGCTTACCGTACACTCAGCAAAAGGCCTGATTCACGAACTCAGCCTAAACTTCCCGGATGGCCCTGTCGACATCATGATTCATGAGAAAGTTGCAGGCAAAGCCTGGGTCAGTGTCTGGTTCAAAAACAACACCACTCCCTGGGAGAAAGACCTGGATTGCGCATACAGTGCCGCTGAGGAGATGGCGACTCAGATAAGATGTATCGCTTCTGGCTGGTCGGAGGGCGATGACCCGGATGAATACTGGAAAGTAGAAAACGGCAATCAGGAAAAGATTCAGTGGCGTTGCTGATTAACCAACTAAGTTAATCTACGACAACATTATAATCAGGCCACTTCCCGGATCTGCTGACGGGAATTCTCGATTTCATCAATCATTAACTGCCCGGTAGACATCAGCGCAACCTTGGCATAGTTATCAGACGCAATCTGTTGCTCTCGTGGCGTGTGTGCATGCGTGTGCAAATAGCCATTCACATAAGCAAAGTCACCCACAAGGCCTTCATGAATCGCGTTATTTAATCGCTCTACTACCTGATCATCGTAGAATTCATTGGGGTCTGGATAAACCGACTCAGCTTCTGGCAGCCTGAAATCGGCCCCAGGCTCTGACACTTTCTCTGGCTTGATAAGCATCTGATTCGAGTGAATCATGCTCAGAAGCATTGAGAACTGCGCACCATTACCGCTATGAACCGCATGGCTCAAATTGGAGGTATAACCCTCAATTTTGGTTTGTATCTGTTCGGTACGCATAGATAGAGAAAAATTCGTTACTGCCAGTCCCGTTTTTATCGGCAAGCCGCTAAAATTCTTTATCCTTACAGAAGAATAAATTCAGGAATTTCAGACAAATGGGCAGATGGCGTCCACCACAACCAAAAAGCTCTAAATACATTACCGGCGAAGGTTACAAACGCCTGAATGAAGAGTTGAAATACCTCTGGAAAGTCAAACGACCAGAAGTGACTCAATCGGTCAAAGAAGCAGCTGCTCAAGGCGACCGCTCTGAAAACGCTGAGTATATCTACGGAAAAAAACAGTTACGCGAAATTGATCGACGCGTGCGCTATTTATCCAAGCGCCTTGAAGATATGGTTGTCGTGGATCGCGCGCCTGAGCCAGCCAAACGCGATACTGTTTTTTTTGGGGCCTGGGTCACTCTTCTGGATGAAGATGACCAGGAGAAGCGCCATCGTATTGTAGGACCCGATGAGATCGATGCAGGGTCTGGTTACATCAGCATGGACTCCCCACTTGCCAGACTGATTCTGAAAAAAGATCTGGGGGATGAGATCTGTTTAACCAAACCTGATGGCAGTGAAGTCTGGTACGAGATTATAAAAATTGAGTATGAAGGCTCGTAGTCAGATCCAACTATTCACGTTACTGTCTTAGGTTTGCTTCAAACATTCTTAGCCAAATAAGAACCGGGCATAAAACCAACTCAGGGCTGGGATCTTTAAGTGAGGAGGGTCAAATATCTGCTTTCGACTGTGGTTTCAGTGAGTCAGTGCAACCACAAAATAAAGCGGGCATTTTAAATGATAGAGGCTAGAGATTGTTATTTTAAATAAGCCTAAAAATATAGAGCATGATAACCATCCCAAAATCACTAGCCTCTGATTTAAGATTACCCTCTAATACCTCATAACTAGTTCGTTAGAGATTTCCCTAGCAGCCACAATCCACATATCTTCTAGCTTTTTGGGGTTACTTTTTAATTCTTCCAATGTGATCGCTTCGACAGGGCTATTAAGAAATGACACTCGATCATTGGCAGCCCAAATAACTCGACCATTTGGATCCATCATTTCGCATCTTATATCCAACGCAGGGACTAACTTAGAACTGAAGCCATTTGGAATACTGAGTCCATATAATCTAATGTAGACATTAACTACTGAAGCTTTCTCCGATTTATGATCAGCCAAATTAAATTTACCCGAATTATTCATGGCAGAAATAACTTCTTGTCTTACGATTTCCTCAATGTATATTTCATTTTCAATTGCAAACTGCTCTAAGACTTCACCAGGCTTTTGATTAACTGCTGCTGTAATTGCGCCCCCCACAGCACCAAACAACAAACCAAACGCACTGCCTGGCCCAAAATAGTAAAAATCGTCTGGTTTCTTCACATCCTGATTGATTATCACCACATTAACGTTTGCTCTATCCTGCTCACTAATGCGTTGTGTTGCTGCACAACCCGTTAGCAGCACCACCATAACGAGAGCAAAAATTCTTTTAAGCACATTAACCTCCATGTTTTTTTGTTGGACATTCAATAAATATTTAACTTTTATTTGTTGCTAATTCTGGTTGGCAGCAATTGATCTGCTCCAGAGCGGTTCATGGTCGCCTATCGACGCATTGCGCGTCAGCCTAATTTATAAGCTACCGCATATCTTCATCAATG
>JBMYLM010000037.1:0-29406 GCA_049596335.1 Neptuniibacter sp.
TGGCTTCAACCAGTTCCAGCTCATCGATAGACCAGCCAGCTTTTTCCAGAGCTTTCTGAGTTGCACAGATAGGGCCTGTACCCATGATAGATGGATCAATACCTGCATTGCCGTATGCTTTGATGCGAGCCAGTACTGGCAGACCCAGTTCTTCAGCTTTCTCTGCAGAACACACGATTACAGCAGCGGCACCATCGTTGATAGTAGAAGAGTTACCCGCAGTTACTGTGCCGTCTTTCTTGAATGCCGGGCGCAGTTTGCCCAGAGCTTCAGCAGTACAACCGAAACGAGGCTGCTCATCCGTATCAAATACGATTGGATCGCCTTTACGTTGTGGAATCGTTACCGGGATGATTTCGTCTTTGAAACGACCAGAAGTTACAGCGGCTTCTGCTTTGTTCTGAGAAGCTGCAGCAAAGGCATCCTGTTCTTCACGTGTGAAACCGTATTTCTCAACGATGTTCTCAGTAGTGATACCCATGTGGTAATCGTTGAACGCATCCCACAGGCCATCTTTAATCATGGTGTCAACCATCTTCCAGTCACCCATACGTGCACCGTTACGGGAGTTTGGAACAACGTGTGGAGATGCACTCATGTTTTCCTGGCCACCTGCGATGATGATATCGGCATCACCACAACGGATTGCCTGAGTCGCCATCTGTACAGCTTTTAGACCTGAACCACATACTTTGTTGATTGTGATAGCTGGAACTTCAATTGGCAGGCCGCCGTTCAGAGTAGCCTGGCGAGCAGGGTTCTGGCCGCAACCTGCAGTCAGTACCTGACCCATGATTACTTCGTCAACTTGAGATGGATCAAGATCGATTTTTTCAACCAGACCTTTAATTACCGTAGCGCCCAGATCTGATGCTGGAATCTTAGACAGTGAACCACCGAAAGTACCTACTGCGGTACGACCGGCAGCAACAATAACAACGTCACGCATTTAAAATGCCTCTTAACTTTAGCTATGTACAGTTTAAATTTCGACAATGTTAGCTCATCTTCATGACCCAACAATTGCATGCATGAAACGGTATATTCAGGCGAGCGGTTGCAACAAAAGTGAACTGTCTGAAGCTCCGTTTCTTTCACGCAATGTCGTGAAAATTATAATTCTTATAGTGTTAGGGAATCCCCCGACCTATGCAGTCTGCTCGACATGGTTGTCCTTTGTCAACCCACGTAATTACTGGGTTATTTAGCGTACTCAATTAGACTGTTCTTTTTTTGAGCAGCTGCGGAAAATGCTATCAGACTGAACGCTATCAGGAAGAGAACTTGAGTAGTGTTTAGAAGGGGTAAAGAACGACGCTACTTCCGGACTTGGGGATAGTCTTCAAGACTATGCCGGAAGTAGCAAATTAACTGAGAATTACACAATTTTTAAAGGTTGATCTGAATATTGTCGATCAGGCGAGCAGGGCCGAGGCGAGCGGCAGCGAGGATAACCAGTTCTTTATCTTCAGGTCCGGCAGGTTGCAGATCATAACGGCGGCAAACTTTGTAGTAGTCACGTTCAAAGCCGACCGCTTCAAGTTTGTTCTGGGCTTCTTCTTCAATGCCTGCAAAATCTTTATCACCCGATTGGAGTTTTTCTGCAGCAGCTTTTAGAGAGGCGTATAGATTGGTTGCTGTTTCGCGCTCTTCATCGCTGAGGTAGCCATTGCGGGAACTGAGGGCCAGGCCTTTTTCGTTCCTTGCAATTGGGGAGCCTTGAATCTCAACCGGTAAGCTCAGATCTTCGGTCATTCGTTCGATAACCATCAGTTGCTGGAAATCTTTTTCGCCAAAGATCGCAACATCCGGCTGAACCATGCCGAACAGTTTTGTCACTACGGTTGCAACACCGCGAAAGTGTCCTGGACGGCTGGAACCGCAGTACAGATCGGAGATGACTGGTACTTCGACCTGAGTCTGAGCTTCACGGCCATGAGGATAGACTTCTGCGTCACTCGGAGCAAACAGGAAATCACAGCCGCGGGACTGCAGCTTTTCCTGATCCTCAACCAATGTTCTTGGGTAGTTATCAAGATCTTCGCCCTGTCCAAACTGTAATGGGTTAACGAAAATCGAGGAAACAACTACATCGCTGTTTGCTTTGGCCTGATCAATCAATTGCAGGTGGCCTTCATGAAGGTTACCCATTGTCGGAACAAAACCAATGCGTTTGCCATTGCGACGCTCTGCATTCAAGACGGAACGCAGTTCAGCAATTGTGTGGATGGTCTGCATGTTACTCGAATCCGTGTTCAGCGGCAGGGAAGCTTCCGTCTTTGACGGCTTTAACGTAGGCAGATACTGCTTCTTCGATAGAAGACGCATCAGCCATAAAGTTTTTAACAAACTTCGGGCTGCGGCCTGGAGTAACACCTAACATGTCATGCATTACAAGTACCTGAGCGTCAGTGCCAGCACCGGCTCCAATTCCAATGACAGGAATTTCCACCGCCATTGAGATCTCTTGCGCTAACAGACTTGGTACACACTCCAGCAACAAAATGCTTGCTCCTGCATCCTGAAGCAGGACAGCATCGTTGATCATTTGCTGGGCAGATTTTTTATCACGCCCCTGGACTCGGTAACCGCCTAACTGATTAACGGTTTGTGGTGTAAGTCCCAGATGTGCACATACCGGGATGCCGCGTTCAGCCAATAAAGACACCGTATCCGCCAGCCAGGCACCGCCTTCCAACTTAACCATGTTGGCACCCGCCTGCATCAGTGCAGCAGAGCTATCCATGGCTTGTTCAGGGGTTGCATAACTCATGAACGGCAGGTCACTCATAATCAGACTGCCCTGGTTGCCACGAGCTACGGACTGAGTGTGGTATGCCATCTCCTCAACAGTTACAGGCAGAGTGCTGTCATTACCCTGCAGAACCATACCCAATGAATCACCTACCAGAATGACTTCAACACCAGCGCTGCTGACAAGGTGAGAGAAACAGGCGTCATAGGCAGTCAGTACTGCGAATTTTTCGCCATTTTTTTTCATTGCGGACAATGTGTGGAGAGTAACATTGCTCATGGAAACAACTTCCTGTGGTTTAACGTTGGCGCGATTATACCCGTATCTTTGACAGAGTTCCCATAGGGCATGCAACTAAAAGCTGAGATAGTGGCGTACCATCTGGAAATTCCAGCTCAGGGTTAATCTCAGAGAGGGGGTATAACACAAAGCTCCGCTCTTTCATAAAAGCGTGAGGGACCGTAAGTCTTTCAGTGTTGATCTGTTCTGAACCGTATAACAACAGATCAAGGTCGAGTGTCCGGGGACCCCAGTATCGCTCGCGGATACGCTGATGTGCCTGCTCTATGCCTTGTAATTGATCAAGCAGCGCATGCGCTTCTAATGAGGTTTCCAGTTCGGCTACTGCATTGACGAAGTCAGGCTGGTCCTGTGGCCCTACAGGGGCTGAGCTATACAGTGAGGACTTATTCAGCAAAGTGCAAAATTCAAGTTCTGCCAGCTCCTGGAATGCGGTTTCAATCTGGTTAACCGGATCTTCCAGATTGCTGCCTAAGCCTATAAAACAGCGTACCTGATCCATCATTAGCTTTCAGAAGTTGGCTTTGTTTTCTTATGATTGCTGCGGCGTCTTTTTTGGCCACCGCCCTGACTCTGAACCATCTTTTCGCGGGATTTATGGTCAGCGTTTTGGAAGTCAGTCCACCACTGACTCAGGCCGCCCAGTTCTTCGCCACTCTGTTCACGTAGTAACAGGAGATCGTATGAAGCTCTGAACCTTGGTTGTTCCAGCAAGCGCATTGCTTTATTGCCGTTCCGGCGTGGCAAGCGCAGCTGCATCTCCCAGATCTCACGAATTGGCGTTGAAAAGCGGCGCGGAATGGCCGTGGATTTGACCTGCTCGCCTATGATCTGATTGGCAGCTTCATGCAGTGCAGGTAAGGGTGGCATCTTGTTTTCACGCATTAACTGCTGCATACGAAGCTGAGCCGGGTACCAGAGGATGGCAGCAAACAGAAAAGCAGGTGTTACGCTTTTCCTTTGTGCCAGACGGCGGTCGGTATTCTTTAATGCGTTCTGGATGATTTTTTCCAGAGGAACCGGTGCATCTGAGTCCAAAAGTTTCTGAACCTGAGGGAACAGAGGTTCGAAAAGATCCAGACGACTGAGTTGTTCAAAAGAGTTAACAGCATGTCCAGACTGGAACAGTTTTAATGTTTCATCAAACAGACGAGCTGGGGCAATACGCTTCAGCATCGGAGCCAGTTCACGTATAGGTGCTTCTGTAGCGGGCTCGATTGTAAAATCCAGCTTAGCTGCAAAACGCGCTGCCCGAAGCATTCGTACCGGATCTTCTTTATAACGTGCCTCAGGGTCCCCAATCATTCTGAGTGTGCCTTTCTTGAGGTCTTCATAACCATTGGCAAAATCATAAACACAATGGTCATTAGGGCAGTAGTAGAGAGCGTTTACAGTAAAGTCGCGGCGCAGGGCATCATCTTCTATTGTGCCGTAAACATTATCCCGCAGGATCATGCCGCTATCGCATTGTTTGCCTTGTTCGCCAGATTCGTTTTCAGGCTGGCTGTCATGACTGGCACGGAAAGTAGCGACTTCAATTATCTCGCGGCCAAAACGTACATGAACAAGTTTGAAACGACGACCAATCAGCCGGGCCCGACGGAACAGGTCAGCAGCCTCTTCCGGGTGGGCATTTGTGGCGACATCAAAATCTTTAGGTTTTTTGTTCAGTAGTAGGTCACGGATACAACCACCCACAAGGTAGCCTTCGTATCCTGCATCAGTGAGTCGGTAAGCTACTTTAATGGCATTGTCATCCAGATAACGGCGGGGAATCTGGTGTTCTTCTTCATGAATAATGCGTTTTGAAGCAGTGATAACCGTATCTTCAGTGCTATCAATGTTTTCTGAATCTGTTTGATTTTGTCCGCCAAAGATTTTTTGGAACGCTAGACCAATGGTTTTAAACAAAGTAGAGCCTATGAACTTGAATGAATACCGACCAGTAATGGGTGCGCAATGATACCACCGAACATAGGGTCAGGGGGAGGCTTTAGTCTGGTTTAATCTTAGGAGGATGGGGAGCTGACCGCACCTTTGGCAACAACGCTAGTTCTCAGCTTGTTGTTTTTGTTCCAAGAGCAATTCGGGATCGTTACTGCTTTGCTACGATCAGCTTTTCTAAGCCTCATTTTTATTTTTATTCGAGGCGGGTGCTTATCCACTTAATACCAGTTTTTATTTTTATTGGTGGATTAGGTTTCCAAGCATGCTTCTTTTTGTTTTGCGCTTTAAATATAGCACTGTATGTGCCAGTTATTTAAAGTCCTTTTAAAACATATAGATATACATCCCTGTTCGTTTTTTGTACTACTTTTGTGCCGGTTTTGTTACCAAGTGTTACAGCTTAAGTATCAATGTGTGAGTAGTAAGGTAACACCTAGTTTTTGTGTGTGTTACCTCCCGGTGTTACTTTTTCCCGCTACGAGGTATACCGAGTTTTTGGCGGCGTTCCCAAAGGCACTTACGACTTACTCCCAATTTCTTTGCCAGCTCTGTTTCACTCATTTGATCCTGATTTTCCAGTACAAAACGGTGGAAGTAATCATCCAGTGACAGATCTGCCTGCTCCTCTTTATCCTTGAGAGTATTGTCTTGCAAATTGAAATTAGTCAGCTGGGTTTCCAGTTCTTCTGAGCTCGAGAGTGTCGAGAGGTCAAGGCCTAGCAGGTCTGTGGTAATAGTGCCGTCTTCAGCCAGAATCACTGCACGTTCAATTGCATGTTCCAGCTCGCGAACGTTACCTGGCCACTTGTACTGGAGCATGGTGCGTTTGGTCTCTGGAGCAAACTCCAGTTTCTTCAGTTCCATTCGCTGGCATGCTTTGAGTAAGAGCTTCTCTGCAATCTCAAGAATATCCTCACCCCTGTTTCGAAGTGGAGGGATGATCAATTCCATTACATATAAGCGGTAGTAAAGGTCTTCCCGGAACTGATTGTTTTTAGATAGCTCTTTCAGGTTTCGATGAGTTGCTGCAATTAAGCGAACATCCACTTTTTTAGATTGCACTGATCCGACCCTGCGAATTTCCCCTTCCTGCAGGAAACGTAATAATCGAGCCTGTGCTTCTAGAGGCAGTTCACCTATTTCATCCAGAAACAACGTGCCGCCATCGGCTGCTTCAATCAGGCCGCTGCGCGCGGCAGCGGCACCGGTGAACGCGCCTTTCTCGTGACCGAACAGCTCAGATTCTATAAGGCTTTCCGGAATTGCTGCACAGTTCACAGAAATCATGGGTGTCTGCGAACGGTTGCTTTGTTCGTGAATGGCTCTTGCAGCCAGTTCTTTACCCGTGCCTGATTCTCCGTTTATCAAAACAGTAGCACTGGTTCGAGCGACCTTTTGAATTTTCTTCTGCAGCTCTTGCATCGCTGGGCAGGAACCAAACATTTTAGTATGGGTCTGCGGCTCTTCAGCAACTGGCTGTTTAGTTGTTTGTTCCACTGAAGTGTTGGAGAGTATGGTGTTTACCGAACTGATCATCTCATCATGATCAAAAGGCTTGGCAATGTAATCCACCGCACCCAGCTTCATAGCATCAACAGCGGATCGTAAGCTGGCATAGCTGGTCATGATCAGTACCGGAACTGAACGTGCTAAACCAATAAGGTCCGTACCTGGAGCTCCAGGAAGGCGCAGGTCACTTATGATCAGGTTGAAGTCCTTCAGGTTGAAACGGCTGGTGGCTTCGTCGACCGAAGCGGCGTCATCAACATCGAAGTGATTTTTTTCAAGAAGTCTGCGTAATGCAGAACGGATGATAGTTTCATCTTCTACAATCAGAATACGGCTCATCTAGGCTCTACCCTATTATCCACTATCCCTCGGTACGGAACTCTTGAGGTTCTTTAAGGCGAGGGAGCGTTAATGCCACTTGAGTGCCTTTGTTCTGTTTGTTGTCGGCTGGGCTGATTATCTCAATACTACCATAATGTTCTTCGATAATGTTATAGACCAATGATAAGCCAAGTCCGGTTCCCTGACCCGCTTCTTTGGTGGTGAAGAATGGTTCAAACAATCGCTCCTGAGATTCAGAAGAAATCCCGGTGCCTTCATCGGTCACTCGAATGATGACCTGTTCGGTGCTTTCTACGGTAGTGAGCCAGATCCGGCTGCCATCTTCAGACGCATCACTGGCATTTTGGAGCAGGTTAACAAACACCTGCTGTATTTGTTGCGGGTCACCTTTAATCCGAATATCTGAAGGTATCTGGTTTATGTAGTTCAGCTGTTTACCGTGGCTGTCCAGAGATAACAGGTGAATGGCTTCTTCGGCACACTGAGATATAGATACCGGCAGTTCCTCTCTGTTGCCGTGAGATTGTCCAGAGTGGGCAAAACGAACCAGAGACTGCACAATCCGGCTGATCCTTTTGGTCTGATCAACAATCTGATCACCGGTTTCAAGGATGTAGTCGTTATCGGTTTCCAGTTTTAGATTCTGAGCGAGGCAGGCAATGCCCGTAACAGGGTTACCTATCTCATGCGCAACCCCTGCTGCGAAACGACCGATTGAGGACAGGCGTTCGTTGTGCGCCATTTTGTCCTGAATCATTTTGTTTTCCGTTTCATCCTCAAGCAGGATTACCATGCCAAAATCGCTTTGTTCACGGAGGATGGTTTTATGCAGGCTAAACCAATGGGTTCTGCCATTGACGATCAGTTTTTGTCTTTGCTGATGGTCGATGTCGAAGTCGGCAAAGTCTTTGAGTTTTGCACACCAAGGGTTTGTCTGATCACTTAAGTCAGAACCTATGATATCTGCAGCACTTAAACCCGTTAGGTGCTCCATCTCAGCATTCCAGAAAGTCACTTGACCGGTAGTGTCCAGATTGCAGACGCCAACAGGGAGTTTCTGCAGAGTCATTCGGTGGTAGCGGCGAATCTCATCCAGCTCAGCTGCAAGACCGGTTAACTGGATCTGGTAGTTCTCCAACTGGTTTTCCATCAGGTGGACATTGCGGGCACGAAGATCCAGAGGGTTACTGGGCCTGTCGAGGGGTTCCAGCAAAGCAGCGGCTTCTATAGGGCCAACCAGACCGGATAGGTTTTGTTCAAGTCGTGTGCGGAGCCTGAGAAGATCGACAGGCCGCAAGGATTCGCTTTTAAGGCCCATCTCCTCAAGGACTTTTTGTACTTCGCGATCGGCGGTTTTACGACCCAGTCTTGAGGCGAGAATCTCAACGAAATCACTAATCTGGGAGGTTCTTAAAAAAGTTGAGTTGGGTTTTTGCAGGGCATTGACCAGGCATGCCTGCGCTGCGCTGATCTCATCGGAGTTTTGTGGAATCAGAAGTGAGACCACGGTCATGATTGCTGCGTTAAGGAATAAGGCGATAATCGCAATTTGATCCCAGTCATTTTGGTCGATATCAAATGCTGGAGTGTAGATTGGTTCGGAATAGATCAGGGGTAACAACATGGTGAACAACCAGATACCCATGCCGGCAGTCAGACCGGCTAAAAGACCCCAGCGAGATGCCCGTTGCCAAAAGAGCGTTGCCAGCAATCCGGGTAAGAACTGCAAAAAGGCGACAACGGCAATGACGCCCATCTGATGCAGCTCATAGTCGGTACCAACCTGACGATAAAACAGATAGCTGCCCAGCAGCATGGCCATGATCAGCAGTCGTCTTAACCACAGCAGCCAGGCATAAAATCTTGGTGTCTTGGGTTTGGGAATTAAAGGCAGAATTACGTGGTTCTGGAGGATGGAGGCAAGAGAAACTGTAGCAACAATCATAATGCCAGTCGCAGCAGACAAGCCGCCAATGAATGCGATTACAGTTAACCAGGCTGAGTCACGGATCAGACCCATATTAAGAACGATAAACTGATCCTGTCCACCTGCGCTCAGGTAGTCACTGGCCCAGATAATAGGTGGCACGGTGATCGCCAGTAGGAACAGGAACAGGGGCATAGCCCAGGTTGCTTTATATATGGTTTCATCGGACGAGTTTTCGGTAAACAGCATGTGAAACATATGTGGCATCACAATGGCTGCTGCAAAGAAAGAAAGCAGCAGTGTTCGCCAGGCATCACCATCCACAGGAGCGGTCAGTTTGTTGAGCGATTCCGGGTTTTGGGTGAGAAACTCTTCGACGCCGTTAAATCCACCAAGCACAGAGAAAATGGCGTAGAGGGCGATTATTACCAAAGCCAGCAGTTTGATCAGCGACTCAACGGCCATTGCCACCATGAGCCCGCGGTTGCTGCTTCTTAAACTCGGTTGGCGAGCGCCGAATAAAATTGAAAATAGAGCAATGACAAAACAGAAACCCAGGCCGATCTGATCCACACTGAATTGATCGTTCAGAATGTGCAGGGTGTTCGTGACTGCCTGAATCTGAATTGACAGCATGGGCAGAGTGGCCAGCAGCGTCAAAATCGCAGTGAAAGCGCCGACAAAACCACTTCTGAACCGGAATGCAAACAGATCAGGGAGAGAACTGAGTTGATAGCTTCGGGTGATCCTCAGTATCGGAATCAGCAGCGCGGGCCCCAGAATAAATGTGATGACGGCGCCGAAGTATGAGCCAAGAAAACTATAGCCTGATTCCTGCGCCAGACTAAAGGCGCCATAAAATGTCCAGACGCTGGCGTAAACACCAATGGATAAAATATGCGTGAAAGGGTGATGAACCAGTTTCTTTGGCAGCATGTTTCGTTCGGTAAGATAGGCTGCACCGAACAGAAAAAACAGATAGGCAATTCCGATCAGAATCAGAGAGGGAAGGCTAAACATCTCTTTTCCTCTTCTCAATCAGAAACGCAAAAATAATAATTGAAAACCAAACTGCATATGGGGTGTACCAGGGGGGATTCATCTGTTGCCAGCTGTTGATCAGTAGCGGCAGTAATAAATACAAAGATGGAATCAGGAGTAGCAGTATGCGGTGAAACTCCATTCATTGCTCCTGCAGAAACTGAATTCCCGGTACGTTAGGAACTTTATGAATATCCCAGTTCGTGATTGCCCACTCTATCAACTCAATTTGTGCCGCATTTCTTAATCCAGATTCTGGAGATTGCCCTAAAAACTCTAAAGCTTTGTATGTGAGTTCAACGGCATCTTTGCAATCTATAGCAGGAGCAAAGGTTTGTTTACTCAACTTCTGGCCTTCCAGATTATTGGCAACGGGGATATGGGCATAGGCCGGAGTGGGGTAACCCAGAAGTTGCTGAAGGTGAATTTGTCGCGGAGTTTCATCCAGCAAATCTGACCCTCTCACTACATGAGTAACGCCTTGTAAGTAATCATCGACCACTACGGCAAGCTGATAAGCGTAAAAACCATCGCGCCGAAAAATTACGTAATCGCCACTGCTCATCGCCAGGTTGTATGCGTGAGCTCCCTGTATGATATCCCGGAAGCTGATCAGGCTGTCTTTACAGCACACACGCACTGCGCAATTGTCAGTTTGCTCTGGTGGGTGTAAGTAACAGTGGGAGTCATATACATAGCTGTCTGTACGTTGTTGGATCTCTTTTCTGGAACAGCTGCAGAGGTAAGCATTGCGATCATCAAGAAGCTGCTTTAGCGCATCTTCATAATGTTCGAGACGTTCACTTTGCAGTTCGAGTTCGCCATCCCAATAGAGGCCAAACCCTTCAAGAATATCCGGAAATTGTTCTTTTAAACCGGCCTGCTCGCGGGGAGGATCGAGATCTTCTATTCGGAGTAGCCACTGGCCATTATTGGCTCGTGCATCCAGAAAACTGGCAAGTGCAGCGAGGAGGGAGCCAAAGTGCAAAGGCCCAGTGGGTGAAGGAGCAAAACGGCCGATATAGGACACGTGATGTGAGCCTGTTAAAAGCCAGCCTTGGCTGGCTTTTATAGGGGATTAGCCGCCAAGCTGTTTTTCTTTGATTTCAGCAAGTGTTTTACAATCGATGCACAAAGACGCAGTAGGTCGTGCTTCAAGACGACGGATGCCGATCTCAATACCGCAAGCTTCACAGTATCCGTAATCGTCTTCGTCAATCATCTCGATTGATTCTGAAATCTTTTTAATTAGCTTACGCTCGCGGTCACGCGTACGTAGCTCCAGGCTGAATTCTTCTTCCTGGCTTGCACGATCACTAGGATCTGCAAAGTTAGATGGCTCTTCACGCAGATGGTGGATTGTGCTGTCCACCTCTTCCATCAGTTCCTGTTTCCAAGCTTCAAGAATTTTGCGGAAATGGTCTTTCTGCTTCTCATTCATGTACTCCTCACCCTCAACAATCGGGTACGGCTCAAAATGAGAGAAAGCTTCGTTATTGTTTGGCATATGGTCTGCCTCACTTCCTATAAGTGACAACCTTTGGTGGTTGCACTGACTAGTCTTTAATTAACGCAAAAATAAATCCTGGATACCTGAATGCCCTGTAAAGGATGCGTATATGCATTTCCTTACTGCTCACAGGTTTCCCTATAAAGGCAGGCAAATTACCAGATGAATTGATGTTTCGCCAGCCCTAAATTAATCCAATAAGCTGAAAAGACTAACTCATTATGTTTAGTTCAGACTCATTTCCTTGTAAATATTTTTTGTAAAAGCTATTTCAGTAGTCGCTGATGTATACTGCGAAATCTTTTAATGAGCGAGTGAGATGTATGGGTTTTGTACCTTCCAACCGGGTTGCAGAAATAGAAACCTTCAAAGTGATGGACCTGCTTAAGCGGGCGAAGCAGTTGGATGCTGCGGGCTTTGATGTCGTGCATATGGAAGCTGGGGAGCCAGATTTTGCGACAGCTGCACCGATTGCTGAAGCTGCGAAAAAGGCAATAGACTCTGCAGCCATTCAATACACACCGGCTGCAGGTATTCCTGAACTTAGGGAGCAGATCAGCCTTTGGTATCAGAGCAAATACGGGTTGGAAATTGCACCTGAAAGAATCATTGTAACCACCGGGGCGTCGAGCGCATTGCTGATGATCTTTGCGTTGTTAACTGATGCTGGCCAGACTTTTATAATGGCTGATCCGGGTTACCCATGTAATCGTCAATTCCTAAGGTTTCTGGAAGCCAAAGCTCAATTGGTGCCAGTGACGGCTGAAAGTAATCTGCAGCTGACTTCTGAGTTAGTTGAGGAGCACTGGCAGGAAAATACGGCTGGCGTGTTATTAGCGTCTCCGGCAAACCCCACGGGTACGGTGGTACCTGAAGCGCAGCTGCGGGCAATCTCTGAACAGGTAAAGCAGTCGGGCGGATCTTTAATTGTCGACGAGTTATATCATGGATTGACCTACGAACAGGATGTGCCGTCAATACTGGAGATTGATAACAGCGCTTTTGTAGTGAACAGTTTTTCTAAATATTTTGGTATGACGGGGTGGCGCCTTGGCTGGCTGGTGGCACCTGAGGAGGCCGCGCCAGAACTTGAGAAACTTGCTCAGAACCTGATGATCTCACCCCATACAGTGTCTCAATACGCAGCATTGGCTGCTTTTAAACCTGAAACTCTGGAAATCCTTGAACAGCGAAAAGAGCAGTTCCGATTGCGTCGTGATCTTTTGGTGGGTGGTCTGAGATCGCTGGGTTTTGAACTGCCGATTACGCCGGAAGGTGCTTTTTACGTATATGCTGGTGCTAAGCATCTTACAGACGATACCTTTGATTACTGCTGGCGATTGCTGGAAGAAGATCATATTGCGACAACCCCCGGAAAAGACTTTGGTCATTACCGCAGCAACGAATTTATTCGTTTCTCCTACACAACTGGGCTGGACAGAATTCAGATAGCGCTGGATCGTCTTGAGAAAAGGATTCGTGGCTGATGGAGCTAGGAGAATTGATTCAGGGGCGATTGATTAAACGGTATAAGCGTTTTCTTGCTGATGTACAGCTGGATGATGGCCGGGAAGTCACTGCCCATTGCCCTAATACAGGCTCGATGAAAAACTGTGCTGAGCCGGGAAGCCGGGTTTGGCTAAAAGACAGCGGCAACCCAAAGCGAAAATATCCTCTGGGTTGGGAGCTGGTAGAAATCGAAAGCAGCTATCTGGCATCAATCAATACCGGAAGAGCCAATGCTTTGATTCGCGAAGCTATCGAGCAGGGCGTTATTGCGCAGTTGCAGGGTTACTCGCAAATCCGGTCAGAAGTTAAATACGGTGAAAACAGCCGTATTGATCTGTTACTGCAGGATGATGACAAGCCAAACCTATGGGTGGAAATTAAAAACGTAACCTTGCTTGAGGAAGACGGTTGGGGAAGTTTTCCGGATGCAGTGACTACACGAGGTGCCAAACATCTCAGAGAGCTGATGGCCATGGTTGAACAGGGCGATCGCGCTGCGATGGTATTTTGTGTCCCGCATATGGGGATTAATAAGGTGCGCCCCGCTGATCAGATTGATCCTGAATATGGTCGTCTGTTAAGGGAGGCTAAAGCAGCAGGTGTCGAGGTAATGGCCTACGCAGCACATATTGATGAGCAGTCAGTGACCATCAACCAGGAATTGCCCGTGATTCTTTAGAAATCTACGAGTATGCGGTTACCTTGCTTTTGGAAAGGTACCGCAGTGAGACTGTCTGCGACGCAAGGGCCGGCTATGCACTCACCGGTATCAATCTTGAACAGGGCGCCATGAGTGGCGCATTGGATAAAGGTCTTTTCAAAGTCGAGAAATTGATCCGGCTGCCATTCAAGAGGAATGCTGCGGTGTGGGCAGCTGTTTTCATAAAGATAAAATTCATCCCGGTGTTTCACCAGTAGCAGGTTTTTGCCTTCAACCTCGAAACCTTTGGTTTGCAGCTCCTCAAAGCCTGAAACATCACACAGCTCGCGCATTAAAATATCACCTCTTGCTGCCTGAGTTGCTCTAACAAACGACTGATAGCATCGTCATCATCAGTATTTACCCTGATGGTGAGCGCTTCTTCCTCTTCCGTGATCGGTTGCAGGTGGTCTAATTGATCCTGCATGACGGCAATGTCTGCATCGGATGCATCGGAACCTTCCGAAACACGTTTGCGAAGGCGGGCTTCGATCAGCTTCACTTCACACTCGCAGGCGATGATGCGGATTGGTACTTTAAGCTTTTCAGCCAGTTCAATGTAACTTTGACGGGTTCTGTGTCGTATTGCCGTTGCATCAACCACTACCGAGTAACCGTTGCGAAGCAGGTCAGAACTTGTGTCCAGTAGATGATTAAAGGTCAAAGCGTTCATCTGCGGGCCGTACAGGTCTACTTTCTCACCCTTCAGACTCAAATCACGGTACAGCCTTTTACGTTCAACGTCTGAGCGGATTCGAATCGTGTCGGTTTGGTCGACTAACTGTTGGCTCAGGTGGCTTTTGCCGCTTCCGGATATGCCGTGCATGAGGAAAAGCACAGGTTTGCGCTCACGGGCGTAATAGTCAGTGAGCCTCAGATAGCGGCGAAGGGTTTTGATGTCATGCATATCCCCCAGAACGGAGACCTTAGCGCGCACCATTGAGCGATAGGCTTTGTAGAAATTCAGCAGGGGCAGAGCATGATAATCACCACAGATTTCCAGATAGCGGTTCAGGCAGCGATTAGCCCAGCGGAATTCACCATTGGCTTCCAGATCCATCAATAGGAAAGCCAGATCATTGATAGTATCAATCCAGCGGAATTGCAGATTAAACTCAATGCAATCAAATAAACGCAGTTCATCTTTGAACAGGGTGATATTGGCCAGATGTAGGTCGCCGTGGCATTCACGAATGTGACCTTCGGCTTTACGTTTCTGGATAAGTTCGGTCAGGTTGCGATATTGTTGAGCAGTATACTGTGCAAGCTGCTGTACCTTGCTCCAGTCCTCAATATGATCGATGGTATCTGTGATATGCAGGAAGTTATCTGAAACGACTTCCCAGATAGTATCTGGCTCACCCCAGGGGCTATCCTGAGCGACAATAGGTATCCGGTGATGGAACTCTGCAATTTGTTCTGCCAGCATATCAATCCAGTTTGGATCGAACTGATGGTTTTGCAGCAGCAGGTCTAAGCGGTTATGCGCAATGAACTGTTGCATCTTAACGGCATATTCAAAAATCCCTTCATCCGCTCCGAGAATTGGTTTTTCAGCAGACCCGCCGATGCCAATCACAGACATGTAGATGTCTGGGGCAAGTCTTTGATTGAGGCGCAGTTCCTCTTCGCAACAGTGCCGACGTTTCTCAAGCGTGGTAAAATCCAGAAAACCAAAATCCACTGGCTTTTTAACCTTATAGGCATATGTGCCAGTTAAGATCAGCCAGGATATGTGAGTTTCAATCACCTCGATTTCTGTAACCGGGTGAGGGTAAAACTCAGGATTTTTAAGAGATTCTATGAGTAACATACTCGTTCAAAATGACCGCTAGGGAAGGGCATTATACTTAGCCAATGAAAAAAAAGAGACCATCAAAGAGATCCAATCGCGGTCGTGGAGCAAAAAAATCCAAAGGATTGCTGTCCAAACTCCTTATTCTGTTGCTGAAGCTATCCCTGCTAGGCCTTGTTATAGGCGGGATTGGGCTGATTTACCTCGATGTTCAGATTCAGCAGAAATTTGAAGGAAAGCGTTGGGCTCTGCCCGCTAAAGTTTATGCCCGCCCTCTGGAATTATATCCGGGTCAGGTACTTGATCGTGCGGCCCTGAAAAATGAGCTGAAGGGCTTAGGTTATCGCTTTGTAAACCGGGCCAGTCAGCCGGGAATGGTTGAGTGGGCGTCTACAAGAGCTCGAATTCATACCCGTGGTTTTGCATTCCCTGACAGTGATGAAGCACCTAAAAGGTTGTTGGTGAGTTTCAGTGGCAATCAGGTTGCATCAATCACGGATAGTCAGGGTAGAACGGTTCCGTTAAGTCGGTTGGAGCCGATTCTCATTGGTGGCATTTACCCTAAAGATAATGAAGACCGGGATTTGATCAGGCTGGATCAGGCTCCGGAGTACCTGATAGAAGCGCTGGTTCAGATTGAAGATCGTGATTACTACAATCACTACGGTATTTCCCTGCGGGGCATTGCCCGGGCGATGGTGGTTAATGTCAAATCAGGCCGGTTTGTTCAGGGTGGGAGCACGCTGACACAGCAATTGATCAAAAATTTCTATCTGACATCTGAGCGTACATTGGCGCGGAAACTGTTAGAGATCCCAATGGCCGTGCTGTTGGATCTACATTACAGCAAGGATGAAATTCTTGAAGCCTATTTGAATGAAGTTTATCTGGGGCAATCCGGTTCGCGAGCGGTGCATGGCTTTGGCTTAGCCAGTCAATACTTCTTTGCCCAGCCCATCCATGAGTTGAAATTACATCAGGTGGCATTGCTTGCCGGTTTGGTCAAAGGGCCATCTTATTATGACCCGCGCCGACGCCCGGAACGTGCCAAGGAACGCCGTGATCTGGTGTTAAAGGTGCTGCAGGAACAAGGGGTAATCACTCTTCAGCAACGAGTTGCAGCTGAGAAACGCCCATTAGGGGTAGTAAAACAGCGGAGTTTGCATAAAGGCGCATACCCCGCATATCTGGATCTGGTTAAGCGTCAGTTACGGGAAGAATATCCTGAGGAGGTTCTGAACTCAGAAGGCCTTCGGGTATTCACCAGTCTGGACCCTATGGTGCAGGCAAACAGTGAAGCTGCTCTGAGTAAAACGATTGCATCCCTGCAAAAAAGGCATGGAAAACCTGTCACTGAGCTTCAGGGTGGTATGGTGGTGACTGACCCGCAAACCGGTGAAGTACTGGCATTAGTGGGCGGTAAAAATGCACGTTATCAGGGCTTTAACAGGGCTCTGGATGCGAGACGACCGGTAGGTTCCCTGGTAAAACCTGCGGTGTATCTTGCTGCAATCGAGCAAGGTTACTCTTTAACTTCTCTGATTGATGATGAACCCATCAGTGTGCCATTGTCGGATGGGTCGAGCTGGGTGCCACAGAACTTTGATCGGATCAGTCATGGCAAGGTTCCGCTTTATCTGGCTTTATCAAAATCATATAACCAGAGTACAGCACATCTGGGGATGGCGATTGGTGTCGGTAAGGTAGTTGATATGCTGGAAAGACTGGGTATTGAAAGGGAACCAAAACCATACCCGTCTCTTCTGCTTGGGGCTGAATCTATGAGTCCATTTGAAATTGCTTCGGTTTACCAGACCATAGCTGCCAATGGTTTCAGAACTCCGATGCGAGCAATTCGCCTGGTAACGGATGTTGAAGGTGTTGAGCTGTCACGCTACCCATTTGAAGTCAGTCAGGTGGTTTCTGCAGAAAACATGCACCTGATACAATACGCATTGCAGTCGGTTACCCGTGAGGGCACAGCAAGATCTATTTATAACCGTTTGCCAGCATCATTGAATGTTGCGGGTAAAACCGGTACCAGTAATGACCAACGTGATAGTTGGTTTGCAGGGTTTGCCGCAAACCGAATGGCGGTGGTGTGGCTGGGCTTAGACGAGAATGGGAAATTGCCATTTACTGGTTCAGGTGGTGCACTCAGAGTGTGGACTGATCTGATGGCGCGAGAAAAACCAGACTCTTTTATGGCTGTGCAGCCGGAAGGAGTAGAATACCTCTGGGTAGAGGAGCAAACCGGTTTGCTCTCTGCGGAGCATTGTGAAGGCGTGCGGCAGATACCATTCATAAAAGGTACAGCTCCGGAAAATTATGCTCAGTGTTCTGAGAAGCAGCAGAGTAAACCTTTAGATTGGTTTAAAAGATGGTTCAGATGACAAATATTTTCAGAATTTGTTTCGTGTTAGGTATTTCTGCTATCACGCTGGTGGGTTGTGTGAGTAACACGGGTACCTATCGTCCGCCGGTGGTTGAGCGTGGAGAAGCGCCCCAGGTTGTTCAGCCTGCTGAACCTGCAGCGATCGGTGTGGATGTCAGTCCAGGGGTAGTTGTGGAGTCCAGTTCAGATAGCTCTGTGGCTGTTCCTGTGGCAACACCTATGACCTCACGGGCAAAAAATCCGGCAGTTATCGCACTGCTTAAAAATGCCAGCAATCAGAAAAACAGTGGTCAGATGTCTGCCGCCGAAAGCAGTTTGGAGAGGGCCCAGCGAATTGCTCCGAGAGACCCGGAAATCTATTATGAGTTAGCGGATATCCGCAGGCTGGAAGGACAGTGGCCACAAGCTGAACAATTAGCACTGAAAGGTACCAATATGGCCATTGGTGATGTGATTATGCTGCGTCGGTTGTGGCTGCTTATTGCGGATATCCGTGAGCAGTCAGGCAATCATGCTGCTGCCAGGAAAGCCCGGCAGCAGGCAATGCAGTACTAATTTTTCGGCTCAACCAGCCTGAGAATATCCAGGCTGGAAACCACCCCACATATTTCATTGCCGTTGCTAATAAAAACTCTGTGAATGTTATTGCGGTACATTTCGGAAGCAATATTCCTAACCGGTGTATCTATTTCTACAGAGATAACCTTAGGTGTCATAATTTCACTGACTAAGTGATTTTTATGTTGGTTGCCATTAGATAAACCTAACTCGTCAGGGCTGACCCCTTCCAGAGTATTCAGATAATACTGAGACATGGGGTTCTCATCTAATGAATGCTGTGGCTTAACATCAAAATTGATGATGTCGCTTAAACTCACCACTCCAATAATATCGCCGCTTTTTGATATGACCGGCGCACCGGAAACTTTCTTCTCGTTAAAAAAGTCAATCAGGGTTTGGATGGACCAGGTTTCACAGACGGTCTGTAAACCTGAGCTCATGATGTCACGTGCAGTAAGGTTATCTAATTCAGGCATGAGGTCTCTCCCTCTATTTGTGACCTGAATTTAAAGATAGTTTAGATTTAGAACTTCGCTAAAACGAATTAAACCCGTGTCCGGTTTAAGCCTTTTAGGCTCAGTGCGATCAGAATCAGGAAAAGCGCTAGGCTCAGGCTATAGAATAAATCGTTTGATGCTTCCGGGAGTAGTGAAATGTCGCTGAAAGTTAGCAGGCTGGTACCCAAAATTAAGCCGGCGGAGCTGCCGATAATTCCCATGGAAGGTGAGCGAAAACGAATCGCACTGTAGATAACAACAGCGGCACACAAAAAGCTCATTAACTGGCTGTATTCAGTGCCAACTTCAGAGCGTCGGCACAATTCAAACAAGGCAAATAAAACCAGTAGCCAGCGTCCCCATGCCGCTTTACTCCAGTCGAACTTGTGCGCAAGGTCCAGAAGCGCGCTGGCAATGAGTGGGATGGATGCATAAAGCGCTAGGTTATCCAGCATTCGACGGAAGGTGATGCTGTCCTGATCAGCGCCGGATAATAGCAACGCTGCTGCCGCAGAACAGCTGATAAAAGCCGCCGCAAGGCTGATGACCATAAGAGCAGTATTGTTGAGTTTCTCAGACAAACGGTAGCTGTTCCCTGCCAAAAACAGGGAACTGGCTAAAATAATCAGCTGGCTGAAAGTTGCTGTATCTGGCATTACAGGTTAGACATAACCTGATCAGCAGCTGCCAGAGTTGCTTCAATGTCTTCCTGTGTGTGTGCTGCGGACACAAAACCTGCCTCAAATGCAGATGGCGCCAGGTAAACGCCTTGTTCCAGCATGCCATGGAAGAATTTTGAGAACTTGTCTGAATCACAGGCCATAGTTTCAGAGAAGGAAGTGACTTTCTCCTGATCTGTGAAAAATAGGCCGAACATTCCGCCAACACGGCTGGTCGTAAATGGAACGCCATTAGCCATAGCTACAGCCTCAAGGCCTTCAGTCAGCAGTTCCACTTTGGCAGATAACTGCTCATAGAAGCCTGGTTTCGATACAGCATTCAGCATGGCCAGACCCGCGGCCATTGCGAGTGGGTTACCTGAAAGTGTACCGGCCTGATATACCGCGCCTAGTGGAGCGATATGTTCCATAATTTCACGTTTACCACCAAAGGCCCCCACAGGAAGGCCACCGCCAATAACCTTGCCTAAGGTAGTCAAGTCTGGCTTAACGTTGTAAACAGATTGTGCACCACCCAGGGCAACACGGAACCCCGTCATTACTTCATCAAAAATAAGTACAGTGCCGTACTCATCACAGACTTCACGCAGACCTTCCAGAAAGCCTGGTTCCGGTGGAATACAGTTCATATTACCCGCTACAGGTTCAACAATGATACAGGCAATCTGATCGCCCACATCTGCAAACGCTTTACGCACGCTTTCGATATCGTTATGTGTCAGAGTGATTGTGTGTTCTGCAAGAGAAGCTGGAACACCTGGTGAGCTTGGCTCGCCCAGAGTCAGCATGCCCGAACCTGCTTTTACCAACAGGGAGTCTGAGTGGCCGTGGTAGCAGCCTTCAAATTTTACGATTTTGTCGCGTTTGGTATAACCGCGAGCCAGGCGGATAGCACTCATGGTTGCTTCGGTACCGGAGCTCACCATACGCACCAGTTCCATGGATGGCATGATTTCACAAACCTTATCCGCCATCTCAATTTCGATGGCAGTTGGAGCACCAAACCCCAGACCGTTGTCCAGAGATGAGCGAACTGCACCGATTACATCTTCGTTGCAGTGTCCGAGAATCATTGGGCCCCATGAGCCAACGTAGTCGATATACTTTTTGTCATCTTCATCAAACAGATACGCGCCTTCGCCACGTTTGAAGAAGATTGGCGTTCCGCCAACACCCTTGAATGCACGTACCGGCGAGTTTACGCCACCTGGGATATGAGTCTGGGCTGCCTGAAAAAGTTCTTCGGAACGGGACATTTTCTATCTCTCTGAATCAGTTTTTAAAAAGCTGGTGGAACTGTGTTGCGGTTGCCGTAATGTTGTTTTGAGCGTAAAGGGCATGGATGACGGCAACCATGTCAGCACCCGCTGAAATAATCTGGTCTGCATTATCCACGCTAATGCCGCCAATCGCCACTATTGGTAGCTGAACTTTTGCTTTTGCTTCCTGTAGCAGACTGATTGGAGCGGGGTTGGCGTTGGGTTTGGTTTTTGACGGGAAAAATGCACCAAAAGCTACATAGTCTGCGCCTTCTGCTGCGGCTTTTTCTGCCAGCTGAATCGAATCATGGCAGGTGACACCAATAATCGCGTCTGGACCAAGCATCTCACGGGCTTCGGCGACTGCGCCGTCACTTTGCCCTAAATGCACACCCGCGGCTCCGATTCCAGCTGCCAGACCTGCATCATCATTAATCAGTAACAGGGCATTATGTTTTTTGCATAAGGTATTTAAAGCGGAAGCCTGCTCTACACGTTTTTTCAGATCCGATGACTTATCCCGGTACTGAATAATCTCTGCACCGCCTTTCAGGCTTTTTTCAACCTGAGTTAGCAGGCTGGCAAGGTCAGGCATAAGTTGTTGATCGGTAATGCCGTAGAGGCCCGAGAGTTTCTTCTGCATAGGTGTATTAGTTCTGACGGTAGTGTTGCTCTATCTGGTTACGCGTAAGCAGGCCGCAAATTTTTTGCTCTGTATCTCGCACGCATAACGCTTCGACGCTTTTGTTAGCCATTGTATCCAATGCTTCCTGAAGTGTCGCTTTCTCATCAATATCTACGGTATCCAATCGGAGTGCTGGCATTGCAAGCAGATCAATATCAGCATGCGGTGAATCTGTCTTACGGGTCATAGTGTGGAGATCGCCCGGAGACAACAGTAGATATTTGTCATCTGAGTCAATAACAATCCAGGTAGGATCGTTCTCCAGAGCACTGAGTGCACCCTGGCTGGAGATTACAGGGTCTGTTTTAACAAAGTGAGTGCTCATTAAACTTGTGACTGCAGAACGGTTCAAAACCTGTTGCAGCGGCTGATAGCGATAGTCCATCCCCTGAATTTGCATGCTGGCCACAAAAATGGAGGGCATTTTGAACACATAGCGGGCGATGAGGTTAGAGATCACTATTGAGATCATTGCCGGGAAAATAATGTTAGGGTTGCCCGTAAGCTCAAGAATCGCGACCAGTGCCGCCATTGGGGCATTAACCACTGCTCCCATCATGCTGCCCATACCGAGCATCGCATAAAATCCTGAATGAGCGACCTCCTGATTAACCGCGCCAGCACCTAAAGTGCCCAGAATGCCTCCGGCTATGGCGCCAATAACAAAGGTCGGGCCAATCAAGCCTGCTGGCACACCTAAGCCTAATATAATTGGTGTCAGCAAGCATTTTGCCACAAGTATTCCCAGTAACAGGGTTAAGGTAAGTTCCCCTTGCAGTACTGAGCTTATGGTGTCGTAACCGATCCCCATAACCTGCGGATAAAAAACTGCAACGCCTCCCGTTAAAACTCCGGCCAGAATAAGCTTGGATTTATAGCTTAAAACTGAATGCTGGGACCATTTCAGGGTGGCCGTCATAATGTAGATGAACGCGACTGCAAGCAGTCCAATGATGCCTCCCAGAAAGATCACATAAGGCACTTCCTGCAGAGATTCTATATTCATGGCAGGAACGGTGAGTACCAGATCCCGGCCAAACATAAATTGTACGACCAGAGCTCCTGTTGCGGCTGCAACCATAACTGGCATAAAGCCAATAACTGTATATTCCAGAAGCACTACTTCCATCGCAAATACTACGCCAGCCAGTGGGGTATTGAATGTGGCTGCAATACCCGCGGCACAGCCGCAGCCCGCAAGAATTCTTAATGTGTTATTGGGTAGCTTTAAGCGTTGTCCTAACTGGCTACCGCAGGCCGCTCCTAAATGAATCGCAGGTCCCTCTTTACCCGTGGAATGACCGAATAAAAGCGCGATGCAGGCGGCTAAAAACTGAATAACCGCGTTTTTCCATGGCAGGTTGCTCTGGTGATAAGCCATGCGCTCAAGAAGATGAACCACGCCAACCTTCCGATTCAATGGTGTTACACGGGAAAGAAGAGCGATCAGTAAAAGGCTGCCTATGATGGGTAGCCAGAATCGAAGCCAGGTAGGAAGGGATTCGAAATCATCATTTTTGCCACTTGGCAGAAATTCCTCCAGGGGCATTTCCAGTAGTAAGCGGAACAGGCCAAGTACAACGCCGCAGATGATCCCACAGAGAATCCCAAGCACGACCATTTGCGGCAAGGCTTCTGTATGGGCCAGACGGTGCCTGAAGTGTTGCATCGAAAACGCGTATCTGAGCATGGTATTGGCTATTTATTAATGGTCTTTAGAGCTTCAGATTTGTATTATAAGCAGCCTGCATGCTTTTAAACCATCTGTAGTTTGTTTTGAATCCACCTAATACAGGCAGTCTTGTGTTTTCCAGCACTTAAGAAAGCAGGTTTGCAGGCAGTTAATCAGTTTTCGTTTATACGTTACCAGTTTTTCGACTCTTTGAGAGGTTCCTTGTGATTAAGGTAGGTATTGTTGGCGGCACCGGTTATACCGGCGTTGAGTTGCTTCGTTTGTTGGCTAATCATCCAAATGCAAAAGTTGAGGTGATTACTTCCCGATCCGAGGAAGGTGTCAGTGTGTCTGATATGTATCCAAACCTGCGTGGCCACCATGACCTTAAATTCACAGTGCCGGATGTTGAAACACTGAGTGGTTGTGATGTTGTGTTTTTCGCAACTCCACATGGTGTTGCGATGAATATGGCGGCTGAGCTGGTGGGTAAAGGTGTTCGTGTGATTGATCTGGGTGCCGATTTCAGGATCAAGGATCTTGAACTGTGGTCCAAATGGTACGGCATGGAACATACTCAGCCAGTAATGGCTGAACTGGCAGTCTATGGTTTGCCTGAGGTTAATCGTGAGCAGATTAAAGATGCCCAGTTAATTGCGTGCCCTGGTTGCTACCCAACGGCTACTCAGTTGGCTTTTCTGCCATTGCTTGAGAATAAGCTGATTGATCATCGTCGGCTCATCGCTGACTGTAAGTCGGGTGTGAGCGGTGCGGGTCGGGGCGCTAAAGTTGGAATGCTGCTTTGTGAAGCAAGCGAAAGCATGATGGCTTATGGTGTGCCGGGACACCGTCATCTACCTGAAATTAAACAAGGCTTAGCTCTTGCTGCTGAAAAGCCTGTTCACCTGACTTTTGTGCCGCATCTGACACCGATGATCCGTGGTATTCATTCCACATGTTATGGCGTTTTGAAAGATCCGGTTGATCATGATCTGCAATCTTTGTTTGAAGAGCGTTATGCCAATGAACCTTTTGTGGATGTCATGCCTGCAGGTTCTCACCCACAAACTCGAAGTGTGAAAGGCGCTAACGTATGCCGGATCAGCGTACACCGCCCTCAGAATGATGACACGGTTGTGGTTCTGTCGGTGATCGATAATCTGGTTAAAGGTGCAGCGGGTCAGGCAATTCAGAACATGAATATCATGTTTGGGCTTGAGGAGTCTGCAGGATTAAATATCGTAGGGTTGATGCCTTAATACTTGACTGAATTGCTTGGTTAAGTAGATAATTGCATCTGCATTTATGAGTGAGTACCTATGATTGAAACATTAGATCCAAACGCTGAGCCGTTGATGGCGTTCACAGCAGCGGCTGCAGCTAAAGTAAAAACACTGATTGAGGAAGAGCAGAACGACAACCTCAAGCTACGTGTATTCATCACAGGCGGCGGCTGTGCAGGGTTTTCCTATGGCTTCAGTTTTGACGAAGCTGCGGCAGATGATGACACGGTTGTAGAGCGTGATGGCGTCACCATGGTTGTTGATCCAATGAGCTTCCAGTATCTGGCGGGCGCTGAGGTGGATTACAAAGAAGGCCTGCAAGGTAGTCAATTCGTCATCAATAACCCAAATGCCACTACGACTTGTGGCTGTGGCTCATCTTTTTCAATCTGACTCTTCTCCGGGATAGGTTATGACTTGCAAATTCATAGCCTATTCAGATACCTTGGGCACAATATAAGTATTGTTTAATACGGGGCCGGGGTATGCGTAACGTTCTACTCAGTATTCTAATGGTGTGCTTTTCTTTTGCTGCTCATGCGGAGCCATTGCAATCACCTGCTGATATTAATTCTGAATCCCCCCGGTATCTGGCTCTAATTAAGACAAATACCGCCTCTGAGGTAGAGATGTTGTTCAAGCGTGCCAGTATGCTCGCTGACGAAGTAGATAACCTGAATTCATACGATCCCATAGTGTTTGTCCTTCATGGTGAAGAAGCTCACGCTTTCAGACATCAGAATATGGAGCAATACAAAAGCTTGCTGGATCTCGCAGAAAAGCTGGAAAAGCGCAATATCATTGATATCCGGGTGTGTGAAACCTGGATGAGGAAAAATGGCGTTCAAAGATCTGAACTGCCCAGCTTTATTGATACTGTGCCTCTAGGGCCTGCGGAAGAGAGAAGGCTGCGTAGAGACGGTTATCTCTATTTCTAAAAGCAATTTTGAACCTCAGGCGTGATAAATCGCGCCTAACACGCGTGCCCCGCAGGCCCCTGTGGCCTTAGGGCTGTTTCCTGATCTGCCTTCCAGACATTGTTTTGCCAGCCACGCAAATGCACAGGCTTCCATCCAGTCGGCATCCAACCCTGCGTTATTAGAAGGAGCTACAGAAATCTGGGGAAGGGCTTGTTGCAGTAGCTGCATCAGGTGCTTGTTATGACTGCCTCCACCGCAAACAAAAAGTTCAAAACTCTGGGTGGGGAGGTGTTTAAACAAACTGTCTTTTATTGTTTCTACAGTAAGCATGGTCAATGTTGCTTGAACATCTGCTTCTGTGAGTTGAGGGTGTTTCTTTAAAGTGTTTTCAAGCCAGCCAAGGTTGAATAGCTCTCTGCCAGTGCTTTTGGGAGGGGCTGCTAGGAAATATTCTTCGTTGAGCAAATCTCGGAGAAGATCATCATTAACCTTGCCCGATGTGGCCCATGTACCATCTTTATCAAAACTTTCGCCTTTTTGTTTTTCTATCCAGGCATTAAGCAGGATGTTACCCGGGCCGGTATCAAAACCTAAAACAGGCTGAGTTGGGTCTTTGGGCAGGTAGGTGATATTTGCCATGCCGCCAATATTCAAGAGTACCCTGTCGGTATTGCGGGTTCGGAACATGGCTTCATGAAAGGCCGGGACCAGAGGTGCACCTTGACCGTCTGCGGCCATATCGCGGCGTCTGAAATCTGCCACAGTGGTAATCTGAGTTTGTTCTGCAATGACATTGGCATCACCAATCTGCAGAGTGAAACCGGAGTCGGGGCGGTGCCTTATGGTTTGCCCATGACTGCCTATCGCCAGGATTTGAGATCGATCCAGTTGGTGATCTGTTATCAGATTATTAACTGCATCCGCGAATAGCTTTCCAAGATCAATATCGACGACCCCCATTAAATCGATTTCATTATTCCCTGGAAGCATCAACTGACGAATTTGATCCTTTAGCTGATCGGGGATTTCCTCGGTATGGGATGCAATAAGGTGAAAGTCTGGAGTGAAACCAACCGCCACAGCATCAATGCTGTCTAGGCTGGTTCCTGACATGAGTCCGATATAAATGTCTTTGCGGGCTGTCATTGCTGAGTGTTTAAAGCCAGAGATTGGGCTGTGTATGTTTCCAGCTGCGCAAGCAATTCGCTCGTTGTAGTTTTGAAGATGGTTTCTTCAGCTTTGGCGATAGGTGCGGCTTGCGGCAGTTTTACTTTTAGTGGGTTTTTATGAACGCCGTTAACCCGGAATTCGTAATGCAAGTGTGGCCCAGTTGCCAGTCCTGATTTGCCTACATAACCGATAACCTGGCCTTGCTTAACTCGAGTACCTACTTTCTGGCCACGCTTGAAAGCTTTCATGTGCGCGTAAAGGGTGGTGATATTGCCGCCGTGTTGCAGGACAACTACGTTGCCATAACCGCCTTTCCATCCACGGAATATGACTTTACCTTCACCGGAGGCTTTGATTGCTGTACCAGTTGCAGCTGCGTAATCCACGCCTTTGTGTGCTCTGATTTTGTTCAGTACAGGGTGTTTACGTCTGAGATTGAAGCGGGAGCTTACGCGAGCAAAATCAACCGGTGAGCGTAGGAAGGTTTTGCGCATACTGTAACCCTCCGGGGTGTAATAGCTGCTATCGCCTTCACTGTTAGTGTATCTAAGGGCGGTAAACTTGGTGCCGCGGTTTATAAATTGTGCGGCGATAATATTACCTTCACCAATTTTCTCGCCGTCCAGATATTGTTCTTCATAGATGAGACTGAAATTATCGCCCTTACGAATATCCAGAACAAAATCTACATCCCAACCGAAGATACTTGCCAGCTCCATGATTTTTTTACTGGATAGCCCGGCTTCTTCGCCAGCAAGGAACAGTGAATCGGTGATTGTGGCAGAGGTAAAGCGCTGCTTAAGTTCTGGTGTTCGGACAACCTTCTGAATGTCATAGCCGGTTGCTGTTTTGCTGAGCACAGTGCTTTCGAGTTTAGACTGAATGTGTCTTAGCTTCTGCAGCTCGCCATTTTCGATCACGAAGGACAGAGTTTGGCCTGGGAATAAACGGGTAAAGGATTTTGACGATTTGCTGGCCTTTGCAACATGATAAACATCAGTTGCCGTTAAACCGGCCTTCTTAAACATGGTAGTGAGGTTATCGCCGCTGCCTACTTTGAAATCAATCCAGTTTAAAGGTTTTGGTGGTGGGACGTTGGCAATAGGTTGCTCAATTGCTGGCTGAGCTTCTTCAATTAGCTGCGGGCCTTCTTCAAATACAGTGGTTGGTTCAGGCAGAGCATCGCCTCGAGTGGCTTCAACTTGCTCAGAAGGAAGCAGAACTAAAGTTAAGCTCAGTATAAATAAGCAAGCACTTGCCGCTATTAGATGGACCGTGGGAAGTTTTCCACGGAGATTGCTGATGCGATGAAGCACCTCAGTACCCCTTTAATGTAGCTATTATTCTTAACCGCCTGACCATAAGCGATCAATTATGCCACTTTCATAGGAAAAAGTCGGCCCCGGGGGCTAAAACTTAAGGTGTTGCCAGCCTCATATCGTTAAGAAAACGGATTCTTATTTGTTTGCTGCGCCTGCTGCCGTTAAAATAGCGCCCTTATTTTTAATAGCCATCATCTAAGGGCGATGAACAGCAATGAGTGAAACACTTTTACAAGACCTTAAAGCGCGCGGACTGGTTGCGCAGATGACCAGTGAAGAAGAACTGGAAAAACATCTGTCTGAAGGAAGTGTAACCCTTTATTGTGGATTCGATCCGACGGCTGACAGTTTGCACATCGGCAGTCTTGTTCCATTGCTAACACTGAAGCGTTTTCAGGAATACGGTCATAAACCGTTGGCACTGGTGGGTGGGGCGACTGGTTTGATCGGTGATCCTAGCTTTAAAGCTCAGGAGCGTAAACTGAACGACGATTCTACTGTTGCTGGTTGGGTTGAAAAACTGAAGAAGCAGGTAAGTGCTTTTATTAGTTTTGATTGCGGCGATAACAGCGCTGAGGTGGTGAATAATCTTGATTGGACTCAGAACGTAAATGTACTGACGTTCTTGCGTGATATCGGTAAACACTTCTCTGTTAACCAGATGATCGCAAAAGAATCTGTTAAGCAGCGTATCGACCGTGAAGGTGCAGGTATCTCTTACACAGAATTTACTTACATGATTCTTCAGTCATATGACTTCCAGCAGCTGAATGCTTCCCATGGTTGTACTCTGCAGATCGGTGGTTCTGACCAGTGGGGCAACATTACTGGTGGTACTGAGCTGACACGTCGAATGAACGGTAATCAGGTATTTGGCCTGACGTTGCCTCTGATTACTAAGTCTGATGGTACTAAGTTTGGTAAAACTGAATCAGGCACTATCTGGCTGGATGCAGCTAAAACATCGCCTTATGCGTTCTACCAGTTCTGGTTGCAGACGGCAGATGCAGATGTTTACCGTTTCCTTAAATACTTCACATTCCTGCCTGTATCTGAAATTGAGCAGATAGAGAAAGATGATGCAGAACGTCAGGGACGTCCAGAAGCTCAGCGAGTGCTGGCAGAGGAAACTACCCGCCTCATTCATGGTGAAGAAGGTTTGGCTGCAGCTAAAAGAATTACTGAGGCGCTGTTCTCTGGTGATACTTCAAGCCTGAGCGAGCAGGATTATGCTCAGCTAGCGCAGGATGGTTTGCCTTCTTCTGTATTGGATCTGGATGCAGTGGCGGATTCACCGCTAACCACAATTCTTTCCGAAGCGGGTATGGCACCGGGCGGAAAGCAGGTTAAAGATGCCCTGCAACGTAATGCTGTTATCGTGAATGGTAATGCTCATGGCATGGATGATAATATGAATGCTACGGGTGTGTTTGCCACGGAGAACGCTCTGTTTGGTAAATACTTCCTGGTTAAGCTGGGCAAAAAGAAGCATCACTTGTTTACTAATGCATAAGTCTTCATGACGGCTTATATATAAAGGCGCTTTTAAGCGCCTTTATTGCTTTTATCAGTACATAAAATAACCGCTTTTATGTGTGTGTTTTATCGGGTTAAAAGTTTTTTAATA
>JBMYLM010000038.1:0-28211 GCA_049596335.1 Neptuniibacter sp.
ACAGGATACGCCATCCTTCTATCTCCCCATACACCAGAAATCACCATAACTCAAAGTAAAACCGGTTTTAGGCTGCACCTGAACTTGCTGTAAGCCTGGTTGAGTAATTTCAACTGGGTCTTCTGCAGTCCATATTTTACGTTCAGGTGTATTCAATGTCGCAAGCAGAGCATGCAATGTTGTTGTTTTACCCGAGCCTGTAGGCCCCACAACCAAGAGGATACCGTGAGGGTGCTCAAGTAGCTCCTGAATGCTCTTCTTATTACGGTCTGAAAAATTAAGCTGTTCGAAAGGCACTGGTTCTCCACTCTGGAGCAACCTCATGACAACACCTTCACCATTCACGGTTGGTATAGTAGCAACTCGAACTTCAAGTGGACTGCCTTGCAGACGTACTGCAAACTTTCCATCCTGAGGGATTCGTTTTTCGGCAATGTCCAGCCTGGACATAATTTTGATTCGCGAAACAGCGGCCTTGGAATGGGAAGCAGGTATCTGAATAATCTCCTGACAAACCCCATCAATACGCATTCTTACACTGGTAGGAACTTTACCTTTGCCTGGTTCAATATGCACATCAGATGCTCTCAAGCGTTTTGCATCTAAAAGAATCCTGTTCACCAGCTTTACGACGGTGGAGTCCTCTTCAGAAACCTCCTCAACTTCTGAAGAGTTGTCATCAGCATCAAATGTATCCCCCGCTTCAAGTTCATCTAAAAGCGAATCAAGATTCGCACTTTCACCCTCCATAGCAGGAGAAAAACCAAGGTACTGATGAATATCATCCAATAACCCCACACATATGTGAGATTCGTGTTGTCCAACCACATTATTAATCTCAATAACACGCTTAGTGTCATTGGGGTTATCTATCAGAATAAGAACGGCATCACTATTTTGTTCTGAGAGCAAAGCCAGATTACTGTTTTTAAGATAAGCCTTATTCACCTGCTCACACAGAGGATGTAAGAAGTACTTCTCGGGGTTATAGCCTATAAATGGGACTTGATAAAAACATTCCAGTGACTGCCCAATCTGCTGATTACTTAAACGAGCATGGTCACGTAGCAACCTTGTTAATGGTGTACGGGCATCTGCCTTATCTTCCAATTGCTTAAATGCCTTTTCTTCAATCCAACCCTGTTCAAGTAGGTAATCATATGGACCCTCTGTACAGCCAAAGTCATAACGGAATTTCTGACCCAGCAGCTCAGCGAATTGTTTTCCTCTTTTGAGATCAATAGCCGAGAAGTCTTGACCATCTTTGCGGTTAATAACCTGCAAAACACCAAGGAGAACATCCTGGTAAAGGATAGGCAAAACCAACATTGATTTACTGGTAAATTCAATATTCTTCTCGAAGCGGTCATTGAAGTGCAAAGATGGATGAACCTTCTTAAGTTCTTCCGCATCTCTGACATCACTTATGGTCACTGGTTGTTTGCTTAAAGCCACATAACCCGCTATGGATTCGGCATTAATGGGCACTCTTATTTCGGTGACTTCTTTACCGGTTTTGAACCTAGAAACAATATCCTTGCTCATGCGGTTGCGTTGATATACCGTGATGCGTTCTGCATTGAAAAGGGTCAGCAGGGTTTTCTCAACTAGTGGATAAGCTTCCTCAAAGTTTTTAGCCTGATGAATTCGGCTTAAAACTTTTGTAAGGCGTGAATAAAACTGCTGAGTGTCCGTTTCAATCGCTTTTGTCATGCCCAGCTACCATAATGTAGTTGTTATTGTTTGATTTGTGATAGCACACCAGAGGTTGGAAGTGAAACTGGAAATTCTTGGTTGCAGTGGTGGAATTGGCCACGGTCTTAAAACTACAACCTTTCTCATCGATGAGTCTCTACTTCTCGACGCGGGTACTGGTGTCGAATTGTTGACCATGGATCAGATGCTGGCTATCAAAGATGTGATCATAACCCACGCTCACATTGACCATATCATCGGTTTACCCTTGATGCTAGCTACCATATATGATCAACATCAGGAGCCTATAGACGTTTACGCCTTGCCAGATGTGGTTGATGCGCTGGAGCAACATATTTTCAACTGGACCATATGGCCTGACTATACAAAGCTTCCGGAAAACAAGCCAATCGTCAGACTGCATAAAATCAATGTTGGTGACCATATAACGCTTCAAGGGAAAACGATTGAAGTATTACCTTCAGTACATCCTACACCAACAGTCGGATACCTCATTAAAACAGAAGATTGTTCCTTTGCATTCACCGGAGATACCGGCATCAACGATGCTCTCTGGCCAATACTGAATCAACAAAAGCCTGACACATTGATTGTTGATGTCTCTTTTACCGATGAGGTAGATGAACTGGCCAAATTAAGCGGCCATCTGACTCCCAGTCATCTGGCCGAGCAATTACAGCAGTTTAAACATAATTCCCGAATCCTGATCACTCACCTTAAACCGGGTTTTGAAGACACCATTATGCAACAATGTCGAAAACTGTTACCTGTCTGGCAGATTGATCGCCTGCACCACCGGGATATTATTCAACTCTGAACTTACCGCTTATTTCAGAACTGTTGTACCCACCACCGAGATATCATTTGTCGTAGAGCTGCCGGTGGTACTACCAGACGCGCCATAGCTGATAGCAGCAGCTTCAGCATCGCTTCCAACCAGTTCCATATTCATCCGACCGTCCAGATTCACCGTATTAATACAACGTCCCGATCCGCTGCATGTACCCTGCAGTTTCATCTCCCCACCGTTTAGAACATCGCTCAGCATAACATCTTGGTATGCTCCGCCTACGATCTCTTCCGTTAGGATATAATCATCCACCCCTCCATGGACCTTACTCTGCAGGTGAATATTCATCTCAACAACCTTCTGCTGTCCCCAATCCACCTTCATATAAGTACCTCCTGCTAGGCGGCCAGTCCTTGGGGGGGTACTGTCATATGCCACTAACTCACCCGTTTTACCATCCTCGAACTGTGGAATGGTGATCGGATTACCTATGGAAAACTTATAGATATAACTTCCTGTTTTAGCCTTAATCACGCTTTCTGGCGTTGTAGAACCCGCATAGAGATAATGAAAATCGCTTAAGGTATCCTGCTGGGTGCCATTTTCTTCAAGTGTGTATGCTCCCTGATTCCATCGTCCCCAACTAATTTTTGTTCCATCGGAAAGGGTTTCTGTCCCAGCGTCACGAACTAAAGTCTGATCAGATGGACCAGTCATAGTACAAGGGTTACAGGGATCGGTTGATGATGAACCACTATCAACATATCGGATACCAGTAATCCTATCTTGGCCCGAGGTGTTATCGATGGTCATCGAAGAACTCCCATCTACCTGAACAATACCACTGTTGTCACGTTTACCCTTTGCAGCATCATTGTCGATAAAAGCCACCAGAGAGAATGATCCGTTAGGCGCTTCACTACCATTACCAGTTGGGTTCGGCGCACTGGTAGTCGGTTGACTGGCCGTTAACCCAGGGTCCGTCGCTGTAGCAGTGGTATCTGTGGTAGTAGTTGAATTACCGGTAGTACTAACCGAGGTATCCATAGTCACCGAGTTAGCCTCACCACTGTTTTCGGTACCCGAAGATGAGTCATCACTGCTTAAAGTCGTTTCTGTTCCTGTATCGATTGTGTCATCTGAACTTGCAGAATCCTGATCAGAGGATTCTTCAGATGCTATATCATCGGAGTTTTCTGTCTGAGTTTTCTCAGAACTCCCTTCTTCACTCGCAGTTTCCTCCGGTTCAGCCCCATCATTTGCTTCCTCACTTCCTTCCTTTGAAGTACCATCCGAACTGTCAGAGTCTTGCTCCTCTTCACCCTTTTCCTCAGCTGTTCCCTGCGCTGTCTGCCCGGTAGCTTTACCTTTACGCATAGAACCATTCTGAGCATTAATACTTACCGCTTCCCCTGCATTTACCAGCACTGTGCCCTGCTCAGTTTTTACTGCCACAGTACCTTCAACAGTTTCTGTATATAAACCTTGCTGAGTATATTCAGTACCGTAATGGGTGCCCCTGATTCCGATGGTTGCTACAACAGTCTCCATACTGTAATTATCTGGGTTCTCTTTACCGATCTTCCCAGATATGGTTCGCATACCACCTTTAAGCAGCTTATAGATCGCCTTACCTTCATCCGGGTTAGCCTCATCAAAACGGTATTCAGCGATACGAAATTCAGTTTTTGGTTTCAAAGAGAGACGGGAGTCATCACTAAACTTAACCTGCAAACGCCCTTTACTACTGGTAACCAATAGGTCATTGGCAAAAACCTCGGACTTACGTTTCAAAGCCCGCTTTTCACCCATCCCATTTACTGCATAGTTCTGACCAAAACTAAGAATAACCTGACCAACAACCTCCGCTGCAGAAACTCCTGCGGACAACAGCAGAAGAAGTGAAATAATGCCAAAACGTTTCATAAGATCACTCCTTAGTTAAAGTTATACCGCAGACCCAGCATTACCTGCTGTCGGTCATATTCAAACAGTTCTATATTGGACTCAGCTAACGCGTAATTGTAGTTCATCAACAGCGACCAGTTTTTCTGCACAAGCCATTCAGCATTCAGGTTAAACGAAGAGTAATCATCTTTGCGTTTAATGTTATAGATCCAGTCCTCACCACGGTACTCACTTACTTGATAGACCAGAGACGGTGTGAATACCATCGTTGAAGATGGAGACAGCTGCACCCCAAAACTACCGCCATAGAATTTTCGGTCAACTTCGGCATTGGCAAGCACTCCTGCTGTGTCAGGATCTTCATCACCGATAAATAAGCCCGCAAACCAAACAGGGTTCCAGTCATTTTGCCCTGCATAAAGATAATTGGCACTCAACGTCAGTTGGCTGGCATCTTTATAGGTGCTCTGATCATAAGAAAGATCGTTTAGACTGAGAGTGGTTCGCAGAACAGAACGTTCGCTGAGTTGTTTATTCCAACCCAAATTCAGCCCCAACAGGGTTCGGTAATCTTCATAGCCCAGATCGTAGTTCTGGATTGTCACACCAAGCTGGTATTGCTGTTTATCCAAATTCCAGCGGTGACCACCCGAGAAATTAAAGCTCTTATAGTCCTGCTCATCTTCGGTATGGTAGAAGCGCATATCAGCACTGCCCGAGAAAAATAGGCTGCCTGCAGGTGAGTAATCGTGATCGACGGTTATACCCGCCCTGACCTGATTGTATTGCTCCCCTCGACCTAAAGCATCGGCTGTGAGAGTGACGACATTGGTCTGACCATCAGGACTGCTGTTGATATTGCTATCATAACCTGCCCAGAGCTCAATAAAGCCATTAACGCGAGTAGCTGATGCCATCTGCTGCTGTTGAATCCGCGCAAGATAGGTATTGATTCGTGCCTGAACCAGTGGAGGCGGGTTTTGCGCCTTCACCTCAGCGAAGAGAGTCTCTGAAAGTTCATACTGTTTCAGAAAGAAATAACCACGCGCCAGCTCCAGTTTAGCTAGATGATTATCCGGTTCGACCAAAAGGACCCGTTCAAGGGCAAATACACCTTCGCTGATACGTCCACTATCAACCGCAGCAGCACCATAGGCTAAATCAAACGCTGGTTCACCTTCAGACTGATCCAACATCTGGCTGGCTAGAGCATAAGCCTGTTCTGATTTCCCTTCTTCAAGAAGCTCCTGAATCTGACTCACACCCGCATAAGTGTTGACCGATAAAGATAATAAGCCAACTAACGCTCCGGCAGATATTGACCTGAACACAACCCTCTCCCAGCTAGAGTAAACATGGTGATTCAAACACTAACAGTCTTTTTCCTATCTCGCTATCTCCATCCACAAGAAAGGATGATAAAGGTCAGGTTTTATGGGGATCTCGGATACTGGCCATTGGCCCCGGGAAAGTTATCCCTCTGATTTGCATCCACACCCTGTTCAATCCCTATTGCCGGAATGGATTGTTGCTCAATGTTTGGTAAAAAACCTGACTGGCTGCGGTTACGATAGGAACTCTGCGACAATCGGAGATTTACATTACCGTCAAGATAGAAGTGCGAGCCAGCCTGAATATCAGTTTTCTTACCTGCTATATCAAGGAATATTATTCCCTCAAGTACCTGGCCAAATAGTCCGTAATGTTCCTGGCCCGAATCAGCACAGTTTTGATCACAGAAGAAGAGCTCATAATCGGTACCCCTTACCCCAATCGTTGCAATAGGTGTATTAACCCGATAGTTATCTGGCTGAGCTGAGCTTATAGTGCCTGTAATAGTTCTCAACCCACCTTTTAGGAGACGATAAACTGAACTGCCATCTCGAGGTTTATCCCCATCAAACTGAAAATTTTCAATATGAAAGAGTGTTTCCGGCCTTAGAGATAGCCTGGAACCATCTGTAAAACGTAATTGTAACTGGCCTTTAGGGCCAGTAGAGATCTGATCATTAGAAAATACTGCTGATTTTCTTTTTAGTAATCGCGCCTCTTGTTCAGGCTGCTGAGCATAGTTTTTACCAATACTCAGGACCACCGAAGCTGCTGTTTCCTGAGCATAAACTGGGATACCGATAACAAAAAGCAGACAAGACGCAATCCATATTTTTAGTTTCATAGATATACACTCCGGTTTTCTTTTAAGCAGTGTAGTCACTCAATTTATTAACTAACAAATGTATGCTGTTTCAAATTGTTCAATTCATCCCTGTATTTAGCCGCCAGCTCAAACTCCAGGTTTTTAGCGGCTTCATACATTTTGTCTTCCAGTTTAGTCATCGCTTTAGACAGATCTTTTGGTGACATATCAGCAGGGTCTACCTGATATTCTCCCGCCTGCTCAGCAACTTTTTTAGCCGTTCGGCTGGCTTTGCGGCCTGGCACGGTTGTCGCACCTTCCATAATATCGGCCACAGATTTTCTGATACCTTTTGGCTGAATACCGTGCTCTTCATTGAAGGCGATCTGTTTTTCCCGACGCCGTTCTGTTTCATCCATCGCCCGCTGCATAGAGCCGGTGATGCGATCCGCGTACAAGATCGCTTTACCATTAACATTTCGAGCTGCACGACCGATGGTCTGAATCATGGAAGTTTCAGAGCGGAGGAAGCCTTCTTTGTCCGCATCTAGGATCGCAACCAGCGAGACTTCTGGCATATCAATACCTTCGCGAAGCAGGTTAATCCCAACCAGCACATCGAACTCACCAATACGCAGATCGCGAATAATCTCTACCCTTTCCACCGTATCTATATCTGAGTGGAGATAGCGCACACGCACACCGTGCTCATCAAGGTATTCCGTGAGATCTTCCGCCATACGCTTGGTTAGTACAGTAACGACTACCCGCTCTTTGTTGGCGACCACTTTATTAATTTCAGAAAGCAGATCATCCACCTGAGTCGTAGCCGGGCGGACCTCAACAACCGGATCAACCAACCCTGTAGGTCTTACGACCTGTTCAACAACCTGCTGCTGATTTTCGGCTTCGTATTTGCTCGGAGTTGCAGATACGAAAATCATCTGTGGGGATTCCCTCTCCCACTCCTCAAATTTCATTGGCCGGTTATCCAGAGCAGAAGGCAATCGGAAACCATATTCCACCAGCGTTTCCTTACGAGAGCGGTCACCTCGATACATGGCTCCGATCTGCGGCACCGTGACATGGGATTCATCAATCACCAGCAGCGCATTGTCTGGCAGATAATCGAACAGAGTTGGTGGCGCTGCACCAGGCTCCCGTCCCGACAAATAGCGTGAATAGTTTTCAATGCCTGAGCAATACCCCAGCTCCATGATCATCTCCATATCATAGAGAGTTCTTTGTTCCAGGCGTTGCGCCTCAACCAGCTTGTCATGGTCACGAAGTTGTTTCAGTCGGTCACGAAGTTCATCCTTGATTTTCTCCACCGCTTCTAACAGTGTTTCGCGCGGAGTTACATAGTGACTTTTAGGGAAAATACTTGCCCGTGGGACCCGCTTCAGAACTTCACCGGTCAATGGATCGAAATAGCTAATCCCTTCAATCTCTTCATCGAACAGTTCAATACGGATCGCTTCTTTTTCTGAATCTGCAGGAAAGATATCGATCACATCACCACGTACCCGGTATGTTCCTCGATGCAATTCAATATTGTTACGGGTGTATTGCAGTTCTGCCAAGCGGCGGAGAATTGCGCGTTGATCAATGATATCGCCACGATCCAGGTGCAACATCATGCCCAGATAGGATTTTGGGTCACCCAATCCGTAGATTGCCGAAACGGTTGCAACAATAATGGCATCTTCCCGCTCCAACAAAGCCTTTGTGGCTGATAAACGCATCTGTTCAATGTGATCGTTTATGGAAGCATCTTTCTCGATAAAGGTATCTGAAGACGGAACATAAGCTTCTGGCTGATAGTAGTCATAGTAGGATACAAAATACTCTACAGCGTTATCCGGGAAAAACTCTTTGAATTCCCCATATAGCTGAGCTGCGAGTGTTTTGTTATGCGCCATAATAATAGTCGGGCGCTGCACTTGGGCGATCACATTCGCCACAGTAAAGGTCTTACCTGAACCAGTCACACCCAACAGTGTCTGTGATGCCAACCCTGATTCGATACCCTCAACAAGCCCTGAAATTGCAGTAGGCTGATCGCCTGCTGGCTGAAAACTGGAATGGACTTTAAAACGCTCTTTCATGACCTACACTATGACAATTCGATGGGTGAACTGCGCATTATATCCCGCCTGAGTTATTTTATTCAGCATGCTGATCTAAGAAAATCGGGCATCACCAAAGTTCACTAAAGGAAACTTTTGAGCAATATATTGACCAAAATCGGTGTTTTTTGGCCTTTACAGGATTCATGCGGGGAATCCTTTGCTGTATTATTAGCGGGTTTTCCCTTAGGAGTCTGAATCTTTCCAAATTCAAGGCTCCTGATTAAGACAATGTCGGTATCTAACTTTTAGATTATTTATTGAGGAACTTAGGCTTGAACGTTCAACTTTCAAACCGCGTAAACAACATCAAACCTTCTCCAACGCTGGCGGTAACGAACCGTGCAGCTGAGCTACGCGCGGCAGGTAAGAACATTATTGGCCTGGGTGCTGGCGAGCCAGATTTTGATACTCCGGATCACATCAAGCAGGCCGCTATCCAGGCGCTAAATGAAGGTTTCACTAAATACACCGCTGTAGACGGCACGCCGGCATTGAAAACGGCCATTATTAACAAGTTCAAACAGGATAATGGTCTTGAATACGCAGCAAATCAGATTCTGGTTTCATGCGGTGGGAAACAGAGTTTCTTCAACCTTTCTCTGGCCTTGCTGAATGAAGGTGATGAAGTAATCATTCCAGCGCCGTACTGGGTATCTTACCCAGACATGGTAAAAATGGCTGATGCGACACCTGTCATCGTCACTACAACTCAGGAACAGCGCTTCAAGATTACTGCTGAACAACTGGAAGCGGCAATCACAGATAAAACCCGTCTTGTGGTTCTGAACAGCCCTTCCAACCCAACCGGCGTTGCTTATGATCTGGATGAGCTGAAAGCTCTGGGCGAAGTACTTAAGAAGTACCCAGAAGTTCTGGTGGCAACGGATGATATGTATGAGCACATCCGCTTCAACGATGCGCCGTTTGCAAACATTCTGAATGCTTGCCCTGAACTCTATGAGCGCACAATCGTTCTGAACGGTGTTTCCAAAGCATATTCCATGACTGGCTGGCGTATTGGCTACGCTGCCGGCCCTGCTAACCTGATTGGCGCAATGAAGAAGATCCAGTCTCAGAGCACATCAAACCCAACCTCCATCGCTCAGGTTGCGGCTCAGGCTGCACTAGAAAGTTCTCAGGACTGTGTCGCTGAGATGGTTGTCGCGTTTAAAGAACGTCACCAATACGTTGTTGAAACACTGAATAGCATCAAAGGTGTAAGCTGCATCCCTGCAGACGGTACTTTCTATGCGTTCCCGAGCTTTCAGGAAGCGATTGATGGCGATGACCGCTTCAATGATGACATCGAACTGGCTGAGTTCCTACTCAACGAAGCAGGTGTAGCGCTGGTTCCTGGTTCTGCATTTGGAGCTCCAGGCAACATGCGCTTGTCGTTTGCTACCAGCCTTGAGATTCTGGAAGATGCTTTAGGGCGAATTCGTAACGCTCTGGAAGGTTAATTCCTGATAAGATGAAAAAACCGAGCCAACGAGCTCGGTTTTTTTTGGAACTAATATCGCTCCCACTCTTCAAAGATCGGATTAAGGAAGAGAAAACATGCTGAATCAACTCACCAAATTAAGTCAATCCAACTGGTATTGGACCGCACTCATCGTCATGGGGATTGCGATGGAATCCATTGCCCTCTTTTACCAATACGGACTTGATTATGGACCTTGCGTCCTTTGCATCCACGTCAGAATCTGGGTAATGGCCATTATATTGATCGCCATTGCGGGCCTTTGTCTGAACAAATGCGCAAAATTCCGAAATGTGGCACATTTCGGAATACTCATATCGGCAGTTGGATTACTTGAACGATCCTGGCAAACCTTGGCAGTTGAGCGCGGCTGGATCATTGATTCCTGCTCAATGGATTCAGGGCTACCAGACTGGTTTGCCTTGGATAAATGGATTCCGCATATGTTTGAACCCTGGGAACCCTGCGGCTATACACCGGAATTGCTGTTCGGAATCACAATGGCAGAAGGTCTGATCGTTTTCTCTGCCGGCCTGACTGTCACTGCATTTATCTTATTTATTTCAGGGTTTAAGAAGTAACTTCTGAATAGCAAACATAAAAAAGCCCGCTAAAAAGCGGGCCAAAAACAGGATGTTACTAAAAAGAAGCTTAATTTAATGGCTACAAGCCTTGCCAAAGCGCTCAGTGAACGAGAAGCTCAAAACTTCAAACACGGCATGCTTAGCCGAAACGAAAAGCGACTTAACATACTCAGCACGCATCAGAGACGCTTGCTCAACATAGTAAGATGTATCGATCTCACCTGTAGCTGTTGTACGGAAAGAAAGTTCCAGCTGTTCGTTCATGACTTTCACCAATTAAATTCAACTAAAAAACAAAACAAAAGAATCCCGCCTCTCACACAAATATTGCGACTTAAAAAAGCTGTCACACTCTAAATAGCTATGGGCTTAGTATTTAGAGTATTTGTTGATTAACGTTAGTCGCTATACTAAAGTCGATAACGATAAACGACAAACGATTGTTTTTCACTGAAATGATGAATTTATTTCACCTATCGAGATAGAGATGACTATTCGCCGCTTACCGCCATTAAATGCCCTGCGAAGTTTTGAAGCTGCCGCCAGATTAGGAAGCTTCAACAAAGCAGCCGAAGAGTTGTTTGTCACTCCCTCGGCCGTGAGCCATCAGATTAAAGCCCTTGAAGAGTTTTTAGGGATTGAACTGTTTCAAAGAGTGAAGCGCAGAGTCGAATTAACACCTCCGGGCGAATCTTATCTAAGGGCCATTCAAACAGCCCTTGATGATATCGATGATGCCACCCGAAAACTGCAAACCACCCCAAATACAGCGGCTATTAATTTAAGTGTTGCCCCGGCGTTTCTGACCCGATGGCTGGTACCGCATATGACCCGATTCCAGCTAAAACACCCTGATGTTGAACTGAGGCTGACCGCGTCTCTCAGCCAGATCGATCTACGCTACAGCGATATGGATATGGCAATCTTTTTTGGTGAAGGAGAGTGGCCTGGCATTACCTCGCATCTGCTCCGTGAAGTATCCATTGTTCCATTATGCAGTCCTGCTTTATTGGCAAAAGCAGGAACCCTGTCATCCGCTGAAGATCTGTTGGATTACACCTTAATCGGAGTCTCAAAGCGTGACCATGAGTGGCCGGATCTACTCAAAAAAGCGGGTATCAAAGACACCTCCAGACGCAAGTCCATGACCTTTTCGAGTACCTCTCTTGCATTGGGTGCTGCCATGGAGGGGCTGGGAATTGTGTTGGGTGATAAACACCTGGCAGAACGTGAATTAAAATATGGCCAGTTGGTTCAACCTATTGATGTGAACCTTGAAACCAATAAAGCATTTTACCTAGCTTATGAAGCAGATCGTCCACTAACCAATAGCATGCAATCCTTCAGAGACTGGATTCTGGATGAGATGAATTCTGAAACCGGGAGCGTTCAGTAGGAATAGGCAAGAATCAAACAGTTTGTTGCATATCTTTACACAATCTGTCGTTGTTCTGTGTGAGCATAGGTTTAGAATATGCACTCTTGACGGATAAAGAGATCGCTAAGATGCCACAACTGGAACGTACTGTATTTCTCCCCCTGTTCTTCCTGCTTTTCTGTGTAAGCACAACTATCAGTGCACAGGGGCTGCCTGCGGAAGTTATCACCGTAAAGACTCAACAACTTGATAAAACGGTTTCAGCGGTAGGTGTTTTAAGAGCGAATGAATCAATTATGCTGCGGCCGGAACAAAGCGGCCGCATAGAGCAGATTCAATTCGATGAAGGTGAACAAGTCGCTCAAGGCACCTCCTTATTCAAACTGGATAATTCAATCTATCTTGCTGAGTTGAAAGCTGCACAAGCACGAGTTGAGTTAAGTAAGACAGACTACGAACGTGCTTCTAACCTACTGAAAAAGAAAGTAGGTTCAGCGCAAGAGCGGGACAGCACACTGGCTCAGTTACGAGTTGATCAGGCTCAGGCTGCCTTAGCCAAAACCCGTCTGGATAAAATGACCATCAAAGCACCTTTCTCAGGTTATACCGGGCTACGCATGGTCAGTCCCGGAGATTATGTTGAGGAAGGCCAGGATCTGGTTGAACTGACCGATATCAGCTCGATGAAGCTGGAATTCCGTGTGCCTGAGATCTACCTTTCAATACTCCAGCCAGGCCGTGAGATTACTGTTAACGTTGATGCTCTTCCCGGTGAAATGATCAAAGGATCTGTATTCGCTGTCTCCCCCGCTGCGGACCAGAACGCCCATAATATTGAAGTTCTTGCCTCTGTACCCAATCCGAACGGTACTCTTAGACCCGGCCTTTTTGCTCAGGTAAAACTGATGGTTGATCGAACTGAAAGTGTCGTCATTCCTGAACAGGCCATCATCCCTCAGGATGGCAACTTCTCAGTGATGCGCCTCGGTGCTGAAAATACGGTTGAGATCGTACCGGTTACCCTTGGGCAACGTCGTCCTGGTGTTGTGCAGATTATTGAAGGTCTTAAACAAGGTGATGTCATTATCGTTTCTGGCCAGATCAAACTACATCCAGGTATGCCAGTCACACCGATCTTTATTGACGGTAGCCAACAACCTGCCGAACAGCAGGGGTAAGCAAAATGGTACTTTCCGATATCAGTATCAAACGTCCCGTTCTTGCAACGGTGATGAGCTTTCTGGTTTTGTTAGTAGGCCTGCTCGCCTATGACCGACTGACAGTGCGTGAATACCCTAAAATTGATTTGCCTGTAGTTACAGTCGAAACGACCTATAAAGGTGCCAGTGCCTCCATCATTGAAACTCAGGTCACGCAGATTATTGAGGACTCTCTTTCCGGGATCGAAGGCATCGATTTCATGAACTCGATCAGCCGTTCAGAGAGTTCTCAAATCACCATCACATTCAATATAGATCGTGATCCGGACAACGCTGCTGCTGATGTCCGCGACCGGGTCAGCCGTATTATCGGACAACTCCCGGACGATATTGATGCGCCTGTGGTTTCTAAAACCGAGGCCGATGCGCAACCTATCATCTGGCTCGCGTTTAACTCTGATCGCCATAACATTATGGAAGTATCAGAGGTGGCCGATCAAAGAGTTAAAGATCAGCTCCAGACTGTAAATGGCGTGGCTAACGTGCGTATTTTCGGTGAACGTAAATACTCGATGCGCATCTGGCTCGATCCAATCCGTATGGCTGCGTATAAGGTAATCCCGGGTGACATCGAAAACACGCTGCGCAACCAGAACGTCGAAATTCCAGCGGGTCGAATCGAAAGTAAAGAACGTGAATTTTCACTTCTGACGAAAACCGATGTTAACGACATTGAAGCGTTCAAGAACCTGATCATCCGCAATGAAAACGGCTACCCTGTTCGTATTCAGGATGTTGCCCGTGTGGAAATTGCTCCTGAGAGCATCCGCCGTATCACCCGTTATAAAGGTGAAAGCGCTGTGGCATTGGGTGTTGTGAAACAATCCACTGCCAACCCTCTGGATGTTTCTGAAGGGGTTTACGCTGCGCTCGAGAAAGTCCGCCCAACTTTGCCGGAAGGCATGCAGGTTGAAGTTGCGTACGACTCCTCAATCTTTATCGCTGAATCAATTAAGTCGGTATACCAGACTCTGATTCAGGCTGGCATTCTGGTAGTGTTGGTGCTGTTTTTCTTCCTGAGAAACGTACGGGCAACTCTGATTCCGGTTATTACCATTCCGCTATCGCTGATTGGTGCTTTTGCCATGATGTTATGGATGGGTTTCAGTATTAACACGCTGACCCTTCTTGCTTTGGTTCTGGCGATTGGCCTGGTTGTGGATGACGCCATCGTTATGCTGGAAAACATCTACCGTCATGTTGAGTCAGGATTAGACCCCATTCAGGCAGCCTTTAAAGGCTCCAAAGAGATAGGCTTTGCCGTCATCGCCACCACAGTGGTTTTGGTAGCGGTATTTATCCCTGTTTCCTATGCCGAAGGGCGCACTGGCAAACTGTTCACCGAATTTGCCTTAACTCTGGCGGGTGCGGTAGTCGTATCTACCTTTATCGCCCTGACGCTGTCGCCGATGATGTCATCCCGACTCCTGAAGCATGAAACGCGTCATTCAGCTATTTTCAACCTGATTGAATCTTTCCTGCACGGCATCACTGAGCTGTATAAACGTTTGCTCAACAAGCTGCTGAGTTCACGCCTTCTTGCCCTGGCAATAATGGCCTGCAGTTTTGCTGGAGCTTATTACTACTACAATCAGCTGCCTCAGGAGCTGGCCCCTTATGAAGACCGCGGCACCATCATCAACTTCGCTCTTGCTCCAGACGGTTCTTCAGTGCATTACATCGATCGTTACACTCGCCAGATCGAGGGCATTATCAGCCAGACCCCGGAAACCGATCGCTACTTTGCTGTTGTCGGCTTCCCTTCAGAAACCAACTCACTGGTTTTCCAGGGCCTGGATCGCTGGGAAGAACGCGAGAAGAAACAGCAGGAGATCGCTCAGGAGCAAACGCCAAAGCTTTACGGTGGCATTCCGGGCATTATGAGTTTCTCACTTAACCGCCCATCGCTTGGTCAAAGCTTTATCTCGCGCCCGGTGGAATTTATCGTCAAATACAACGGTACCTATGCGGAGCTGAAACAGATCTCTGATCAGTTAATGGCGAAGATTCTGGAAAACAATGGTTTTGCACAACCGGATACGGATCTTAAGCTGAATAAACCTGAACTGCAGATCAATGTTCATCGAGATAAGCTTTCAGATGTAGGGGTTGATGTCACCGAACTGGGCAGAACACTGGAAACGTATATGTCCGGTCGTGAAGTCACCCGCTTCAAACGCCTCGGCGAGCAGTATGAAGTTATCGTTAAGGTTAAGGACGAACAGCGACGAGATCCTAGTGATCTGACCGAACTTTATATCCGCAACAGTTCTGGCGAGATGATTCAGCTGTCTAACCTTGTCAGCGTAAGCGAAACCGTTGCGCCTAGAGAATTGAACCATTTCGATAAAGTTAAGGCAGTAAAATTCCAAACTCAGCTGGCTCCGGGCTACAGTCTCGGTGAAGCCTTGAATTATCTGGAACAGAACCTGGTTGAAATTGCGCCACAAGCAACCTTTGATTACACGGGTCCTTCTCGTGAATTCAAGAGCTCCAGCAGCAGCTTGCAGATTACATTTGCACTGGCACTGATTGTTGTGTTCCTGGTTTTGGCGGCTCAGTTCGAGAGTTTCAAAAATCCATTGATCATCATGCTATCAGTTCCACCCGCTCTGTGTGGTGCTCTTTTAGCCCTGCATTACAGCGGCGGCTCTCTGAGTGTATACAGTCAGATCGGCTTGATCACTCTGGTTGGTCTGGTCACCAAACATGGCATACTGATTGTAGAATTCGCAAATCAGTTGCAGGATCAGGGTCGTGATCTGCGTACTGCTATTCTGGAAGCATCTGCGTTACGATTAAGGCCTATACTGATGACGACCGGGGCTACCGTACTGGGTGCCGTACCACTGGCAATCGCATTCGGCGCGGGTGCTGAGTCACGTCACCAGATAGGTTGGGTAATTGTTGGCGGAATGACCTTTGGCACATTCCTGACCCTTTTCGTAATCCCAACCGTATACAGTTATCTGGGTAAGCGCACATTTAAGGAAGTACAACCTGAACAGGTTTAAGGATGCAGAGACAATGAAAGCTAAAAAACTACTATCCATTTCAATCCTTGGTCTCAGCTTGAGTTCAGCGGTTCAGGCAGGTGAACTAGCCGATATATACAACCTTGCCCTGACAAACGACCCACAACTCAAAGCGGCACAAGCGTCCTATAAAGCGGGTTCTGAAGTTGAAGTCCAGAGCCGTGCAGCGTTGTTACCAAATGTAGCTTTGAGCGCTAACACCACCTCGATTGATGCGGAAACCGCCAGCTATAACAATCACGGTTATACACTCTCGTTATCACAGCCAGTATTTGATGCATCCGCCTGGTTCAGCTTCAAACAAGGTCAGGCACTTTCAGAGCAAGCCGCTCTGCAATTTGAACTGGAACAGCAAAATCTGATTTTAAGAACGGTTGAAGCTTATCTAGGTGTACTGAGAGCCAACAGTGCTCTGGCCACATCTGAAGCTCAGGAACGCGCTATTAAACGCCGTCTGGATCAGGTAAACGCCCAGTTTGAAGTGGGTTTGATTGCCAATACGGATGTACAGGAAGCCCAGGCATCATTCGATAATGCCCGTGTTGCCCGTATCTCTGCCGAAGGGGATCTGGATAACAGCTACGAAGCGCTGGAGCGTCTAACGGGCCAAAGCTACGCCGGTATTAGCAAGTTATCTAATGATTATCCGATTGCAGAACCAACCCCTACACTGCCTCAGCCTTGGTTAGAAAAAGCCTGGCAAGGAAATCTGGGATTAAAAATTGCTGATCAGAATACCGAAGCGGCTCGCCGTGCTGCCAAAGCGGCTCACGCTGGCCACTACCCTACTCTGAGCGTAACGGCCAGCCATGACTACGATGAAGGTACTGCAGTCAGCGATAACAGCAACGAAACCAACAGCATCGGTCTTACGTTCTCAATGCCGATCTTTTCAGGTGGCGCCACCAGCTCGAAGTCCCGTGAACTGGAACAACGCCTGATTGAAGCTCAGCAAAACCGCGAAGACACACTGCGCAGTGTGACCCAATCCACACGTAGTCTGTTACGTAATTTACGTACCGGTGCCCTGAGTGTTCAGGCATTAAAACAAAGCATCAAGTCCAGTCAGACTGCCCTTGAAGCAACAGAAGAAGGCTACAAAGTCGGTACTCGTAACGTAGTGGATGTGCTGCAGGCAGAACAACAGCTGTACGCGTCTCAGCTGGAATACGCCAATGCCCGTTTTGACTTTGTCCAGAACCTTGTGACCTTCAAGCAACAGCTGGGCACACTTAGCCCGGACGATATCAACGAACTGGATGGTTGGCTGGAATAGCCCTCATTAGCGGGTGACAAAAGGTCATCCGCTAATCCACTTCACGGTCTCTTCCTATCCGTCTCTTAACAACCCATTAGTATTTTTTTCTTCAGGGTCTAAACTGCTGTTTAGCCATCTATATTCCAATCCTTTGTTTTACAAGGAGTTCGGTTTGAAAAAGCTCAGCCTTCTTTGCCTGTTACCTATATTTGCCTTCAGCAACCTGATTCATGCCGAAACAAAACCTTTACCCGCGGTTCTGGTACATAAGGTTGGAGTATCAGACATGACACCCACCTTTAAACTGGTGGGCCGGATTCAAGCCAGTGAACGAGTAAACCTACTGGCCCGCGTTTCAGGTTTTTTAGAAAAACGTCACTTCACCGAAGGCCGGGATGTAGAGAAAGGCGCTCTGTTGTTTAGTATTGAAAAAAGTAATTATGAGATTGCCTTAAAACAGGCCCAGGCGGATTTAGCTTCAGTCCGTGCCTCCCTGAAAAACGCTCAGGCTAACCTGAATCGCATCAGCCAGCTGCGTAAGCGTCAGGCAGCCTCTCAGTCGCAACTGGATCAGGCTTCGGCAGATCGAGATCAGGCCAGAGCACAGGTTCTCAAGGCAGAAGCAGGCCTTCAGAAAGCCGAGCTGGATCTGAGTTATACCGATATCAAAGCGCCATTCTCTGGCCGTATAGGTAAAGCCAATTTTTCAGTAGGCGACCTGATCAGCCCGGAAAGTGGCACTTTAGCGACGGTGGTTAAAATCAATGAAGTTTATGTTGAGATGTCGGTCAGCGAAAAGCTGATGCTGGATGCCCGCAGAAAAGGGATTGATCTCGACAATCCACCAGTAGCACCCAGAATTATTCTCTCCGACGGCTCCACCTATGATTCCGATGGTGAATTCAATTTCATCTCACCCGAAGTAGATACAAACACCGATACCATTACCCTGCGCGCCACCTTCCAGAATCCAGACAGTCTGCTGCTCCCGGGGGAGTTTGTGCATGTTCAGATCAAACGCAAGCAACCTGAAATGGGCATTATGATTCCTCAGTCCGCAGTACAAAGAGATAAACAAGGTTATTTTGTGCTCGAAGTCGATGAGCAAGGAAAAGTATCTGCTACCCGGGTTGAAATGGGTCGTCAGATCGAAGGCAAATGGCTGGTTTTGAGTGGCCTGGAAGAAAATGACCGGGTGATCACAGAGGGCCTGCAAAAAGTAAAAGCCGGTACATTGGTTAACGCGGTAGAGGAGTAAGTTATGTTCTCTATCTTTTTCATTAACCGGCCAAAATTTGCGCTGGTCATTTCCATAGTACTGATGATTGCGGGCGGACTTGCCATCCTGAGTTTGCCTGTCTCACAATTCCCGGATATCGTGCCACCCAAGGTTCAGGTCCAGGCGAAATACCCGGGCGCTAACGCAGAAGTTGTTGAACTGGCAGTCGCCACACCGATCGAGGCTCAGGTCAATGGCGTCGACAATATGCTGTATATGTCGTCCACCGCCGCTAATGATGGCAGTTATACTCTTGATATTACGTTTGCCGTGGGTACCGATCCTGACCAGGCCGCCGTTAATGTTCAGAACCGGGTTGCCCGGGCAGAATCCTCACTGCCTCAGGAAGTTGTCAGGCAAGGTGTGACCACCAAGAAGCAAGCAACGAATATGCTGCTGGTCATCAACCTGTATTCCCCCGAAGGCAGCTACGACGAGCTATTCCTCAGTAACTATGCCTCTTTATATGTTCAGGATGCCTTAGCCCGTATTAACGGGGTGGGGTCTGCTTCACAGTTCAGCCCAATGGATTACGGTATGCGTGTCTGGCTGGACCCGGATCGTCTTAAAGCTCTGGAGATGACACCAGGTGATGTCAGCAATGCGATACAGCAACAGAATGTGCAGGCTTCAGTGGGTATTATTGGGCAACCACCTCTGACTCAAACCCAGCAGTTCCAATACAACCTCAGGGCCAAAGGCCGACTGGAATCGGTAGAAGAGTTTGAAAATATTATTCTGCGTTCTGGGGAAAATGGCGCCTCGGTCCGGCTTCGTGATGTGGCAAGAGTAGAACTAGGCTCCCAGAGTTACAGCGCCTCTTCGTCAATGAACGGTATGCCCGCAGCAACCATTGCTATCTATCAAAGCCCAGGAGCCAATGCGCTTGAGGTTGCCGATAAAGTTTATGCGGAGCTGGAACGATTGAGCGAACGTTTCCCGGATGATCTGGAATACGCGGTTCTTTACGACACCACCTTGTCAGTTAAAGCCTCTTTGCAGGAAGTGGTCGAAACACTCTTTGTAACCTTCACTCTGGTGGTATTAGTTACCTTCCTGTTCCTGGCAGATTGGCGAGCAACACTGATCCCTTCTGCCACAATACCAGTGTCACTGATTGCTACCTTTGCGGTGTTGCAGTTACTTGGCTTTAGCATCAACACCATCTCCCTGTTCGCTTTGATTCTGGCCATCGGCATCGTGGTGGATGATGCCATTGTGGTGGTTGAAAACGTTAAGCGACATATGCAGGAAGGCCTATCTGCAAAAGAGGCCACCTCTGTTTCCATGAAAGAGGTGATCGGTCCGGTCATTGCAACAACGCTGGTTCTCCTGGCGGTATTTGTTCCCGTGGCATTTATGCCGGGTATTACTGGTCAGCTCTACACAGAGTTTGCGGTGACGATTTCTGTCGCGGTGTGCTTCTCATCCCTGAATGCTCTGACACTGTCACCGGCTTTATGCAGTTTGTTACTGAAAAACAGTGGCGAAAGCACCGGCTTATTCCTCCAGTTTGATCGCCTCGTCAACTGGACCCGCCGTGGTTACGTTCGCAAGGTAGGGTTCCTCAACCGTAACCTTTTCCTGAGCATGGGGCTCATGGCAGCCATGGGCGGCGGTGTGTACCACCTGTTCTCCACAACACCAACCGGCTTCCTGCCCTATGAAGATAACGGTGCTTTTTTCATCAACGTGCAACTGCCTGACGGAGCATCATTAAACCGTACCGAAGAGGTCATCAAACAGATTGATGCGATTCTTGACGATCAACCGGGTGTGGAAAACCGTATTGCCATTAAAGGCTTCAGTATTCTGGGTGGCGCCGCTCCCAATGCGGCTCTGGCAATCCCGGTTCTGAGCCACTGGGATGAAAGAACGGACAAAGAGCTGGCCTGGTATAAAATCCTCAGAGAACTGAATGCCAAGCTCGCTACTATTCCAGGCGCCAATATCATGGCCTTCCCTACTCCTCCCATTCCGGGCTTAGGTAATGCGGCTGGGCTTGAGGCTAACCTGCTGGATTTGAATAACCGCTCCCCACAGGAACTGGCGCAAACGGTAAACGCTCTGATTTATGCAGCTAACCAGCGTGAAGAGTTCAGTCGGGTTTATTCCACCTACTCGGCCAATGTTCCGCAGCTGGAACTGGTTGTCGATCGGGACAAAGCGCTGGCCTTAGGTGTATCCATCAATGACCTGTTCTCAACGCTACAGGCTCAGCTGGGCACCCAGTATGTAAACGACTTCAACATTTACGGTCGGAACTACCGGGTAATGCTGCAGGCAGAGACCGAATATCGCGACAATATTGAAGATATAGGGCATCTGAATGTTCGTAGCACTCAGGGCTTTATGGTGCCTATCAGTGCTTTGGTCGATATCCGTCCGGTATTAGGTCCGCAGTCGATTACTCGTTATAACCAGAACCGTTCTGCCTCTGTTACGGCTATGCTGGGCGGCAGCACATCTACCGGTGAAGGTATTCAGCTCCTGGAACAGATTGCCGCGGAAACCCTGCCGGATGGATATGTACTGGAATGGACAGGCACTACGCAGCAGGAACTGGAGTCCGGCGGTTATGTGATCATCATTATGTCGCTGGCGGTGCTGTTTGCATACCTGTTCCTGGTTGCCCAATACGAAAGCTGGACTATACCGCTTGCGGTAATGCTGTCGGTTACGGTCGCTCTTCTGGGTGCAATCCTGCCACTGTGGCTGATTCCAGGCTTAACCAACAACCTGTATGCCCAGATTGGGATTGTCATGCTCATCGGCCTTGCCAGTAAGTCGGCCATTCTGATTGTTGAGTTTGCCAAACAACTGCGTGAAGAAGGCCGTAGCATCATCGATGCTGCAACTGAGGCTGCTAACCTGCGCTACCGTGCAGTTCTGATGACAGCATTCTCATTTATTCTGGGTGTAATCCCGCTGGTTACCGCCAGTGGTGCCGGTGCAATGAGCAGGATATCCATAGGTTTTGTTGTTCTGGGCGGCATGCTGCTGGCAACCGTCATCGGCATCTTCTTTATCCCGGCTCTGTTTGTCGCTATGCAATCATTACGCGAGAAAGTGAAAGGAAAACCACAAGGAGATCAATCATGAGATCTGCCAGATTATTAATACTGGGGCTGCTGGTGAGTGTTATTTCAGCCTGTAAATCCACTGCAGTAATCCCTGAGCAGGCAACCGTTTGCCCGCAGGAAAGGCCGCAAATGTGCACTATGGATTACATGCCGGCCTGTGGTTATAAATCAGAAACTGAATTTAAAACCTACTCTAATGCTTGTGGTGCTTGTGCTGACACTCAGGTAGTCGCAGTACAGGCAGGGGAATGTTCGCCTAACTAGTCTTTGATCTTATCAGCTCTGCAGGCTTCCCAGGCCTGTAGAGCAGACTTCCTCTCTATACCCCAACGATAATGCCCACTTTCTCCGGATTCTCGAATCACCCGGTGACAAGGAATTAAATATCCAATTTTGTTAGCAGCCATGGCCGAACCGACTGCCCGAGAAGCTTTTGGTGAACCTGATAAGTTTGCCAGTTGTGAGTAAGAGACCAACTGCCCAGAACCTACACGTAACAGAGCTTCCCACACTTTAATCTGGAAATTTGTGCCCTTCAGCAACAGGTAAAGGGGTTTATCGGTCACAGGGTTGATAAAAATACGGTCTATCCATTCAGCCGCCTTCAAATGATCCTGGATAAACTCAGCCTCTGGCCATTCATTCTTAAGCTCAGCTTCGCAAACTTCATAGTTGTGGCTGTAAAAAGCCAGATAACAAATGCCGCGACTCGTCCAGGCAATTAAGACATTGCCAAGAGGACTCATGGCTGTTCCAAAACCAACCTTTAAGCCTTTACCTTTCTCTTTAATTTCGCCGGGTGTCATCGCTTCACATTGAATCATCAGGTCATGCAGACGCCCGCTTCCGGAAAGGCCGGAATCCAGAGATGAATCCAGAACGGATTGATTTTGTTTGAGCATCTTGAGGGCACGCTCCTTACTCAGAAATTGCTGGAATCGTTTCGGTGATACCCCCGCCCATTGGCTAAACAACTTCTGAAAATAATGCTCGCTCATATCAAAAGTATCAGCCAACTCTTTTAGAGAAAAAGACCGGCTCTGATTCGACTGAATCAGTGAAATAACATCCGTCATCAACTCATATTGGCTTTTCTCAATCATCGCCGTGAACATCCTTCGAAATAAAGACCAGGGCCTGTTAACACTAATTTACTTGCATCCATAAGCATCATCCACCCGATTCTTGCACTGCATATTTCCATACAGAAAATAGTGATAAAAACACTCAAGTTTTCACAAACCGACTACACTTAAAACTCGGCCCTTAACTGATTAAGTAGTATTTAGATGCAGGACGCTAATTCTAAAATATATACGATCGGATTCTTCTTCCTCTTTCTGATCTTTGCCGCCTCGTCTTATCACTCATATGACTTGTTCTCCAAGTCACGTGAACGTCTGAATGAAACCACACTGAATAATGACCTGCAGTTAGGTAGTGTCCTAAAAATGCGAGTTGCAGTTAGGGAACGAGCGATCATTCTCTGGCATATGACCCTGGAGGAAGATTTTTTTGATCGCGATGAACTGTTTGAAAAGTTCTATCACTACGGCGCCGAGTATAAAAAAGCCCGTGAACAATTTCTAAATCTTGATCTCTCATCAGAAGAAGCCAGCCTGTTCGCTGCACTCGATCAAGAAACGACAGCCCGGGCACCGGTATTGAGAAACTTTGCAGACAGGCTAATGGTGGAAGGCCATGAAGATTACACCGACGAACTCAACGGAACACTGACCGATCAGATAGTTGTTGCTCAGTTACTTGATAAACTGATCGCCATACAGCAACACCAGAATAATCTCGCCAGAAAAACCTCTGAAAAAGAGATTGAAGACATACTCTCCACCCAGATTCAGATCATGATTCTGATCTTTTTCTTTGGTTTCATCTTTGCAGGTTTTGTCATTAATTCTTCAGTCCGGCAAAGAAAGGAGTTGGAACTTGCCAATAAAAAACTGGAGATCCAAGCCAGCCATGACAGTCTCACCGGCCTGGTCAACCGCAGTTATCTGCTAAAACAACTGGAAATGATGCTGGCTAACGTCCAACGCCACAAACGAAATGGCGCGGTTATGTTTATCGACCTGGATAATTTCAAACCCATTAACGACACCCATGGGCATAAAGTTGGGGATCTATTTCTGCAGCTTCTAAGCGATGAGATGCTGAAAGTCATCCGCCAGACAGACATCCTCTCGCGACTTGGGGGTGATGAATTCATTCTGGTACTCACCGATCTGGAATCCAAAGATGACAGTTTAATCGTCGCTGAAAAGTTGCTGGAAACCCTGTCCAATAAATACGAAGTCAATAACCTGACTCTGCAAACCAGTGCCAGCATCGGTATTTACCAACTGAATGATGATCAGGTAACGGCAGAAGAAGCGATTATTCTCGCCGACCAGGCCATGTATAAAGCGAAGAAGTCAGGGAAAAACCAGTACTCATTGGCATGACCCTCTCGTATTATTGCAGGGCCTGCAAGAGCTGGTAAAATTGCCCACCAAATTCCAAGGTGGCATTCATGACTAACATCTCTTCTCTCACTCAACTCCTGCGCGAAACCGGTGCTCAAATCCGCTTCTTTGATATGGGCCGACGGGTTCAAAAGTTATCTCTGGATCTGTTTGAGAAGATTGAGAACCAACAAACCCCATATCCGACTCCATACCTACAGCATGCCTGGATCGCGCTGATGTTGTGGAACCCAAAGAACAAAGAACAGGGTGTAGCATGGTTTTTAAAACTGCCACTGGATGAGCAAGGGTTTCTGGTTCAGGCGGTGCGGGATGATCTGCTTAATCGCTTGTTAAAAAATGCGGGCAGCATTTTACAGATGGAAGAGAGCGGCGAAGCACCTGAAGATGCATTGAAGGACAACCCTTTCTCCTTCAAACCGGATCAGGAGAAAATGGCGCTTTTCCATGCGTATTCAACCCTGACATCCGGCCAGCCTGCTTCGAAGTTCTATGAAAGTGCTCAGGAATACTTTTCAGGCCAGAAAGGATTTGATGACTGGCAGTCTCTGGGATATCAGGGTATCGCTGATCTGGTTGTACGTCATGAAAAAGGCAGTAATGGCGCGATTCTGACTAAGGCGATTCCTCTTTTACCTGATGCGCCTTTTGAGGTGCTTTGCACCTGTATTGAAAGTATCGAACCCGCCCATGATCTGTTTGAAGCGTTGGCCTTAAGAACAGAACAAACGTTGGAGCGCGGCACAACCACAGCTAACCACATTGCCGCCATCACCCGCGCGCTATCCAACTGCAGAAACACGCCACGCAAGTTTGAACTGATCGGTAAAATCATCGACAGCGACTATGCCTTGGAGCCCGAGGTCATTGTTGCGGTTGCTACTCGTTGTATTGATGCGCTTCAGGAACCGGCGGTACTGCATAGATTTCTGGAAAAACTCGCCATTGGTAAAGCGGGCCAGGCAGGCTTTTCCCGCATACTCTCTGATCTGATGTTTATGCCGGTATTAAGAGCGCTGATTCTGATGCAATTCCGCAATGAGGAACGCAGTGAAGAACTGACTCAGGCGATTGGTGAGATGTTTGGCCAGAACTTTAAATAGTTCTGGCATAGTCCGTTAAGCTGTTTCGGTAACAATTTTCCGGGTGCGTAAATAGGTTTCCTGAATCAATAAGGCATCGTTACTGGCGCGATGTCGGACAATGTTGAATTCGTCCGAAACCAGATCACGGGTTTGATCCCAGATATCCACCTGCTCTTCATTCATGATCATTTCCAGTGGACTGATCCGAAAAGTCTTCGACTTTTGTGCCTGCCTGAATAATCGATTCAACCAGGTAGTATCCCAGGACCAGGCATCGGAATAAACCGTCTTGCCTTCCAATAGCATATTCAGCATATCAGCAACCATATCCAGTGGTTTACCATGTTGCATTAGAGTCGATCGCGGAATCTGATGACATTGCTCAGCGGATTCCGACCAATGCGTCCAGCTTGGATCAGGATGAATCAAACAACAGTAGCGCTCGCCCTCTTCCATGGCCACGCCGACCTCAATAGGATAGCTTTCACGGCCAAAACCTGAAGCTTCGAGGTCCAATATATACGGTCTTTTCACGTGGGAGATAAGCTCCTTTTATCTTTGCATTTCAACATACTAACCATTATCAACTTAATTTTCTGCATGAAAATCAAATATGTGTGTTCTGAAAAACAATAACTAAAAAAGTTCCTAAAACCTACAGTGCTGATCTGTGGGGTATTACTCTTTCGGTTTATGACTTCTGATGGAAAAGGAGCACTGAGGGTTCCCCACTTAGATAAGATATGCCAGTATAGAGGCTGCAAGGAGATCTGAGCGCTTCCCAAATAAAGGATTATTGAACGACCTACCTAAGTGGTTGCAAAAAATACCGAAGATATACGTCACATTGACGTTTTATCCTAGCCACTTCTGATCAAACAAGAATTAATCCATTATTTACAGAATCTTAGCCAAAAGTCTTCTGAAAGCAATTTAGAGATATAAGTCAATTTGACGCAATAAATTACATCTACCTGTCATATATTTAGCTGTTAGGCTTTGATAACTCTTCACGAAGGAATTGCGAATAATGAATAAAGTTAAGGTTCTTCTTGCGCTGTCTCTCCTAGCAAATATTTACATGATTTTTCAGATGTATAGAGTCGAAACAACTAATAATTCGATCATTTTTAAGAAACGCCTTAATGAAACACCTGAAATTGGAGTGTTACACAAAGAAGAGTGTCCAATTGAAGTAACGGCAAATAGAATTTGTAGTATTGAGATTGTTGAGAAGCGTTCAGATTTTGCACTTTTAAAAATTCAATATCACTATGTTAAAGGCGATGAGGGGTATGCTCGAATAGCGGTAAAAGCAAACAAAGGCACACACGATAACACTGTAGGCACAAGAGGTAGCCCCCATCTTATGGAAGGTAGTCACACGGTTCTCATACCTTTTGGCCTTTACCGTGCCGACACACATCAGAAAGAAACGCCCTATATTTCTGAGTTCATAGTAGTTAGAGCGCAAGGAATTTCAAAAAATGGGAAGCGCTATATCACACCTCATATATTCGAAACGTTCATTAAATATAAATATGCATGGTATGCAGAAGGTGAAAATGTGTCTTGGAAATAAGCCTAACAAAGCAAGCCAAAATCTCGCTACGGCGCTGGACTCGCTATCACTCGTCTTTGCTAACGGCATTAAGTGCTCTCATGTATTTGAAGAGTGAATAAAATATCTTAACTACTACAGGTAATAGTTAGTCTTTTATGGCCTATATTTGCATTTGTTTCACTGTTTGTATTTAAGAAACAGATTGTGAAGCCATCGGAAGATTTAAAAAAGGAAAGTTTCTCGGCCAAACAACCTATAAAGAGTTAGTTACCAAAGGAGTCGATTTTATCCAGTCACCTACAGAACAGCTTTATGGTGTTGAGGCTAAGTTAAAAGTGGCTCTGGGAACTGGTTTAGCTTGATGCATAAATAAAGTAAAAATAAAACAATTAGCTTGAGAGCAACTTGCACTCCGCGTGATTAAACAAGCTAAAACCAATAGATATTAGGATCAAAATTAATGGAACGTTTTTTCAAATCCTTGAAACTCATCGTTGTTTTTCTTGCGACATTTATTGTAATTGAGATTCTTTTAGTTTCTTACCATTTTTTAAAATATGGCCCATATGATTACAGCATTGTAGAAGTTAAATCTTACGAAGCTTATTGTTACCATGGCTTTAAAGGTAACTACTCCGCAAAATATAAAATCAGTTATATCTACGAAGGTGAAAGTTTTACAACTGTTGATCCGTTTGTAGGCACATTTCCACTCGAAGCATGTATATTTGGCCGACTTTATGTGATAGGCTGGAATTTTTTAGATCGTTTTAATAAGAAAAATCAAGTTGAAGTATTTTTTGACAAAGACAATAAGGTATACTTCGGAAAAAGCAATTTTTTTTATTTAACCTTTTCACTTCTATTCCTTATTTTCATATACATAAAGCCTTTACGTAAATATAGAATTTTCAAAGGCGGTGAGAACAATGCGCATTAATGATATCTCAAATAAATCAAAAATTTGAAGCCATATTGCAGATTACCTCATAGCGTCCTTAATTTTATATTCAATAAATTCATTTTTCGTTAAAAAGATCATGGGACATAAGATCACCCTAATAAGGAAATCAAGCCGAGGC
>JBMYLM010000039.1:0-28166 GCA_049596335.1 Neptuniibacter sp.
AGGACAACAGCCACTATGCCACGTCTTAAGAAAAATCTGTTACCGCTGGCAATTATGCTAGCAAGCAGCCAGATCGCAGTTGCAGCACCAGAAGCTGAACTGGATACAAGCCTAAGAACATTCTACTTTGATCGTGACTTTCAGGATGGCGCTACTGACCGCACATCTCTGACACAGGCCCTTCGCCTGGATGGCCGCGTTCATGCATCTGACAACATCACTTTCGGCGCTTCTGTTTTCGCCAACATGAAACTTGATGGTAAAGGCAATGATCAGTTCATCGGCACACTGACTGATGAGAGCGAAGGTTACGCTAAGCTGGGTCAACTGTATGCCGATATCGGTCTGGGTGAAGTTGCATCCGTTCGTGTTGGTCGCTGGGTAACATCCAAAGCCCTGTTCAACGACCAGGACAACCGCGCAACGCCTTCTTCCTCTCAGGCGATCAAAATTGAAGGTACAACTGGCGGTGTAAACTGGTTTGGCCTGTATTCTGATCGTGCTTCAGCTAAAACTGAATCTGATTTCGACAAATACACAGATATCAACGGCGACGATTACGGCGTTTATGTTATCGGTGCAAAAGGCAGCCTGGATAATGGTTTGAATCTGGCTGTTGAGTACGGAAATGCTGACGATGTAAGTGAGCAGCTGTACATCAATGCATCTTACACACTGGAAAACGGCGTTCTGATCGACTTCTACCAGTACCTGGCTGAATACGGTGATGCAGCAGCACCATCCCTTCAGGATCAGGATTCCAGCCTGACAAACGTAGCAGTACGCTTCCCGGTTACTGATGACCTGAAACTGACTCTGAGCTATCAGGGTGTAGGCGGCGATGTTGGTTACAACACTAGCTGGGGTGGTAATGACGACCACTACTTCATGACCTGGAACTCTATCCAGTACTCTGACTTCAACCGTCAGGATGAAGACTCTTTCCAGATCCGTGCTGATTACAAAACACCTATCCAGGGCCTGAACTTCATGGCTCGTCACGTTGAAGGTGAATTCAAATCAGGTGGTCAGGATCAGGATCACAGCGAAACAAACTTGGATGCACAATATGCTGTACCAAGCGTAAAAGGTCTTAACCTACGTGCACGCTACGCTGTAGTACGCGTTGACACTGGTGGTGAAGATATCAATGAACTGCGTCTGATTGCAGATTACGCATTTTAATTGATTGTCCCCCGCTGGCCGGTCTCCCCCTCCCGGCCAGCACCCCTGCCTTAGGCTTAGATCACTCTTGAAGCCACATCCTTAACATCTTCCATAACGACAAATGTGCTGGTCTGCTTGACGTTAGGCAGGCTGGAAATTTTCTCCCCTAGCACCTCGCGATAATTATCAATATCTGAGGTTCGGACTTTTACCAGATAATCAAAATTACCTGCAATCATGTGACATTGCTCAACTTCAGGAATTTCACGGATGGCGTCATTAAATGCTTGCAGCGCCTTAGTTTTAGTATCGCTCATGGTCACCTGCACAAAAGCAACATGTCTCGAACCGAGTTTTTTCTGGTCGATAATTGCAGTGTAACCCTGAATGTAATTCAACTCTTCAAGGCGCTTTACACGCACCTGGCATGGCGTCTTTGATAGCCCCACAATTGAAGCAAGCTCAGTTACAGTAATACGGCCGTTCTTTTGTAATTCTCGGAGAATTGCCATATCCAGCTTATCAAGTTTGTCCATTCGCCACCTCACACCTTTAAAGTCAGTTTAACTACTGTATTCCAAAATCTTAGACAATTTGCCCTGCCCTTGCAGGCTTTCCTATATTTACCGTATAGATTGATGAGATGGAAGGGTATTATTTAAGCATTTATAAATTTGGGCATTTGGAGACAATTGCCCTTAAATAAAGAGCAAAAAAAGAACTTATGACCTTAAAATAATCAATTTAAGGGAAAAGAACTGCTGGCTAACCTGTAAGCTTTTAAACTGTTGTATCTTTACTGAACAGTTGAGTGAAACGGATCTTCATGCACAACTCACACAGGATGTGTTACCAACAGTAAAGAACCACACTGGGTATAAAATAATAATCACTGTCTATTACACAGAGGTTTCATATGATAACTCTGACATTTATCATCTATCTGATTCTTATGCTGGGAATCGGTATTGTCGCCTATCGCCGCACTCAGGATCTGTCCGATTACGTTCTTGGTGGGCGTAACTTAGGGCCGATCCCAAGTGCGTTGAGTGCAGGCGCATCTGACATGAGTGGCTGGCTGCTAATGGGCCTGCCCGGATACGCTATGGCCGCAGGTTATGGCTCTTTCTGGCTGGCAGGCGGACTGCTGGTTGGTACCTGGTTGAACTGGCTGCTGGTTGCGCAAAGACTGCGTGTATACTCCCAGCGTGCTGATGACGCTCTGACTCTCCCAGCTTTCTTCGAAAAACGTTTTGAAGATAACACTCATAGCCTGCGTGTTATTTCAGCGATTTTTGTTTTGGTATTCTTCCTGTTCTACACCAGCTCCGGTCTGGTTGCGGGCGGCAAGCTTTTTGAAACTGTTTTCGGTTTTGATTACACCATCGCCGTACTGGTGGGTGCTGCAGCAGTGATCTCCTACACACTGTTTGGTGGATTTCTTGCGGTTTCCTGGACTGACGTTGTCCAGGGCTTACTGATGGTTGGTGCACTGATTCTTGTGCCACTGTTTGCCATGGGCGAAATTGGCGGTATGAGCGGCACACTTGCTGCAATTGAGGCCAAAAACCCAGAATTACTCAACATGTTTACTGATGCAGATGGCGAAACCATCACCCTTATCGGCACACTTTCTCTGCTCGGTTGGGGTCTGGGTTATTTCGGTCAGCCTCATATTCTGGCTCGATTCAAAGGCATCAAAAGTAAAGACCATGTGCCTTCAGCTCGTCGTATAGCTGTGCTTTGGTCAGCTGTTTCTATGGCTGGCGCTTGTCTTATCGGTCTGGCTGCCATTGGCTTCCTGCCGGAAGGTTTGGGCGACAATGAGACTGTATTTATGGTAATGGTTGATGCCCTGTTCCACCCTGCTATTGCAGGCGTATTGCTTGCAGCCATCCTTGCTGCCGTAATGAGTACTGCCGATTCCCAGCTTCTTGTTTCTTCATCTGCTCTTGCAGAAGATTTTTACAAGGCGCTGTTTAATAAAGAAGCGACTCAGGAACAGTTGGTTAAAGTGGGACGTGTTGCTGTAATCGTTATTGCTGTGATCGCAACCGCTTTGGCGATGGATAAAGACTCAAAAGTTCTGGATCTGGTTTCCTATGCCTGGGCAGGCTTTGGTGCAGCCTTCGGTCCTGCATTGATCATGTCCTTGTACTGGAAAAATATGACCAAGATGGGTGCGCTTGCCGGCATTGTTGTTGGTGGTGTAACCGTCGTAGTTTGGAAGCAGCTGTCAGGCGGCTGGTTTGATCTCTACGAAATTATTCCAGGTATTATCTTTGCGTTTATCGCAATCATCGCAGTATCCAAAGTGACTCCTGCCCCATCCAGCTCAATCCAGAAGCGCTTTGAAGAAGTAGAGTCAGAAATCAAAAGCTAATCGCCCCCATTACTCCGATTAGTTAATCTCTGACCAATCCCCGAGCCCTGGCTATGCAATTTAGCCAGGGCTTTTTTATTTCCACCCCACTCCAAAATCAAAACAAAAAACCAATAATGCGCAATGCATATTTCCTACCAGAAATTTATTTTAAGAACATTTATCCATAAAACAAAAGAAATAAAAAACAAACATAAATCAATTAGGCCAATTAAAGACAAAACGACCGATAACCGCCAGATAAAATAGAGAGATTAGAAATGAGGTAATAATTATGAGCTTAACTACAGAACAATATCGCCAGATTATTAGCAGTCACTACCTGGCCAATGAGACAGACGTTATCCATCAACTGATCCAGGATTCCAACCTGGAAAAAGATGATCGCATCAGCATCTCAAACGATGCAGCTGATCTTGTTAATAAGGTTCGTAATGAAAGCTCACCCTCGATGATGGAGAAGTTTCTCGCGGAGTACGGCTTGACCACCAAAGAAGGCGTGGCTCTGATGTGCCTGGCAGAAGCACTCCTTCGTGTTCCTGATACCATCACAATTGATGCCCTGATTGAAGACAAAGTGGCGACAGGTAACTGGAAAGACCACTTAGGCCAGTCTGCTTCTTCTTTGGTAAACAGCTCTACATGGGCGCTTCTGGTTACAGGAAAGCTTCTTAAAGAAGGTGAAAACCAGAGCATAGGCACAACACTAAAAGGCATGATTAAGCGTCTTGGTGAGCCGGTTGTGCGCACAGCGGTTGGTCAGGCAATGAAGGAACTGGGTCGTCAGTTCGTTTTAGGCCGCAATATTCAGGAAGCAACAAAACGTGCTGCAAAACTGGAAAAGCAAGGTTACACCTACTCTTATGACATGCTGGGTGAAGCCGCACGCACAGATGCCGATGCGCTCCGTTACCATCAGGCTTATTCCAAAGCGATCAGTGAGCTAACCCCACGCTGCACCAGCACAGATATACGCAACAACCCGGGCATCTCGGTAAAACTTTCTGCCCTGCACGCTCGTTATGAACTGGGTCAAAAAGACCGGGTTATGACAGAACTGGTTGAACGTACACTTACACTCGCTATCCAGGCTAAAGAAGCCAACATGGGTTTCAATATAGATGCTGAGGAAGCTGATCGACTGGATCTGTCGCTGGATGTGATCGAAGCCGTACTTTCTGATGAACGCTTACAAGGCTGGGATGGTTTCGGTATTGTGGTTCAGGCATTTGGCCCACGCGCCAGCCACGTTCTGGACTGGCTCTATGCGACTGCAAACCGCCTGGATCGCCGCATTATGGTCCGCCTAGTTAAAGGCGCCTACTGGGATGCAGAAATCAAACGAGCACAGGAAATGGGGCTTGATGGCTTCCCTGTTTTCACACGTAAAGTAAACTCCGACCTCTCTTACATGTGCTGCGCAGAAAAACTGTTGGCAATGACAGATCGGATCTATCCGCAGTTTGCCACACATAACGCTCACTCTGCCGCGTCTATTTTGTATATGGCGAAGAAGTCTCAGGTTGTAGATTTTGAATTCCAGCGCCTGCACGGCATGGGTGAATCACTGCACGATACTGTTCTTAAATCAAACCAGACACGCTGCCGAATCTATGCCCCTGTTGGTGCTCATCAGGATCTGCTGGCGTATCTGGTACGCCGACTACTTGAAAATGGCGCGAACAGCTCTTTTGTTAATCAGATCGTTGATAAGCGGATCACACCTGAAGAGATCGCAAAGGACCCATTTACTCAGATTCTAGAGACAAAGGGCTCCTTATCTAACAGCATCATCGCTAAACCTGCAGCCATTTTTGGTGAAAAGCGTCTTAATGCTAAAGGCTGGGATATTACAGATACGGTCACTCTGGCTGAATTGGAGCCGCAACGTGAAGCTTTCCTGCATAAAGAGTGGAATGCCCGCCCAATTATTGCCGGAAACTCCACCAGCCATAACAGCACCAGCATCATCAATCCGGCCAACCCTGATGATCTGGTCGGACAGGTGACTGAATCGAATAGTCAGGACATTGAAACCGCAATCGAAGCCGCGGTAAATGGTTTCGACAGCTGGAGCAAAACGCCCGCAGCTGAACGTGCCAGACGACTACGTAAAGTAGCAGACCTGTTTGAAGAAAATGCGCCGGAGCTGTTTGCATTAACGACTCGCGAGGCTGGTAAAACGCTTCTTGATGCTGTCGGAGAGATCCGCGAAGCTGTCGACTTTGCACGTTTTTATGCCAACGAAGCAGAGAAATACGCAGACACAAAAGCTCGCGGTGTGGTTACCTGTATATCCCCATGGAATTTCCCACTCGCAATCTTTGCAGGTCAGGTCCTGGCTGCTGTTGCTTCGGGTAATGCTGTTTTAGCCAAACCTGCAGATCAGACCCCTCTGATTGCTGCAAGAGCCGTTGAGCTTATGCATGAAGCAGGCATTCCAACTGATGTGGTTCAGCTATTACCTGGTTCCGGTGTTAATGTAGGCGCACCGCTCTCTTCTGATTCGCGCATAGCTGCCGTTTGCTTCACCGGCTCCACCCTGACTGCTCAACGCATCAACAGTGTGATGGCAGAAAACATGGCACCTGATGCGCCTCTGGTTGCAGAAACGGGTGGAATGAATGCCATGATCGTTGATTCTACTGCGCTGCCTGAACAGGTTGTGCGTGACGTTCTTGCATCAGCATTCCAGAGTGCAGGCCAACGCTGCTCTGCACTTCGTATTCTCTATGTCCAGGAAGATATCGCTGAAAACCTGTTAGAAATGCTTTATGGCGCTATGGATGAATTGCGCCTGGGTAATCCATGGCTGCTTAGCACAGACGTTGGTCCGGTTATCGACCTGGCGGCGAAGAAAAAAATTGTCGATCACTGTGCATTATTTGCTGACAAAGGCAGAATCCTTAAACAGCTGAATACACCTGAAGAAGGCACCTTTGTAGCCCCAACGGTGATCAAAGTTGATGGCATTGAAGAGCTACAGGAAGAGATCTTTGGTCCAGTTCTGCATGTTGCAACATTTGCGGCACAGGATATCGATAAAGTCGTAGATAGCATAAACAACAAAGGCTATGGCCTGACCTTTGGTTTGCACACACGTGTAGACAGCCGTGTTGAGCAAATCGTTAACAAGATTGCTGTTGGCAATATCTATGTGAACCGAAATCAGATTGGCGCCATTGTCGGCTCCCAGCCATTTGGCGGCGAAGGACTTTCCGGCACGGGCCCTAAAGCCGGTGGCCCTCACTACGTTAAACGCTTCACAACTTCGGAAGTTTCTGGTTCAGAGGAATCGTTTACCGGCCAGGTTATTCAAACTGCCAGCCTGAATCAGATGATCGCTGAGCTGGACTCAACATCATGGTTGAAAGAGCCAGAGCGTGAAGCCCGACTAGCCCCGGTATTTGCAGAACAACTGCAGCTTCTGGATCAACTTGAGTCAGAGCCTGAACAGATGCCTGGGCCTACAGGTGAGCTGAATCTATTGTCACAAAGTGGCCGCGGTGTTGTTCTTTGCCTTGGCCCGGATCAGCACAGTGCAGTTATGCAGGCCGTTACCGCTCTGATGCAAGGCAACTCAGTTGTCATCATAGCACAGGGTATTTCTGAACTGCTGAAGCAGTGCGCTGAGCATAACTTGCCAGTTAAAGGCTGTGTAGGACAGCTTGACCCAACAGCCATAACTGAAGCAATGGGTTATACGGCTGTATGTTGCAATGCCGATCTGGACTCTTTGAGATCTGTGCGTAGAGCTTTGGCTGCACGCCAAGGCGCATTGTTACCGCTCATCACAGAATGGGATCAGGCCGAACGCTTCGTCATTGAACGCCATCTGTGTATTGATACAACGGCCGCTGGAGGCAACGCCAGCCTGATTGCCACAGCCGGCTAAAAAAGCTCCTATCACTCTTCAAACTTGATTTTTAATGCAGGTAGACTCGAAGAGCCCTTTCCCCGGTCCCATATGACCGGGGATTTTTTATACCCACCCTAATAAACACATCAACTAATTCAGCTAAATTAATCCAGATCTCATGGTATTCATACTCACCATGATTGATGCTGACAAAACCTGATTATCTTGCACCTTACACTGTCATAAGATATTGATTTGGTGAATCTTGTACGAAAATACAATATCTCATTAATCATTTCAGACTAAGATAAGTTCTAAATACTCCTTCTAGCCACAGGTGTAATGATGAACTCAATCTCATCCTTTATCAGTAAAGAAAACATTAAAGAATCGTCCATCAGCACCCAGATCATGTCTGGTTTTGGGATCATGGTCGTTTTACTTATAGCAGTAGGGATCGCGGGTATATATGGATTTTCCCAACTACGAGGTTCACTCAATTACATAACAACTCAAGCCTGGGATACAGCAGATGGTGCCATGGAAGGCACTATAGGCATTGAGGCTGAAATGCTAGGAGTAGAACGCTCTCTGCAAAGAATCAGTGGCTCTCAACCTGTTGACCCAATGGTTGAAGAAGGTCGCGCAACAGCCGAAGAAGCGCTTGAGCGAATGCTCAATGCAGGCTTGCTATCACAAACGCAGATCGATGAGATGCAGATTCTTCGCAAGGATTTTCAGAAAACCACTCATCAGTTGCTGACGACTCACCAGAAATTCCTTGAAGATCGCGACCGCCTCAACACTAACTTTAAAGCCTTTGAAGCCTTGATGGCTGAAGCTGAAGAGATCGGCGATGGTCAGGTCGAACAGTTACGTGCTTCCCCGGATATGCTGGTTTCCTGGAACAAAGGCCTGTCACAACGTTGGACTGCAGCAGATGGCGCCATGGAAGCTTCGATAGGAATGCTGCAGAGGATTTATTATTTTGAGCGCCTCACTGCCGGCGATAATAGAGAAGAAGCTCTTGAAAATCTGGATGATGCGCTCAGTTTCATGATGGAAAGCTTTGAAGAAATTACTGCTCACCCTATTTTCAAAAAAGCATCTGTTCCATCCGGTGAATACAAAGGCCAGAGTTTTTCCAACGCAATCCAGGATTCATTAGACAAACACAAAACCGATTTTAACGATGCGGTATTCAGTTTTACTGCTTATGACCGCTCCCAAAAAATTTACAGCAAATCGGCTAATGCACTGCTTTCTAGTATTGAAGTAATAGAAGAAGCTGGTGATAGCACTGTCGAAGGCGAAGTCGGCCAAATAAGCACTATGGCTGACAGATTATTGTTCCTTATGATCAGTGTACTTGTTGTGGGCTGCATCCTTGGCGGCATAGCAGCGTTTCTGATTGTAAGAAATATCAATACTCCTCTTAGTGCAGCGGTTCACATCGCCAATGCGGTCGCAAGAGGTGAACTGAACAACAAGATTAAAAACAAAGGCGCTAAGGAAATTCGGGAACTTCTTAAATCTCTCGAAACCATGCAAAGTAACCTTCGTGAAAGAATTGAACGCGATTTCAAACAGTCTCAGGAGAATGGACGAATAAAAGAAGCACTAGACAAAGCTGGCGCTTCGGTAATGCTGATCGATAAAGATCAGAAAATCATTTATGCCAACGATTCTGCATTAAACCTGTTCAAGCGTTCAGAATCAGATTTAACTGACGCATTACCTGAATTTAATACGCAGCACCTAATCGGAAGTCATATATCCGTTTTCAACTCGGGCATCAAGCAACTACCAGTAATTGATGGACAAACTCTCATCCTTGATCACTTATATGAAATCGGCACAAAAAGCTTTCTGCTATCAGCCAATCCAATAGTAAATAATTCGGCCGAACATATAGGTACTGTAATTGAATGGAAAGATAAAACAGACGAAGTTCTGGTCCAAAAAGAGGTTCAGGCAATCGTTGAAAATGCCATGAATGGGAACCTGACGGACCGAATTACAGTGCAGGATAAACAAGGGTTCTTCAAAACCCTATCAGAAGGCATTAATAGTCTGTTACAGGTTTCGGAACAGGTCGTGGGTGATATATCACAGGTGATGTCCTCTATTGCAAGGGGCAATCTCGACAACACGATTGAACGTCATTATCAGGGTGATTTTTTAAGTCTTAAAGAGGACACCAATACGGCAATTGAACAACTGAGACAGGTGATCAGCGAAATTGCAACGACATCGACTTCTGTGAGGCAAGATGCCAACGAAATTGCTGACGGCAATGAAAGCCTGCGTCAAAGAACAGTACAACAATCTTCCAGTATTGAAGATACCGCCTCCTCAATGGAAGAGATGATGGCAACCGTTAAAACTAACGCGGATAGCGCCTTGTTAGCCAATGACCTCGCCAAAGAATCCCGAAAACTCGCTGCTTCTGGAGGAACCGTTGCACAAGAGGCCATTTCATCTATGGATCAAATCCATCAGGCCAGCAATAAGATTGCAACGATTATCGCGGTGATTGATGAAATTGCATTCCAAACAAACCTTCTCGCCCTTAACGCCTCTGTAGAGGCAGCCAGAGCAGGTGAATCCGGAAGAGGATTTGCAGTTGTTGCCTCAGAGGTCAGAAATCTTGCTCAACGAAGTGCAGCCGCAGCGAGTGAGATTAAAGATATGATAAACGACAGCGTATCCAAAGTTGAAGAAGGAAGCCAGCTTGTACACGCCTGTGGCGAAACACTGGAAGAGATCTCAGAGAGTATTAGTAAAGTATCTGAAATAGTTGAAGACATTTCTATCGCTAGCGCTGAGCAGAACACCGGCCTGCAAAAGATAGGAGGTGAAATCAATAAAATTGACGATATGACTCAGCAAAATGCGGGACTTGTTGAAACCGCAACTCAGACCAGTGTGTCTCTTAGAGAAAGCGCAAGGAAAATGACGACCAGTGTCGAATTCTTTTCTGCTCACTAAGCTTTTTTAAGACTTAAGAAGCTAATGAATATGGAGAGCTCAATAGAGCTCTCTTTTTTGTCGGGCTTATTCGTAAACAGTATCTTCCATTCTCAGATACACGCATCGCCATTAGTGGGTATATGGCTTACTTATTGCACAAACAGGTAATGATTACTACAAAGTCAAGGAGACTATTATGCCTGCCAAGTTCAAGGTAATGCCTGCAAGTGATGGACAATGTAAATTTGAATTTGTAAACGCTAAAGGTGAGCAGGTCTTGTTCAGCAACCCTTTCGCCGACAAAGCCTCAATAGAAAAAGCCATTCAGGATGTACGTGTGGGTTCGATGATGAGTCAGTTCATCGCCAAAGGAAAGTCTCCCGAAGGTGAGTTCTATTTCATTGTAAAAGATACTTCCGGTACAGAGCTCGCTAAGAGTGTTGGGTTCAGTAATGAGATGCAGTTTGATAATGCATTACATAATTTCAGGGACAGCGCTTGTATTGCAGAGATCAAGTACAGTGAATGAGTCAGTTCATCATTACTTACGTCGGGAGCAGTTGTGGTTTGATCTGTTCGATCCACTGCTTCAGGCGCTCTTCGGTTTTCATGCCTTGTGTTCGCTGGTCAATGACTAACCCCACAAACATTCCATCCATTACGGATGCCGAGTTTTCAAAGGTATATCCTTCCACCGGCCATTGACCAATCATCTCTGCGCCAAGCTCTTCGAACACCTTGTATAAAGCCATCAGAGAGCTCGCAAATCGCTCTGAATATCGCTCCTGAGCACCCAAGCCAAACATAGCAATTTTTTTACCTGTAAGGTCAGGACTGCCAAATTCATTCAGAAACTCTTCCCAGTTTCGTTCCAGGCATCCCGCACTTAACCCAGGAATATCTCCTTCCCCATAACTGGGTGTTCCCAGAATCAGCACATCATATTCCAGCATATCCTGCGCTGAGATACGGTTTACATTTAGAGGTTTGTCGGCAACGTCCTGACCTATAAGCTTATAAAGCTTTTTAGCAATTAAACGTGTAGTACCGGTTTCAGTACCAAAAAATATTCCTATTTTTCCCATTGCAAACGCCCCTCAATGTTTCATCAGTAACTACTTTTGGTTGTAAGCACATTGTTACAAAGGCAACAAAAAACTTAGGTTTGGTCACAAAATGCTTAATATTTAGAAGGGATTGCAATGGCTATGCCTGAAAACTACAAATGTCTGACGACATCCACTTTTTCACCTAAATTCGATTATTCAAGACCAGTTCACAAAAACGACACCCCCAAACCCCTTGAACCCGCATGATTTGTGCACGCCATTCACCGGATCGTTAAAAGCGTCAAAATTAAATTCCCAGAGAGGTTTTTGATGTGGATCAAGATCCGAAACCGACCGGTTTGCGGAACTGGCTTTTAGTATCTATAAAAAAAACAGATGCCAAAAATGGATAGTAACCATGCAGAATAAAAATAAATACCTGTCATGCTCCAAATGCATTCGTACTGCGCTTGATATTCAATCAGGTGAATTAAAAGTAGATTGGGAAGAGCTGGGAAACAGTAAGCCTCAGTGCAAAGAATGTCTTTCTGAGCTGAAATCACAACTCTACCCAGAAACTCACCAAAACAGCAGTTAATTTTTCAAATGGCTAAACAGGCTTTTATGGACGCTGATGCCAACTAGTTTGGCTTTTTATCTGTGGTCTGAATAACAGTATTACTTTCACAATAGCCACTGCAGCGCTTTCTCATTCGCCAACGGGCAAAATATCCATACACAAAATCCAGAGGTGACTCGAGACGAAGAGAGTCTATTGTACGGGCAAGAAGCCGATAGGGACTGATGTTTCGCCAAATAATCAAGAACACCTCCACCCCATCAACCAATACGCCTTTATCATCCACCCCATGTATGCGCGCCATAGCCTGCGGGTATGAAACACCATGCTCACTGAGCAATGCTCGCTCGATGGTTATGTCTACCCAACAAATCCTCTGGGATCGGTCTAGGCGCATGTAATGAGCTATTTCTTTGCGGCAAAGCGGACAACCGCCATCATAAAAAACAATCGGTTTATTAGGATGCATGGTTAAACCGCAATAAGATGATTGTCTGAAGGCATATCCATCTGTTCAAAATGCTCAATAAGCGCTTTTGATAACAATGTCGCACTTTGCCATGCAGCTTTTGTTTCACCCTGCCCGAACCAGTCACCACAGACACCGATTCTTGAGAATGAGTCCCAGAGAAAGTCAGTATCTGTTTTAGAATGTCTTGCATAAAGCCAGCGATGGGTTCTCTCGGCAATCACATGATTGTGCGATGGGAAAAGTTGCATAAAAGCCTTGCGAAGATGTTCAGCAACGTCTTCAGGGTTGCTGTTCTCATTATCACGACTCCAGTCTGGACTGGCTTCAATCACCCAGACATCTGAGTTTTCCGGACAAATCCTGCCGGGTTTTGCACTGTCCTTGGTAATTCTGGATAGAATTTCATGCTCGCCTAAAATCAGGTCAGGCGTTTCTCTGGATTCAGAGTAAGTCACCATCACATGCACCCAGGACACTTCTGGTTTTATAGCTTCAGCTTTTTTCATGAATCGCGGAATTGCTTCAAGTAAAGGCACGGCTTGCAGCGCCGGTGTGGCAACCACCACCGCATCAAACTGCCCTAGCCCTTTACCTTTATCATCTCTGACAATGACACCCGCTTTTTCTTCCACTAATTCTGGCCATATATATCCCACCCGTGTAGATGGAATAAATTCTGCGCCAGCAATTAAACTCCGTGTTAAGGCGCTTTGCCGAGGTGATGCAGTAGTGAAGCATAAATTTTCAATCGCATTACCTTTAAAGTCAGAAACCCGGGGTGACCATTGTTCAATCTGCGGTTGTGTTAGTAGCCAGTTGGAAAAATCGACTTCTGTTGCTGAGCCTGAACCATCAAGAATGTATGGCGCACCAAGGTCTGCAGAGTAATCTCCCAGTCTGCATGTCGATAATCTTCCACCCGTACCACGACTTTTATCAAACACCGTGACCAGGCAGTTATTTTTAACAAGCAGGTCAGCCAGTACTGAACCGGCTAATCCTGCACCAACTATTGCTACATGAGGTTTCACGTTTTCCATTCCCTCGATTAAAACCTTAATGTCATTGCTTGCTGATCGTAGGATAGATATTGGCCCGCACAGGCCTCGTCATGAGGAATCACCTGAACCAGTTCAGCTTCATGAATCCCAGCATCACGACAGACATCGTAAGCCTGACTTATATTTTTAAATGACAGAACCTGATTATCTTCCGTTTTAAGCAGCTCTTTACGTATTTTGTCACTACCATATTCCACTTCGATTACCAAAGGGCTACAGCCTGACTCAATTAAACGTACTTTTCTGATCAGTCTGTTTTTAGAAAAATCTACTAATTCGTTTTTGACCATCGTTCCGCTCCTCCGATTAGCTTTAGAGGGTTTACGGTTTAGCTGGAGGAATGGTTCATAGAAGATAGAAAAGTGCTTTAACGACACTAATGAATTCATCATTAGTGTCTATTAGGGCCTATTGAGAATGGCAGCCTGATTAATCAAACACGTACGGACAGCCACCAAAAGAATTTATAGATTCATCCCAGCGGCGAACATCATTTGCTCTGCGCCAGCGACTATGGAAGAACTCCATAAGACAGGGTCCCTGTTTTAACTCAACCATCAGCGTATCACCCTCTTTTACTTGGTCGTAATCCGGGTATTCTGAAGTCCTGCCCCAGGTTAAACCGCCTTTAGATTCAGCATAACTAAGCCAGAAAGACTCAACATCAGAGCCTTGAGTCCAGGTAACACTCTGTTGGGAAGTTTCTTGGGTATCGCTGTTATCTGCAGCAGCCAAAGCCGACAGGGAAAATACAACACCGAAAATCAATCCAAGTAATTTGTGAGTCATTTTGCGCCCAATCTATCCGTTAAAAACACAACATTGTTTGTATTCAGAACAGACAGAAAGGATTCACAAAAGTTTCATTGGGTAACTAATAAGCACTCACGCTTACTACAAAACAGCAGGCACTCTGGATTGAATAGAGCCAGGTAAAAGCATGACCAGCTGCAACCGGGCTTTATGCCAGAACCCTGACAGTAGCAGCAAAGAAAAACCAATCAGCACACCGACGTATGCAAACCCATCTCCGGCCAGCCCATAATCATCCAGAAGATCCGTTAAAGCGACCAGAACATAGACCAACGCTGAAACCATAAACGCACGTCGATCGATTACAACAGAGATAAAGGTCAGAAACAGATACAACAGAATAATCGAGACCAGGCTAACAGCGCTCTCATTGCCCTCGAGCACTCCCAGCACAGAAAAAACCGGATGAACAATCAGAGGCGCAGCAGTCAGGTGCAGCCAGAACGCCACATCAGATTTACCACTGATGCGTTGCAAATCAGACGCGTCCCAATACATGGCAAGCGTGAATACAGCCATTCCGCCTATAAACAGCATAAGCACCAGAAAATCCTTACTTGCTGGTACCACTGAAATAATCAGGGATAGAACAAAAACAACCAAAGCAGCAGCGCCGGCAGCAACAGTGATGGGAACTTTGAAGCGTCGCCAATGTAACCAGGCTGAAATTGAGGCAACCAGGCCTGCGATCATCAGGCTGTTTTCTGAGGGAAGCCCAAACAGAGCAACAACTCCCGCAAAAACAGATCCCACAAAAGAGACCAAAAGCGCGATTGCAGGAAGAGCCATCTTTCGATTCAGTACAAAAAATTCTGCAAGCGCCCATGAAGCTGCGGCAACGACAAACCCTGAAAGTGCAGAATCGATTGCATAAGTTACCCACCCCAATGAAAGCAACAACAAACCAATCGCGATAACCACGAAGATGTCATTGAAACTGGCAATTAAACGAAAGTTTTCTTCATCTGCCGTATGAGTGTTGCGTCTTTTCAGGTAATCGTCGCGAAACTCTTCTACAGAGTCGGCAGAAAAAATTCCTTTTTTAACTGCGATTTCCAGGTCTTCGTCGGTATACATAAATACTCAAATTTCTATAGGGTTTTGCCATTTAAAAACAATCGATAAAAGCTAGTGCACAGTACAAGCCATACAGGGATCGTAGGACCTTACAATATGCTGTACTGAAACAGGAGTTTTCTCCCCATCTCTGATTGGTGCGCCTTCAAGTGCTTGCTCTAATGCACCTGGAATCGCCTGCTGATCTCTTGGAGAAAAGTTCCAGGTTGTTGGCGCAACTATTTGATAGTTATATATTTTTCCCTTTTTAATTTCTACCCAATGCCCTAGAGATCCACGAGCTGCTTCGACCAATCCAATACCCTGAGCATTAGCTGGCATGTCTGCATGAGAGCAGAACGGTGCAGCTGGATCTATCGCTTTTACCCACTCCTGCATTTTCGGAATTACGATCGCCAATTCAAGTAAACGAGCCACCACGCGGCTATGAACATTTCCGCCGCTTTGAGCAATCATATCTACTGCTAAGGGATGTTTGTTTAACATCTGCCTAGCAAGCGCTCCCACTTCCATAACCTGTTGATTGAAGCGAGGTGATTTACACCAGCTGTAGGCCTCTTCATTCTCTAACGCAGGCAAGGTTTCTCCAACACTCGGATGCAGAGGCTTTTCTGACTGCTGCATCCAGGTGTAAGCATGATCTTCGGTAATCAGCTTACTGTCCAAATCTCCGTACTCACCCTGAAGATAAACGCCTTCTGCAAAGAGTTTCCCTTCAGGCTGCAGGTATGATCCATAGCTTAGAAACTGATCGGTTGCTCTTCCCAGTTTTTGCAATTCCAGCTGTTCACTCAAATGAAGGAATCGTCGGAAATCACTGCTATTCCATTCTTTGCCTTTCCGCCACTGATCGAGATCAGACTGACTTTTGAGGCCGGCGACAACACTCAGATCATCACCAAATAATTCTGTTTCAAGAAAACGCCTGAAAGCGCCAATGATTGCTAACAGGCGAACTCGCTCATGGCTTTCCACGGGCTTGGTAGTCCCTCCCGGTTGCAGGCTCAGTGTATGTGGCCATTTGCCCGCCATAATACCCATGAGATGGAGGAAATCTGCACGAGCCGGAAGCATGCTTTGAGTGGCTGTACCTTTGGTTGCCTTAAAACGCGTATTGATCTCGTGGTACCAAGGTTCATTTGCATAGGTCTCGCGCGCGAAATCCGGCATAAAGAACAGATAGAAGTGAGTCAAAAGATCTGTCATGTTCTCGTTAGCAAGAACCAGATTGGTGCTGTGCAATCCGTTCTCTGGAATGTCGACTTGCATAAGGTCAGCCAGCGCTCTTGCACAGGCGACTGACTGACTCACAGAACAGATGCCACAGATTCTGGGGGTGTATACCAATGCATCCATCGGGTCATGGCCCAGCAGTATACGCTCCAAACCCCGATACAAAGGTGAATTTACACGAGCAGATAAAACACGACTGTCATCAGTATCCAGTGATATTTCAAGATCACCTTCTACCCTGTTAAACGGTCCGGCTAGGATGCGTGACATATTCTGATTATTCTTCTTAGTATTTTCTTTTGTGGATAGTTGGCGGGTAGATCAACTGCTCAGACACCGCATTCTTTTTCAGGCGTTCCGGGGTTGCTGCTTTTGACAAAGATGCCAAGGCAACAAACCAGGCTTTTGGCATATCAGTCGGTAAACCAACAGGGATACCCGCAATCTTAGGGGTTTTACAAAAACTGTGACCCGGCTCTTCAAATTCTGGTGCGGTGCAGTTAATGCAGGCATAACCACCACTGGTACATGAACCAAACGCATTCCAGGGACGGATATTGCAATCCGCATGGGCCTGCGTACCCAGACAGCCCATATTCTCCATCATGCAGCCACGATCACCAGGATCAACAGCGCTGGCTTTGTACTCGTAGTACTCATTACGGCTGCAACCATGATGCACCAGTTGGTCTGCGTACATACGAGGCCTACCCAGTGGATCAAGATTGGCTTCCTGATGTTCATCGAGCGCAATGCTGACCAGGGTTTCTGTTATCCAGTCCGGATGAGTTGGGCAACCCGAAATGTTTACAACTTTAAAGCCTTCGGTAGAGCGGTAGCTCTCTCCAAGAAGACCACCAGCTATTTCGCCATCAAATTGCAGGCCTGTTGCATCTGTAAAATTATCTCCGGCGGCAGTAATGCCGCCATAAGCTGCGCAAGAACCCACTGCAACCGTATAACGGCTGACGGCCGACAGATCTCTGACCCATTCAATCATCGGCTTACCGGTGCCACCCATCATGTGAAAGCGCCCGGTTCCCATGGGACCCATCATCATCGAGCCTTCAAGGCAGAGAATATCCAACTGGGTCTCACCGGCGAGGATGCTCTCAAGCATAGACACCACTTCATCACCGCTTTGCTCACTCAGTGATGGATGCCAGAGAATATTGATACCCGCAGTTTCAAAAAGAGTGACCAGATCTGGAGATTCCGCATTCAGAAGGGACATGGAACAGCCTCCACAGCCGCCAGACTGCAACCAGAGAAGGTTAAGCATCGCTGACCTCCTCTATTGGCAGGGTTAACCTTGCCAAAGCCCCGCCATCCGGATGATTTGCTATACCGAGATCACCTCCGTGTTCGGAAACTATGCTGTAACTGATCGATAGACCAAGGCCCGTACCCATACCTACAGGCTTGGTGGTAAAGAATGGCTCAAACAAACGCCGAAAATCTTCTTCATTAATCCCAGGGCCGCTGTCATGTACTTCCAGAACGATCTGTTTATTTTCAGTCCTGGCACGAAGAGATAAACGCTTAGTTGGGCTATCCATCATTGCATCAAAGGCATTCTGTATTAGGTTAACCACTACCTGATGAATCTGCCCGGAATGACCAAAGGCTTCAAGCTTTTCTGGAATATCAGTAACAACGTCGACTGGCGCTTTACTCTCCTTGATAATCCAATGCAGCGCCGTGGTAATGACATGGTTAAGATCAAAGGGTTTCTTCTCAGTAACCTGAGTGGATGAGAACTGGCGCAGATCATTAACAATGTCTTTGACGCGATCTGCTCCTTCCATAGTACCGTCCACCAGCGAGTTAAGATCCTTAATCGCTTTATCCAGACGCAGTTCCTGACGCATCTCTCGCAGCTGCTCCCTACTGCAACCCTTACCAATAGCATCAAAGTAGGTACAAAGCCGATCAGTGTAGCGCTGCAAAGCATGCATGTTGCCATATACAAAACTGATTGGATTGTTTAGTTCGTGCGCCACACCAGCAACCAGACGACCGAGTGAAGCCATCTTTTCGGACTGTACTAACCGCTCCTGAGCAAGTTTGAGTTCTGCGTGCGCTGCGTTAAGTTCTTTATAGGCTTTCTGAAGTTCACCCAGAGGTCGTCCGACCATCACCATACCAACCAAACGCCCTCTATGGTTGGTTCTTGGGGAGCAATTCATTGAGAGCGGTACAGCGCCATCCCTGCCGATCAGTTCTATTTCACAATCCCTGATCGCCTGCACTCGCAACTGCGATGTAAATTGGGTGATTTTATTGTGGTATTTACCGTCCACCAGCTGAGGAAAGGACAAACCAATCACTTCAGCTTCACTTCGCCCCGTCAGATCTTCTAAGGCACGGTTGCAACCCTGAATGACACCCTGGGGATCGCAAACAATAAGTACATCACTCATGGAGCTCTGAATACTATCTGAAAAGCTTTTCGCCTCTTCCAGTTCTACATTTTTCTCTTCTACCTCTACCTGATAGTGCACAAGGTCCGCATAGGCCTCATCCATTTTCTGGATAACACTAACCCATGCGTCTTCGGCATCAAGATCAGAGGACTGGAAGTTATCAGGAAGATCGGACATAAATTTAAAGCGTGCTCACTTAATTATTTATTATTCTTCAATATATTAGCCTGAATAGACTGTAAAGGAATAGCTGAGCAAGATTATCGCTCCACTTTGGTCTGATTCATTGAATCAAGCCTACGCTAGCATTAGAATGCGCGGCATCTGACGGTTCCCCTAACCGGGATTAAACGGGAACAAGGTTTAAAGCCTTGGCTGCCCCCGCAACTGTACGCAGAGAGCAACACTCAAATACCACTGGGAAACCGGGAAGGTGAGTTTATTGCTACGACCTGTAAGCCAGGAGACCTGCCGTTATGAGCGTCACCTACCACACCAGCGGGGAGCTAGGTTGGGCGGATTCCGTACCGGTGACAATATTTGAAACTATTGTTGCTGGAAGTGAATTCGCAGTCAGGCACCCCCTTCTGCTTTCTTCTGTATATGATCCGTTGACCTGATTAATCCCAGGCCATAGATCTTTTCGCATCCAGCTCCACGCTTTATTTGGAGTGAGTAATGAAATCATTTATGAGCAAAGGCCTGTTCGCTGCAGCCCTGCTACCTTTATCCGTTTCTCAGGCTATCTACGCTGAGTCTGACAATGTCACGGTCATCACTGCGTCCCGTGTAGAACAACCCCGCGAAGCGACAGGCAGTTCCGTAACTGTATTGGATTCAGAATATCTTGAACGCAATCAAGTGCGCCTGGTATCTGATGCCCTACGTGATGTTCCCGGTCTTGCCGTAAACCGCCAGAGTGGCCTTGGCTCCAGAACGCAGATTCGTATTCGAGGCGCTGAAGCGAACCAGACACTGGTTCTGATTGATGGCATTGAAGTTAACGATATAGGTGCGGGTTCTGAATTCGATTTTGCACACCTATTGAGCCTTGAGATTGAACGCGTTGAAGTACTGCGTGGAGCGCAGAGCGCACTATGGGGCAGTGACGCGATGGGCGGTGTAGTCAACATCATCACCAAGAAAGGCAAGGGCCCTACAAGCGGCAAGATCAGCATTGAAGCGGGAAGCTTTGGTACACACCAGGAAACCTTCTCTGTTTCTGGCAGCACCGACCAAGCCCATTATGCTCTGAGCGGCTCATTCCTTGATACTGATGGCATATCCTCTCTGAATGAAGATCGTGGTTTTACCGAAGAAGACGGTTACCGTAACCATTCTTACAACTTCAAAGGTGGCGTTAAAGCCAATGATCAACTTTCCTTTGATCTGGTATTACGTCACTTGGATGCAGATGCTGAAATAGACGGATTCACGTTTGCTGTAGGCCCTGTTGACGACGACACAACTTCGGATAACCGTCAGACTTTCGCCAGGATTTCTGGTCAGCTGGATCTGATGAAAGGAAACTGGTTGCACAAACTGGCGTACTCTAACGGTGATACGGATTACACGACCTACAAAGGCGGCGTTCAGGACTACACAACCAAAGGCGAAAAGAGAAAGGTTGAATACCAGACAGATTACTTCATCAATAGTGATGACATTGATCAGCGCGTTACTTTTGTAGCCGAGCACGAAAAAGAGTCTTTCTACAGCAGTTCAATCTATTCAACTGTGGATCGTGACATTGATTCCACGGGTATCGTGCTGGAATATGGCCTGAACTTTGACGATCAGTATTATGTAACCATTGCTGGACGTCGTGATTACAACGATGTCTTTAAGGATGCAAACACATACAGCATCGCATTCTCTGGCTGGGCTACTGATGACCTACGTCTGCATGCCAGCACAGCAACAGGTGTTAAGAATCCAACCCAGTTCGAACTGTTTGGTTCAACTGAGTCATACACCGGTAATGCCGACTTACGCCCAGAGAAAAACAAGACTTGGGATCTGGGTGCTGAATACCACTTCGATTCTATCGATGGTTATATAGACCTGACACTGTTCCACAGTGACGTTAAGAATCTGATTGTGGGTGCAGGTACAACGTCCATTAACCTGGACAGCGACTCGGACATCAAAGGTGTCGAGCTGAGCGCAGTATTCAATCCAACCGATAACCTTAGCCTGAATGCCAGCTATACCTACACCGACAGCGACGATGGTGCTGGCAACGAGCTGGTAAGACGTGCTAAACATATCGCAAGCCTTAACGGCTCATACCTGTTTGCTAATTCAAAGACTCGTTTAAGCGGTGGCCTGCAGTATAACGGCAAGCAAGATGATCTGGAGTTTGATCCATTCTATAACTCAACCCGCGTAACTCTGGATAGCTACACATTGGCTAATATCGCATTGTCTCACGACATTAACGATTCTGTTCGCGTATTCGGAAGAATCGAAAACCTTCTTGATGAAGAATACGAAGAAGTTGTGACCTACGGCACTAAGGATATTAATGCTATGGTGGGTATCGAGATTAAGGGCGGGCTTTAATCTTAAGCGTTAAAATTTAATGGACGAAGTTCATGGCAAACCGATTGAAATTTCTCTTATCGGCTGCACTGATTGCCTTGATTGGTGCAGGCTTGCTATGGGCGGTCGATATTCGCCCCGGGTTACTCTCTCCCGGGGCACTTCAAGCCACACAAATCCAGAGAGCCTCTCAGGATAAAGACTTCCCCATCGTACTTACTGACGCAATTGGCGAATCCATCCAGCTAAATCAACCGCCACAGCGAATAGTCTCAGCCACTCTTGTGACAGACGAAATCCTTTCAGTGTTGGTGGATAGTTCTCGTATAGCAGGCGTGACTTTTCTGGCTGACAACGCGGCCATCTCAAATGTGCCTGACCACTACCCTGATTCTATCCAGCGCATACAAGGTGAAGTGGAAGAAATTATTGCGCTACAGCCTGACCTGGTATTCATCTCGCCGTACACACGCGCCGAAACTGTAAGGTTACTACTGGGAACACAGATCCCTGTAGTGCGCCTCCCCGATTTAAATACGTTCAATGATATTGAAAACAGTATTAACCTGACCGCTCTGGCTACAGGCACATCCGAACAAGCAGAAGAAATCCTCCAGCCGATTAAGAGCAAACTTATAGAACTCCGGGAAAAACTCGAATCAACTGAACGCCCCAGAGTTTTGTTTTATAACCTGGGCGGGACCACTGTAGGGCCGGGCTCTACCATTGATGAAATCATTGAACTGGCTGGCGGTTATAATGTTGTCCGCAGCACCGGCATAAAAGGCTCACAGAAGATCAATGAAGAACTGGCGATAAGCCTGCAACCAGATGTAATTCTGGTAAGTGGCTGGGTAAATCAGGATGGAACTCCAGCTTCAGAGCAGTTGAAAATGCTTTCTGCATGGAAGAATGTGCCGGCTGTAAAACAACATCAGGTGTATGATCTCAACGGTGGTTGGTTATTTTCCACTTCCCAATTCACCTGGGATGGCATTCATCAGGTGGCCAGTATCCTGCATCCACACCTCTTCACAGCACAGAGCAAGCAGTTATGAGCGCCTCAGCCACCAACCGCAGATTTGTCATTTTCACCCTTATGGCAGCATCACTGTTTGGCTGTCTTTTTGCTGGTTTACTGCTTGGGCCTGCCGACATTCCCGTTACAACAATCCCCGGCATTTTGCTGGGCAGCATAATGGACCAGCCGCTTTCTGAAAATTCGTGGATGGAAAGCATCCTGATTGATGTTCGCCTGCCACGCATTCTGGTTGGCGCTCTGGCCGGTAGCTGTCTGGCTATATGCGGCGCAGTCATGCAGGGCATGTTTCGCAACCCTCTTGCCTCTCCTTCGATACTGGGGGTTTCATCGGGCGCATCACTGGGCGCAGTCATCTCCCTCTACCTTGGGCTGGCTTCCGTTTCTGTCTGGATTCTCCCCCTGTTTGCATTTGTAAGTGGCGGACTGACACTGTTCATCGTTTATCACATTGCAAGCCAGCGAGGACATGCAGCCGTTGGGACATTATTGCTGGCCGGTATTGCAATGGCAGCACTAAATTCAGCAGCATCCTCTCTGATACTGGCCCTTTCGCTGGACAGCTGGGGCGTAGGTAAGTCAATTGTGTACTGGACTATGGGAGGGCTGGATGGCCGCACCTGGGATCATGTATTACTCATAGCACCCTTCGCACTGATCGGGATCTTTCTGCTTCTACAATACAGCCGCAGTCTCGATGCTCTGCTCCTTGGTGAAACCCATGCAAGCTCCATAGGTGTTGATGTAGCCAGAACTCGCCGACAACTGCTACTGATAACCGCCTGTCTTGTCGGTGCTGCGATTTCTGTCTGTGGTGGGATCAGTTTTATTGGTTTAGTGGTACCCCATATTCTGAGACTGATCTTAGGGCCGCACCATCGTTACCTGCTACCTGCTTCTGCTGTAGGCGGTGCGTTAACACTGGTTGCTGCGGATCTGTTACTGCGTTCCCTAATGCCTGAAAAAGCCATCCCTCTCGGAGTGGTTACAGCCGCGTTTGGCGCTCCTTTTTTCCTTTATCTGCTTGTGCGCCAGCGCTGGTCAGTCAGAGTGTGAGGTTTAGCGGATGAGCGACACTAGTAATCTAAGCTGCAGCAACCTTTCGTTTGGTTATCACAAGAAAACTGTGATCGATGAAGTATCTCTGGAGTTTAAGCCGGGTGAATTTGTGGGTCTGATTGGTCCTAACGGTGCTGGCAAATCCACTCTACTGAAACTTTTGCTCGGACTGAATAAGCCTGAAATGGGTAACATCTCCCTGGGCAAAAACAGTCTCAATGCTTTATCCAGAAACGAAATAGCCAAAAGAGTTTCGTTTGTACCTCAGGATCACAGCATTGATTACGCCTTCAATGTCGAAGAGATGGTCGCCATGGGGCGAACCCCCTACCTGGGTAACTATCAGACTGAATCCAAACAGGATCTGGAGATCATAGAAACCGCTCTGCGTCGCACCGACTTGTTTGAGTTGAAAGATCGTCCAGCCGATCAGCTCTCAGGTGGTGAAAGGCAGCGGGTATTTATTGCTCGAGCTTTGGCTCAGCAAACGAATACTCTTTTACTGGATGAGCCTACAGCCAGTCTCGATCTATGCCATCAACTTGAATTAATGAACCTTCTTTGTGGTTTAACCTGTGAAGGTCAGCTCGCTGTTGCAGCCATACATGATCTTGAACTGGCTTCGAGGTATTGCAGTCGACTAATAATGCTCTCTGAAGGAAAAGTGGTCGCTGATGGTCTACCGAATGAAGTCGTCACTCCGGATAACCTTCGCCGTTATTTTTCTATTGAAGCAACGGTAGAAGTTAATGAATTAGATGGATGTATCAGAGTGCTCGCTCGCCAGCCCATATCTTCGTTAGGATAATCACTCCAATATAAACCGGTAAGTGTAAAGCTGAGTTGAATCTACTGGCATTCCGTTTTCAAGGGCTGCGATAAAGCGCTCTGCATTTACAAACTTCATTACGGATTTATCCAGCATTGGAAACCCGCTACTCTCCACTAAAACCGCCTCTTCAACGAAACCATCATGCTTAATTAGTAGTTCCACTTTGACGTCACCCTGCTGATTACGAATAATCGCACGCCTTGGGTATTTAGGCTTATTTTGTGAAGCTGGTCGTGCAGAAATCAGCCGTGTTTTTCTGGAAAAATCACTTTTGTGATTGTCACTTTTAGTTATATCTGGCGTAGAATCAACAGAGGAATCAGAGGCCTTAGCAACTGAATTTTCTGGCGTTTTCTGGGTAATCCTGACGCTGGATTCCATTGTTTTTTCTACAGCAGCTTTAGGCTTGTTCGTACCTGCTCGTGCTGTAGTGATCGCGCCTTCCAATTTAACATTTGACTTTAAGTTACCAGATATAACATGTTGTTTATCTGAAGCTTTATCTGGATCTTTATTTAGAGACGGATTGAATTCATCTTTAGGAACTGGAGTTACCGAAATCGCTTCAACTTCCGAAACCTCCCCATGTTGAGCACTGTCTGCCTCAGCCAGATCTGCCTGCTGAGGCTCTGGCAGCACCTGCTCCCCGGTATTCGCCTTAGCAGATATTTGACTGGTTTGGATGTGCACAGATACTCCGCCGCTACCCGGAGCAGATTCTAGTGAGTCGTCATAGATTGGAACCAGCAAAAGAACTGCATGCAGTGCAAGTGCTACTCCGCCCCAAATTAAAAGGCGGGTCATAGGTTTGATACAAACAGGGTCACACAGCCATCCTCGTGGTGCGGTTTAAATTCAATTTCAAAGCACTCTTAAAGCAAAGGTCTGACTTATCAAATTGACACACAGTGGCGGGACCGTTACGGAGTTTCACCGTATTCCCTGCTTTAGGATTGAACCTATTATAATGAGCTACACCCGCTGACACAAAGATCAGCACTACGGCCAGCATCCTTATTCAAGCTGGATAGGAATAACCTCAATCAGACGATAACCGTCTTGATTTATTAGCCTTTAAGTTAGATATTTTACAGATCGATAATAGCCATGGACTCAGCTATCTAAATGGAAAGGATTACAGTTACACGCGATGTCACTATACCCGACAAACTTCGTCTGCAAAGGTATCGCCGCTTTCCAGAATTAGGCCCCAAAGTTTTATTCTTCACGGGCGGTTCTGCGCTTAAACAATTCAGCCACGAACTGATCCGTTACACGCATAACAGCATCCATCTAATGACTCCCTTTGATTCAGGGGGTAGCTCAGCAAAGCTGCGCGATGCTTTTGATATGCCCGCTGTGGGTGATTTGCGTAACCGCCTGATGGCCATGTCTGATGACACCATTACAGGAAACCCAGAGGTTTATGATCTGGCAGCATACAGGCTGCCAGAAGACCTGACTCATGAGGAGTTAAAAAACACTCTCCTCTCAATCGCTTCAGGTGAACACGATCTGATCCGTCGCGTGCCTGAACCTTTAAGTGAATTTATACGCTTACAACTGAAAAACTTTATTAATGAGATGCCAGACAGCTTTGACCTGAAAGGTGCGAGCATTGGCAATCTTATTATTACCGGCGGCTATCTCTATTATCATAGAAAGCTCGATCCGATCCTGACATTGTTCTCAAAAGCACTGGCTATTAACGGTACCGTTAAACCTATTGTAGATACACCTTTGCATCTGGTTGCAGAATTGGATAACGGCGAATCAATCATCGGGCAACACCACCTAACCGGCAAAGAGACAACAAAAATAGATTCTCCGGTCAAAAACCTATTTCTTTCTTCCTGCCTGGAAAGCAAAACACCCGTAGAAACCACTATTGATGAAAGTAGCGCCAAGTTTATCGAAACCGCAGAACTGATCTGTTACCCACCGGGTAGTTTTTACAGCAGCGTTATCGCAAACCTGCTTCCCAAAGGAGTGGCAAAAGAGATCGCCTCCAACCGCTGTCCGAAAATTTATATTCCTAATCAGGGAAATGATCCCGAGCAGTTAGGTATGAGCCTTCAGGATTCCATCGAAACACTGCTTAGCTATTTACGCAAAGATTCAGATGATGAACTACCAACAGAACAGCTGTTGAATTTCATTCTGGTGGATTCCAGGAATGGTGATTATCCCGGAGGGATTCCTTATGAGCTGCTATCTGAGTTAGGCATTCAGATCATTGATACAGAACTGATTACTGAGAGATTTAAACCGCTCTACGACAATACAAAGTTGGTTAATGCACTTCTCTCTATAGTCTGACCAAGGCAGGCGCAATTCATCTGCTCAGTATACCTGGAATTACTGACCGGCCTTAGTCCGAACCAATGAGCTGATAAGTTCTGTGATCGGACAATCGATCGAAAGGGTTTTACAGCGTTTGATTACAGGCCCACTAATACCCTCTAATTCAAGCGGTCGACCTTTTTCATAATCAACCAGCATAGATGTTTTGATGGCATCAAAGCCACTGATCAAAGCAAACATCTCATCAACATCCTTTTCCGTAATATCTACATTATCAGCTGCGGCGGCTCTGGCAGTTTCCTGCATGATTGAATATACGGTTTTCCCATATACCGGATGCGAAGTAATTTTACGGCTATCCCATTCAGTCAAAACCGACAGAGGGTTAACCGCGTTATTGATCATTAATTTTCGCCAGAGTTCTTTTTGAACATCTGAACTCTGGAACGCCTCAATACCTGCTTCAGCAAATGCAGAACCTAGCTGTTTCACGACGGCGTTCTCATGTTGTCGACTGTTCGGCCATTGCCCATAAATCACTTGCGCTACGCCTTTTGCCTCGACAACACCAGGCGTAATGATATGACCACCAATACGGACAGCCAAACCTCCCACGGTTCTTTCCGCCCCGACCAAAGAAGCTATTTTTTGTTCGTTATCGACACCATTTTGAAGAGACAAAATCGGAGTATCAGAGCATTTGAGCCAGTCAGCCAACCGGATAAAGGACTCTTCCGTTGAGGTGGATTTAAAGGCAAGAATGATCAGATCAAAATCTGAAGAGTGTCGCTGAGAAATGAGCTGTTCTTCACTGATGGCTGAAACATCACCTGAATAATAAAATTCCGGATGGCTGAGTTTCAGTCCCTGGCTCTGTAACGCATTCAGGTGCTCACCTCTGGCTACATAGGTAACCTGATTACCGCTGTTTTGTAATCTGGCACCATAGTAACAGCCGATACCTCCGGCTCCCCATATGAGTATTTTCATTCATTGCCCTGTATTCAGGCTTCAGGACCTTTTTTCCTGAAAACCAAAAGTGTACTTTCAATCGTTTGCCGGATCTCATTATCCTGATTGGAGGTTGTGATAAAGACAGTCACTTTGCCTCGATCCGGTTTGCTATTCGATGGCTCGACTGACTTAATCTCTGTAACAATCTTTAAACGATCTCCAGGCCTTGTCGCAGATTTCCATCGAACATCCACGCCACCACCAATTACACCGCCACCTATAGGCAAACTTTCTGTCAGCAATCTCATTGTCAGACTACCAACATGCCAGCCACTCGCTGA
>JBMYLM010000040.1:0-27957 GCA_049596335.1 Neptuniibacter sp.
AGCTCTAACAGCAGCATAAAAACGGCACTGTTTTTCCATTGCTAACCACTAAGATTTAGTAAAAGCCATAGGCAAGTGGTGGGCAGTTTGGTGGGCAAACAGGCATTTTTGAACGGTTTCTTTTCGGTAAGTTGTTGAGTTTGTTAGGGGCTAGGCCGCTGCTCAATGAGCAGATCCAGAATATCGAATAATTAAAGTGCCGATGTAGCACTGCTCTTATCTTGTTCATTCAAAGCCAGCTGTTTCTCAGCTGGCTTTTCTAATTTGGCGATGTACTTTTTCAGCTGAGCCTGAAATGCCTTTTTCTTTTTGCCAGTCAGGGAAACCGCAATTGGAATCTTAGCGGTCATCGGGTTTACCGGGCGGCCGTTCACGTGCAACTCAAAGTGCAAGTGTGGTCCGGTTGAGCGGCCAGAATTCCCTGAGAGCGCAATTTTCTGACCGCGCTTAACACGCTGGCCTTTACGTACAAAGGATTTGCTCAGGTGCAGATAACGGGTTTTGTAGCTCTGGCCATGTTGGATCTCGACATAAAGACCTGCGTATTTATGCTTAACCACTCGTTTTACAATGCCATCGCCTGTGGTACGAACTGGACTACCAATTCTCATCGCAAAGTCGGTGCCGTTATGTGGGCGAATGAGTCCGGTAACCGGGTGTTTTCTGCGAGGGTTAAAACCTGATGACTGGCGGTATTTGCCATTAAACGGGTAACGCTGGAACGCTTTTTCCAGATTGCGGCCTTTTTCATCAAAGTAGTTATCTTCAAAAAGATACGCATGGTAGTGATAGCGGCGGTTCAAAATACGAACCGCTTCAATACGATTATTTCCGGTAGCTTCACCATCCACATATTGTCTGGACAGTAACACTTCAAACTTATCACCTCGCTGAATGTCCCGGCGGAAATCAACTCGCTGCTTAAAAATTTGAGTGATGGTTTGCGCTTCCCAGGACGATAAACCGGCTTTCTTACCGGAACCGGTAAATGTATTGATGATTTCACCCTGTACCAGTTCATCTTTCCAGTTACCCTCTAGATGAACTTCTTCAAACTCAAATCCACCGGTTTCTTTACGGGTATAGCTAACCTTATGCGCGAGATTAAAGTTCAGTTCAAAGCGCTGTAGCTCCTGATCCTTTTTCTCAAAAGTCAGGGTATGGCCTGGCATCAGGTTATCCAGAGCAAGCACGTTCACATCGGCTTCCAGCAATTGATACATCGTGCTCTGCGGGATCTGTAAATTTTCGAAGATCTTACTCAGGGTGTCGCCCTTACGTACGATGTACTGGTATGCACTGCCAGTTGCAGGTACGAGAAGGGTTTCATGTTCCGGTATCTGATCAAATGCCCACGGCGCTCGTAACTGTTTCAAACTGAAATCAGGCGATTCCAGAGCTGCCAGTTCAGGATCGACAAGATGATCCAAAGACAGTGGATGGTTGGTGGTTGAGTTACTACTAGGGATCAGTAGTGCAAAGCTAAGGAGAAGGCAGGCCCCCATCAATGTAAACTGATGTAATCTTGGTAAAGCGATAACAAAGCTTTTAGGTGCTGAAATCCAGCGCATGCTTATAGGGACCGTGCGTTATGTTCTGTTGTATATGACTATGATAATAAAACAAAATGCGGCAAACACCTATTTTTACTGTGTATAGCGGGCTTCGCTTAAATTCAGTAAAGACTCTATAATGCCCATCCTAGATATTATTCCTGAATATGAGAGCGAGTGGGTATGAGTAAGGGAACCTTATATGTTGTTTCGGCACCTTCCGGAGCGGGTAAAACTAGCCTGGTGAAAGCGATGCTGGAAAGAGACAGTGGGATTTTGGTTTCTGTATCCCATACAACCCGTGAAATGCGTCCTGGCGAAGTGGATGGGGTTGATTACAACTTTGTTGCTATGGATGAATTTAACAAAATGATTGAAGCGGCTGCGTTTCTGGAGTTTGCCGAAGTATTTACCAATAAGTACGGCACTTCACAGCTTTGGGTTCAGGAGCAGTTGGATAATGGCAAAGACGTAATTCTGGAAATTGATTGGCAGGGCGCTCAGCAGATCCGACGCCTGATGCCTGAGTGCCTTTCTATTTTTATTGTGCCGCCATCGAAACAAGCATTAAGAAAGCGCCTTAATAATCGTGGGCAGGACAGTGAAGAGGTTATTGAACATAGAATGTCCGAAGCTGTCAGTGAAATGAGCCATTATGGCGAGTACGATTACCTTGTTGTTAATGACGAGTTCGATTCTGCGCTCAACGATCTCCACAGTATTTTTGTGGCTCAGCGGTTAAAACTGGATAACCAACAGGATCGCCAGAGCGAGTTGCTGACTTCTCTCTTGTCATAAGGTTAACTTGACGGTACACTGCGCGGTCTTTCTAAAGATCAAATTTCTGAGGTTAAAATGGCACGAGTTACAGTTGAAGACTGCCTGGAAAATGTTGATAACCGTTTTCAGTTGGTAATGGTTGCTGCAAAGCGCGCGCGTCAACTGGCTACTGGCGGCAAAGAGCCAAAAGTAGAGTGGGAAAATGACAAGCCAACCGTTGTTGCTCTGCGTGAAATCGCTGAAGGCCACACTGACCGCACTGTACTGGACGAATTCGAACAAGAGTAAGTTTGAGTCGGTCCTTCCGCTTGAAAGTATTTAAAAACGCCCTGAATTTTCAGGGCGTTTTTTGTTACAAAAATAAGTAGCAATTACCTTTTCCTACCTTGCGTAATACGGCATTATCCTAAACTAGAAGTATCCACGAAATTTCCATGTAGTATCGGAGACCGTACGGAGAATTAATGCCGACAATTGATGCCCTTTCTCAGCGTTTGAATGATTATCTGGACCCGCAGCAGATCCAGCAGGTCCGTCGTTCCTATTTTTATGCTGAACAAGCGCATGATGGTCAGAAACGAAAAAGCGGTGAGCCCTATGTCACTCACCCTTTGGCGGCAGCAAATATTCTTGCTGAGCTGAGACTGGACCCGCAAAGCCTGATGGCCGCGATGCTGCATGATGTGATTGAAGACACTGAAATCACCTACACAGGCATTGAATCCCAGTTTGGTAAATCGGTTGCAGATATTGTGGATGGTGTCTCCAAACTGACCCATCTTGAGTTTGAAACCAAAGCTGAAGCACAAGCCAGTAACTTCCAGAAGATGGTACTGGCGATGGCTGAGGATATCCGGGTTATCCTGGTTAAACTAGCCGACCGCTTACACAACATGCGCACCCTGGGGGCGATGCCTCCGCATAAGCAGCGCCGAATTGCCCGGGAGACTCTGGATATCTACGCACCGATCGCAGCGAGATTGGGTATGCGAGATATTCAGGTTGAACTTGAAGATCTCGCTTTTCAGGCGCATTTCCCTATGCGGTCGAAGCACATTCGCCGTGCGGTGGTTCAGGCTCGTGGTCAGCGAAAGGATGTAATCAGTTCAATTCAGGAAACCATCGAGAAACGACTGCATAAAGAAGGGTTGAAAGGTCAGGTAACCGGCCGCGAAAAACACCTCTACAGCATCTATTCCAAGATGAAGGCGCAGCGTAAATCCTTCTCTGAGATTATGGATGTCTTTGCCTTCCGCATCGTTACGGAATCTGTAGATGATTGTTATCGGGCTCTGGGTACTGTTCATAATCTCTACAAACCTGTGCACGGTCGCTTTAAAGACTACATTGCTATCCCCAAAGCTAATGGCTATCAGTCTCTTCACACCGACCTGTTTGGTGCTCGTGATATCACCATTGAAGTTCAAATCCGTACCAAAGAGATGGATGCGGTGGCGAGCCAGGGTATTGCTGAGCATGGTCATTATAAAAATGATGATGGTAGTGATGCTCATGAGAGTGCCGTAGGTTCTTATAAACGTGCGCGTAAGTGGGTACAGGGCTTGTTGGAGATGCATCAGCGTGCCGGTAACTCAATGGAGTTTATCGACAGCGTTAAGACCGACCTTTTCCCTGATGAGGTTTACGTTTTCACACCACTTGGCAAAATAATGGAATTACCAAGTGGCGCAACTCCGGTCGATTTTGCCTATGCGGTGCATACGGATGTTGGTAATTCCTGTGTGTCTTGTCGAATCAACCGCCGCTTAGCGCCTTTGTCACAGCCGCTGGAAAATGGCCAGACAGTAGAGATCATAACCACACCCAGTGCGCAGCCTAATATGGCCTGGACCAACTTCGTGGTCACAGGAAAAGCACGTTCTGCGATAAGACATTTCCTGAAGAATCAGCAACGCCATGAGTCTGTTGAGCTTGGGCGTCGTTTGTTGAATCAGTTCCTGGCGAATTACAGCTCCAGTGTCAATGAGATTAATACACTCAAGCTCAACGAACTCCTTCAAGAAGCTGAGTTGGAAACACTGGACGATCTGCTTGAGGATATAGGTCTTGGGAATCGAATGGCGTATGTGGTTGCGCGGCGTTTACGCCCGGTTGAAACCGAAGAAACGGTCACTGATGAAACGGACAAGAGCCGTCGTCAAAAACCTATGTCCATTAAGGGTACTGAAGGTATGGTTTTGCAATACGCTAAGTGTTGCTTGCCCATTCCTGGCGATAAAATTATCGGTCACATCAGTACAGGTAAAGGTTTGGTGATCCATCAGACGGATTGCCGAAACATAGGTTACCTGCGTGATGATCCGGAGAAATGTATCTATCTTGAGTGGTCAGATCATTTCGATGAAGAGTTCAGCGCCAATCTGAATGTTGAGGTGGAATCTCACAGAGGCATTATTGCTGAACTTGCGACCACTGCCGGCGCAACTAAAGCGGATGTAGTGGCGATTGATATCAAAGAACACGAAGGCCAGCTTGCCCATGTGCATATGGAAGTGACTGTTTCTGACCGGGTTCATCTGGCAACAGTGATGAAAAAACTGCGCCGCCTTAAGAGTGTTAACCGGATCAGTAGGGCTTAGGTTCCTTAGTCTCCCAGAGCTAAGCCTTCCCTGCGATTATCCACACCCGCTTCCCAGCTGCCATCTTCCGTGCGACGGAACCCATGCAGGCCACTGTTAAGATCCCGGACTTTTATCTGGTGACCTTTGGCGCTTAATTCAGCTTCTAACAAGGTTGCTGTTGTACCTTCTTCCAGCTCGGTTAAACCATTACGGTTACTGATATGAGGCTGGTTCACCACATCCTGAAGACTAAGCTCAGTATTCAGCATTAACAACAAACTTTGCGCAACATAGTTGATGATTCGACTCCCGCCAGGAGAACCGATTGCTGCAAAGAGTTTTCCCTCTGCATCAAAAACCATAAACGGAGACATCGAACTGCGAGGACGTTTCCCCGGTTGCACACGGTTAGCGATGATTCTGCCATTGTTTATCGCTTTAAAAGAGAAGTCTGTGAGTTGATTGTTCAGCAGAAAACCTCCAGACATAAGGGTGGAGCCAAACGCCATCTCGATACTGCTGGTCATAGAAACGGCATTGCCCCACTTATCCACAATCACAAAATGGCTGGTGGATGGGAGTTCCGGGGACATATCATCGGCCAGCGAGCTGGATTTTTGTACTGGGTCACCCGGCTGAGCATTGCCTAAATCTTTATCAGTCTGGATAAGGCCTGCGCGGTTATTCAAATAGTTAGGGTCCAGCAGTTCTAAGGTTGGTACATAAACAAAGTCTGAGTCAGCCAGATAGCGATTGCGGTCGGCAAAGGCCAGTCTGGATGCCTGAGTAAACAGGTGATTGAACTGAGCTCCAACTGGATCAAGCTGATCCATAGGCTGATTTTCAAGAAGTTTCAAAATCTGTAATACCGTGACACCGCCAGAGGTTGGAGGAGGGAAACCGCATACCTTGTATTCCTTGTAAGGCAGACAGATTGGAGAACGCTCGATGCTTTTGTAATTCTGTAGATCGGTCAGTGAAAGCAGACCCGGGTTATCTTCTACTTTAGCGACAGTATCGATAATATTTTTGCCAATTGAACCAGAGTAGAAAACATCCGTACCTTCATTCGCGATCAACCGGAGGCTTTCGGCAAGTTCCGGGTTCTTTCTCAAATAGCCTATGGGTAAAGGCGAGCCATCTTCAAGGTAAAAATAGGAACGTGATTCAGGGTAACGGTTCAAACCGGGGTTAATGCCGCTGGCAATCAACTTGTGTAAACGGGGTGATACATTAAAGCCTGTGTTGGACTGTTCTATGGCATTAGTAAACAGGTCTTTCCAGAGCAGTTTGCCGCTTTGCTGGTGCACAGTTTCAAGTAGCTTTAATACACCAGGGGTACCTACCGAGCGGCCACCTACCAAGGCATCAATCCAGCGCATTGGTTTACCGTCCTGATAAAACAGCTGGTGGTCAGCTTTGAGAGGTGCTGTTTCTCGACCGTCAAAGGCCTGTAACTTTTGCGACTCCTGATTCCAGTACAGCATGAACGCGCCACCCCCGATCCCGGATGATTGCGGTTCTACCAGGGTCAGCATGGCTTGCACGGCTACAGCCGCATCGGCTGCTGTTCCACCTTGTTGTAAAATTTTGTAACCGGCTTCAGTGGCTAATGGGTGGGCGCTGACAACAATCGAAGATTTGAAGGTGGCGAATTGATCTGACTGTCTGCCGGTAGCCGTTTCGGGAGCAACATCTTCAGCTACAGCATGAGCTGTTGTGCTGAACGTCAGCATTAGAGCTATCAAATGGGCTAATACTGCGATGAAAAGGTGCTTGTACCTGAAAAAATCAGGTAAAATTGCTGAAATCGTTCTCAAAAGCCTGGTTCCCCCTGGTAATACTCATAATCTACCTTCAAGCGTGGATTAAGACTAGTAAATGGAGATACTAAATTGTCTGTCGGTGTGCGTTTACCCAATAGAGATGGTAGTTTGCCTTGTTATCGGTTGGTGTTGTTGCATGATGCCAAGGGGAAAGTACTGGCCTTGCACCCTGTTGATTCACTTCTGAACCTGTCTGCGCTTTGGAAGCAGACTGACCGTAAGTTTCAGCCAATCAGGAGTGATGACGCCAAACGTTTCTTTGGGCAGGATGCTTTAAAGCACGAGGCTGGTCACTTCAAACTGCTGGCAATGCAGGTTTTCCATACCCCAGAACTTGTTGAGCACAAACAGATTGAAATTATCGAGCCGCATTCTGGTTTGGTATTCACTGCACCCACAGCGAAAATTACCTCAGGTAAGAGCAGTGCCTTTGCTGTAACCATCGACGAAATCGAAGCGATGCGCCCTGAAGGCAGTGATGTTGAAGCGATCACTAAAGCCGTGGAACGTTTTACCGCCTTACGTGTAAAGCAACGTCTTGAAGATACCCTTGGCTTACCTTCGCTGTCCCCTACGGTGAAGAAAATCATTGAACTACGGTCCGATCCCGAAGCGGGCGTTCAGGAATTAGTTCCAGTGGTTAAAGTTGATCCAAGCCTTTCTGCACAGGTTATGAGTTGGGCCGCATCTCCCTATTATGCAGCACCAGGTAAAGTAACCTCGATTGATGATGCGGTAATCCGTGTTCTGGGATTTGATCTTGTAATCAATATGGCACTGGGAACAGCGATGGGGCAGCTGCTCAATGTACCTAAGACAGGGCCGCGGGAAGGTACCCCATACTGGTTGCAGGCGGTTTATAACGCGTCTTTGGCGGAACAGTTGTGCAAATGCATGCCTTCAGATATCCGTCCACAGCCAGGCATTGTGTATCTGGCATCTCTGCTGCACAACTTCGGTTATCTTGTGCTGGCGCATCTTTTCCCACCACATTTCAACATGCTGTCCCGTTACTTTGAAGCAAACCCGCATTTCCCGATTTATGCGATCGAACAACAGATTCTGGGGCTTACCCGAGAGCAGATTGGCAGTTGGCTGATGTCCAGCTGGGACCTGCCAGAAGAAGTTTCAACTGCAATTCGCTATCAGAATAATGCAGATTATGAAGGCGATTACAGCCCAACGGTTAAACTGCTGTATCTGGCGAACCACATGTTACGTGAAAAAGGCTTAAGCGATGGGCCAGTGGAAGCGATTCCGGATTCAGTATTTATGGATCTGAGTATTGATCGGGATCAGGCAGCGAAGAAATTAGCTGTTCTGATTCAAAACGATGATGACATCCGCGAATTAACAGCAGTACTGGAAGATCAACACTGATCTTCCAGCTCCGCTTCTAACTCTTCCAGTTCTTCCTGACAGCAGATCCAGTCATCTTCTGTCTGAGCAGATTTCTGTTTCAGTTGTGCTTGTTTCTCCAGAAGCTCTTTTAGTCGGGCTTTGTTTTCATCGGTGTACATGGAACTGCAGGATAGCTCAGTTTCCACCTCTTCCAATTCAGTCTGGAAAGTCTCCATAGCGGATTCCAGCTGTTCCAGTTTCTTCTTAATTGGACGCAGCTTGTTACGCTTTTCTGCAGCCAGACGTTTCTGTTCTTTACGTTCAGCTGCGGATATTGTTCTCTTTTCCTCTGGCTTGGCTTCAGAATAAGCGTCGGCTTCCGCCTTTTGTTCCTGACGTTTCTGCTCCAGAAGCCAGCCCTGATAATCGTCCAGATCGCCTTTAAATGGGTCGACTTTGCCATGAGCAACCAGATAGAACTCATCGACCGTATTCCTTAGCAGGTGACGGTCGTGCGAAACCAGTATCAGTACGCCTTCAAAGGTCTGTAGGGCCAGAGTTAAGGCATGACGAACTTCCAGGTCCAGATGGTTGGTGGGTTCGTCCATCAATAAAAGGTTGGGTTTCTGCCAGGCGATCATTGCCAGTGCAACCCGGGCTTTCTCGCCTCCGGAAAAGTTCTGAACCGCTTCCAGAGAGCGATCACCAATAAATCCAAACGACCCCAGATAATCGCGGATTTCCTGTTCCGAAGCCTTAGGGCTGATGCGCTTGATATGCAGCAGAGGCGATGCATTCATATCCAGAGCTTCCAGTTGATGCTGGGCAAAGTAACCTATGCGCAGGTTTTCGCTTTCATGGCGGTCCCCATTGACCAGCCCCAAATCACCAACCAAAGACTTAACCAGTGTGGATTTACCCGCGCCGTTAGGCCCTAACAAGCCAATTCTTTGACCTGGGGTCAGGCTTAAAGAGGTGTTTTTCAGAATAGGGGTGTCGCCGTAACCGCACTCGGCATCGTAAAGGGTCAGTAATGGCGAAGACATTTTGTCAGAAGCTTTGAAACGGAAGCTGAAAGGGCTGTCCACATGAGCCGGAGCGATTTTCTCCATACGTTCCAGCTCTTTGATTCGACTTTGAGCCTGCTTGGCTTTAGTTGCTTTCGCTTTAAAGCGGCGGACAAAGCTTTCAATCTCGGTAATGCGTTGTTGCTGCTTTTCGAATGCCGACTGCTGTTGTGCAAGTCGTTCAGCGCGTTGCCGTTCAAAGGCAGAATAGCCCCCTTTGTACAGGTGAAGCTGTTTTCGCTCTATATGCGTAATGTGGCTGACGACATTATCCAAAAAGTCCCGGTCGTGGGAGATCAGTATCAACATGCCAGGGTAAAGACGCAGCCATTGTTCCAGCCATATGGTTGCATCCAGGTCCAGGTGGTTTGTCGGCTCGTCTAGCAGCAGTAGGTCTGACGGACACATCAGTGCCTGAGCCAGATTCAAACGGATTCTCCAGCCACCAGAGAACTCCTTTACTGAACGTTCTATGTCACTGTGACTAAAACCTAATCCAGCCAATAACTGCGCTGCACGGGACTTGGCACTGTAGCCATTGTGGCTGTCCAGCTCGGCATGCAGCTCACCCAGACGCTCCATATTATGTGAGGCTTCAGCCTCCTGGATCTGATGTTCGATGCGACGTAGTTGCGTATCTCCATCCAGGACATAATCCAGAGCAGTTCGATCTGAGGCAGGAACCTCCTGAGCCATATGCGACATGCGCAGGCCGCCGGGAATATCCAGATCACCACTATCGCAGTGCAATTCTCCCAGTAGAAGTTTGAACAGGGAGGATTTACCTGCGCCATTAGAACCTACCAACCCCACTTTCCATCCTGAATGCAAAGTTAGATCGGCTTGCTCTAGCAATATATTGTGGCCGCGTTGTAAGCTGACTTTTTGAAATTGAATCATGGCGGCGGATTTTAACACAGCGATGAATTTGGAAAATGAACTTTGGCACTTTGCACTGGATTTTTACAGCAAACCGGAAGTTGAGCATTGTTGTCTTAGCTTGCAGGATCAATATGGCCTAAGCATTAACCGCATCATCTTTTCATGCTGGTGTGGCGTGCAAGGGTTAGAGGTGACAGGGCCTCAATTCCAGCAGGCAACTCTGTGGCAAAAGGATATTACTCACCCTCTCAGGGCACTGCGATATAAGGTAAGAGAGCGAAAAGAGGATTACCCGGACTGTTACGCTAAGTTGCGTCAGGCAGAGCTGGCCTGCGAACAGGTTGAATTGTTTCTGCTGTACGAACAGGCGGGAAAACTACCGCAAACTGATCTAAATTCTCTGGTATTGGTTGAGAAAAATCTGCAAACCTATTTGAAATTGAATAATTTGCCTATAGATAAAGAGATAACCCAATATCTTTCGCCGCTGATCGGTGTTCTAAAGGAGCATTATGTGGCTAAATGATGAAGCTGGAAGCCACGGGTGGAACTTACCCGCTGTTTACCAGACTAAAGTTGCTTATTGGTAGTTATATCGCATCATCTGGTGTGAGTTCTCTGAAGAAGATACAAGGATTATTAGAATGAAAAAAACAGTTCTGGCGGTTGCATTAAGTGCCGCAATGGTTGCTCCAACCATCTCAGCGGTTGAACTTAAAACCGATGACCAGAAAGTGAGCTACAGTGTTGGCCTGATGGTAGGCGAACAGTTAAAAACGATTCCTGAGCTGGATTTTGATGCTTTCTACGAAGCTGTTCAGACTACCTATAACGGTAAAGAAGCAAAGCTGACGCCTGAGCAGGTGCGAGAAGTAATGGAAGGTTTCCAGAAGAAACAGATGGAAGCTCAGAAAGCTAAATTCGATAAGCTGAGCTCTGATAACCTGGAAAAAGGTAAGAACTACCTGGCTGAAAACGGTAAAAAGTCTGGCGTTAAAACGACAGAAAGTGGCCTTCAGTATGAAGAGCTGACAGCGGGTACCGGTGCTATGCCAACAGCTCAGGACACCGTTAAGGTTCATTACCGCGGTACTCTGATTAATGGCACTGAGTTTGATAGCTCTTATTCCCGTAACGAGCCTGTTTCTTTCCCTCTGAACGGTGTAATCCCGGGCTGGACTGAAGGTCTGCAGCTGATTAAAGAAGGTGGTAAAGGCCGTCTGGTCATTCCATCTGATCTGGCATATGGTCCAGGCGGTATGGGTAATGCGATTGGTCCAAATGAAACACTGATCTTCGAAGTTGAATTGCTGGAAATCAATCCAGGTCAGGAAGAAGCAAAAGCTGAAGCTAAGTAAGCTAATCTGAAATTAAGAAGGCCTCTATATAGAGGCCTTTTTTATGATCTGGATCTTTCTATTTCAACTCGTTCATGATGCCGTTTGAGCTGAGTGCGTAATAGGTGTTTTGTCCAAAACCTACAGCATAAACACCTGCATGGACTGGCCCATAAGGATCGCGTTTGTGTACGCGCCAGCGGCGAAGTTCTGAGCCGCTGTTCACATCCCAGAGCTGCACTAAGCCTGCAGCCGAACCTGTTAGAAGTTGGCTACTATCTGGCGAAAAACGGGCGCTAAGGTAACTGACGCGTTTCTGGAAAAAGTCCGCAATGTTACTCAGGGTGTGTAACTCTTCACCTGAGTTAACATCCCAGATAATCGCTTTGTCCAGGCTGCCGGCACTGAATGCGTAACGGTTATTTGGCGATATGGCGACGGTATCTACAACATTACTGAATGATACTGTGCGCAGCAGTTCGCCTGTTTCAACACTCCACAGTTTCGCTTGATAGGCATCTGAACCGGTCAGGGCTAGAGAGGCGTCATCATTCAGAGCAACACTTCGCACTCGTGCATCATGCCTGAAGGTGCGTTTTACACCGCCGTTTTTGACATCAAAATACACTGCGGTGTGATCTGCCAGGCCTAAAAGGGCAAAGTTACCATTGGGGGATAGGTCCATCTGCATAATTTCAGCAGGGGAACTCCAGAACCCTTCTGGCTGCCCGGTAGCCGTATTCCACAAAACCAGATCTTGTTGGTTGGCTGTAACCGCAAAGCGCTCATCCGGGGAGAAGGCTGTGGCTGCAATAATGGAATAGTCTTTTGCTTTATGATTCCAGTTGTATAGGCGCTCATGGCCTTCCAGACGCCAAAGGCTACCACCATGATTGAAGGAACCCAGCGAACTGAAAGTACCTTTATCAGAAATGGCAGCAGAGTATGCACCACTGAGCGCATACTCCTTCCAGAGGGATGGGGCATCACCGCTACCGCAGCCTGTCAGAGACACAATGCTGCAGGCGACCAGCAGTTTTTTCAGCCCAATTGCCATACTCAGGGTCCTTATTCTGCAACCAGATCCTTGTGGGATGTATGTAAGACCGCGATCATTTGGTCTTCCAGTTCAAAGCGATCCTCCAGCGACTCACCCAAAAGGGATAGGCGTTCGGCAAAATCACGAATCTGTTGCACAGTAGGATTAACCAGGCTGGAATAATCGTCATTGAAATCCAGAGCGATATCGGTGCTGATCTGGATTTTTGGCAATAGTTTCTGTGCTTCTTCAAGGCTACCGTCATCAAAATCACTGCCTTCGATCAGCAATTGTTCGTAGACTTCGAAGTGTCCGGAAGAAAGGTAATCCATCAATACCTGACAGAATCCCTGTACGCGGTTATTCAACTCTTCGTTGATGTGGTGTTCAGGAATATGAACAAACTGACTGATAAGCTCCTGCCGCTCTTCCAGCCAACCGTCAATAATTTCGCTCACACCACCCCAGCGTTCTTTAGCGCTTTTACATTTTTCTAACATCTTGCGCTCCTTAGGCCTCTTTACATACCCCCACAACCAAGTGGAGATGCGCTAACCATCTTATCGTTGTTGTATAGCCATAATATTCCTAAGCCGTTTCAGGGTGCAACAGAGTTTGCACGAAAAATACAGTTTTCAGCGCCTTTTTCGCCGGGGCGCAACGAATACTTAATAATTTTTTAGAACACTATTGGCATCCCTTTAAGGCGGGGTATACTGGGCAGATTGATGGAATAAGGACAACGAAATAATGTTTAAGAAACTGGTTCTGGTCATCCTGATGATGTTTTCTGTCCAAACGGTTTGGGCGGAGGATGAGGCCGAAAAAACTGTAGAAGATTATGTGAACTACATTGAGCTTAAACCTTTCGTCACTAACTTTGGCGGTGTCGGTAAGACCCGATTCCTAAAATGTGAAGTTACCATCCAGGTTTCCAGTGAAAACGCGCACCATGCGGTTAACCATCATATGGCGCATATTCGTAACGATATCGTTTTCCTCCTGAGTGCTCAGACCGATGACACAGTAGGCACGGTTGAAGCGCAGCAGGCACTGGCTAAAAAAGCTTTAAAGAAGGTACAGGATATTTTGGTTGAAGAGGAAGGTGAAGGCTTTGTCTCTGACCTGTTCTTTACCAGTTTTGTTGTTCAGTAGTTCAACTCACAACACAACAATAAAAAAGCAGGCTAAGCCTGCTTTTTTATTGTCTCGGGTTTAGTGTCCCCGAATGAATTCAGCTATTGCCTAGCTGGAAAAGTAGTCTGCAAGAAATGTATCAAAATCCACTCTGTCGGCCGCTTCTATTTGTCGCTGGCGTTCCATAGACTCCTTCGCCATAGCCGTCAGCTTGGTTGCCATATCGGCTGAGATGGATTCCGACAGCAGAGTATCTTTATGCTGTTCAGCCTGCTGCATCACAAATTCGCCATAACTTAGATTATTATCGGTCATCTGCTTCAGAATTTGAGCTGAAGGTGTCAGAGATGAATCTGCGAGCTTCTTGCGTTGCGAGATGACAGTGGAGCTATAACGATTAGATTCTGAAACTTGATCCATAAGGTCTGCAGCCAGTTGAACCTGATCTAACAGTTCGTTACCCCATTCAACCAGAGATCTTTCTTCTTCGTCACAGATCAAAGTCAGGCCAGGTTCACGCCCCCGTGTGACAACGCGCTGGTGGTTTTCACAGATATGATCACACTCTTCTGTACTGATCTCGCGTTCTTCCATCAGCAGACAGCTAATCAGGAACAAGTCCATAAAATCAGCCTGTTCCTGATCGATACCCAGTGGCAGGAATGGATTGATGTCGGTATTACGAACTTCAATGTATTCCACTCCACGAGTCATAAGGGCCTGGACCGGTTTTTCTCCGGACTGAGTTACCCGCTTAGGACGGATATCGCTGTAATACTCATTCTCAATCTGCAGGATATTACTGCTTAACTGTCGATATTCACCGTCAATTTTAACCCCGATGTCTCCGTATGGCGGGTAGGGCGTCAAAATCGCTTTATTCAGTGAATTGGCATAGGTACGCAAATGATTAAAGCAGATGTTCAGTGTTGCCTGAGCCTTGTTGGAGTATCCCAAATCACTCATTCGCAATGAGGTGGCATAGGGCAGGTAAAGAGTACCTTCAGTCAGTGTTTCAAGGTGGCGCTTTTCACCTTTCAAAAATGAGCTGCAAAGCGCTGGAGACGCACCAAACAGATACATCAGCAGCCAGGAATAACGGCGGAAATTTCGGATCAGGCTGAAATAACCAGCCGAACGGAAGTCTCGTAACTGTGAGGAGCTCTGACAATATTCCTGATATGCCGGCCAGAAAGCTTCAGGTAGGGAGAAGTTATAATGAATACCCGCAATGGTTTGCATTATTTTGCCATACCGGTGCTCAAGGCCCACGCGGTAGATGTATTTCATTTTCCCTATATTCGAATCCCCATACCGAGCGATCGGGATATCTTTTTCTTCAGGCAGTAAACAAGGCATGCTTGCAGGCCATATCTGTTCAGTATCCAGCTGCTGATATGTATAACGGTGCAGATCAGCGAGAAAATCTAGAGCTTCACTACTGCTTTCAAAGACCGGAGTGATAAATTCAAGCAGTGCTTCAGAATAATCGGTAGTGATGTAATCGTGCGTCAGTGCGGAGCCCAGAGCCGATGGATGAGGCTGGGTTGATAATCTGCGTTGTGGATCAACCCGGAGACCTTCCTTTTCAATACCATGCTGTATTTGAGTTAACAGCTCAGCATGACCTTGCTGCTTAAGCCAATTCAGTTTTTGCTCTAATGCGGTAGACAAAAGGCTGGTCCTTTAATCGCTCATTCGAAGGTGGCACATTATAAATTAGGTGCAGTTAAAATACTGCACCGAAACAGATTGTTTCCGCTTTGATGGTTTTGAGTCATTTAAGTTCACAGTGAGGAACTGATCCCTCACATAGATTACTCGACTGCCAGAACCTGCATGGAGTTTGTTCCGCCTGGAGTACCCAGTGAAGCACCGCGAGTCAGAATGACCAGATCACCCTCATCCAGAAGTTTGCGGGCTTTTAATCCAGCGAGAACTTCTTTATTCAGTTTCTCTTTATCGATCTGAGTTGCGTCAAAGAAGATTGGCTCCACTCCGCGGTAAAGAGCTGTGCGGCGGATAGTTCGTTCATTACGAGTCAACGCAAAAATTGGCAGACCGGAGCGGATACGTGACATCCATAGAGGTGTGGACCCGGATTCTGTCAGGCAGATGATGGCTCTTACACCAATCAGGTGATTCGCTGTGTACATCGCTGAACGGGCAATCGTTTCATCAAAGCGCTCCAGATTTTGCGAGATGGTAGTGGGAGCAGTTTTAGAAACCTGATGTTTCTCAGCACCCTGACAAATCTCAGTCATCGCTTTAACCACTTCAATTGGATTGTTACCGGCGGCGGTTTCAGCAGACAGCATTACCGCATCAGTACCATCCAGAATCGCGTTGGCAACATCAAAAACCTCGGCGCGTGTAGGCATAGGGTTTTCGATCATGGATTCCATCATCTGGGTCGCGGTGATCACAAAGCGGTTCAGCTCACGCGCCCGCTGGATAATTTTTTTCTGAACACCGATCAGCTCCGCATCGCCAATTTCTACGCCCAGATCGCCTCGGGCGACCATAACACCATCACAAGCCAGGATGATTTCGTCCAGTGCTTCATCAGATTCAACTGTTTCGGCACGTTCGATTTTCGCTACGATTTCAGCCCGGCTGTTCACTGCACCAAGAAGCTCTCTCGCTTCATTCAAATCTGCAGCACTGCGAGGGAATGAGACTGCAATGAAATCCATATCGATTTCACCTGCAACTTTAATGTCACGACGGTCTTTATCGGTTAGAGCGGCTGCGGACAGTCCGCCTCCCTGGCGGTTGATGCCTTTATTGTTTGAGAGCGGGCCACCCACAATGACTTCAGTATCGATACGCATGCCGTTAACCGCGGTCACTTTCAGCTGAACACGCCCATCATCCAACAACAGAATATCGCCCGGAGACGAATCCTGAGGCAGAGCCTTATAATCGATTCCTACCTGAGTCTGGTTGCCATCGTTGTTGCCGAGGTCGGCATCCAAAGCAAACTGATCGCCCACTGCTAGCTTGATCTTGTCATTCTTAAACCGGGAAATACGAATTTTGCGGCCTTGCAGATCGCCCAGAATCGCAACGGGCAAGCCCAGCTTACGTGCAGTCTGACGCACAGCCGCTGCACGCTTGCGATGGTCATCAGCACTGCCATGTGAGAAGTTCAGACGTACAGTATTGACACCATTGCGAAGAATTTCTTCCAGTACACCTGGTTCATCAGTAGCGGGACCGAGTGTTGCAACAATTTTGGTGCGTTTAAGCATGGGATCGTATTCCGGTAGTAAGAAAGTTGTTCTTTAGTATAGAGCTTATCGTTACTTGATATTATGCTTTTTAGCACGGGAACCATTCAATAATTATGAATCCATTAAAAATAAGAAGAGATTATGGCCGATTCCAGTCCTAACCGGTGGCGACGTTACCGAACCTTTTTTTTCATGGTTTTAGCCTTTGCTTTTGTTTTGGTGGTGGTTCAGGCAACACTGGTCAGTCGTACACAAGGCTATGATTTGTTGTTCCAGCGCTCGACCTCTGACTTAAATCGCTATGTGCTTAACCTCAGGCAGAAACTGGACCGTTATAAAGATCTTCCAGGTTTGCTTTCATCCCATTCTATTCTGGTAAAAGTAGCTAACAATGCGGCTGACCCTGAAACCGTTCTGAGTGCCAATAAGTATCTGCAACAGGTAAATACCGCGATCAGTGCCGCGGATGTTTATGTGATGGACAGTGAAGGTAACGCAGTAGCTGCCAGCAACTGGCAGGAAGAACGATCTTTTGTAGGTAAAAATTACAGCTTCAGGCCTTATTTTCAGGATGCTATCAAAGGCCAGGCAGGGCGCTATTTTGCTTTGGGCACAGTATCAAAAAAACGCGGATATTATTTCTCCTATCCGGTAAGGGATCAGGGGCTGAATATCATTGGGGTGGTTGTAGTTAAGATTGATCTGCATGACATCGAGTCAGACTGGACTGACCCGGATCTGGATATTCTGGTCACCGATGAGGATGGGGTGATCTTTATCTCAACCAGAGATGACTGGAAATTCAGAACCTTAAGGCCTTTATCGAGGTCTGACGTGCAGCGTATCAGCGAAAGTTTACGTTATGGCAGTCATCGCTTAGCCGCATTGGATATTATTGAGCAGAAATAGCGTGATGACGGTGGGCAACTGATTACGTTGGTGGACGGTAAGCGAATCGATAATCCGGCTTTTGACGGAGTAAACACCCGGCAGTTTATGCTGCTGAATAAACAGCTGGAGGGCAGCGGCCTGAATGTGGTCATTCTGGCCAGTACCAAACCCGTTCAGGAACGTATGTTCTACTCAGCGATTACCAGTGGGTTTATCTTTGTAGCAATGGTGCTGCTGGTGCTGTTCCTATCAACTCGTCAGCGTATTACCCGCGAGCGTGAACGCTTCAAACGCATGGAAAATCAGGCGCTGGAAGCCAGTGAACAACGAGTCAGGGCCATCATTGATAACACTAAGGCAGGTTTGATCACCCTGGATTCTCAGGGCCGGATTGAAAGTATGAACTCAATGGCTGAGAAACTGTTTGAGCACACTGAGGAGGAGTGTAGGAACACCTATTTCAGTAAATTGCTTACCCGAGAGCACCGCCCGGTGTGCTGGCAACATATCACGGCCGCCGAAGATAACCGCCAGGACGAGCTGTACATAGAAGCCAGTGGTCTGCGGAATGATGGTTCAGAGTTTCCAATAGAACTGATTATTGGTCAGATGGATTACCGCATAGGTCAGCGCTTTTTGGTGACTATCCACGATATTACTCAGCGCAAGGAATATGAAGAAGAACTGCAAAGAGCCAGAGATCTTCTCGAGCACAGGGTAATAGAACGTACCGTTGATCTGACCAAAGCTAACCAGCAATTGGTTGATGAAGTTGAAAAACATAAAAACACACAAAACGAGCTTATTCAGACGGCAAAACTGGCTGTGCTGGGACAGATGTCAGCGGGTATCAACCACGAGCTTAACCAGCCACTGACCGCTATTCGTACATACGCGGATAACGCTAAGCAGTTCCTTGAACTCGATCGGCTGGATACAGTTAAAACTAATCTGGTTCAGATCAGCGGTTTAACTGAACGAATGGCGAAAATCATTCATCCGCTCAAAGAATTCTCGCGCAAAACTTCAGGGGCACCTGAAGTGGTATGTCTGCAGAATGTACATGATGGCGCGATGTCTATTTTGTACGGGCGTTTGCAAAAGATCGCCGCAGAAGTGAATTGGCCAGCCGGGCTTAACAGTATTTATGTGATGGGTGACACCGTCCGCCTTGAGCAGGTATTGGTGAACCTCATAAGTAATGCTCTACAGGCCATGGAAGATCAGCAAGTACCGAAGATTGATATTGAGCTGGACGAACATGCGGATCATCTGGCGATGAAAGTGCGTGATTACGGTCCCGGTATTGAAGAAGCGGATCTGGACCGGGTGTTTGAACCTTTCTATACAACCAAAACAGCAGGGCAGGGGCTTGGCCTGGGTTTATCCATATCCCACAGGATCATTGAAAGTATGGGTGGAGAGTTAAAGGTAGATAACCACCCAGAAGGTGGTGCAGAGTTTACAATCTGTTTACCTCTCGCACCTTCGCCTGATACTGTTATTAAATAATTTTTTCGAACGGTTTTCTGAATGTCTGTACATAACAAACTTCCCATTCTTCTGGTTGATGATGAAGAGCACATCCGTCTGGCAGCAGGCCAGACGTTGGAGTTGGGAGGCTATGAGGTTACCGCTCTGGAGACCGCTGAAGAAGCGCTGCAAATGGTTCAAAGCGGCTGGGAAGGGATACTCGTAACCGATATTAACCTGCCCGGAATCAACGGCCTTGAGCTGATGAAGCGGGTTGTGGCGGAAGATCCTGCTCTGCCAGTCATACTCATAACCGGTCACGGTGATATAAGCATGGCTGTTGGTGCTATGCGTGATGGAGCTTATGACTTTATAGAAAAGCCTTTTTCCTCAGAGTTTCTCTTAGATGTGGTCAGACGTGCGGTTGAGAAACGTGCACTGGTGATGGAAAACCGCAAGTTGAAACTGGAGCTAGAGGCTCAGCAGGCCCCTGGTCCTCGAGTCATTGGTAATACCCCGGCAATTACACAAGTCCGGAGTCTGGTTCATACGGTGGCGGACACCCCAGCGGATATATTGATTCTGGGTGAAACCGGTACCGGTAAGGATCTGATGGCTCGTTACATTCATGAGCAGAGTAATCGCCGGGATAAAAACTTTGTTGCAATCAACTGCGGAGCGGTACCGGAAAATCTGATTGAGTCAGAACTTTTTGGTCATGAAAAGGGCGCCTTTACCGATGCGAAATCCCAGCGTATTGGTAAATTTGAACACGCCAGCGGAGGCACTCTGTTTCTGGACGAAATAGAGAGTATGCCGATGACTCTGCAAATAAAGTTGCTCAGGGTTCTGGAAGAACGAGCTATTGAGCGGCTTGGTTCAAATGAATTGATTCCACTGGATATCAGAATCATCGCCGCGACCAAGGTTGACCTGAAAGAAGCTTCAGATAGAGGCGAGTTCAGGGAGGATCTGTATTACCGCCTGAATGTGGTTCGCCTGGATATCCCCTCTCTGCGAGATCGCCGTGAAGATATCGTGCTGCTGTTCCAGCACTTTGCCTTAATTGCATCCGCTCAATATGGCAGAGAAGTCCCTCCTCTTTCCCCTGAGCGCATGCACAGCATTGTTACCTATGACTGGCCCGGCAATGTTCGTGAGCTGAGAAATCTGGCTGAGCGTTACGTGTTGCTGGGTGAGGGTTGCACCTTTGACTTCGAAAACCGCCCGATAACGGAGTCGTCCACAGCCCTTTCTCTACCAGACAAAGTTGATCAGTTTGAAAAAATGCTGATTCAGGCAGAGCTGTCCCGCAGTGGAGGTTCTATTAAAGAAACCCTAACCAGTCTTGGACTGCCCCGTAAAACACTCTACGACAAAATGAAGAAGTACGGACTGGATAAAAACGACTATAAATAGGGGTTAATACCTATATAGCCTTGTTTTTTATCGGTTTAATTTTGGTGAGCTGTGCACAGAAATGGGGAAGGGGTTGGGTTGATTTGTGCACTGCAATATCGCAAGGTGGTTATACTTTAGTGCAACACATGCATTTTTTGCACATTTTAATCTGAATATTACGAATCTGACATTTTTGGCATATCGGTTGCTACTGGCATATCAATTACTTATATAGCTAGGAGTAACCTATGAGCACTTTACCATCTAAGCTGTTACTGGCAGCCGCTGTAACAGCAGCCACCCCTACCGCATTTGCGGCAGAATCCATCGCTGAAGCCTTCCAGAATGGCAGCACCTCAGTAAGCTTCCGTCTGCGTTTTGAAGATGTGGATGTGGGCGGTGTTAGCAATGACGCGCTGACGTTGAAAAGCCGTCTGACCTACAAAACTGATACTTTTAATGGCTTCTCAGCATTATTTGAGGCTGATGATACGACTGTATTGGGTGATGAAGATTACACAGGTATTGCTGACTCAGAATATACAGATGTTAACCAGGCTTACCTTGCTTACTCTGCCGCTGATACGACTGTGAAATTTGGTCGTCAGCGTATCCTGCTGGACAACCAGCGTTTTGTGGGTGGCGTAGGTTTCCGTCAGAACGAACAGACTTACGATGCTTTGACTCTGACCAATAAATCCCTGCCAGATACGACTCTGTTCTATGGATATATTTCTGAAGTAAATAACATTTTTGCATCTGATGCTAAGCATGAAACACACTTGCTGAATGCTAAATACACAGGCCTGCCATTTGGCACAGTAACGGGTTACTACTACCAGATCGAACCCGATGCAGCAGCAGACAGCATTGATACCTTTGGTGTTCGATTCACAGGTTCTAAGCCTGCAGGCGACGCGAAACTGCTTTACACAGCAGAGTATGCATCTCAGGACCAGAACAATGGTTCCAAGCCAGACTATTACGTTCTGGAAGGTGGTGTAAGCGTTTCTGGTGTGACTGCGAAACTGGGCTTCGAAGTACTTGAGTCTGATAACGGCGTAGGCTTCAACACACCTCTGGCGACTAAACATAAGTTCCAGGGTTGGGCTGATAAATTCCTGGGCACGCCAGGTACGGGTATCGAAGACCTTTATCTGACTGTAGGTACTAAGGTTGCGGGCGTTAAACTGCTGGCGGTTTACCACGACTTTGAAGCGGAAACGACTTCCGCTGATCTGGGTTCAGAATTTGGCTTTGTTGTAGCTAAGAGCTTCGGTAAAAACTACGGCCTGAGCCTTAAGTATGCTGATTACTCAGCGGGTGATACTGGCGTAGATACAGACAAGCTTTGGCTAACAGCTACAGCTAAGTTCTAAAAATCTAAGTTCTTGAAATCATAGGATCTGGAGTAGTGACCAGATCCATGTATTCGGTGCTCCCCCCTTCAAGCACCGGCCTTAAGCCGCAGTTTCTCTGCGGCTTAATTTTGTCAGCTACTTAGAAATAGTATCTCACCGCTGCCTGCAACTGGCGTTCAATCTGTTTTGAGTCATCGCCACTATAAATATGCGCGGCACGATCACTGTTAATCCAGCTGTACTCTCCCAGAACAAACCACTGCCTTGCCATGCGGTATCGATAGGTTAGTGTGATCGCTTTACCATATTCGCTGTTGTTATCCCCCAGAGTGTTGTCGAGATCAGTGACAGAGAACTCTTCCAATCGTGTATTCACACGATGAGGTCCTTTGCGCCAGCCCAGTGATACATAGGCGCTACGGTAATCATTGTTAACCACATCAACTCTGCCCGGAGATTGCATCAGGGTGTCACCCTGCATGATTTGCCCCTGCAGGCTCCATGCACGGTCCAGATTCCACTGAAAACCGCCAAACAGGAACCGCGTATCCCAGCCGTATTGACCGTTGGTTACCGTATATGGGTTGGTATTACTGTCAAAATAGCCAAATTGCAGTAGTCCGCGCTTGTGTAGTTTCCACTCCATACTGGTCATATAACCTGGTCTGCTGTCTTCCTCATGAAAGGGATCTGAGTTGCGGGACTGACCTGAGAGGTCTGCATCCAGAGCGGGAGTATAGGGAAGTGGTAAACGCTCGCCGATGACTGACTGACGGCTGCTTTGAGTCCAGCCATGCCAGGCGATCATTGAACCGGCAGTATCATTTTTCAGGAACAGTGTGCCATTCAGCTTGATATCAAAGTCGGATTCACGAAATTTACCCAGCCACTCAGCGGTGTATTCGAGACCTGTTGCGCGGACCTCTTCACCAATCCAGCTGTTCATAGTTGAGGGTGTCAGGGTGTTAGGCGTCGACCATGCTGTGGCATGGTTCTCCAGGGATATGGCTGGATAGAACACTCCAAGCCGAATGCCGTCACGAAAGCCATTGGTATCGGGCAGGGTTTTGTATTTCAGGTAAAGCTCAGTAAAGCCGAGACGGTCTTTATCTGAGTCTGCAAAGCCATTGATAACTGTATGCATGCTTATTGAGTCAGAGAGCTCCAGGCTGCCTGCCAGACCCAGCTGGCCCAAAGAAAGGTCAGAGCCGGAAGAACGTTGTAGTTTCCCCTGTCCGCCACTGACGTAGCTTTGTAGCCCGTCTGAGTGACTAACTCGTAGATCAATAATTCCCTTAAGGTTGCCTTCCAGTGCGAGAACTGAAGAGGGCAGAAAACAGGAGATCAGAATCCAGTGTTTACGCATGTGACTCCGTAGCTTGCTGCGATTCCCTTCGCAGCCATTTGTTTAGTTCGTTTGCTGGAAGAGGCCTGCTAATAAAATATCCCTGAGCCAGATCACAGCCATGCTGTTCTAACCAGTTTAGGGTTTGCTGGTCTTCTATACCCTCAGCGACTACGCTCAAGCCCATATCATGCGCCATACGAATGGTTGAACGCACGATAATCTGGTCATCAGGATCAGATTCCACCTTATCTACAAACGAGCGATCAATTTTAAGTTCAGACACCGGCATCTGTTTAAGCTGGGCCAGTGATGAATAGCCAGTTCCATAATCATCAATTGAGAGCTTAATACCCTGATTTTTCAGCTCACAAAGCATTTCAATAGCACTGGTAGGATCTGCCACTACGGCACTTTCAGTAATTTCCAGAGACAGTGCCTCTTTTGGAAGTTGGTAATTTTGCCAGATGCTGTTCAGCTCTTCAGCAAAGTGTGGATTTTTCAGATTTTCCGCAGAAATGTTTACGGCAATAGACAGATTCAGCCCTTGTTCCTGCCACTCCAGGTACTGTCTGGCGGCTTCATTGATGACCCAGAGGGTCAAGGCATCAATCTGTCCGGTTTGTTCGGCAATACTGATAAACGCATCGGGAGGTATCATACCTTGCTCTGGATGCAGCCACCGAATGAGTGCTTCCAAGTGAGATATCTGACCGTTACTGATCTGCATTTTAGGCTGATAAAACAGGACTAACTGATCGCCTGCCTCCAGCGCCACTTTTAGGTCATTCACCAGACCTAAGCGTTGGTTCGCATCGGCATCCATTTCCGGAAGGTAGGGTTGGAATGCCTTCATCTCTCGTTTGCCATGGCTGAGAGCGGTATCTGCTTTCTGCAGTAACTTATCTGCATCAGTTCCGTCTTCAAGAGCTCTGGCAAAACCAATATGCAGCTGCAGGTGTATCAGAGTACCTTCGCCGCATAGCGGCGTATCCATAGCGGCGTCTATTTTGTGTTGCCAAAGTTGGATGACTTCCATTTCACTGGTCATCAACAATATCGCAAACTCATCGGCGCCAAGATGAAAGGTTAACGACTCATCATTAAGGTTAGATAAGCGTTGTCCTACCTCTTTGATCATAAGGTCGCCGGTGTCATATCCCAGCGTATCGTTGACTGTTTTAGTGCGCCGGATATCAAGATGCAGAAGAGTGAAGTTCTGATCTGGAGCCGCGAACAACTCTTCCAGCTTTTCAATCAATGAATTACGGTTAGGCAGATTTGTGAGCGTATTGTAGTAGAGCTGATGACTTATCTTCTGCTCTCTGACTAATACGGCCTGCTGCATCTGATTAAATTCATCAGCGAGTTGTCCAAGTTCATTTTTCTCACTGACGTTTACAGACGTATCGTAGTTTCCTTTGGCAATGTAACGGGCTTGTTGCACCAGTTTTTTGACCGGACGACTGATATCACCCGCCAGTAAATAAGCGGCAAGCAGGGAAACAAGGATGGTGGCACCTTCAAGGACTATGAGCTTCCAGAGGTTTTGGCGTAGAGCTTCCAAAAGGTTCGAGCGGGAACCGTAAATGACCGCCATAATTTCACGGTTGTCGGATGCCTCAATCACGGTATGTGTGTGGATGTAAGAATCCTGCTCATGGTCATCCAGTAAACCTACACCCAGACGTTCTCCCTGATGGGAATCCATCCCTTCCATGCTTGGATGGCCTGTGGCGAGTGTAGTCCAATCGTTATTACCCGCTTTCAACAGGAATTCGATACTCAAACCGGTGCTGTCTGCAAAATTCTGCGCCAGCAGGGAGTTGATTTCATAGCCGTATCCGATCCAGCCAATCACTTCCTGACCAATCTTCAACGGTGAGAAACTCAACTGATAAACTTTATTATCTAAAGCATACAACTGGGATAGGGGCTCGTTGCCTGAAAACCACTCTGGTGAAGCGAAATATTTACCCTGTTGTGGACCGACTTTGACTTTACCGCTGTTGTCACGGCGCAGGAGCTGGCCGGTGATCAAGTTTTCTCTGTTCACTGCTATAGCAAGGTCAGCATTGATGCGTTTTCTGTGATTATTTAAGGCAACCAGAAAACTGCGCAGGTCCGCATCAAACACTTCTTTAAGACCAAAATCTTTGGCTGCGGTTTCTGCAAAGGCCTGAAGATAATAGCGACGTTGTTCGTATTGATTCTGGAAAGCGGAGATCGCAGATTCCAAACGCAGGTCAATCTGATGTTGTTCCTGCTTAGTATTTGCTTGGAGAATGGCCCATAGTGAAACCGCCTGTACCATAAGCAACAGGGGAACAAAAAAGAGAAAAACTTTGGTTCTCAAACTACCCATTCTTCAGAACCTGTTCCTAATACTTTTCCAGGAAATCAAACTCATCCTCATTCACTTCAGGAAGTTGCACCTTTAAGGCTGTCGGCAGTATCCATTCAAGCGTTACATCTTTTTGGACATCTATCGTCTGGCTGAGCAAATGATCTTCCGCCTCAAGCTGGGGATGCCACAACGTGACTTTATAACTGCCAGCCTGTTCGAGCTGAAATTGTGTTACACCGGATTGATCAGTCTTACTGAAATAGGGTGTGTCCACAACCAGAATGTATGCGCTCATCCAGTCGTGGATATTACAGCCCATAGCGATTTGAGCGACTGTATTGTCAGTCAGTTCAAGTTTGATGCTGTTGGAGTCCTTTGGTTTCAGTTTGAAAGAAAAACGGTTATTTCCGGATATAGAGTAGATGTGGTGTGTAAAATCGTCTTTATTGGTAAACGCGACTTCATCCTGCAGCTGAACAACCGTCATAAACGGATTAAACGCCCATTCCTCCTGAGCAATCTCTACTTTTTCAGAGACTTTATCCGGTGGGTTGAAGCCTATAGGCTCTGCGAAGGCCACCATGGTATCAACAGCGGAACCATCTGGGTTGCTCACTTTAATCTCGAGGACTTCGGCGGATACGGATGAGGCTGCGAAGGCTAACGCGGTAGCTAATAAAGACTTACTAACAGTCAGTGGTGTAAGGGCTTTGAATTGCACTTCCATATCTCCAAACAAGGCTCAAAGGTTAGAGACAATGCTGGGCTATATAGGTTCCGCTTTTATAAGGAAAAATCCCACCGACTGTTGCAGCCGGTGGGAATAGGTCAGTTAAAGTTTGAATTTCTGAACCATGCTTTCCAACTGGCCAGCGAGTGTGTTCAGCTCGTGAGCTACCTGATTGAGCTTGCCTGCACGTTCAGATGTTCTTTCCGCAGTTGTAGCAATCTCATGGACACTGCTTTCAACACTGGATGCCATCTCGGTTTGTTCCTTAACGGAAGAGGCAACCATATGGTTCATATCGTTGATAGCTCGAACCTCTTCAGAGATCTTGGTAAGAGCGTCAGATGTTTCCTGAACTTTCTCCACACCGGATTCAGCACTCGAGTGAGCCTGATTCATTACCGATACTGCATCGCGGGCATCCTGTTGTAGCTCTTCAATAATGCCGTTGATCTCTTCAGTGGAGTTGCGGGTCTTACTTGCAAGTGTTCGAACCTCATCTGCTACCACGGCAAACCCACGACCCTGTTCACCAGCACGGGCAGCCTCAATCGCAGCGTTGAGTGCCAGCAGGTTTGTCTGTTCAGCGATCTTCTGGATTACCTCCAGAACCGTACCAACACTCTGGCTCTGCTCATCGAGTTTATTGATTACATCCAGAGCTTTATCGATATTGCTCTTAAGGTGTTCAATTGCACCAATCGCCTGGTTGGTAATAACTGTACCTTCCTGGCTTTGTTCAAGTGCCAGATCGGATGCAGAAACGGTATTTTCAGCACTGGCTTCAACACTCTTGGTAGCGGCTTCCATCTGTTCCATTGCAGAAGCGACTGCACTGGTTTGCATCTGCTGGTTATTCACCGCGCTGTTTGCCATATCCGCAATGTCGTTAATCGAGGTGCTGGACGTGCTCAGTTGGTGAACAGTTGCACTTACCTTGCTTAGACTGCTGTGGAAATCCTCAAGCATCACATTCAGAGATTGGGACATAGTGCCGATCTCATCTTTGGAATCGACATCAATCCGCAGCTTAAGATCAGAATTCTCGTGAATGGTGTTGATCGTTTTACCCATTCGTTTTATTGGATTAACGACCATGCGGCCCAGAGCCAGACTGACAATAACCAGGCCAATGATGAACAGGATGATCTCGGTAACTGCTACGCTGATCAGGTTGTTCGAAATGGTGTTATCCAGATTCTCAAAAGAGTAGGTAACACGAACAGCACCAATCACTTCGCCCTCTGGAACCTGATGGCAAAGAAGACAGTTAGTGCCTTTATAGTCTGATAGCGCTTTCATTGGGGTAACGACAGTCAGGCGGTGACCTTTCTCGTCATCAATTTCTTCGATCACCTGCTCGCCTTTCATCGCACGTCTGTCGTACTCGTCGACTACTTTAGAGTCATCAGAGCCTGGCCCGTAGATGCTGCTTACCTGATCACCACGGATGATACGCGCTTCAATTACGTCTTCGTTGGCAAGGATCTTTTCCTGCAGAGGCTTGCGGTTGGACATGGCACCGCTAAGCATCAGGATATTGATACTGTCGAAGTAGGAGTCAGCAGTGTCGTGAGTGGTTTTCTTTACTACATCTAACACCAGTGCCGATTCACTGCGATAGATGGCTGT
>JBMYLM010000041.1:0-27902 GCA_049596335.1 Neptuniibacter sp.
TTTTATGGCTAGGATTTTTTCATATCCGGCATATTGCGGCCGTAGAAAATTTCGTCCATCTCTTTGTTCAAGCGTTCTGAAATTTCCATCACCTGATCTTCTGGCAGCTCTTCTTTAGTCGTGCCGAAAAGGTAGGTGTTCAGATCCAGATCTTTCAGTTTCATTTTGGTGTGGAAAATATTTTCCTGATACACGTTCACATCCAACATCTGGTAGTGATCATGGATATCTTCTGTGATGAAATTCTGGATGGAATTGATCGGGTGATCGATGTAGTGCTTCACTCCATGGATATCACGGGTAAAACCTCTCACTCGATAATCAACAGTGACAATGTCCGATTCCAATTGGTGGATCAGGTAGTTCAATGCTTTTAGCGGCGAGATAATACCGCAGGTAGACACCTCAATATCAGCACGGAAGGTGCAAATGCCATCATCTGGATGCGCTTCCGGGTAGGTATGCACACAAATATGGCTTTTATCCAGATGGGCTACGACTGAATCAGGCAGCGGACCAGGCTTTTCAGTGGTGTCGACGTCTTCAGAGTCTTTAACCGGTTCTTCGGCTACCAGAATGGTTACGCTTGCGCCCTGAGGGTCATAATCTTGTCGCGCTACATTCAGAATGTTTGCGCCGATGATTTCACAGCACTCGCTTAGAATCTCAGTCAAGCGGTCAGCATTGTACTGTTCATCAATGTACTCGATGTATTCAGCTTTCTGCTCCGCTGTTTGCGCGTAACAGACATCATAAATACAAAAGCTCAGGCTTTTGGTCAGGTTATTAAAACCTTGAAGCTTTATTTTTCCATTGGTTGGCAAGGGCGTTAACTCCACTGAAAATCTGACGCGCGATTCTATTCGACATCATAGCCGGGAGGAAGCAAAAAATTGTGAAATTGAATGAAATTTTTGAAAGATAACTAACTTAAATCAGTTATCTCTTTCAACTAACCACTGCACTATAGCCGGAGCTACCTGTTTTTGTGACTTGCCTGAAACAAATACACCAATGTGGCCCGCTTTAACTTCCATTTCCTGATAATCCTTACTTCTGACCTGTTCTTTCAAAGCAGTAGAGGCTTTAGGAGGAACAAGGTGGTCGTAAGATCCAAAAATATTTAAAACAGGTTGCTTTATATTAGCCAGATCGACAAGTTTAGCGCCTATCTGAACTTCAGCTTTAATCAGTTTGTTTTGCTGGAAGAACTGCGAGATAAACTGCCTGAAAGCCTCACCCGCCTGGTCCGGGCTGTCATAGATCCACTTCTCCATGCGCAAGAAGCTTAAGGCGCTTTCTTTATTCTCAAGTTGGTTTGGCATGCCCAGATTTTTCTGCACACCTAAACGCATAGGCATTAACGAATTGTAGGAATCATTCAGCATGCTGCCTGGAATGTTGCCATAGGTCTCAACCGCAAGATCAGCATCCACATATTTTGCCAGATGGTACAGAAGGTTATCTTCTGTCTGGAAATCTACGGGAGTGACCATAGTGATCAGATTCTTAATCTTCTCTGGGTTCATGGCGGTATAGCAAAGGCTGAAGGTGCCACCCTGGCAGATGCCAAGCAGATTGGTTTGATCAGATTCTGAATGCGCCAATACTGAATCCACACAGTTGTTCAGGTACTCGTTGATGTAGTCATCAAGATCGAGATAACGATCAGCGGCATCCGGATAACCCCAGTCAATCAGATAGATGTCCAGCCCTTGCTCCAACAAACGCTGCAACATAGAGCGTTGAGATTCCAGATCGATCATGTACGGGCGGTTTACCAGTGCGTAGCAGATGAGAAGAGGTGTTTTACAACTCTTTTCACCCGTAGCTTTGTAATAGCGCAGGCGTAGCTTATCTTCGGTATAGATCACTTCGTATGGTGTGGAATCAACATCAACTTCTTGTAGCTGTACAAGGGTGTTATAGCTTTTTAACAGCTTGCGGTTGAATTCCAGAAGCTCATCAGTAACTGTGGCTGGGTCGAGATCAAATCCATTCATGACGGCTTACCCCTGGTTGGCTTTTTTCAGCTTGGTTACTTCACGTTTGAGGGATGTGATCTCTTTCTTGAGATCAGCGATCAGAGCTACGGTAGATTCTGTTTGTAGAAGCTCCACCTGTGTTTTCAAATCCTGTAACTCACGATTGCTGACGCGCATCTCTTTACGTAATTGATGCTGCCTTTTTAACGCTGTATCCAATCCAGTGCGAGTCGCCAGGCCTACAGACTGAAAATGAACATCTCTTACGTCCTGTGCGAATTTTCTCAATCTCATCAGGGCATTACTGATACGGCCATGAGAACGTTGATACTCATCGGTAAAAACGGTTTTAGAATAGGCGGATTCGTAGGCGTCAACCCAGATATCATGCAGCTGCTGTAAGCTGGAAACCTTGTCATCTCCGGTGGAGATCACTTCAAGCATCTGCTGAGAAGCGTTTTGGTTAATCGAGCCGTAGTGAGATACGTATTCCTGCAGAGCTTCCTGATACTCAATCGTCAGCTTCATGGCTTCACGCACTTGCTGTTGGCTTTGTTGATTGCCGCCAATAACCGGTGTTTCCAGCAAACTCTTAAAACCACTGATAAAAGGGTTCTCGAACAGCAGGTCATCGCTGAAACTGTGCGTTTTGAATAATGAGGCAAACTGTTCTGGAATCTGCCACTGCTGCATCAGCATTTCGCCTGTTTGCTTCTGCATGTAGTTCTGGAACTGCTGTACCGCTTCATTGAGATGGTGTTCTTCACCCGTTCTGTAGTGGCGCAAAAGATCTTCACCGTATTGGGTGAAGTTGCGTGATTGAGCCCCAAGAATATCCAGAAGTTGGGAGAATTGTTGTGGCGCTTCCTGATTCAGTTTTTTGTGGGCGTGGGATAAAAAGTCAGCCCAATCTTCAGGGGACTGTGCTTCTGAGGGTGCAGATGTGATTTTGTTCCAATAGGCTTTTTGAGCTTCCAGAAGTGAATCAATGGATAAATCGTTTTTTTCCATCTGCGGCCTGTCTCATTACAGAAATAAAATCGTTTGTATTGAACTCATCTTATTACATCCGGCGCAATCTTAACATCCTACTTTCCTGCACTCTTGAGTATCTCTGCCAGATAGGTGGCGGCTTTAGACAGGGTACGATTGCGGTGGAATATAATCCCAAGATTTCGATGAACAGGTTCTGAATCAACAACCTTCAATACCTTTAGGTCGCCTACCAGGCTTTCCGGAAGCAGGCTCCAGCCAAGCCCAATACTGACCATCATGCGTATTGTATCAAGGTAATTTGTCGACATGGTTACATTGAGAGAAAGCTGGTGCTGCTCGAACAAACGCTCTACCAGTGTGCGGGTAAATGTATTTGCGCCTGGCAATATCGCATTGTATGCAGTGAGCTCGTCCAGAGTGACTTCTTCTCTTATTGCCAAGGGGTGGTCATTAGCGACCACATATTGAAGCAGATCATCCCAGATAATTTCGGAGTGGATGTTTTTGTCCGGGTTGGGGGAGAGCGTGATCAGAGCAAGTTCAAGTTCGCCCTTAAGAACATCTTCATAGGCAACTTCAGATTCTTCGAATCTTAGGTCCAGTTCTACATCGGGACATTCTTCACTGAAGTGCTTCAGGTATTCGGGAAGTCGGTGCAGGCTGATGTGGTGACTGGCGGCAAAAGAGAGGGTGCCAGCTATCTCACCAACAGCCAGATTATTGATCGCGCGTTTGGCATCATCAAATTGCAGCAGTATATCTCTGGCTCGGGGCAAGAGTTCCTCACCTGCTTCAGTAACAGAGATGCTTCTGCCTATGCGATCAAAAAGCTGACTGCCCAATTGTTCTTCGAGCAATGCGATGCGTTTACTGACAGCAGACTGGGTTAAGAAGAGCTGATCTGCAGCTTTGGAAAAAGAGCCAGACTCAGCAACAGCGAGAAATGCCTGAAGCGTGCTTGTATCCATATTCTTCCTTTTAATCTGCCTGTTAGTGTTGAATTTTTAATTATTCCTATTTGGAATGCAAATTATAAAAAATATGAATTTGAGTTGTGGTTAGTGGTGGACTAGTATTGCGTCATCAAATATTGACTAGTTTTTGAGCGGTATTAGAACGGCGGTACTAGTTGAGAATAATAATGAGTGAGGTAGTTCCCGTGGCTGGAAAAACGTTATACGACAAATTGTTCGAATCACACCTGGTTCGTACCAACGAAGACGGTAGTTCATTAATTTATATTGACCGTCAGGTTCTGCATGAAGTGACTTCGCCACAAGCCTTTGAAGGTCTGCGTATGGCGGGACGTCAGCCATGGCGTATCGATGCCAATATCGCGACACCAGATCACAACGTTCCAACAACAGAACGTTCCGGTGGTGTGGATGAGATCGTCGACCCGGTATCACGTATTCAGGTTAAAACTCTGGATCAGAACTGCGATGATTTCGGAATCGTTGAATTCAAAATGAACGATCAGCGCCAGGGTATCGTGCACGTAATGGCGCCGGAACAGGGTGCAATTCTACCAGGTGTTACGGCTGTTTGTGGTGACTCTCATACGGCAACTCTGGGTGCGTTAGGTGCTTTGGCTCACGGTGTGGGTACCTCTGAAGTTGAGCATGTTCTGGCGACACAGTGCCTGATCACCAAGAAAATGAAAAACATGTTGGTGAAGGTTGATGGCGAATTGGGCATCGGCGTAACACCAAAAGATGTCATCCTGCATGTGATCGGTGTGATTGGTACCGCGGGTGGTACAGGTTATGCGATTGAGTTCGGTGGTGATGTATTCCGCAATATGTCCATGGAAGGTCGTATGACCGTATGTAACATGGCAATTGAAGCGGGTGCTCGTGTGGGTTTGGTTTCTGTGGATCAGATCACTCTGGATTATGTTGAAGGCCGTAATTTTGCTCCAAAAGGTGAGCAATGGGATATGGCTGTGGCTGCATGGAAAGATCTGGTTTCAGATGTGGATGCCGAGTTCGATACAGTGGTTGAAATCAACGGTGCCGACATTGAACCTCAGGTGACCTGGGGTACTTCACCTGAGATGGTGGTGGGTGTTTCTGCTCAGGTGCCTAACCCTGCTAACGAAACCGATCAGGTTAAGATCGATGGTATCAACCGCGCCCTTCAGTACATGGGGTTGGAAGCGGATCAGAAGATTACTGATATTAAACTGGATCGTGTATTTATTGGCTCCTGCACAAACTCCCGTATTGAAGACCTGCGTGATGCGGCAAAAGTGGTTGAAGGCCGTAAAGTGGCTGGCAACATCATTCAGGCCCTGGTGGTACCAGGTTCTGGTTTGGTAAAAGAACAGGCTGAGAAAGAAGGTCTGGATAAGATCTTTACGGAAGCGGGCCTGGAATGGCGTGAACCGGGTTGTTCTATGTGCCTGGCGATGAACCCGGATAAGTTGGGTAATGGTGAGCACTGTGCATCAACTTCAAACCGTAACTTCGAAGGCCGTCAGGGCTTCGGTGGACGTACCCATCTGGTAAGCCCTGCAATGGCCGCTGCAGCTGCGGTTACAGGTCATTTTGTAGATGTGCGTGAGTTGATCAACTAAGGTATCGGAGAGCGACATGAATAAGTTTACATTGCATACAGGTATCGCGGCTCCAATGGATCGTGCCAACGTTGATACCGACATGATTATTCCTAAGCAGTTTTTAAAATCGATCAAGCGTTCTGGTTTTGGTAAGAACCTGTTTGATGAACTGCGTTATCTGGACGAAGGTCAGCCAGATCAGGATTGTACCGGTCGTCCATTGAATGAAGAATTTGTGCTGAACCAGCCGCGTTACAAAGGTACCAGTGTTCTGCTGGCGCGCGAGAACTTTGGCTGTGGTTCCAGTCGTGAGCATGCGCCTTGGGCTTTAGAAGATTTTGGTATCCGCTCAGTGATTGCGCCAAGCTTTGCAGAGATCTTCTACAACAACTGTTTTAAAAATGGTTTGTTGCCCATCGTACTGAGTGATGAGCAGGTTGATCAGCTGTTTAAGGAAACCGCTGCAACAGAAGGTTATGAACTGACGATCGATCTCGAAAAACAGGTTGTGGTAACACCTTCTGGTGAAGAATTGAGCTTTGAAATTGATGAGTTCCGTAAGCACTGCTTGCTCAATGGCCTGGATGACATCGGCCTGACGCTGCAGCATGCTGATGATATTAAAGCGTACGAAGAGCAGCGTCGTCAGTCAGCGCCTTGGCTATTTAACGCTATCAAGTAGATAAATAATAATGAGCCGGCAGCCTCAGGGCTGTCCTTAGAGTAAAGGTTTGAAACATGTCTAAAAACGTATTGATGTTGCCAGGTGATGGCATTGGTCCAGAGATCGTTGCTGAAGCACGCCGAGTGCTTGATCTGGTAAATGAGCAGGACAATCTGGGGCTGGAGTTTACGGAAGCTCATGTAGGTGGTGCTGCGATTGATGCAACAGGTGTTCCGCTTCCTGAGGAAACTCTGGAAGCAGCCAAAGCGTCTGATGCAATCCTGCTGGGTGCAGTAGGTGGGCCAAAATGGGATGCCAACCCTGACTTCCAGATCCGTCCGGAAAAAGGTCTGCTGGGTATTCGTGCCAACCTGGGTCTGTTTGGTAACCTGCGTCCTGCAATTCTTTACCCTCAGCTCGCTGATGCTTCTACATTGAAACCAGAAATCGTTGCTGGTCTGAATATTTTGATTGTTCGTGAACTGACAGGCGGTATCTACTTCGGTCAGCCACGTGGCGTTCGTGAGAAAGAGGGTGGTATCCGTGAAGGTTACAACACCTACGTTTACGATGAGAATGAGATCCGTCGTATCGGTCGCGTTGCGTTTGAAGCGGCAATGGCGCGTGATAAGCGCCTTTGTTCTGTAGATAAAGCAAACGTACTGGAAGTAACTGTTCTGTGGCGTGAGATCATGGAAGAGCTTTCTAAAGAATATCCTGAAGTTGAACTGTCTCACATGTACGTGGATAACGCTGCTATGCAGCTGGTACGTGCGCCAAAACAGTTTGATGTAATGGTAACCGGCAATATGTTTGGCGATATTCTTTCTGATGCGGCTGCGATGCTGACAGGTTCAATCGGCATGCTGCCATCTGCTTCTCTGGATGTAGACGGTAAAGGCATGTACGAACCTTGTCATGGTTCTGCACCGGATATTGCTGGCCAGGGTATTGCAAACCCGCTGGCAACTATTCTGTCTGCTGCAATGATGCTGCGTTACTCGCTGGGTGCAGGTGAGACTGCTGACCGTATCGAAGCGGCAGTTAGTAAAGTTCTGGATCAAAACCTGCGCACTGCAGATATCTGGTCTGAAGGCATGCAGAAAGTGTCTACTTCTGAAATGGGTGACGCTGTCGTTGCTGCTCTAAGCTAAAAACTACAGCTTAGGCGAATGGGTTATATAGCCTGAATCGCTATTTTGTAGCATAATATGCGCCTCTATCGGCTCTTGTTCTTTGTTGAGAAAGTACAAGAGCCGATTTTGTATTTTTAACATCCGAGTTTTTGGTGAATTTGATGAAACGTGTAGGTTTTGTTGGCTGGCGTGGAATGGTGGGTTCCGTGCTGATGCAACGCATGATGGAAGAACGTGATTTCGATCATATCGAAGAGCCGGTCTTCTTCACCACGTCCCAGGTAGGTCAGGCTGGTCCGGATATTGGTAAAGATATCCCAGCACTGAAAGATGCAACATCCATTGATGAGTTGAAACAGATGGATGCCATTATTTCCTGTCAGGGCGGTGACTACACGAAACAGGTTTACGCTGATCTGCGTGCTGCAGGTTGGGACGGTTACTGGATCGATGCTGCATCTTCTCTGCGTATGGATGACAGTGCGATCATCGTACTTGATCCGGTAAACATGAATGTGATCAAAGATGGTCTATCCAACGGTATCAAAACTTATGTGGGCGGTAACTGCACAGTTTCCCTGATGCTGATGGGTTTGGGTGGTCTGTTCAATGCCGGTCACATCGAGTGGATGACGTCTATGACGTATCAGGCAGCTTCAGGTGGCGGTGCGCGTCACATGAAAGAACTGATCTCTCAGATGGGTATCATCAAAGATTCTGTTGCTGATGATCTGGCAAACCCGGCTTCTGCTATTCTGGATATCGACCGTCAGGTTGCTGAAACGATTCGCAGTGATGCAATGCCAGTTGATAACTTTGGTGTGCCGCTGGCGGGCTCTCTGATTCCTTGGATCGACACAAAACTGGACAACGGCCAGAGTCGTGAAGAGTGGAAAGCATACGCTGAGACCAACAAGATTCTTGGTCTGGGCGATAACCCGATTCCAATTGATGGTACATGCGTGCGTATCGGTGCTATGCGCTGCCACAGCCAGGCATTCACAATCAAGCTGAAACAGAACGTGCCTATGGATGAGATTGAGTCCATGCTGGCTGAAGCAAACGACTGGGTTAAAGTGATTCCAAATGAGCGTGATATTACTGCTCAGGAACTGACTCCAGCGAAAATTACCGGTACTCTGACAGTGCCTGTAGGCCGTCTGCGTAAGATGAATCTGGGTGATGAATACCTGAATGCATTCAGCGTAGGTGACCAGCTGTTGTGGGGTGCTGCTGAGCCTCTGCGTCGTATGCTGAGAATTCTGCTGGAAAAATAATTCCACAGTTGTAGTTGGTTTTGAAAACAGCCCGACATAGTCGGGCTGATCTGTTTTTGGGGTATGGAAATGAGTCAGGGCGTTAATCTAGCTTTAGTGGGTGCCACAGGTTTAGTGGGTGAAGCGATTGTTGAAATTCTTGAGGCAAAAGAGCTTCAGCTTGAAAGTCTCACGTTGCTTGATAGTGAAGATAATGTTGGCACAACAGTGCAATTTAATGATAAGTCGCATCGGGTTGAATCGATCAGTGAGTTTGATTTTTCCGAAGTTCAGTTAGCTATATTTGCGGGTACTGATGAGATTTCTGAAGAATATGCCCAGATTGCAGCGGACCAGGGCAGCGTTGTGATTGATTGCACCAGAGCTTTCTGTGACGAGTATGATGTCCCAATGGTTATGGCGATAGTTAACCCAGAGCGTATCGCTGAATATTCAAACAGAGGCATTATTTCAACGCCTGCCGCTGTTGCTGCCCCTCTGCTGTCTGTTATTGCGCCAATACACCGACAAGCTTCGATTAAGCGAATCAATGTCGCCACTTACCAGGCTGTTTCTTCTGCCGGTAAATCCGGAGTTGAAGAGCTTGCAGGCCAAACGGCAAGGCTCCTGAACGGCCAAACTCCGGAAACAAATAACTTTGCAAAACAGATCGCTTTTAATGTGATCCCTCAGGTTGGTGAAGTTCTTGAGAATGGATACAGTTCTGAAGAGATGAATCTGGTTCGGGATGTGCAAAGTGTTTTAGGCGATGAAGGCCTAATGGTTAACCCAACTTGTGTTCAGGTACCAGTATTCTTTGGGCATGGAGAAGCGGTTCATATTGAATGCTGGGATCCAATCAGTGCTGAAGAAGTTAAAGAGCTGTTTTCTTATACAGAAAATATTAGCTTAATCCTTGAAGATGGCGGCGCTACTTCTGTTACTGATGCGGCAAAAAATGATGAAATTTTCATTAGCCGTATTAGGGAAGATATCTCCTGTGAAAACGCGCTGGATCTATGGTTGGTGGCTGATAACGTAAAGCAGGCTTCTGCAATGAATTGCGTTCAAATCGCTGAAGTTTTGGTTAACCAGTACCTTTAAATCAATTATTGCTAAATAAATTTAAACTGTTGTTTGTATTTCCTTGACCCATAAGTGGATTATAAACAATACTGTGAATTGATTTTGGAATCGTAACTCCCTGAATTTATGCTGAGTTTAGGGTGTAGGGGAACAAGGAAACTAAGATGCTGCGTAAACTCGCCATTAGCCTTGCTGTAGCAGGGGTAATTAGTGCATCCAATGCCAATGCGCTTGGCCTGGGTGAAATTAAGGTAACTTCAGCACTCAATGAACCATTGAAGGCTGAAATTAAGCTGCTTCAAGTTCGAAAGCTCAATCCTCTTCAGATTCAACCCAGAATGGCAAATGTAGATGAATTTGCTTTAGCTGGATTGAATAAATCCGGCTTTCTTTCTGATGTGAGTTTTCAGGTCAAAGTAAATCCAGATGGCTCCGGCACAATTTTCCTGAATTCCAACAGACCTGTGCGTGAACCGTTTCTAAATTTTCTGGTAGAAGTGAACTGGCCTAATGGTCGTTTGGTCCGAGAATATACGCTTCTTTTGGATCCCCCTGTATTTGACCCAACTCCTGTACGCAGAACTGTTCAGCCTGCCGCTACTACTCAGGTGGAACCAAAACTAATAGCACCAGCCCCTAGTAAAGCTGTAGCTAGTGCTGCAAGTTCACCGAACAGCACTGATAAAATATATGTAGATAAAAAAGACACTTTATGGGCTTTGGCGATTGATAATCGACCAAGTAACCAAGTGTCTGTAAAGCAGATGATGATTGCTTTACAGAAAAAAAACCCGCATGCATTTATCAACAACAACATTAATGCGTTACGAGCGGGTGTTGTTCTTGATGTTCCAAGCATAGAAGAAATTCAGCAGTTGACTAACAATGAAGCCGCGCGCGAGGTTGTTCGTCAAACTGCTCAATGGAAAGCTGACCGTGGTAAACCTGAATCTCCTGCACCAATGGAGGCTTCAGTAAAAAAGTCTTCAACGGGGGAACAGCCTGAGCCTTCTCCTAAAGAGGAAGCTGAATTAAAAATTGTAACCCCTAAAGACCAGCTTGAACCTGAAGAGGGAGCGCTAACTGATCAATCAGCGGAAGAGAGTACATCTTCTGACGATCCAGCTTCTGAGCAAGAAGTAGCTACCGCTGAGGAAGGTGTGCCTGAAACTGTTGAAGATGAACTTGTTGCCAAGAATCAACAGCTTGAGGAAAAGCTCAATCAGTCTCTTGAAGATGTGGATAAAATCACAAGAGAGAATGAAGATCTAAACGAACGAATGGACGGCATCCAGTACGAGCTTGAAAAGCTTCGTGAGATGTTGGAACTCAAAGATAAAGAGTTAGCGGCCTTACAAGGTCAGGTACAAGCAGCAAAAGCTGCGCCGCCGCCACCACCGCCAGAAAAAAGCTTGCTTGATCAAATTATGCAATCACCTGCGATTTTGGGCGGCATAGGTGCTGGCCTGATTGCGCTTCTGGCTGGTTTATTCTTCTTCCTGAGAAAAGGCAAGAAGGATGAAGAATCAGAAGAGAAAGCTGAAGAAACCCCTGTAGCACCAGCTCCTGTTGTTGATGAACCAGAAACAGAAGCAGCTGAGGAAGCTCCTGAAGAAGTTGCTGAAGAAGTGACTCAGGAAACTGAGCTGGAAGAACCGTCTGATCTTGATGATCTGGATATTGGTGAAGAAGATGACCTTCTCCAAGAGTCTGACCTGAGTGACGATCTAGATGATCTGGATGACCTGGATGATCTGGATTTGGACATGGATCTGGATCTGGAAGAAGATCCTGTGGATGTTCTTGATCAGGTTGAGGTTGCTGAAGAGATCAATGAAGAAGATCTTCTGGATAATGAAGAATTTGATCTCGGTGTGGATGAAGACTTCGAAGATGAATCTGAAGTTAGCGATGAGCTGGATGCCATTCTCGGTGAAGACTCCGAAACTGAAGATGATGATCTTGAAATCAGTGATGAACTGGACTCAATTCTTGCATATGATGAAGGTGCAGCAGAAGAAACGCCCGCAGACATTGATGATGAGTTAGATGCAATTCTGGCTGAGGATTCTCCAGAACTGGCTGAGGGCTCTCCAGAAGAGGACGCGCTGGCTGAACTTGCAGACGAAGATCTTGATGTTGATCTGGATGATCTGGCATTTGATATTGAAGACACACAAAGCGAACCGTCTGAATCAGCAGAAGTTACGGAAGAAACAACTGAATCTGATGATGAATTAGACTTCATTCTTTCAGAGTCTGAGCCTGAATCTGAAGAAGTGGCTGATTCTCCTGAATCAGAGAAAGCGGAAGGTGATCTTGATGCATTGCTGGAAGGCGATGAAGATCTAGATTTGGATTTCTCCGAATTGTCTGAACCTGAACCTGCTGAAGAGATTGAAGACTTCTCTGAATTAAGTGCTGAGTCTGAAGCTGAGCCGGAATCTGAATCGACTTCAATAGATGAGATTACAGAAACGGAGCAAGAGATCGATGAAGATGCTCTTGATGCTCTGCTCGACCTTGATGAGCCAGAAGTCACTGAAGAACCTTCTGAGGAACCAGTAGATACTTCAGAAGATGAGTCGGTTGACGAGCTTTCTGCAATGATAGCAGCGGCTGACGAAGAGCCTGAGGCTCAAGTGCTCAAGCTTGATTCGGTTGAGGCAGACAATACTGAAAACCTTGACGAAATCGATTCTGATCCAGATCTGGATGCACTTCTTGCTGAAGTAGATGATGAAATCGGAGCAGAAATGGATGCGGCGCGCTTTGATGAAGCCGCAGACGAGGAGTCTGCTACTCAAGAAACAACAGTAGAAGAAATTGAAGAAGACGATCTTGATCTGGGCCTGGATGATGACTTCGACCTCACTGAAGTTGCTGCAGAACCAGAGCAAGAAGCTGAAGATATCTCCGAACCAGAAATCGCAGCAGAAGAGCCTGCAGCTGAGTCTGCAGAAAGTGATCTGGATGCGATGCTGGACGAGATCGGTATGGATCTCGAAGAAGTTGATCTGGCAGAGAATAAATCGGCAGCGGAAGAACTGGAATCTTCTATTGCGAATGATCTGGATGCGGATCTGGACTCTGAGCTGAATGCATTACTGACAAGTGTTGATAATGACATTGAGCTGGAAGAAAGTGCTGACGAAGATTCCTCTTTAGAAGACGACTTTGATGAACTGGCGGGTCTGAATCTACTGGAAGGTGCTGATGAGGTAGAGACTAAACTTGATCTCGCACGTGCTTACATGGATATGGAAGACTTTGATGGTGCCAAGGATATTCTTCAGGAGATCGTAGCAGAAGGCAGTGATGAGCAGAAATCTGAAGCTGAAGCTTTGATCCAGTCCATGAATAAAAGTTAGATATGCAAGAAACAAGTAGTTCTGAACCTAAAGGTTCAACCACAGGGGCGATTTCGATCGCCCCTTATCGTTATGCTCTCTGCGTAGAGTATTCAGGTGCAGCCTACAGAGGCTGGCAGATCCAGAAAGAGGGTGGCGTCACCAGTATTCAGGAAGAGGTCGAAAAGGCCTTGTCCAAAATCGCCAATTCCGATGTGTCCGTTGTCTGTGCAGGGCGAACGGATGCCGGGGTGAATGCTACCTACCAGATTATCCATTTCGACAGTCCGGTTCAGCGCAATGAAAGGGCGTGGATAATGGGGACAAATACCCATTTGCCGGATGATATTGCTATTCAATGGGCTAAGCATGTTCCTGAGAGCTTTCATGCACGCTTTTCTGCTCTGGAACGACGTTATCGCTATGTGATCTATTGCAACCCTGTGAAGCCTGCCATCTTGCCCAGAGGGGTTACATGGACTTATAAGCCCCTGGATATTAAGAGAATGCAACGGGCAGCTGAGTATCTGGTCGGGGAGCATGATTTCACTTCTTACAGAGCTGTGGCTTGTCAGGCGCACAGTCCGGTACGTACAGTAAAACAGCTGGATGTTTATCAGTCGGGTAGTTTGATTATCCTCGATGTCAGGGCAAATGCCTTTCTACATCATATGATCCGGAATTTTGCGGGTGTGTTGATGACTATCGGTTGTGGTGATGCCGAACCGGTGTGGGCAAAAGAGGTTCTGGAAGCAAAAGATCGCAGGCAGGGTGGGGTAACAGCGCCTCCATATGGCTTGTATTTTGTTGATGCCAAGTATCCGGAAGAGTTTGAATTGCCTAAATCGCAAATAGGGCCTTTTTTCCTTGCTTAGCTGACTGACTTAATGCCTCTCAATCTGATAAGATTCTGCCTTTGATTTAATCTCTAGTGATATCTCGTTCAGTGAAAAGAACCCGCGTAAAAATCTGTGGTATTACCCGACTGGAAGATGCAGTGACGGCTATTGAATCGGGCACGGACGCTTTAGGCTTTGTTTTTTATGAACCTAGCCCGCGTTACGTGGAGCCGGAAGCCGCTGCTGAAATTATTGCGCAGTTGCCTGCGTTTGTGACGACCACAGCTTTATTTGTAAATGAATCCAAAGCGGTGATTGATCGGATATTGCGTGAAACACGTATTGATTTGTTGCAGTTTCATGGTGATGAAAACCCGTCTTTCTGTGATCAGTTTGAACGTCCATACATCAAGGCGCTTCGCATGAAGCCAGATCTGGATCTGGGTTCTGAAACTGAAAAATATGCCAAAGCTCAGGCAATTCTGCTGGATGCGTACCGACCAGGAGTTCCTGGTGGTACCGGTGAGGTGTTTGACTGGGAAAGAATCCCTGCGGTTCATCCCGCACCTATTATTCTGGCAGGCGGTTTAACAGCAGATAATATTGCTCAGGCCGTCAAAACAGTTGCTCCTTACGCTGTCGATGTCAGCGGTGGAGTAGAAAAAAGTAAAGGCATCAAAGATGCCGAACAAGTTGAAAAGTTTATAAATGAGGTAACCCGTGCCAACTAATATTGATCTTAAAGCACTTTCTCAGTTGCCCGACAGTAAAGGCCATTTTGGTCCTTACGGTGGCCGTTTCGTATCTGAAACTCTGATGGCTGCATTGAAGCAGTTAGAAGAAACCTATGAGAAATTGTGGCGAGATCCAGCTTTCCAGGAAGAGTTTGATCGTGACCTGGCGCATTATGTTGGTCGTCCATCTCCGTTGTACTTTGCAAAACACCTGACTGAAAAAGTAGGTGGCGCAAAGATCTATTTGAAACGTGAAGATTTGAACCACACAGGTGCCCACAAGGTTAACAACACCATCGGTCAGGCTCTGCTTGCGAAATATACCGGTAAACCTCGTGTTATCGCTGAAACTGGTGCAGGTCAGCACGGTGTTGCATCTGCAACCGTAGCGGCTCGTATGGGACTTGAATGTCAGGTGTACATGGGTGCAGAGGATGTTCAGCGTCAGGCATTGAATGTATATCGTATGAAGCTGCTGGGCGCAGAAGTAATAGCGGTTGAATCAGGTACTCGTACCCTGAAAGACGCCATGAACGAAGCGATGCGTGACTGGGTAACTAATGTTGATGATACGTTCTACATTATTGGTACCGCTGCAGGTCCACACCCGTATCCAAAACTGGTTCGCGATTTCCAGTGCATTATTGGTCGTGAAGCCCGTCAGCAGTGTCTGGACCAGACTGGTCGCTTGCCAGATGCGCTAGTCGCTTGTGTCGGTGGCGGCTCAAACGCTATTGGTCTGTTCCATCCGTTCATTGAAGATGAAAATGTAAAAATGTACGGTGTAGAAGCAGGTGGCTATGGTGTTGAAACAGGTCATCATGCTGCACCGCTTTCAGCGGGTGCACCGGGTGTACTGCATGGCAACCGTACTTATCTGATGTCGGATGAAGCCGGCCAGATTGTTGGAACACACTCTGTTTCTGCCGGTCTTGATTACCCAGGTGTAGGTCCTGAGCACTCTTTCCTGAAAGATACAGGCCGTGCTGAATATGTGGATGCAACAGATGAAGAAGCAATGGATGCATTTCGTATTTTGACTCGTGTTGAGGGTATAATGCCAGCGCTTGAATCAAGCCATGCAGTTGCTTATGCCATGAAACTGGCTAAAGAGATGGATAAAGATCAGACCATTGTTGTGAACTTGTCTGGTCGTGGTGATAAAGATATTCATACGGTCGCACAGATCGATGGAATTAATATTTGATTTGTGCGGGGAAAAGTAAATGAGTCGAATTTCTAGCAGCTTTGAAAAGCTGAATGCGGAAGGCCGCAAGGCGCTTATTCCATATGTTACTGCAGGTGACTGCAGCCCAGAGGTTACAGTTCCACTTCTACATGCGCTGGTTGAAGCGGGTGCAGACATCATTGAACTGGGTGTGCCGTTTTCTGATCCAATGGCCGATGGCCCGGTGATTCAGCTTGCATGTGAACGTGCACTGGCTCACGGTGTGCGTTTGTCCGATGTTCTGGATATGGTCTGCGAATTCCGTAAAACAGATACAGAAACTCCATTGGTGTTAATGGGATACCTTAATCCTGTTGAAATCATGGGGTATGAAAACTTCGCAAAGAACGCCAGTGAAGCGGGTGTCGATGGCGTTTTAACGGTTGATCTGCCACCTGAAGAATCTGAAGAATTCAATCAGATTATGCAGGCAAATGGTATTGATACAATCTATCTAATGGCTCCGACTACTGAAGAAGAGCGCGTTAAGTATATTTGCGAAAACGGCAGTGGTTACCTTTACTATGTATCTGTTAAAGGTGTAACCGGATCTTCTGCTTTAGATGTTCAGTCTGTGTCCGATAAACTGGATATGGTTAGAAAATATACTGATCTTCCTGTGGGAGTTGGTTTTGGTATTAAAGATGCAGAATCCGCATCATCAGTAGCTGAAGTGGCCGACGGTGTGATCGTGGGCAGTGTACTGGTAAACAAGATTGCGGCACTGGTGAAGGATAAGGCGCAGATTGCCCCTCAGGTTTCTGCAATTATTAAAGATATGCGTACAGCAATGGACAGCTAATAGGGTTGATAACTAATGGGTAACTGGCTGGAAAAAATTGTTCCCTCTCTGGCGAAAGCAGAGAAGAAACGCTCAAACATTCCTGAAGGGCTTTGGAAAAAGTGTCCAAAGTGTGAATCTGTACTGTATCGTCCTGAACTGGAAAAAAACCTTAACGTTTGTCCAAAGTGCGATCATCACATGCGTTTGCATGCGCGTCGCAGGTTGGAGCTGTTCCTGGACGAAGGTAACCGTAGAGAGATTGGTCAGGAAGTTGAACCAATTGATCGCCTGAAGTTTAAAGATTCTAAAAAATACAAAGATCGTCTATCAGCAGCTCAAAAAGGTACTGATGAGAAAGACGCTTTGATTGCAATGCGCGGTGAACTGGAAGGTATGCCAGTGGTCGCTGTTGCATTTGAATTCAGCTTTATGGGCGGTTCCATGGGCGCTGTAGTAGGTGAACGCTTTGTTCGTGCTGCCAACATCGCACTGGAAGAGAACATTCCGCTGATCTGTTTCTCAGCTTCAGGCGGTGCTCGTATGCAGGAAGCGCTGTTCTCCCTGTTCCAGATGGCGAAAACCAGTGCTGTACTTGAGAAACTGCGTTTGCAGGGCACTCCTTATATTTCAGCGTTGACTGATCCGGTTTATGGTGGTGTATCTGCATCCCTGGCAATGCTGGGTGATCTGAACGTTGCTGAGCCTAAGGCTCTGGTAGGTTTTGCAGGTCCTCGTGTAATCGAGCAGACTGTACGTGAGAAACTTCCGGAAGGCTTCCAGCGCAGTGAATTCCTGCTGGAACACGGTCAGGTTGATATGATCATCTCCCGTAACGAAATGCGCAGTAAGCTTTCGCGCATTTTGCGTAAGATGACTCATACAAAACCTATTCCGGTTTTGGAACCTAATGAGTCTGATGTAGTTTCAGAAGAAGAGATACCTGCTGCACCAACAGCAGAGTAATTAAAACTCTATAAGAATGGCCGACGTGAAAACGCCGGCCTTTTTTGTTTTTGTGTCATGACCCAATTGAATACTGAAAAGAACTTATCTGAATGGCTGAGCTGGATGGAAGCATGCCATCCCTCTGAAATTGAGCTCGGTCTGGATCGGATTAAAACCGTGGCTGAGAAATTAGCCATTGATCTGTCCTCATCAACGGTTGTTACTGTCGCAGGTACAAACGGTAAAGGCTCAACCATCAGTTACCTTCAGAGCATTTATCTCGGGGCAGGTTACTCTGTAGGTACTTATACGTCTCCGCATTTTATTGAGTACAACGAGCGCGTGCAGCTGAGTGGGCAGAATGTATCGGATCAGCAATTGTGTGATGTTTTTTCCAGAATCGATGCCGCACGAGGAGAAATTCCTCTTACGTACTTTGAATTCGGAACCCTGGCAGCTTTAGTTATTTTCAGCGATGAGAAACCGGATCTTGTTCTTCTTGAAGTGGGTCTGGGTGGGCGTCTCGATGCCGTTAATATTATTGATGCTGATGTTGCCTTAGTCACAACAGTGGCATTGGATCACACGGATTGGCTGGGCGATAACCGTGAAGATATTGGCTTTGAAAAAGCCGGAATTTTCAGATCGGGTAAACCTGCCATCTGTGGAGATCTGAATCCACCTGGTTCAATTGCAGCCACCGCTCAGAAACTCAATGCTCAGTTGCTGCAATCGCAGAAAGATTTCAACTTCAGCGCTGATGAGCAAAACTGGCATTGGCAGGGTAAAACCGCTTCCGGGGAAGATGCTGAAATTGCTGAAATTCCGTTACCAAAATTGCCCCTGCCCAACGCTGCTACCGCGATTCAGGCAACCCGTTTTATTTCACTGGCGATCAATGATGAGCAGATAAAAACAGGCATCGGTAATGCCCGTTTAACAGGACGTATGCAGACAATCAGATCTGCAGGAATCAATTTCTGTCTGGATGTTGCCCATAACCCTGAAGCCGCTGAACATCTAAAGCAGCAACTGGCTGCTATGCCGGGGCAGAAATGGTTAGTGCTGGGTATGTTGGCAGATAAGGATTGTCAGTCAGTAATTTCCGCCTTGGAGGCATCTTTTGAAAAGGTGTATCTGGTCACACTGGATAATCCAAGGGGGCTTAAGGCTACTGAGTTGCAAAGCTATTTCTCAGCTAATGCAGATGTCATCACTAAACCAACGGTAGCCGATGCGCTTAGCGAAATTAAAACACTCAATAATCTGCCAGAGAATGTTATTATCGCAGGATCATTCTTTACAGTAGCTGACGCTCTGAGTGTATTGGAAACGGACCCAGCCTGATGCAACCGAAAATTAAATATCGATTGATTGGTTTAGCGGTAATTTTAATCTCTGCTGCCATCGTATTTCCGGTGTTCTTCGATGGTGAAGGTTACAAGGAACGCCATCTGAAATCGGCCATTCCAGAAGGCCCGGACCGTCCTGAAATCGTCCGCATTGAACCGGTAAACAAACCGTTGCCAGATACATCTGAGCCCGCCGAACCGAATAAGCCGGTTGAACTTCCCAAGCCGCAAGGCGAAGTTAAAAAAGCCATCGAAAAAACAATCGCAAAACATAAGATTGAGGCTGATATCCACAAGGATCAACCTGTTCTGGATCAGCAGGGAGTACCTGTTGCCTGGACATTACAGCTGGCCAGCTTTAAGTCAGAAGACAATGCCAAAGGTTTGAGAAAGCAACTGATCGAGAGCGGCTACAAGGTCTTTACCCGCAAACAGGGCGATCTGGTTAAGGTTTATGTTGGGCCAGAATTCCAGAAGTCACGGCTGGAAGCTTTGCATGCGAAGTTGAAGAAAGATTTTGGCTTAAACGGGATCATTGTTAGGTTCACAACGCAGTAACATTGCGAGCATGAGTCTGGTAGAATGCGCGAAATTTTCAAAGGCTTAAGAAATGAATTGGGCTGATTGGACTATTCTGGGAATTATCGGTATCTCAAGCCTGATCAGTTTGAGAAGAGGCTTTGCCAAAGAAGCGTTATCTTTACTGACCTGGGTTACAGCGTTTGTTGTTGCCAGGGTATTTTCTCAACCTCTTTCAGTCGTTCTGGAACCCTATATTGAGACCCCATCCGTCAGGGTAGGGGCAGCATTTGCTATCCTGTTCATAGCAATTCTGGTTCTGGGCGCTTTGATAAACAAATTAGTCAGTACTCTGGTGGATGCGACGGGTCTCACCGGCACAGACAGAGTACTGGGTATGGGCTTTGGGGCAGCACGTGGCGGCCTGGTTGTGGTTGTCGTGGTTGCGCTTATAGGCACAAGTCCTGCGGTGAATGATCTTTGGTACAGGGAGTCACAATTGATTCCTCACTTTGCCATGATGGAAGCCTGGACAAAGGATATAGCAAGCGATATTGGACGCTTGATCTGGAACGCGGGACGCTAAGAATTTTTAAGTTTGCACTCTGAGGTGAGTTTAAATGTGCGGCATTGTTGGCATCGTAGCCAAATCTTATGTAAACCAGACTATTTTTGATGCGCTAACTGTATTGCAGCATCGTGGGCAAGACGCAGCAGGTATGGTGACCTGCGAAGGAAACAAATTCTTTCTGCGTAAAGATAACGGTCTGGTAAACGAAGTTTTCCGTACCCGCCACATGAAACGTCTGGTGGGTAATCTAGGTATCGGTCATGTTCGGTACCCTACTGCTGGTAGCTCAAGTTCAGCAGAAGCTCAGCCTTTTTATGTAAACTCACCGTACGGTATTGCGCTGGCCCATAATGGTAACCTGACCAATGCGGATGATCTGGCGGATAAAATGTTCCGTGCGGATCTGCGTCATATCAACACGACTTCTGATTCAGAAGTGCTACTGAATGTTTTTGCACATGAGCTGCAACTTCAGGGCAAACTGCAGCCCCAGGCTGAAGATATGTTTGCTGCAGTAGGGCGTGTATATGAGCGTTGTACTGGCGGTTATGCCGCTGTGGCGATGATCACGGGCTATGGCATGCTAGCCTTCCGTGATCCAAACGGTATCCGTCCACTGACTTACGGTAAACGTGAGACTGAAAACGGTACAGAGTATATGGTTGCATCTGAAAGCGTTGCTCTGGATATCTCTGGCTTTGAGCGTGTGCGTGATATTGAACCGGGTGAAGCGATCTATATTGATATGGATGGTAATGTCTTTACCCAGGTATGTGCCGAAAATACTCAGTTAGCACCATGTCTGTTCGAATATGTATACCTGGCTCGCCCTGACTCACTGATCGATGATGTCAGCGTGCATAAAGCGCGTATGCGTATGGGTAAAAAACTCGCGGAAAAAGTACTCCGCGAACGTCCGGATCATGATATTGATGTGGTTATTGCGATTCCTGATACCAGTCGTACTTCAGCAATGGAGATGGCTAAAGAGCTGGGTGTAACTTACCGTGAAGGCTTTATCAAGAACCGCTACATCGGCCGTACCTTTATCATGCCGGGACAAACGCTGCGTAAGAAATCAGTACGTCGTAAGCTGAACCCAATTGGTCTGGAATTTCAGGACAAGGTTGTAATGCTGGTGGATGATTCCATCGTGCGTGGTACAACTTCAAGCCAGATCGTTGAGATGGCACGTGATGCCGGTGCTAAGAAAGTTTACTTTGCATCCGCAGCACCTGCAGTTAAATACCCGAATGTTTACGGCATCGATATGCCAGCCGCAGAAGAGTTGATTGCTCACGGTCGTACAGATGAAGAAGTGGGTGAGGAGATTGGCTGCGACTGGATGTTGTATCAGGATCTGGATGATCTGAAAGATTCCGTTACCGAAGGCAACGACAGTATTAAAGCGTTTGATACCTGTGTATTTGACGGTAAGTATGTGGCAGGTGATGTTGATGACGCCTACCTGAACCGTTTGAAAGAAGCGCGTAACGACGCTGCAAAAGGTAAAAAGAGTCAGGCGGAAAGCAATAAATCTTCTAACCTGTGCAGCAAGATAGATTAAGGAATACTTTTAATGTCCATATCGGATTATGAACGTCAGGAACGCATTCAGTTTGACCCGGAAGGGTACGAACTGTCTACGCTCGCCGTTCGTTCTGGTCAGCACCGTTCACTGGAAGGTGAGCACAGCGACCCGATTTATCCTACATCCAGTTATGTATTCTCCAGCGCTCGCGAGGCAGCAGCCCGTTTTGGTGGAGAAGAAAAGGGTAATATCTATTCCCGTTTCACTAACCCGACCGTGCAATTCTTCGAAGAGAGAATTGCCGCAATGGAAGGTGGTGAGCGCGCAGTAGCGACCGCTTCTGGTATGGCCGCAATTCTGAGTACTTGCCTGTCTCTGATGCAGAACGGCGATCACGTGGTGTGCTCGCGCAGTGTGTTTGGCTCCACGGTTTCTCTGTTCGAGAAATACCTGTCCAGAACTGGTATTTCAACGACTTTTGTTGATCCAACCAATATTGCAAGCTGGGAAGAAGCGATTCAGCCAGAAACCAAAATGCTGTTTCTGGAAACGCCATCAAACCCACTAGCAGAACTGACCGATGTAGAAGCTCTGTCCGTAGTTGCTAAAAAGCATGACCTGCTGTTGGTGGTTGATAACTGTTTTTGTACCCCTGTGTTACAGCAACCGCTGAAACAAGGCGCAGATATTGTTATCCATTCCGCCACTAAATACCTCGACGGCCAGGGCCGTTGTGTCGGTGGTGTCGTGGTGGGTAACGATAAGCACATGGAAGAGGTGTTCGGCTTTATTCGTACTGGCGGTGCGTGCTTAAGCCCATTCAACGCCTGGGTCTTCCTGAAAGGTCTGGAAACCCTGAAGCTGCGTATGGATGCCCACTGCAAGAACGCAATGGAAATGGCGCGTTGGTTAGAACAACAGGATGGCATAGAACGAGTTTTCTATTCCGGTCTGGAGAGCCATGCCCAGCACGAATTAGCTAAACGTCAGCAAACAGGTTTTGGTGGCGTATTGTCATTCGAAGTGAAGGGCGGTCAGGAAGCCGCGTGGAAGTTTATCGATGCAACCCAGATGATTTCCATCACTGGTAACCTGGGTGATGTGAAAACAACTATCACACACCCTGCAACAACCACTCACGGCAGAATGACCCCAGAAGCGCGAGCTGAAGCAGGTGTACACGATAACCTGATTCGTCTGTCCGTTGGTATCGAAGACATCAACGATATTAAAGCGGATATGTTGCTTGGTTTAGCAGCTATTTAATTGTTTGACCCGGGCTTTAAAAAAGCAGCCATATGGCTGCTTTTTTGTGCTTGGTGAAAAGCAGTGGCTAGTAGCGAGAACGCTGCTTCGCAGCTGCTAGTGGCTAGGAAAAGCGAAGAGCTTAAAAGCCTAACTGGTAGTTAAATTGTCTACAGGAAGTGGTGATGCTCAAATCGTCTGTGCAGCCTGATGCCTTGTCTTGTTGAAAGTTTTTGCTGAGTTTTCATTTATCTTTAAATTCATTCCAGATAAAAGCAGAAAACATATTTTTGGTAGGTTTTTTCAACTCAGGGTCATGCTTTGCTACTTGATAAATACCTGTATATACCAACGACATAAACGCCCATAAAAGAATGATATAAGCTGGTGCTGTCAGGAGAAATTTGAGAAAGAACTTAAGAAATCCATTTATCTCTAATCGCTCTACCAGCAATAAAACCTCAGGGCTTAGAAGTAACCAAGGAATTCCAATAAGTATCAAAATAAAAAATTTGGTTTTGCTCATGAGATGCATCCCTGCAAAGGCTTATTGCTTATAACGCCTCAATAAATGGCTCGCAAAGCGCTTCAAAGCGAAGCGATTTAATTGACCTGTTATGTATTTAACTGACTTATGTAATGAACCAGATAATCCGAACTGTCATACAATGAAGAACTCAGTTCCTCTTTGTTAGTTGAATTCTTCGGTGTTCTGCAATGCAAGGCGACCTCGTTTATAGCAGGTAACAAAATTTCAGATTGGAGCTCATTGAGTTCACCTGATTTCTGAAGCTTGTCCAGTTCACTGGCATACTCAACCACGTAGGTTTTTAGTTCAGAGTAAGCTTTTGATACAGTTTTGACGTCTGACTGCGTTTGCGATGCATCTAGTATGCTAAAAGCTTTATCAAACTGCTCTTTTAAAGCGGAAAGTTCATTAATTAATTCTTGCTCAGTCATTATCTATTCCCTGATACATAACGGTTAATATATGAAGGATTGTCGCAATTAATTACGACAATTTGTCATGTCTCTCCGTGACGGGAATTTGTTACCGTGATGAGTATTTCAAAGGTTTTCCCTATCCGGAGGGTTCCCCCTCATGGAGAACTTAATAGAACTGATACTAGCTTCTTGATCTGTAAATGCAACCTGATCAGTTATGGTTCTAGGGACTTGTGTGGGAGTGGGGTGTGGATTCCAGCCTTCGCTGGAATGACGGGAATTTTTGGAATGACGGGAAATATTGGAATGACGAGAGACATTCTAATTCGGGCAGGTTTTTTATCGACCGCCGACATTGGAATAACCATCTGGCACATTCCCAACATGAAAAATGGAAGGGTGTTAAGCTTGTCCTAGCAGCTGCAAAGCAGCGTTCTAGCAGCGAAGCGTTCTCGCTACTCGTAGCAGCTTCGCTGCGTGCTGTTCATCCCAGACTAGTCTGGGATGAACGCCCCTTCAGTGTTATAGATAGCTCCATCCGGACTGAGTCTGCTGCTCTTAAGCTGAAACGTCTCTACTTCAAACCTCGTTTCAAATCCTAGTCCCTTCTTGCCAACGGTTTCCAACACTTCGGGTGTCAGTTTTTTGCAGCGTCCCAAGGTTAGATGAGGGATAAACTTTCGTTGTTCCAGTTTGATACCCAGACTTCTGATTTTATGGCTGAGTGATTTTTGCAGGCGTTTTAGTTGTTCATTTTCTTGCACCCCTAACCAGGTGATGCCGGAACGGAAGTGACCAATCTTTTTTAGGTTGAGGGTAAAGGGTGTGAAGTCTACCTCTGAGACAGCTTCAATGATCTCATCAAGGCGGTGCTGGGGTTGCTCACCGATAAAGACCAGAGTGATATGCATCTGGTGGCTAAGGGTCCAGCGTACCTGTTCCAGTTCGGGGCAGGTCAGAGAGGAGATCTGGTCCTGAATTGGTTCAGGAATATCTATGGCGAGAAAAAGACGCATAGCGAATCTTCTGATTATCTGAGACAACGAATTCACATATAATAGCGCCTTTATTTTTTAACTTATAGCTACCAAAAACGTGAAGATTATTCTGGCCCCGATGGAGGGTGTTGTTGATTACACCATGCGTGATCTGCTGACTCAGGTGGGCGGTATTGATCATTGTGTGACTGAGTTCCTCCGTGTGAGTGACCGGGTGTTGCCGGCGAAGGCCTTTCGTCGCTTATGCCCGGAACTTTTGAACGGAGGTAAAACTCCGGCAGGTGTACCTGTCATTCTTCAGCTCCTGGGTAGTGATCCTTCCGTTCTTGCAGGCAATGCCAGAAAAGGTGCGAAGCTGGGGGCACCCGGAATCGATCTGAATTTTGGTTGCCCGGCTAAAACCGTGAATAAGAGCAAAGGCGGGGCGGTGTTGCTCGATACGCCGGAGTTGATTCATGAGATTGTGAAAGCCGTGCGTAAGGCAGTGCCGTCGGATATACCTGTTTCTGCGAAAATGAGACTGGGTAACAAAGATAAAGAGCTGGCACTGGAAAATGCGCAGGCTATTGCGGAAGCGGGTGCTGATTCTCTGGCAGTACATGCCCGAACCAAGTTAGAAGGCTATAAACCTCCTGCGCACTGGGAATGGATTGCTCGCATTCGTGAGTCTGTTGATCTGCCCGTTGTTGCCAATGGGGAAGTCTGGAACTGGCAGGATTATGTGCGCTGTAAGGAAATCAGCGGCTGTTCGGATATCATGATTGGACGCGGTTTGATTGCGAAGCCGGATCTGGCAAAAGTTATTAAAAACCAAATGGTTAATGGAGAAAGTACTTCTCTTGAATGGCAGTATGTGCTTAAGTTAGTCGTTCTGTATCTGAGTCGAATCGAACAGAATCTGGCCGCAAAATACGTACATGGTCGCCTGAAACAATGGTTGTTTCATCTTCAGCGTGAATATGAAGAAGCTGGCTGTGTCTTTGAAAAAATAAAAACTATTCGGGAACCTTCTCAACTCAGGATTGCCTTATCTGAATGATTTCTGAGTGCACGACTGCTGAGAGTGTTTCAATTGTTCTGGAGGAAAGGAAATGTCCCTGTTGATCAGCCCGGCAACTAAGTTAATGGGTAATATAAAATACCCGGCCAAGTTTAGCCTTGTCAGTGTGTTATTCCTGATTCCGCTGGTTCTCACGGTTGTGTTGTATTGGGGAGAAGTGAGCCGGAACATAGACCTTACTCGTGAAGAGCTCAAAGGTATTGAGTTAATTCAACTCACAGAGCCCTTAGTCGTTAACATAGGTCAGCATCGTGGCTTAACCAATGCCTTGCTGAATGGCAATTCTGGTGTTGAAAGTAAGGTTCTGGACCGACGCGCCAAAGTTGATAAGGCACTGTCTGATCTGTCAGCAGGCGCTAGAGAGGCAAGCCCGGAATTGCAAAACCGAATCAGTGCTCTTGGCAGCTCCTGGGGGGCGATAAAAAGCCAGATAGGTTCTACCAACCCTGCCGAAATTTTTGAAATGCACAACCGATTCGCGGCAGATGTGCGCAGCTTTAACCGCGCGATTCTTACTGAATATTCCCTGGTGCTGGATCAGCATATTGGTACCACCTTTATGATTGATAACGTGGCGGTGTTATTGCCACAGATCATCGATGAAACAGGGCAGTTACGTGGTAAAGCAGCGGGTGTAGCCGCACGAGGCAGCTTTACTGCTGATTCCTTTATCTATGTAAGTAATCTCCAGTCACAGCTTGACAGTTTGTATCCCTTGATCGCTGAGGGTTTAGGTAATCCAGAGCTGGGGTCCATGCAGGATGAGATTCGTGCTGCTCACGCTGGGGTTAAAAGCTACATCGCCTATACCCGCAATAACGTGACAGATCCAGACCAGATTGCAGTCAGTTCAAATGAAGTTTTCTCTGAGGGCACTGCCGCAATTAAGCAGGTTTTAGGATTATATAAAACTATGCTGCCTGCACTGGCTGAAAAACAGCAGGAATATCTGGATGGCCAGTTGTTCAGCCGTAACCTGATCATTGCCGTTATTCTGGTGACTGTAACACTGGCGATCTACCTGTTTATCGGCTTTTACCGTTCAACTATGAATACCATCCATAACTTCAGAGAGGTGTCAGAGCGTCTTTCCAATGGTGATCTGACTGTACGCCTGAATTATGACGGTAAGGATGAAATGTCGGCTATCTCTGATGGAATGAATGGTGTTGCTGAAGGTTTTGAACACCTAGTTAGGGAAGCCAAGCGTGCAACACAGTTGGTATCTGAGAGTTCTCGCAGATTGTCTGGCGAGTCCATGCAAACCCGCGATGGTGTGGCCCGCCAGAAAGAGGAAACAAATTATATCTCGGGTGGTGTGGCTGACCTTTCTACCAGCGCATCTGAAATTGCTCAAAACACCAATATGGCTTCGGGTGCGTCACAGCGTGTTGATCAGATGGCCACTGAAGGCCTGGAAGTGGTGCAGAAAACCACGGCCGCTTTTAATGAACTGGTCAGAGATGTCAGTGAAACGGGCGCGGTTATCAGCGAGCTGGATAATGATGTTCAAAACATTCATGCGGTATCAAAAGTGATCAGTGATATTGCAGATCAAACCAACCTGCTGGCGCTTAACGCGGCCATTGAAGCGGCTCGTGCCGGCGAACAAGGTCGTGGGTTTGCGGTTGTTGCGGATGAGGTAAGAACCCTGGCGCAAAGAACTCAGGACTCTACCGGTGAGATTCGAGAGACCCTGTCAAAACTTCAGGATTGCGCGAGCCGTGCAGTTAAGATGATGGAGCGTACCAATACTGCGGTCAGTGAAAATGTTGAAGATATGCAGCAGGCCAGTGATGTACTGCATGAGATTGATACGGCTCTGAGTGAAATTAATCAGATGAATCTGGGGATTTCAGCTGCTGCCGAGCAACAAAGTGGTTTGGTTCAGGACCTGCACCAGAACCTGGCTGCCATTGGAGAAGTGGCTGACACTTCTGAGAGAGCCGCTCAGAATACCTCCTCACTGGCTGAAGATATGGAACGATCAGCCGCGCAATTAGAGCTTTCGCTGTCGAAATTTTCGGTCCAGTAAATAATACATTTTCCAAAGCCCGCATTTGCGGCAATGCTGTTCATTTAAGACAATTTATCGATGAAGTCATCCCTGCGAAAGCA
>JBMYLM010000042.1:0-27466 GCA_049596335.1 Neptuniibacter sp.
CAATCAGACAGGAACGCAGCCTGATGTCCGTACACCAGATTTGACATTAACTCCTATGTAGTACTAAATAAGTAATTCTTCAATGCCAAGGGATGATACCTGTGTTTCGGAGGGGATGGCTAATATTGATCTGTAAAGTAACCTAATACCGCACAATAAAAATCTGAGGCGGTTTATAACGATAAAAGAGGCACTTAGATGACCATTTACGCTAAGCCGGGTACAGAAGGCTCTGTTGTTACATTTAAAGAACGTTATGGCAACTTCATTAACGGTGAGTGGGTCGCTCCTGTTAATGGCCAGTACTTCACCAACCATACGCCTGTTACTGGTGAAGCTGTTTGTGAAATCCCACGCTCTGATTCAGCAGATATCGAAAAAGCCCTGGACGCTGCGCACGCCGCACAGATGACCTGGGGTAAAACGTCTCCAATCGAGCGTCAGAACGTTCTGTTGAAAGTTGCTGACCTGATCGAAGCTAACCTGGAAAAACTGGCAGTTTCTGAAACTTGGGATAACGGTAAAGCTGTACGTGAAACACTGGCTGCTGACGTTCCACTGTCTGCTGACCACTTCCGCTACTTCGCTGGCTGCATCCGCTCCCAGGAAGGTTCTATCGGTGAAATCGATGAGACAACTGTTGCATACCACTTCCATGAGCCACTAGGTGTTGTTGGTCAGATCATCCCATGGAACTTCCCACTACTGATGGCTGCATGGAAAATTGCACCAGCACTGGCTGCAGGTAACTCAATCGTACTGAAGCCAGCAGAAGCAACTCCACTGTCTATTCTTATTCTGCTTGAATGCATCGCAGAAGCTCTGCCACCAGGCGTACTGAACGTTGTTAACGGTTTCGGCGGTGAAGCTGGTCAGGCTCTGGCATCAAGCACTCGTATTGCTAAGATCGCATTCACAGGTTCTACACCTGTAGGTTCTCACATCATGAAATGTGCTGCTGAGAACATCATCCCATCTACAACTGAGCTGGGCGGTAAGTCTCCAAACGTTTACTTCAATGACGTTATGGATCAGGACGACGAGTTCGTAAGCAAAGCAGTTGAAGGTGCGGTACTGGCATTCTTTAACCAGGGTGAAGTATGTACTTGTCCTTCACGTCTGTTGGTTCAGGAAGACATTGCTGATGCATTCCTGGCTAAAGTTGTTGACCGTATCGGCCAGATCAAGCGTGGCAACCCACTTGATACTGACACTATGGTTGGTGCACAGGCTTCTCAGGAACAGTTCGATAAGATCCTGGGCTACATCGACATCGGTCGTGAAGAGGGCGCTGAAGTCCTGACTGGTGGCGGCATCGAGAAGCTGGAAGGCGACTACGGTAACGGCTACTACATCAAGCCAACTCTCCTGAAAGGTACAAACGACATGCGCGTTTTCCAGGAAGAGATCTTTGGCCCAGTAGTTTCTGTAACTACATTTAAAGATGAAGCTGAAGCACTGGCTATCGCTAACGACACTGAGTTCGGTCTTGGTGCAGGCGTATGGTCTCGCGACACTAACATCGCTTACCGCATGGGTCGTGGCATCCAGGCTGGTCGAGTATGGATGAACTGCTACCACCTGTACCCAGCACACGCTGCATTCGGTGGTTACAAGAAATCTGGTGTAGGCCGTGAAACTCACAAGATGATTCTTGATCACTACCAGCAGACTAAAAACATGCTGGTTAGCTACAGCGAAAGTCCACTGGGCTTCTTCTAACAGAAGCCGGTTAGGAAGCTTGCAGCCTTGCGCAGGCTTCCACCCCGTAAGCTATTCATGTAGCTTCTTGCGTTTGATTGCGGCCCCTTGCGGGCCGCTTTTTTATTTACATTGAATTACTTTCTATAAGAATGACGATCTTTACTCAATTCTAACCATATAAAAATCTTCGGTATAAATAAGATCGAAAGCTCTATCAGTAGCTTCATTTTTAGGGATTCGATACTCTGTATTAGACAGTTTTTCTACTGAATAGAGCTTATTGGGCGGTGAGACCAAGAGGCTTGTGAACTCCGATGTTGACCAACTATATGGCCTTACTGGCAGTCCAAAAGCTAGAGCAACATTCAACTCATCATGCGAAGACTGAATATGTTCAAGCTCGTAACATTCAGAAATATGACACATTACCCCCCGCTTAGTATCAATTAAATAAGAGTCCGCAGGTACAACTCGGTTAGGCGAAGCACATCCAACCAAAAGAACCCCTAAACCACATGCAATAATATTCCGCATTTCCATTCACCAATTACAAACATAAACCTATTATAGAAAACAAACATCTACTGCTTGCATGAACTTCCTAATCGAGAGGGGAGGTACAGTTCAGCAAAAGCTAGCTAATCAATTCATTAAATGCTTTTTGCAGATGAGCCCGCAAGCATTCTGTTAGATCTCCCCCATTACTACCCATCCCTACAAAATCCCTAATACTTGATGAGACGGACGGATCAAACTGACGGGCATTTCCCGCCAGGCTATAAAAACGATTCACCCAGTAGGTGCCATCTTCAGCGTCAGTGTCGACCATAAGCATTGCCTGCGCCATTACAGCCTGTTTTACGTTTCGTGTATTGGGTGGCGATATCATTATCTTTTGCGCTGTCCCGGTTACCTTAAGGCCCTCAACATTCAAATTATATCTACCATCGCAATATGAACCCTTAGTCTCGCCATATTCAGCACACAGCCCAAGTTCACGAAGCGCAAGCCTGATAGGCTCACAAAGGGCCATGTAAACAAGATCGAGGTCATATTTGCCACCCTCCGCAACGGGAAAGAACAGCGTAAAATTGAGTATTCCAGGTCGATGAGGCACGGTTGTGCCACCACTATCCCTGATAATTACTGGCCAGCCTTCCGCTGCAAGTTGCGACCGAGCGCTTTCAAAATTCGGAAACTTTGTCTCTTTCCGTGTAACCACCAAACACTGTGGGTTTTCCCATAACCGAGCGGTAGCACAGCGCTTACCAGAGGCTACTTCTTTTAATAGTTCTACATCTCTTAACAGGGCTGCTTCAGGGTCTGTTGCTAATAGCTCGTTTATAAAACGCCAACGAACCTGGGACTTAAACAAATCAGATATATCACTAGAAACAGTCATAGATAAGCGCTCACCGCTAGAGGCTACAGAGCCTTTAATGTATTATCGCCCCACCCAAATTACTAGCTTATCCCCCATGAAACAAAGAATCCCTGCAGCCAACGTTGATGACCTATCCACATGGGTTAAATATAAGAGCAGCCTTTGCCAGCAGTGCCAGGGAACCTGCTGCAGTTTACCGGTAGAGGTGCGCTTTACCGATTTAGTAAGAATGGGACTGGCTGATGCCTTTGAAGCAGAAGAGCCGGCTAAGCGACTCGCCAAGCGCCTCATGAAGGAGGGGGTGGTCGGCCACTTCAATCACAAAACTGAAGTTTTCACCCTGTCCCGATATTCCAATGATGATTGCATCTATCTTAATCAGAAGACCCGACTTTGTGACATCTATGCTAATCGCCCAGACACTTGCCGCAACCATCCTAAAATAGGCCCAAAACCAGGTTTTTGCGCTTTTAAGCCCAAACTTTTATAAAAATTACCAATCCAGACTGACTCTGCTTCTGTGATCAACTGCTTATGAAAGAGAGTGCACCTCTGCACCTCTGCACCTCTGCACCTCTGCACCTCGATCATGATACAGAGGATGACAACTAGAGAGAGTCTCTCCAGCGGCCAAACAAAGCCTTACCTTTTCTCTTCGATAAGTCTTTTCAACTCATCAATCTGTTTAGACAGATCTTCAATGGTCAGCTGACCTTCAGCGATAGCTTTTTCTTTTTCTTCCTGTGCGTGCTCATTCTCCATAACATTGACCACAATACCGATCACCATATTGAGGAATGCAAAAGTAGTCAGGAAGATAAACGTCAGATAGTAGAGCCAGCTAAAGGGATATACCGCCATGGTTTCGTACATAACATCGGTCCAGTCCTCAAACGTCATAACCCTGAACAACGTCAGCATCGCTATGGATATATCCCCCCAGAGGTCCTGATTAATGTTTACGAAGAAAGACGCGCCAATGGCCGCGTAAATATAGAAGATAATAAACATCAGCAAGATCACGTAGCCTAGCTGAGGCAATGCTTTTATCAGAGAATTGAGTAGCAAACGCAACTCCGGAACAATCGACACCATTCGCAACACTCTGAAAATACGAATCAAACGCCCTATGAGCGCCATTTCGCTGTCCTGAATAGGGATCAAGCTCACAACGACAATCAACGTATCAAAGACGTTCCAGGCATTATGAAAGAACCGTTTTTTGTCGGGCTCACCCATAAACCGAATTGTAATTTCCACCAAGAAGAAGATGGTTACACCAACATCCAGCCACCCCATAACGGTAAGAACATTATCCGGAATGTCGTAGGTTTTTGCCCCGATAACAATTGCTGAAAACAGGATGACAGCAACCACAAACAGCTCAAATAAGCGATTACTTCTCAACTTATAGAAACGATCTTGCAGAAGTTCCATATTCATTTTTATTTACACTATCAAACGATAAAAAATTTGTGCCGAACTTTACTTTGATTTGGTGACAAAGGGTAGATTCGACAACCGGATTCTTTCAACTATTACAGAGTGGAGCATGCTGTTGACACAAAGTGTCGCAACACATCAAACAAAGCCTCAATCTGTTCGTTTTTTAGCCTATTTAGACGCAAAATCGCGGGTATTTAAAGGCATATTTTTTGCGTTGCTCTGTATATAAAAACGAACAAAAGGAACAACGCTGTGAAGAAAACTATAATCACTACCTGGTTAATACCGGTTTTGCTGTCCATCTCAGTGATAGGCGAGGCGAAAACTAACTATATCTGGCACAAACATACAGACTATGTAGCCATATCAACTCTTGATGGCACATCACAACACAACCACCCAGCAACAATTCCCGCAGAGAAAATTGCGCGCATACTCAGCCAGCTTAAAGTTAAAAACAGCCCTTACAATCCAGATGATTCTTTTTGGGATGATGAAGATTCGAATCTCCAGAGAGTATTTACTGACAGGGAAATTGATCTTCTGGGGAAAAAACTCAGCGACGGCCTGAAAAAACTAAAACCCAGTGAAGTACTCGTTTTTTCCGTTTCCGACTATCGCTCATCATTCATTGGCCGCAAACGACTTTCCGTCAGCGCAACGGCATTCGTGTCAGATAACAAACTGAACCTTCTGTTTGGTACCGTTCACGGTGACTTGTTAGCAAAACAAAGCAAATCGGGCATCACCGGAACCTACGGTCAGATTAAAAACGATCTGGATACAGGCAGCATCATCAAACCTTTCCCATATGACTGGAAAATCCCTGCTTTCAACGGTGCAACCAATGTAAAAAACCGCTCAGATTGGTTAAGCATCAATACTGAAAATGAATACGAATACGCTGTAACCAAAAACAAACAACAAAAGGTTGAAGAGAAATACTTCACAGAAAAGCAAAAGGCGACAGAAACAACTGAGCTGGAAGCGCGTATAAACAAGCTTGAACAGCAAGCTCAAGCTAATACAGCACCACCCACTCAGAATAGTAGCAGCATCGAAGAACGCCTAAGAAAATTGCAATCTCTATACAACAGCGGAGCACTGCCAGAAGCTGTTTACATGGAAAAGGTTCGCAGCATCATGAGCGAACTTTAACTCACCGACAAAATGTCAGCCTTGAGTTCTCTGGGCTGACATTTTCTTTTTCTGAAAGAACAAACCCTCGACAGAAAAAACCAGCAGGCCTGTCCAGATACACAAAAAGGTCACCAATCTTTGTAAATCCATTGGTTCGTCGTAGTAAAAAACTGCAATTAAAAAAGCTATAGAAGGACCCAGGTACTGAATGATACCGATAAGACTCAGGCTAATTCTGCTGGCACCTGCAGCGAACGCTAACAGAGGAACGCTGGTTACAATGCCTGCAGCAACTAAAAGCCATGAAGTTACTTCACCCTCAGCCAAGAATTGAAGCTCCTCTGATTGAGCAAGATAGAAGAGATAAAACAAGGCAATTGGAGCAAGCCACAATGTTTCAATAAATAACCCGCCCACGGCATCTATCTGGATTTTTTTTCGCAACACCCCATAGGATGCAAAACTAACAGCCAACACTAAGGCAACCCAAGGTAACTGCCCGAATAGCAGCAACTGATAAATCACACCAACCGCCGCAAGAGCTACCGCAAGCCACTGTAACGGCCTTAATCGCTCAGAGAAGATAAAGAAACCAAAAACTATATTTATCAGAGGGTTAATAAAATAACCTAACGTCGTTTCGACTATACGATCCTGAGCAACCGCCCAGATAAAAACTAACCAGTTTACTGATATAACCAACGCTGAAAAGAACAAGCCTAATAATAAAGAAGGGATTCTTAAAAGCCTTATCACATCCACCAGCCGCTTACTGACTAACAAAATCAAAGCCAGAAATATTGCAGACCAGATTATTCTATGCGCAACCACTTCCAAGGGCTGAACATGCTCCAACGCTTTAAAGTAAACAGGAACCAGCCCCCATATAACGAAGGCCAGCAACGCATAGTAAATCCCTTTAACTTTCTCATGCTCTTGCATTCATTATGACCTTCTCCTAACCCCCCCAAAACCCCAAGAAATTATTAAATTTAACAACCGTTTAACTTAAGAGTCACAAAAACAGTTTTTCATATGATCGTTTTTGTTCGCTACGCCGTAATGAACAATCACACAACAATAAAAACCACGGAACTATTTCTCATGAGCAGCAAACTGAGATTGAACGACATACCATTCGACAGCGAAGAGATGGAAGATGATTTCTACGGAGATAGCCTGGACTTCCGTCAGAAAAGCAAACCCGCCAAAGCTAAGAAAGAGAAATCTGAATATTCAGATTTCAACTCAGCGCGTGATATGAAAAGAAGAAACGCAGAGCACAGCCTTTACTAAGAAGGTTATTTTTTCTTAGATTTTGCTGCGCGCTTACCAATAATTTGAGTGCGCGTAGCTTTGTTGGTGCGTTTCTTGGGGCCTTTTTTGTGGATGCGCTTTCGCAAACCATCCCTGCTACCCACCTCAAAACCCGGCTTGTACACGCGCTTAATCTGAGTGCCAATCAAACGTTCGATATTTGCCAGCGCTGTTTCTTCTTCACGACTCACGAAAGAGATGGCTTGCCCAGCCATCCCTGCACGCCCCGTGCGACCGACACGATGAACGTAGTCCTCAGCAAGGTAGGGAAGGTTGTAGTTCACCACATGCTCCAGCCCCTGAATATCCAGACCGCGGGCTGCAACCTCAGTAGCAACCAAAACCTGGACCTTTCCTTCCTTGAAATCCGACACAGCTCGCCTGCGTGCGCCCTGACTTTTATCGCCATGGCAGATAACAGCATCTATGCCGTCGATCTTAAGATCCTGCATCAACTCATTAGCCTGCGCTTTTGTGCTGGTAAAGACCAACACCTGAAACCAGTTTTGTTCATTAATGAGCTCAGCAAAGAGATCTGCTTTTCTACGTTCCTCAACCGGGTAAACGACATGCTCTACCGTATCAGCGATCGTGTTTTGCCTGGATGCCTTTATCTGTTCAAAGCGTGTAAGAATCTGATTCGATAGTTTATGCACAGCATCAGAAAGAGTGGCAGAAAATAACAGCGTTTGCTTTTTCTTTGGGGTTGCATCAAGAATTGTCAGAACATCCGAAACAAACCCCATATCCAGCATACGGTCAGCTTCATCTAAAACCGCAAACTCCACCCTGGAGAGGTTTACGCTGGCAGCACGGTACAACTCCAGTAAGCGACCAGGTGTCGCAATCAGGATATCGGCCCCGTGCTTCAATTTTTTCTGCTGGGTCTCCAGGTTTACACCACCATAAACTGACAGAATTCGTAAGTTTAGGTATTTGTTATAGCGATTGATTGTTTCCTGTAACTGTTGTGCCAACTCTCTGGTCGGCGTCATAATCACCGCGCGTACACAACAAGCCTCCAACTCTAATGGCTTATCTGCCATTTTCTGCATAATAGGCAGAGAAAATGCAGCTGTCTTACCTGTACCTGTTTGCGCATTAGCAAGCAAATCTTTGCCACGACGCGCCGGAACTATGGCTTTTTCCTGAATCGGGGTCATCTCCGAGTAGCCACACTCATCCAGAGCGGACTGAATCTCAGAAGCAAAATCCAAGGCTGAAAATTTCATGACTGACCCTTAACAAGATATTAGAAAACGCGCAATTATAAATCATTTACTGATTTTTAGTGAGAATTACCCACTCATATCAACAAATAAAACAAAGGACTAAAGTACATTACAGTTTTAAAACAGGAATCGTGTAGACTCTCCTGAAATTTAATAATAACGACTACGTGAAATACTTAATGTCAATACCAGAAGAGAAGAAGCTAACGGTTATATTTCGAATTGAATCTGGCTGCCTGGGCCCACAAGGGATCAGCCACGTTGCCAGCTTTTGCGGTAAAGCCTTACAAACCTTCAATCAGCTTCATCCGGCCTTTATGAATTGGAAGGTTATCCCTCGACATGACAAAAGCCTGCCCGAGCTTAGTTACAGTATTGGTGACCGGCCACTTGCCAGAGAATATGCAGCTAAATACCTACAGCACTTTGATATTGGTATAGATAATTTTGAGTCTGATGTATTCAACCAATTACCAGAGATGATTGACCAATACTTCGGAAGGTAAGTTTTTAGCCTCAATTACTTATACAAATCACTATGCCTTATACGGCGTATATCACAGCGCTCAATTATTGCCTTTCGCTCCTCATCTGATGAGTCGTTCCAGCCAGTAATCTCATCAATATTTCTGAAGCACCCTAGGCATACATCATCGTCGTCGAGGCAACAGTTTCGAACACAGGGGCAGGGGATAAGAGCTTCAGAATCAGACGGCATCGATAACAGAACCTTTTAGTTTGTATGCAATAAAAAACGAGCACCATACAACTCAGATTGATCGACACGCTTAGTTATCTATCACTCATCAGTAAAAACCGAATAAGCACGCGCACTATAGTCGCAAACACCTTCAAATACCTTGGCGCAGATCATTATTTGAACAAACACTCCAAATTACATCAAGCCAAGAACTGATACATTCATCTATATTGATATACATCATATCAACCAGCTTAGACCAAACCTTTATTGCCTGTATTAGCAAAACCTTTTATATACTTAACAGATACAATTACTGAGCTTGCGTATAAGATGTCGCAATTATCCACACTCGCTGCAAGAACAACTATCACCTTCTTTATTTTCTCGGTTTTGTGGATCGCCGTATCCGACTGGGTGGTCAGTCTATTTCCCTACGAACTCCAACACATCCTTCAAACATCTAAAGGCTGGCTCTTTGTAATCCTGACCAGCGCTTTAATCTATACACTATTAAAGATCTCTAGCAGCCAGGAGATTGAGCTTCAGGAGGAATTGCAAACAGCTCTGCACGACCTTTCAACTTCCAGCAAAAAGAAACAAGCCATTCTTGAGTCCCTCCCTGTAACAGTATGGGAGCAGGATTTTACATACGTTAAAAACTTTATTGATGAAGTGATAAAACCCTCGACACCTGAGGAGCTCATGCAATGGATGAATGACAATCATGACGGCGTAGTCATGATGGTAGACCGAATCAAGATTATTTCTCTGGGCGGACCGACCTACGAAAATTTTTGGAATTCATGCAGAAGATATTCTTTCAGGGCTTAAACTCAGCACTATTTTTTCCGCCCAGTCCTATGAATTCTTCAAACAAGAAATTGTAACTTTCTGGAGAGGCGAGCACTCCATACATTTTCAGGATGAGCTCACCAAGCCGGACGGCAGCAGGGTTCTCACCCGAACTGCCATGTCAATGCCTGCTCATGCCCAAAAGGACTGGAGCACGGTTATCGTCACAGTTGAAGATGTCACTTCAAAATCAGAGTTTAAGAGAGCGGTGGATTCATTCTTCGATCTGGATATGAACCTCCATCTTATTGCCTCAGGTGACGGCACTATTCTTAGAATCAATAATGGTTGGAAAACTGCTTTAGGCTACGACAGAGCCGAACTTGAGGGCACACGCTTCCTGGACCTCATTCACCCGGACGATATAGAGCCAACCATCGCAGAAATGCAAAGCCTTGCATCAGGCAAGAAGACTTTCTATTTTGAAAACCGTTACCAATGCAAAAGCGGAGAATACCGGCTTCTATCCTGGTCCGCACTTATGCCTGAAGGCGGCAATATCATTTACGCAGTAGCATCAGACATTACCGACAAAAAGAGATATGAAGACAAACTTCGTAACTCAGCTCTGGTCATAAACAGCACCTCTGAGGGCGTAATTCTCACTGATCTCGCAGGCAAAATCACGGAGGTAAACGCCGCATTCAGCAATATTACAGGCTACGACTCTGAAGAAGTAACCGGCCAGACACCCGCCATACTCAGATCCGGACGTCACGATAAAGAATTTTATGCATCCTTGTGGCAGGAAGTTAAGAACAAAGGGTACTGGCGAGGAGAGATCTGGAACAGGAAAAAAGATGGAGAAGTGTTTCCAGAGCTACTCACCATCAACTCCGTAACGAATGAAAGCGGCGCAGTGTGTGGCTATGCCGGCATATTCTCAGACATATCCCATTTAAAGGATACCGAAAACAGACTGCTGCACATTAGCACTCATGACGTACTCACCGGGCTGGCAAACCGTAGCCTGTTCCAGGAGCACGTTGACCGCGCTTTAAAACATGCTTCAAGAACACAAAAATTAGCTGCCATCATTCTGCTTGATCTGGACAACTTTAAGTACATCAACGAAAGCATGGGTTTTAGCTTGGGCGACAAGCTTCTGAAGCAAACCGCTGACAGGGTTATACGGTCGGTAAGGCAGGATGACACTGTCGCTCGCGTCAGCAGTGATGAATTCGCGATTCTTCTTGAAGACATCGACAACTCTAAGCAGATCTACAAAATCATAGAAAAGCTTCTCGCTGAGTTAAACCAGCCATTTACAGCAAGCAGCGAACAAATTTATCTCACCGGTAGCGCAGGGATAAGCATTTACCCAAATGATTCTAACGACACCGCGACACTCATTAGAAATGCGGATACCGCTCTCACCAAAGCAAAAGAGCAAGGGGGAGGGTATTATCACTTCTACTCCGCTGAACTGACAGAAGCCGCCAAAGAAACCCTTCATATCGAGAACGCACTAAGGACGGCGATCAACAAAAACCAGCTTTATCTTGTGTATCAACCACAGTACCGGATCGATAGCGAAGATCTGGATGGTCTTGAGGTTCTTGTCAGATGGAAACATCCTGAACTTGGGTTGGTCCCACCAGCAAAATTCATCCCTATAGCCGAGAAATCTGCGCTAATAAACGAAATAGGCCAATGGATTCTAAAACAGGCATGCATTCAAGCTTCCTCCTGGAATCAACAAGGCTATAAATTTGGCCGTATAGCCGTGAATGTCTCAGCGCCACAGCTAATGCATTCCGACTTGCCTCAAACCGTTACTGAGATACTTAGGGAAACGAAACTTCCAGCAAGCTTGCTAGCACTAGAAGTCACCGAAACCTTCGCAATGAAGGACCCCGAGCTCAGCAAGCAATTACTGGAGCAGCTAAGAGATCTAGGAATAGAAATCGCTATTGATGATTTTGGTACTGGGTATTCTTCTCTCAACTACTTAAAAAGCCTGCCCATAGATAAACTCAAAATAGACCAGTCCTTCATTGCCGGAATGTCTGAATCGGAACACGACGTCGCTATCGTGAATGCCGTTATTTCGCTTGGCCAGGCCTTATCACTGAAAATCATTGCGGAAGGAATTGAGACCGTAAGCCAGTCTCAAAAACTAGATCAGCTTGGTTGTGAGCTAGGCCAGGGCTATTTATACAGCAAACCCGTTACTGCAGAAATAATCGAAAAAGAGATCTTTAACTGATACCCATCAGCAATCAGGCCTGCCATTCAGCTCTTCCTCGCACAGCCCCTTAAACCTAACATCTAAAATCAACAAACATATATATCCATCTGTTTTTATTGATCAATAAATCCGCATAAAACCCCTAAAACAAGCACATTTATTTCCTGTTTTTTTGACATTCAAATCCCTAATTGCTGGATTTTGTGACATTCACTGTATATAATTATGTGACAGTCACATAAAGAGAGCAGAGCAATGGTAGACCCAAGAGACACAGCAACAGCAACTCTCCCTGGAATAAAAGAACCGGTTAAACTCGGCAGGAAGCCCATCTATTCAAAAGCAATGACCTCTGCACAAAGAAAAGCAAAACAAAGAAGGGAACAGGACGCTCGAATTCTTGAAACGGATTACACGCTATGGACTGAGTCTGATTGCATGCGAGCACTCTCTACAAAGAAATTCCAATCACTGCATAAATTTGCCTGGATGCAGCTAGGGGCACTAAAAGGCTACCAATAACAGGCCCATCAACTCATAAGCGCAAACTCAAATCCCACATCAAGCCAAATCCCCTAAAGGGGACCCTCACCACTCGCGCACAATGCCGCTCACAGAGAACTCACGTTATCTTGAGCATACAATTGTTATATTATAACATTTACGCAAAACCACCCGAGATCTAAAGCACCTGAGTTTTGCAATAAGCGTAAATATACGGTTGCTCAAACCTCTCATTCTCCTGACCAAAGGCCGCCATCAGATGCAAACCACACAGATTAAAAACGCACGCATTATTAACGAGAACAGCATCACAGAAGCGGACCTAAGAATCAGGGGGCAGCGCATTGAACAAATCGCCCCAAGCTTAAGCATTAAACCGAACGACAAATTATATGACGCCAAGGGCATGTACCTCATACCTGGCATGATCGATGACCAGGTTCACTTCAGAGAACCAGGCTTAACACATAAAGGTAATATTTTTAGCGAATCAAGGGCTGCTGTTGCAGGAGGCATTACAAGCTACATGGAAATGCCGAATGTCGATCCATCAACGACCACTCAAGCCGCATTAAATCAGAAGCACGAAATAGCCCAACAGTCGTCCCTAGCTAACTACAGTTTTTACCTTGGCGCCACTGAAGACAATATTGAGGATATAAAAGCAATTGATCCGGAAACCACCTGTGGAGTTAAAGTGTTTATGGGCGCGTCAACGGGCAACTTACTGGTAGAGAACCCCGTCGCACTTGAAGCCATATTCAGAGAATGTCCGGTTCTCATAGCCACTCATTGCGAAAGCGGGCCCGTAATTGCCGAGAACATTAAAAAACTAGCAAAACCCAGAGAAGAGCTCACCATTTTTGATCACCCCATAATGCGTGATGCGGAGGCTTGCTATGCTTCATCATCCTATGCGGTATCACTGGCCAAAAAATACAACAGCCAACTGAATGTGCTGCATATCACAACAGCCAAAGAACTGGAATTATTCAGCACCGGACCCTTGGAAAACAAACACATAACTGCAGAAGCTTGCGTACATCATTTATGGTTCTGTGATGAGGATTATGAAAGGCTGGGTAACCAGATTAAGTGCAACCCTGCGATTAAAACCAGAGCAGATCGTGAAGCGATCATCCAGGCTGTCAAAAACAATATCATCGATATTATCGCCACCGATCACGCTCCACATACATTCGAAGAGAAAAGCGCAGCCTTCTTCAAGGCTCCTGCAGGCTTACCTTTGGTGCAACACGCGTTACTGACGCTTTTCGACCATGTAGATCGCGGAAGACTTTCTTTAGAGGAAATCATTCAAAAAACCTCTCACAACCCTGCAATCCGTTACGGAGTAAAGGAGAGAGGCTTTATAAGAGAAGGCTATTTCGCTGATCTGGTTTTGATAAATCCAAATCAACCTACCACAGTATCTAACAGCAACAGCAGATATCATTGCGGATGGACACCTTTTGATGGCCACAGATTTTCAGCGAGTATTCAAAGCACCTGGGTTAATGGTGAACACGTATTTGATGGCGAACAGATCATCAATAAATTATCGACCGGATCTGTACTTAAATTTAAACGTTAAGCGATAGCCAGCAATAACCATACAATCCAATATTCCGATAAGAGATATTCCATGCTAAGAAAGAACCCATCAGGGCATTTCCCGAACGTTTCCGAAAAGGCATTTATTGACCCAACAGCCATTATCTGCGGCAACATTATTATTGAAGATAACGTCTTTGTGGGACCATACGCCGTCATCCGTGCGGATGAAGTTGATGAAAATGGAAACATAGAACCCATTATTATCCGACGCGACTCCAACATTCAGGATGGGGTAGTAATACACTCAAAAGCAGGCGCAGCTATCTGCATTGGAGCAAGATCGTCGATTGCGCATCGCTCCATAGTTCATGGACCATGCAGTGTCGGCAATGACGTATTTATTGGGTTTAACAGCGTTGTTTTCCACACCGAAATAGGAGATGGCTGCGTAATCCGTCACAATTGCGTAATTGACGGACTGGATCTGCCTGAAAAGTTCCATGTTCCACCCATGACAAACATTGGGCCCGGTTTTGATTTAAACTCAATTGAAAAAGTGCCGCCCGAATACTCCAGCTTCTCTGAATCGGTCGTTTCAGCAAACCACGCTCTAGTCGAAGGATACAAAAGGTTAAGCAATGAGCTCTGATGCAGACCTGATTTCAAGCGTTCCAACCAATATCATCACCGGATTTCTTGGAGCAGGAAAAACCTCAGCCATTCTCAATTTACTTAAAAACAAACCCAGCAATGAGCGCTGGGCGGTTCTGGTGAATGAGTTTGGAGAAATAGGCATCGACGGCAGCATTATCCAAGGAACACATGCAGAAGAAGAGGGCGTTTATATTCGCGAAGTCCCTGGCGGCTGCATGTGCTGCACTGCTGGAGTGCCGATGCAGACCGCACTAAACCAACTTCTAAAGAAGTCGCGCCCAGACCGCCTCCTCATTGAGCCAACCGGGCTTGGGCACCCAATTGAGGTGCTACAAACTTTAACCGGCAAGCACTTTCGGAACGCTCTTTCTTTGCAGAAAATCATCACCATGATTGATGCCAGAAATCTGTCTGATGCTCGTTACACAGGGCACTCAACCTTCAATCAGCAAATTTCGATTGCTGATGTAATCATCGGCAATAAACAGGACCTGTACCAACCAGCTGACGAGCAGGCTTTGCACGATTATATCCAGCAAAATTGTGACGATGGCGTTGAAATTACACTCACACAACAAGGCCAAATCCCTGTAAATCTATTAACCGGGCCTACAAAAACAATTACGCTTAAAGAAGCGCACCAACATCACCACGATGATGAAGACAACAAAAAAGAGCCTGAAGTATTCCCTGAATGCGGCTACATAAAGGCAATCAACAGCGGTGAGGGTTATCAGAGTATTGGCTGGAGATTCCCTAAAGAAACTGAATTTAATCAAGATGAGCTAATGCACTTCTTCAACAGCCTTAACTCTGAAAGAATGAAAGCCGTATTCAATACCAACACCGGCTGCTTTAGTTACAATGTAAGCAACGGCACTGTTACAGAAACCCGCCTTCGCCAAGCAGATCAAAGCAGGATTGAAATAATCTCTACAAAGATTGATGAGTCTTGGGAGCAGAAACTGCTGGACTGCAGATCTCTGTAAGCCGTCCAACAAATTAGATCAAATCACAGGAGTCTTAAAAATGACCAAAACTGTCGTTATCACCGGTGCTAACAGAGGTATCGGCCTATCATTTTCAAGCCTCTATTCAAAGAGTGGTGACAACGTTTATGCCGTATGCAGAAACGCTTCAGCAGAATTAAAAGCACTTGGCGTGAATATCATAGAAGGCGTAGATGTGACCCACGAAGAGGGCATCAACAAACTGGTTGCGGCATTAAAAGGGATCAAAATCGATCTACTGATCAACAACGCAGGGATTTTGAGGAACGAGATTCTTGGCCAGATAAACACCTCAACAATCCGCCAGCAATTTGAAACCAATGCTCTTGCTCCATTACTGGTTACTGAAGCACTGATTGGTAATTTTGCAAAACCCGCAAAAGTTGCTGTAATCACGAGCCGAATGGGATCTGTCGCAGATAACACCAGCGGCGGCAGATACGGCTATCGCATGTCGAAAGCCGCTCTCAATATTGCCGCAGTTTCTTTAGCACATGACTTAAAACCACAAGAAGTATCCGTGGCCATCCTGCATCCTGGACTTGTAGGTACCGAAATGATCGGCGGAGTAGGTGACATAACACCCGATCAGGCCGCCGAAAGATTAGCGCAGCGCATTGAAGAGCTTAATTTAACAAACAGCGGCACTTTCTGGCATTCTAATGGCGAGATTCTGCCTTGGTAGATTCGCCCATAAGAAAAGAATAGGGGAGCTGAATCACCTCAACACCACCACTCAGCCCCTATCCTCCATTATCACCCAGGGCTCATATCAAATTCCGTTTTTTTGGAACAAGGAGCTTAATTTCTCTGTTTGATTTCTTGAAAGAAATCACTACCATCCAACTCCTGAACAATTACGTACGAAAACACAGACATAAGAGCTACCAACAAGACATAAAGGTATCGGGATGGAAACAGACAATAGAATTGATGTTTTGAAAACACTGAGCGTGTTCAATTGTATTCTTGATCATGGCCTCAAGGACGGTCACGGGCACTATAGTTACTCAGGTGTTTACGCCGAGCATAGCCATGATGGTTACAACATTTCGCTTTACGACTCTTCAGTGAGATTGGACGTAATGTTTCACAACACCTACCAAGTTAAATATGAACAAAAAAACCAGCTAAATACATTTCTTAACAAACTAGATCACATCTACCAAAAGCATCATTAATGAATGATGCAACTTAATCCCAAATAAGAGCCAAAAGAGCAACGTGCGCTACGTTGTTGTTCTTTTCGACACTTTACCCACGAAAAAGTATTTTGCAGCATTCTCCGCACGATCTAAAGTTCTATTAACAAGAGAAGAGATGACACCTTATAAGAAACAAACATTCTATTTAACATAATATATATTATGCGAATATATGTAATTTCGAAAACCTAAGACCCACAATACTTACAGCCATAGTAAGAACTTACTTATTGAGATTGGAAATTATGATTACCTGAAGCCTGGTAACTACAAAGAAGCGCCGGATGAAGCTTTATAAGGTCGCCTGTTATGTCAGACTCAACAACAAGCATGGATGGCTCTGGCGCCAGACTTTGCACCTTGGCAACCACCTCATACATGTGATGTTTTCTTAGTTTGCAGATATTGGAATCATAGAGATCGGCGTCGAGCATAACGCTGTCTCCTATGGATATTTCATTCCATAGCAGCTCAGTCTCTAGATGAAGTTCAGTAAAATCTAAACCATCCATAAGCAACACCCTCAGCCAGATATATCTTAAGCTTGGACCAAGTTGTGACGAATTGCGAGATGCACCAGCTCAGAATTATTACTTATCCCAAGCTTTCTAAAGATATTGGTACGATGAGCATGAACCGTCTTAGGACTTAGAAACATCTCTTCAGCAACCTGAGCTACGGTTTTGCCTTCTGCGAGCAGCGAAAATATCTGCAACTCTCGCCTCGTAAGGCTTGCCAGCGAAGCCTCTGCAGCCGTTGATGATCCACCAGAGATCCTGGCGCGAATCTCCTCGGTAATGTATTCCTCGCCCCTGTAGATAGCTTTTACGGCCTCAAGGAGCTCATCAGGCGGGCAACGCTTTGTTAAGAAGCCTTTAGCTCCAGCACTCAACACATGAGCAGGAAAAGGATCCGTTTCAGTAGCAGTCAGCACCAAAACCTTTGCTTTTGGGTCATGGGAAATAATTCGTCGAATTGCTTCAAGCCCTCCATTCACAGATGCGTCTTGTTCTTCAGCATCCGCGGTGGTGGGCATGTTGAGATCCATAATAACCACATCTGGTTGATAGGCCATGTACATCTCACATGCTGACAGCCCATTATCGGCTTCACCGATAATCTCTATACTGTCGTCTGATATAAGAAAACGCTGAAAACCAGCCCTAACAAGCGGATGGTCATCAACTAGCAAAATTCTTATAGAAGCTGTCATTCAAAAATCCCAAGAAGAAAAGAAAATCCATTTAATTTAAAAACAATAAGTTAGAAGCACTTATTAGAGCAGCATAATAACTAAGGAACAACTGCGTCAGCACCTTTATAGACGCCATCTGACTGAACCTCTACGGCACCAGAGCTCGATATTTCCTCAAGAGGAACATGCGATGGTAACGCAACCAATTCATCACTGTAACCTACAAGCTGTATCCCCTCTTTTCGACAATGGGATAACACCTTCTCAAGGGCTTTAACCACGCTCTTTTGACGATCACTTAACTGGTCGCGCTTTTGCGCATCCCCTTTTTTCTTACTGGTTACCTGACGTATCGCATAACCGTCAGAATCAAGAAGCTGCAATGTAACATCTTTAAGCCCTTCCTGAACCAAGACAATCTTCGCAAGTTTGAAAAGCTCTTCCGTAGAACAACAAACGGCATCATCAACACCGCATTGACGCACCGCCTCTACAATGTCCTGCCTTTCCGCTTCTTGATTGAGCATAATGTCCATGCAGACGAAACCCTTATTAAGCCTTCTGTAAACCTATGACTTCTGATTGTCCTGCTCTAATCGAGCGATTTCAAGCATTAGTACAGATTTTTCAGTAACAAGCATATCTATTTGTTTATTAAGCCGTTTGTTTTCATCTTTTAATGTTCTTGATAGCACCTTAAGCTCGATAAATTCTTCTAAATCACCTTGAGTTCCAAGCGCCTCAAGCTGCTTAACCTCCCTTTTGAGGGACTCATTTTCCGCCTGCAACCTCATTAAGCCATTCTCACTCTCCACTAGCTTATGCTGCAAATCATGCTTGTGGGCTTGCGACTTCTCAGACTCCTGCAATAACCTCAGGCATTGAGCCCTCAACTCTTTCAGCTCAGCCTGATCTTCCGATCGGCCACTAGAACTCTCACGCCGCAACCTTCTGTATTCACGCTCCAGCTCATCCCGCCTCTCCTCGAGATGCTTTTCCGCATATGCAAGCGCCTGAATCCAGAGCTTACTTGCGCTCTCAGCAACAGGATCAGGAATCATTGGGTGCTGCGTGTTTGCTTTTAAACGCTCACCCAGTTCAGACCACCAGGAATTTAACGCTTTATTAATCGTAGTGATTGACCCACTACCCATTCGGGCTCGCACATTCTGCTGAGTAGGACGAATCCCTTCTCTCAACAAATCGTCAGCAGTTTTTTTGGCCAACTCCTGTGTATTCGATTTCATACAACACCAAGTTAATATCAAATATGTATTGTTTGGTACATATTATAGTCATTAATATCCAAATACATAGATGAACCAAAAGAAAATCTTCTAATCTAAATAACATGCGTGCCAGTTAATGGAGGTAAGTTATGCCGATAAGAATTGCTATCAATGGCTACGGAAGAATAGGAAGAAACATCCTGAGAGCACTCTATGAAGGTCCACACAAAGAAAAAATACAGATAGTCGCTATAAATGACCTTGGTAATATTGAAATCAACACCCATCTGACTAAATACGACAGCACACACGGCCCCTTCCCTTTTTCAGCAACACACTCAGAGAACTTTATAGAAGTCGGCAGCGATAAAATCAGATACCTGCAAGTAAAACAGATAAGAAATCTCCCCTGGAAAGAGCTTGAAATTGATCTGGTCCTTGAATGCACAGGGCTATTTACAAACAAAGAGAAAGCCCAGGAACACATAGAAAGCGGCGCAAGAAGAGTTTTGATATCTGCCCCAGGAACAGATGCGGACGCCACTGTCGTATTTGGCGTCAATCACCACACATTAAAAGACGATCATATAATTATTTCTAATGCATCATGCACAACCAACTGCCTTGCTCCATTAGTAAAAGTTTTAAATGATACCTTTGGAATTAAATCGGGCAGCATGACAACCATTCACGCCTTTACTAACGATCAGCACCTGGTTGATATAAACTCCGGCGATCCTTATCGGTCCAGAGCCGCAACCCTGTCTATGATTCCAACTAAAACCGGTGCCGCTGCTGCAATAGGGCTTGTACTGCCGGAGCTGGACGGAAAACTCAAAGGCATGGCAGTCAGAGTTCCAACTGCAAACGTATCTCTGGTAGATCTAACTCTTCACCTAAACCAGAAGGCATTCATTGATGAGATCAACAACGCAATATTCAACGCAGCACAGGGCCACCTAAAGGGCATCATTCAATACAACGACCTACCCCTGGTCTCTATTGATTTCAACCACAATTCCGCTTCATGCGTGTTTGATAGCACGCATACTTCTGTTTGCGGTGAGCAAGCCAAGGTTTTAGCCTGGTACGACAACGAATGGGGATTTTCAAATCGAATGCTGGATTTGGCGAATTACATTGCGACAGAACTGAATTAGAACTCAGCCGTAAAGGCAGCCAAACAAACAAACTAGCTAGCCAGCTGTTTTTTAGATTCTTCAGCAAAAAGGAGAATAAAGTCTTTAAACAACTTCTCATCAAAGTGGCCTTGCATCTTATTCTTCATAAGATACAGGGCCTCAAATGGGGTCATACCCTGCTTATAGGACCGCTCAGCAGTAAGTGCGTCATAGATATCTCCCAGCGCGCAAATCTGCCCAAATTCATGCACCTGTTTACCTTTAAGACCGTACGGGTAACCTGAACCATCAACCTTCTCATGATGCTGAACGGTGATTATACGCGCCGTTTCAGTAAGTGAGTTCGCTGAACGAAGAAGATCCACACCTCGCTGAGGGTGCGATTTCATAATTTCAAACTCTTCTTCGGATAACTTACCCGGCTTGTTGAGAATACCCGGATCGACCTGTGACTTACCAATATCATGCAGGAAAAAACCGACACCCAGCTCTCTGAGCAGTTCTGCATCCGTTGTTTTTAGTAGTTTTTTCGCAATCAGGAGGGATTTAAGCCCCACATTAACACTGTGGGTGTAGGTGTAATAATCATGCGAAGTAATCGCGAGAAGGCGATTAGACACCTCATCATCTTCAACAATAAAGCCAGCAAGATCCTTTATCGCCTCAGAACTGTCATAAATGAGCTCAGCTGTTGGCGCCTGTGATAAAAGTGTATCCATAAGCTCTGTACTGTGCTGAAAAATAGCCTGCGCCTTTTCAGCAGGAGGCTGATCGCTTTGTATGGCTGCAGCTAGCTTTTCGGTCGGCTTATTACTCTCTTCCCAGGACTCTTGAGAAGGTGCTTCAAACTCCACCTCCTCATTACTTTCAACAATTTCGGTTTCTGGCGGCTGTTCAGGCTCATGAACAAGATCAGGCTTCTTTAAAACAACACTGCTTCTCTCCGGGCAATAAGAAACATAATCAAGATACTCTCGTATCTTATTGATTTGTTTTTTATCTTTCAGAAGAAAAGACCTTCTGAGAAACGGATGTTTTAACCAACCCTTTCCCAGATCTACATACATTCCTTCCTGTAATTCTGAAGCCTTAATTCTTTCCATAGACTACCTATCGACTGCCACATCATGTTTCTAAATCGCCTTCATCATTGATTTCAGATCATTCACCAAATTAGAAAGCTCTTTAGAAGACTCATTCGTACTTTGAGCAATTGCATTATTTTCAGCCGAGATTTCGCGAATGTTTGTGATATTTCGGCTTACTTCTTCAGCTACCGCACTCTGCTCTTCAGACGCTGCAGCAACCTGTGTACTACGATCAGTAATATCAAGCATAGCACCATTTACACTATCGAAAGACGAGCCAACACTTTCAGCTCTTTCTATATTTGCCTGCGCGTTTGAGCCACATCTCTGCATAGCATTCACTGTTGTATCAACCTGCTGCTGAATGGCATCAATGGTTTCTTTGATTTCATCCGTAGATTCACGAGTTCGCTGCGCCAGAATCCTGACCTCGTCCGCAACCACAGAGAACCCTCGACCCTGCTCACCCGCCCTGGCCGCTTCAATGGCGGCATTAAGCGCCAGAAGGTTAGTTTGTTCAGCAATATCATTGATGATGTTTACAACTTGCTGAACAGCAATCGCTTTATTCTTTAGCTCACCTGAAGACTCAGCCGCAGATTGCACTTCTGATACAAGATCACGAATACCATCGATCATCTCCGCCACAATGTCTTTACCCTGCTCAGCTAGAGAAGCAGCATGGCGTGTCGCATGTGAGGTCTGAGAGGTATTTTCAGCAATCTCATGAGCCGTTGCCGACATTTCCGTCGCAGCACTTGCCAACATATCTGTCTCTATATTCTGCTGCTCTATACCTCTGGATGTTTGAGCCAGAGATTCATGTGTCTTTTCAACAAAGCTATTGAGGGTATCAACACTGTCTTCCACCCGACCAATAACCGTCTTAAGCCTTGCCTGCATCATCCTTGAAGAAAGCTCAGAAGCCCCAACCTCATTCATGTAAGGCGTCATAACATATTGAGCAAGCCTGTTTGGATAGATTTCATCTGCAGCCTTTGAGATATCTTTGAAGGCACTTGTATTCTTCCAGATCAAGCCAACAAGCATTACCAGCAAGATCGCCTGAATAAATACTGGAAATGGATCCGCGAGAGGCGCAAAGCCGGCTGCTAACACAAGAATTGAGAAAATAAATGCTGTAATCGACAGCGAAAGCGAAACGCTCTTAGACTTCAGGCTTGGCGCTTTACTACGGCCATTAATTTTACGATACACCTTGTCAGCACGTTCGATCTGATCATCTGTAGGCCGTGTACGAACTGACTGATAGCCAACCTTAGCGCCGTTAGCATCATATAATGGTGTGACATAGGCCTGCACCCAGTAATAATCACCATTTTTACAACGGTTCTTAACCATGCCCATCCATGGTTTTGAGTCCTTGGCATGAGCCCACAAGTCTGCAAACGCAGCAGAAGGCATATCCTTGTGCCTGACAATGCTATGAGGGCGACCAACAAGCTCTTCTTCTGTATACCCCGCCACTTCGCAAAACTCAGGATTTGCGTAGGTAATGATACCCTGTAAGTCAGTCGTCGAAATCAACCTGACAGATGATGAATATTTACGCTCTACGCCATTACTGCCCATATAAATTCATCCTTAACACCCTCAAACCAACTATACGGTCTGATATTTACCCTAAAAAACAGCTCTTAAAGAACTTCTTGGATCGCTGTCACTCGAAACTAACGCCATAAGACAAGAAAGGCATTTCAATTGGATTACAACATACTCATCGAATACACCGCAATGCAACATAAGAAGAATCTTAATTGATCTCCGTCAAACCTTAGTTCGACACCCTGCAGTTTCTTATACGGCATGAACAGATAGATACAAAAAACAATATTTATTTACCGCAACGCAGTAAATTAGGAATTTTTCTTAGTAAAAACACATTTTCCCTATAAAAGAGAATCACTGCAGAAGGATCGGAATTTGAGATTTTATCTCAGACATCCATTGTTGATCATTGAAGGTTCACGTAACGCCTGTGAACAGAGCTGTCGAATAGAACTTTAACTAGATAATATGCGTGAAGTTGATAAGCAATAAGACTCACATCACAGCAACTGATTTAATTTGAACCCAAACATTCTGATTTATCCTGAGTTCCAGCTTGTGAAGAGAACGTCTGCTTAGGCGAGCAATTATATGTTGAGTTTCGTTGATCCCCTCCAGACAAAGTTTGATAAGGACAATTGAACGCTCCTCATCCTCATCTATCTCTATTATTCGTGCCTGGAGACAATTAAGTATACTGCTGTCCTGTTGAGGGCTGAGACTGATACTCACATCACGGGCCAGAATTCGGATTCTGATTTTATCTCCTTTATGCAGATCCTGATTACGGCACCAAACAGACTCACCGTTTACGGATACTCTTGCCAATCCCCAGTCCGATTCCAGTTCACTGACTGTACCTTCAACAATGCTGTCCGCTATTTCTTCATGCTGAATCGGAAGGTCAAGCCTGGAAAAGATCTCATTTACCTGCCCTGCTGCAATTGTTTTTCCTGATTCCATTACCACAACATGATCAGCAAGTCTGGCAACTTCTTCTCTGGAGTGAGTGACATAAATTATTGGAATCGAAAGTTTCTTATTAAGTTGAACAAGGTAAGGAATGATCTCTTCCTTACTTTTCATATCTAATGCTGAGAGAGGTTCATCCATCAGCAAAATTTTAGGATTAGTCAGTAAGGCCCGAGCAATGGCGATACGCTGTTTTTCCCCTCCAGAAAGGTTCAGTACAGATCGATCCAGCAATGACTCAAGTTTCAGTAGCTTGGTCAGAGCATTAAAGTCTATAGCCGAATCAGATTGGTTTAGCTTGCTTCTTTTAAAGCCAAACAAAAGGTTTGAATGGACATTCAAATGCGGAAACAGTGATGATTCCTGGAAAACATAGCCAATCTCTCGTTTGTGCGTAGGTAGAACAAAGCCACCATCCTGCCAACACTGCCCCTGAATTGAAAACTCACCTTCTGGCATCTTTTGTAAACCCGCAATGCACTGAAGCAGTGTTGTTTTACCGCAGCCGGATGGGCCGAATAACACCGTAATACCGGTATCTGGAAAGTGGAAGTCAGCATTAAACTCCAGTTGTGCCAACTGCCCTTTAAAGCGTGCATACAGAGTCATGTTAAGCGACTCTTCATTCGTTTCTCTGACAGGTTCATCAGAAGAATAACCACAAAGGAAAAGACCACCATCATCAGTGAAAGTATGTGTGCCATTTCCCAATTCATGGTTTCTACATAATCGTAGATTGCTATCGAAAGCACCTGAGTTTCACCAGGGATATTGCCTCCTATCATCAGTACAACACCAAATTCACCGACGGTATATGCAAAGCCAAGAATCGTACCTGTAAGAATGCCAGACCGCGCCAGCGGCAATATAACCGTGAAAAAGGTATCCAGTGGCGATGCTCTAAGGGTCGCTGCTACCTGAATGGGTCGAGGGCCCATTGCATCAAAGGCATTGCGTATTGGCTGTACTACAAAGGGTAATGAATACACTACAGAGCCTATGACAAGGCCTGCAAATGTGAACGGTAATCTAAGCCCTAAAGTTGAGTCGATAAGCTGCCCAAAACTGCTGTTAGGGCTTAAAAGTATCAGCAGATAAAAACCCAGGACCGTTGGAGGTAAAACCAGTGGCAGAGCAACCAGTGTTGCCACTACCTCACTCCACCAGCTACGGGTTTGCGATAACCACCACGCCAAAGGTATACCCAGAACCAATAGAACCAGTGTTGTAACTGTCGCCAGTTTAAGGGTGAGAAGAATGGCTTCCAGCATCAATTACTCCAAACATTAATTACAGGTAGTAACCGTGCTTACGGATTATCATTTTTGTATCGGGCGCTTGCAGGAACTGCATGAATTTAAGGGCAGTTAAATTCATTGGTGGCCTATATCATCCGTACCTGGGGCACCTTCCCGGAAGCGGTGGGATTTGCCGTTCTGTTTATGAATGCACTGACCCCGATTATCGATCGGTATATGCGGCCTCGCATCTATGGCTATGGCGTTAACGGTCAACCGCTGAAGGCTGGGGAGGATTAATTCATGAGATCAGTTACTAATGTCGCAAGGCCCAGTTTTACGCAGCGTATCGGCTATCAGGCCGGCCTTTTAGGCGGTATGGCAATGATCATCAGCATCATGCTGTTAATGGGCGAACAGAGTACCCGTGAAGATATTAAGCAACGACTGGAAGAAGATAAACGCGCGCTGCTGGATCAGGTCTTGCCTGCGAGTATGTACAACAACAATCCTTTGCAGAACCTGTATCAGCTTAAGGAAAGCCCATTCCCAGGTCATGAAACGGCATATCTGGCGACAATTGATGGTCAGCTTTCAGGTATGGCCATGGAGGTAGTGGGTAAAGGTTACACCACAGATATTGTGGTGCTGTTAGGCGTTAATGCAAAGGGTGAAGTTACCGGTGTACGAACCATCAGTCATGCCGAAACGCCGGGCCTTGGGGACAAGATTGAGATTAAGAAAGATGACTGGATGACCACTTTCAATGGTTTCTCTTTAGAGAACCTTTCTGAATCTCAATGGAAAGTTAAAAAAGATGGCGGCCATTTCGATCAATTTACCGGTGCGACCATCACACCTCGTGCAGTCGTGACTGCGGTTCATCAGGGTTTGATCCATTTCGATAAACAGCGAGCAGTGATCGAAAATCATCTGTCTGAACTAAAATCAGCCGATTTGGCTGAAGCCGCAAAGAAAAAGGAGGCTAAGCCATGAGTCAACCAAGCTATCAGGAAATCTGGGCTGAAGGCCTTTGGAATAACAATGTTGTTTTAAGCCAGATGCTGGCGCTCTGCCCTCTTATGGCGGTGACGACTACAGCCAGTAATGGTTTGGGAATGGGGATAGCAACACTGGCCGTTATGCTGGCTTCGAACCTCCTGGTGTCTATCCTGCGGGGGATTATTACGCCACAGGTGCGTATCCCAATCTACATTCTATTAATCGCCTCCATGGTTACGTTGGTTGATCTGTTTCTTAATGCCTGGATGCATGAGTTGTATAAAGTTCTGGGGTTATTCATACCCTTGATTGTGACGAACTGTGCAATCCTCGGCCGGGTTGAAAGCTTTGCGTCTAAGCAAGCTATTGCACCCTCTTTAATTGATGGCCTGGCCATGGGGTTAGGCTTTACCTGGGTGCTGGTTGTTCTTGGCGGTATGCGCGAGTTTTTTGGCAGCGGTACTTTGTTTGCTGACGCTTCATTACTGCTGGGCGAGTCATTCTCTTTTATCGAGATGACCATCTTTCCTGACTACGAGGGCACATTGCTGTTTATCTTGCCGCCTGGGGCGTTTATCTGTCTGGGGTTGATTCTGGCGGGTAAGCGTGTGACTGATCGGCTGATTCAATCCAGAAGAGATGCACAGGCAGCTCCCGGTGATTTACAGGAGAGTTCAGCATGAAGATATCAATTGCCTACGCAGGCGAGGATAAACAGCTCTGGTATGAGTTCGATATTGATGATGAAAGTACAGTTGAAACTGCGATTGATGCCTCAGGTATTCTTGATGAGTGCCCTGAGATCAACATTAAACGCCAGAAGATCGGTATTTACGGTAAATATACCAAGTTGACCACACCGCTCTCAGACGGTGACAGAATTGAGATCTATCGCAAGATCGTCCGGGTCATGGATGAAGATGATGACGACGATGATGATTAAGGAACCTGCGAATAAGTCCAAGACTTTCTCTGCGGCTGCTGAAACAGCCTGATGCGCGAAAGACAGCGCAGCGGAATGACTTATCCTTTCCAAGCTGTCTGACAAAGCAGCAGGCTGTTTCAGAACCCGCCCTTTGGGGCTTTCAGAGCGAACCGATCTCTGCGTTAGCAATTTTCGCCAGGCAACCAG
>JBMYLM010000043.1:0-27200 GCA_049596335.1 Neptuniibacter sp.
CCCTTAGAGGGGGCTCATGCAAAGCCACCTTCTTTAGAAGGTGGATCTTTACTTATCTGCATTTCAGGTGTCTGCTCAACCTGAAGAGCTTGAGTATGCCTATCCTGACATATCGGTATGGACTATTCAGCGTGATGAAAATGGCAAATTGAAGAACCCTCTGATTGAGTTAGCTGGAGAGTTGTTTTCGAAAGCGGGTATCCCCTGGCATGCTCAGGATTATCCAGCGATTCGTATGTTTCATAATCTGAGAACAGGGGTGTCAAAGTTCTCTATGCTGGTCAACGCTGAGTCAGTCTTACAGGGGTGTTGCTTAGTCAGTGATCAACCCGTAGCTCTGGTTGAAATCAGGAGCTTTTATCGAGAAGACTCCATGCCAGTCAATAAAATTGAAGAGTTGAAAGGTAAAAGTGTCATTACAATTCAGGGCTACAGTTATTCCGGGTTAGTGAAATATATCAATGATCCGGAGAATGGTATTACCAACAACGTTGCGGTGAATCATAAATCGGCGTTTGCTATGTTGGAGAAGGGCAGAGCCGAGTATGTTTTAGATTACGCATACCCTGCGGCAGAAGTATTATGGGAGAATCCCATTGCAGGGCTGCAATATTCTCAAATTAAGAAGGCAGATGTATATCTTATCTTACACAAGGACTATCCTGACGCTCGTAATGTCATGGCGCAGCTTGAAGCCATTGCTGTAACCCTTGATAAGAGTAAGCTTCTGAATTCACCCCCTATATCCCGGTAATTCTTTAATTAACCGATCTAAAAGAACTTCTTCAGAGCCAGCGCGTTCAACAGGAAGTGATGTCTGCTCCATGGGCAATCCCGCACGAATCCATTTCTGCCACTGAAGATCTTCGTTTCGGATAAAACGCTTTATGCTGCGCAAAATAGCTTGTAATTCCACTGCGTCGATTATGTAACAGACAATCCAACCCACCGGAACCAAAGGCAGTAAATTGGCATGGTAACGGCGTTGCTTGTCAGCCAGTAATTGAAAGCAGACGACTAAAGTGAAAAAGCTTATAGCGATCAATAAAGGTACATAATCGCCTGTTGATATCATATACCCAAAGAAAACAGTCAGTAGCGGAAGCTCAAGTAACAGAAGTATTTCAGAGTACACAGCCAGAGGCAGCAGAAACCAACTCAGGTAAAAACTGTGTTTTGATGAGCAGCTAAAGAAAAGCTCACGGTGTTTCCAGAATGTTTGGAAACGGCCAAACTTCCACCGCAGTCTCTGGTTACAAAGCCCTTTGTATTCAGAAGGGCCTTCAGTATATGTGATGGCATCTGCAGCGTATCGGGTTTTGTAACCCAGCTTAAGAAGACGTGTTGAAATCTCAATGTCTTCAGTGATGATTTGATGATTGAAGCCGCCTGCTTTCTTAAGAATATCTTTCCTGTATGCAGCAGCTGCGCCACCTATTATGTATACGGAATTAAAAATTGAATCTGCTCTTTTGAAGAAAAAACCGTACAGATATTCCAATTGCTGGATGAGCCCAATTGGTTTTTCCCGGTTTCCAATAGTCACGTTACCGGCTACGGCAGCAACCTCAGGATCAGAAAAGAAAGGCACCATATTTTTGATGGACTCTGGATGCATGAGGCTGTCAGCGTCTATGGTGATGATGATCTCCCCTGACGCATGTTCTAATGCAAAGTTTAATGCCCGAGCTTTTCCTCCATTTTCGAGAGAAAAATATTTGATTGAAACCTCTGTCGATTCTGGTCTCTTAAAGTCTCGAAGGAATTTTTTCATCAAAGTATCGGTTTGATCAGTCGAACCGTCATTGATGACTATGATTTCAAGTGCGGGGTATTTGGTATCCAGTACTGAATTAACAGTCTTAATGATGCCAACTTCTTCATTCCATGCTGGAATAAGTACGGATACAGAAGCCGTTTTATTATTGCTCCCCTTTGCCTGACGACGTTTCTCTATCAAATAGTAAAAGGGTGAAGTTGAGAGCTGAACAAAATATTTAAGGGCTATGGGAGCAAAAATAATAATTAATACAGTTCTGACATCATCCCAGAAAGCGGAGGGTGAGTGATCTGTGTTGAATGCAATTAGCACGATTAGAAATGACAGTAGATATAGAGATGTCAGAAACATCAATCGGTGAATCGTGCGGATGTGGATGTTTCCCATAGGTTTTTACTGGCACAAATGTAAATAAACTGTAATAAGGCGCGCATTATGCCGATTTAGATCTGCATATAAAAGCAGATTCGTTATGCCATTGGTCTAGTTTTGCGGTTCTTAAGTAGTAGAAAAGGTTTCTTTTATTCTGAGAGTACCTGCAATGATATTAGAGAAGGGTTTCCCCCTACTGCTGTAGTATTTTCCGTCACAGTTTGTTCCCGTGAGAAAAACTTCAGGTAATTTGGTCCGCCCGCTTTAGGCCCGGTGCCCGATAAGCCCATACCACCGAAAGGCTGCGCTCCTACAACGGCACCCACCTGATCACGGTTGATATAAATATTACCCACCTCGGCCTTGTGACTTATCTGTTCGATGAAGTGTTGGTTTCGCGAGTGGATGCCCAGAGTCAAACCGTAGCCACTGCGGTTGATTTCACTGATGATTCGTTCAAGGTCATCTCGGGAATAGCGAACCAGATGCAACACAGGTCCAAAGATCTCTTCGGAGAGTTCATCCAGAGTATGTAACCGGATCAGTGTTGGGGGCACGAAATAACCGTTGTTATGATAATCATCCAGTTCCAGCTCATGAATGATCCTGCCTTTAACCCGATACAATTCAATGTGGTGATACAGCTTTTCCAAAGCGTGTTTGTGGATAACCGGGCCAATATCAGTGATCAGCTTTTCGGGGTTGCCAATAACTAATTCATTCATAGCTCCGATCAGCTTTTCCTCGACGGTGTCCGCTATTTCTTCCTGTAGATATAAAACCCGTAAAGCAGAACAGCGTTGACCGGCACTGTTAAACGCAGAACGCAGAACATCTCTGATGAGTTGCTCGGGTAGGGCCGTACTGTCAGTGATCATAGCGTTGAGCCCGCCGGTTTCAGCGATAAGCGGCGCAATAGGCGTGCCTATCCTTTTAGCCAGCGCAAGATTCAAACTGGATGCTGTTGTCATTGACCCTGTGAACGCAATGCCCGCGATTCTGCTATCGGTCAGCAGTGCATCCGAGAGTTCGTCTCGCTGATAAGGAATGTATTGTAGAGCCTGTATGGGCAGTCCTGCTGCATACCACAGCTCTACAGCCCGAAATGCGACGAGTGATGTATTTGATGAGGGCTTAGCTAATACGGTGTTGCCGCTTACCAAGGCAGCGGCGATCTGCCCGGTGAAGATTGCCAAGGGGAAATTCCAGGGGCTGATGCAAAGAAATACGCCTCGCCCCTGGTGTAATAAACTGTTGCTTTCTCCAGTTACCGAGATTAATTCTTCCGGTGAAAAACAGTTCTCAGCAATATTGGCATAGTAGTAACAGAAATCTACCGCTTCTCTGATCTCATCAAGGGCATCTACCAGTGTTTTTCCTGCTTCGCGGATGATTAGGGTGATCAGTTCATCTTTATGACTCTCCAGGGTGCCTGCATATCTGCGTAAAATTGCGGCGCGTTGCTCAAGTGGGTGATTTCGCCACTCGTTCAAAAAAGTATCTGCGCTGTTAATTGCATTTTTAACCAGATCAATGGAGCAATAGCTCCGGTAACCTACCACCTTATCGAGCTGGTGGGGGGAGTGGGTTTGGGTTAGGTTAATCCCTTCGCAGATTTCCCCCGCAACCACAGGTTGGCTGAACCATTGCTTTTCCTTCAGAGCGTTCAAACGCGCGTTGATCGCGCGTAATTGCATCAAATTGCCTAGGTTGATGCCCATAGAATTCGAACGTACCGGTTGGAAAATATCAGAGGGTTTAGGCAATGAAGGTTCGGTGTTCTGCTCAAGAACCTGACTTGGTAGCAGTAAGAGTTGATCGGTAGATAGAGATTGATCATGCAATTGGAACAGGAAAGATGAGTTTGCACCGTTTTCCAATAAACGCCTTACCAGATAAGGTAGTAAGGTAGTTTGGCTACCAATGGGGGCATAGATGCGGCACCGGCTTCTATTACCGATGTTATTAGTGGTTTTTTGCGCTTGCTCATACAGTGCAGCCCCCATTCCATGCAGCCTCTGAAATTCAAAGGCTTTTTGAGTGTTCAGTTGCTGAATATAACTGACAGTAAGGGCGTTATGGGTAGCGAATTGAGGTTGTAAATAGGATGACTGTTCAGATAACAGGAATCTGGCACAGATCATAAAAGATAGATCGGTCGCGGCTTTGCGGGTAAATACAGGATAGTCAGTTAAGCCCTGTTGTTGCGCCCGTTTGATCTCAGTATCCCAATAAGCGCCTTTGACCAGACGAACAGGAATGTTTGTCTCAGTATCTTCAGCGATGGATTGTAACCAGGCCAGAACCGGTAAAGCGCGTTTACTATAAGCTTGTACGGCTAATCCCAGCTTTCCCCAGCCCTGACAAAGCTCGCTTCGGAGCAACTCTTCAAAAATGATCAGGCTAAGTTCTAGTCGTTCGGCTTCTTCGGCATCGATGGTAATCGCGATATCCAGATTTCTGGCGGTGACGATCAGCTGAAACAGTCGGTGCAATAGTTTGGACTGCAAATCTTCTAGCTTAGCGTTTTCTAATCTGGGATGCAGAGCTGACAGCTTGATAGAAATACTGGTATCTGCGCTGTGTGGGTTTTCGCCGGCAGACTGGATCGCTTCGAGATAGGCGCTGAAATAAAAATCCACATCCTGCTGGCAAATTGCTGCTTCTCCCAGCATGTCAAAGGAGAAAGCGGTTGTTTCAGCGGAGTAGTCATTACGGTTATCCAGACCATCCTGGATGGACTCAGCAAAAACAAATTGTTTTCCCAAGTGTTCCAGAGCAAATTTCAAGGCGGTATGGACTGTTTGGTTGCCTAAACGAGACCATAAAGTTTGCAGAATATTATCCGCTTTATTTTCGGTTGAGATGAGTTGCTGGCCTATCGCGAGTCCCCAAACTGTGCTGATGTCTGACCAGTTAGAGTTTGCTTCATCGCTGAGGATATCTGTTATGTCCAGATTCTGCAGTTTGTCCGCAATGAGCGCTTCAGCTGTGGCTCTATCCGGAACTCTAAGAAGCGATTCCGCTAGCGCAAGAAGGGCTATGCCTTCATCGCTGGAAAGGCCGAACTTAGCCATCAGTTCGGTTACTGAGAATGGATCTGAGGGCTGTTCTCTGATTTCATCAATCCAGATCTTAGCCAAAGGCGCTGGATCTGCTTCCGGTAGGCTATGCTGGAGTTGTGTAACCAGCTCTTGTTCATCAAAACAGTAATAGTGTGAGATTGCTTCCCAGAGCTCTTCCTGAAAGTAATTGGAAAATTCTGACGAGAAAAGATCACTCACGGAAAGCATGTACAGGCCTTATTCTGAATTTTGTTTTTCAGTGTAGCCTAACTGGTCTTGGAAAGTGAAAGGTGAAGCGGCGGGAAAAGAGTAAAAAAATGCCGGGAAGAATCCCGGCATTTCATAGAGTTATGAATCAGATAGCGGTTATACGCGTTCGAAGATTACCGCGATACCCTGACCACCACCGATACACATAGTTACCAGAGCGTATTTACCTTCGATACGTTCCAGTTCGTAAACGGCTTTAGTTGCGATGAATGCACCAGAGCAACCTACGGGGTGACCCAGAGCGATCGCGCCGCCGTTCGGGTTGGTTTTTTCCATATCCAGCCCCAGGCCTTTAGCTACAGCAATAGCCTGTGCAGCGAAGGCTTCGTTGGACTCGATTACGTCCATATCATCCAGAGACAAACCGGCTTTTTCCAGAGCCAGCTTAGACGCAGGGATTGGGCCTTCACCCATGACTTCATTTGATACACCGGCAACTGCGTATGATTTAATCTTCGCGATTGGTTTCTGACCCGCCGCTTCAGCAGCTTCAGCAGATGCCAGTACGAAGAACGCTGCACCATCGTTGATGCCCGATGCGTTACCCGCTGTTACAGTACCGTCTTTCTTGAATGCTGGGCGCATACCAGAGAGCTTTTCAGCTGTTGTACCTGGTTTGCAGTGCTCGTCAGTATCGAATACAACTTCGCCTTTACGAGTTTTCTGTACGATAGGTACGATCTGAGATTTAAAGCGACCCTCTTCAATTGCAATCGCCGCACGGCGGTGTGATTCAGCAGCAAACTCGTCCTGTTCTTCACGGCTGATGTCCCACTTCTCAGCAAGGTTTTCAGCTGTAATACCCATGTGACCCGCACCGAACGGATCGGTCAGTACAGAAACCATGGAGTCCAGAACCTGAGTATCGCCCATGCGTGCACCGGATCGCATCGCTGTAGACAGGTATGCACCACGTGACATTACCTCTACACCGCCGCCAATACCATATTCACAGTCACCTAGCATGATCTGCTGTGCTGTGGTTACGATACCCTGAAGACCAGAAGAACAAAGACGGTTAACAGACATCGCAACAGAGTCCATCGGCAGGCCAGCCTGAATAGATGCAACGCGAGCTACATAGGCATAGCGAGACTCAGTTGGGATACAGTTACCTACAGTTACATAGTTAATCTTTTCTGGGTCTACACCAGAGCGATCAACTGCTTCTTTCATTACCTGTCCCGCTAATTCAGCTGGCTCGATACCGCTTAAGCTACCACCAAATCCACCAATTGCTGAACGAACGGCACTGAGAACTACAACCTCTTTACTCATGAATCATGACTCCTGATTATTTCTGTCGTAACGCCTGTAACATTATTTTAAAAGCAGCATCAGGCGTACTAGTGTCCCATCTTTTGTGATCGTGCGGGCACAGTGCTCACTGTGCCGGACTTGAACTAGACACAATATCACTGCTTTGTGAATAAAAGATAATCAAAATTGGGGTTTTCCCTAATACCTTGGTTTAACGTCACTCGTTTTTTTAGACGGATGTCTTACAAGCTTGGAACTAAAATAGGTAGCAGGGCTTCAAAAGCTAAATTGCAATGGAAGCGGTTATGGATGTTTCAAATACAATTTTGCTGTTCATGGGTATGCTGTTACTGGCGGCTTTGATGCAGCCTTTATCCTCAATTCTCAGAGTGCCCTACAGCCTCATGCTGGTTTTGGCAGGATTTATTGGGGCAGAGATTATCACTTCCTTCGGTGTCGATACGGGACTGCGTTGGCAACACTTTCATTCCATCGTGTTCTATATTTTCCTTCCGGCTTTAATTTTTGAATCTGCGTTGCACCTGAATCTGCGTTCACTGGTTAAAAAGCTCATCCCAATCCTGATCCTGTCAACGCCGATGATGGTAATGGCAACCGTAATCAGTGCTGCCCTGATTTATTGGGGGATTGGCTATCCGGATTACTTCCCCTGGATGGCTGCTTTACTGACCGGTGCTTTATTATCCGCCACAGATCCCGCTGCAGTGATTAACCTGTTTAAACAAGTTGGGGTTTCGGATCAGATCATTCTTTTAATTGAAGGTGAAAGCCTGTTTAACGATGCAGTGGCCATACTGTTGTTTGGATTGTTCAGTAGCCTGGTGATGATGCCAGACGAGATCTTCTCTCTGAGTTATGCCGCAGAAAAATTTTTACAGGTCTTTATAGGTGGTGTTCTTGTGGGTGGCGGCATCCTGGTCTGTCTTCTGCCTTTATTTGTGCTTATCAGAGATCAATTCTCCAGAATGATCATTATGATTTGTGGTGCTTACGGAAGCTTCTTGCTGGCTGAGGCACTATTGCATATCTCAGGGGTGATGGCCGTTTTAATTGTCGGTTTAGGGTTTGGCGAAATGGTGAGACGCCAGAACGATACAACGCAACAGGCCTTGAAATCCTTGTGGCAGTTTAACGGCCAGTTAGCGGAATCACTCATCTTCATATTGCTTGGAGTGACGATTACCTGGGGTATGTTTGAACAGCAATGGCTGGCGATGTTACTGGGGATTGGTGCGGTTCTTGTTGCACGTGCCAGTGGTTTGATGGTTGCTCTTCCAATTATCAACCTCATTCCAGGTACAAAGGTGAGCTGGAGAGAGGGGGCGGTACTTTATTGGGGTGGCGTGAGGGGGGCTGTCACCATAGCATTGGCTCTGTCATTACCCCTTGAGTTGGAGTCCTGGTTTACTATTCAGTCCATTGCCTATGGTGTAGTGTTGTTTTCACTTTGTATACAAACGGCAACTACCCCGTTACTAATCAATGCTATCAAGTTAAAGGAAAATAAAAATGAGAAGCCATGAGGTCGATTACGAGATTATTGGAAAATCTCTGCAGGTTGTTGAAGTTGAATTGGATCCTGGTGAAAAAGTTATCGCTGAAGCGGGCATGATGAACTACATGGAAGAGGACATCAGTTTTGAGACAAAAATGGGTGATGGCTCGGAACCTGATCAAGGCCTGATGGGTAAACTCTTTTCTGCGGGTAAGAGAATGGTAACGGGTGAGTCTGTTTTTATGACTCACTTTGAAAACGTAGGAGCGGGTAAAAAACGCGTAGCTTTTGCTGCCCCATACCCGGGTTCAATTGTGCCTTTAAATCTTGCTGAACTGGGTGGGCAGGTTATCTGCCAGAAGGATGCTTTTCTATGTGCGGCATTAGGTACAAAAGTAGAGATGGCTTTCTCGAAAAAAATTGGTGCAGGCTTCTTTGGTGGCGAAGGTTTCATTCTGCAAAAACTGCAGGGTGATGGTATGGCCTTTATGCAAGCAGGTGGTACTGTCGTTAAGAAAGAGTTGAATAATGAAACGCTGCGTGTAGATACCGGCTGTCTCGTTGGGTTCACTGAAGGTGTGGAATACGACATTGAGATGGTTAAAGGGTTGAAGTCGATGATCTTTGGTGGCGAAGGGTTATGGCTCGCAACTTTAAAAGGTACAGGCACCGTCTGGATTCAGAGCCTGCCATTTTCTCGTCTTGCTGACCGTCTGATTGCTTCAGCACCTGCAAGCGGTGGGGATGACAAAGGAGAGGGGTAAACATTGTTTTATAGGTCAGGTTATTGATGAGTCTTAATTTAAGCTGAATAGACCTATATAAACTATGACATTTTGCAGAAACTGGGTATATTGGTGGCCTTTCTAAATACAATAAAAACTTTGTAGCTTTCGCTGTACGTTAGATGATGTTGCAGGTGCCATCTTGAGAAATAAACTGGTTATCACTTTAACCACTGTTTATGGGTCCCGCCAGTATACCCTTAATCAGGTAGCCAAATTTGTGCTCTTGGCTTTCCTGCTTTTATCTGCATTGAGCTTCTTCGTATCAAATGCTCTGCTGGTTGTTAAAACGGATGACCTCGCTGACCTTGAAGAAGATCACCAAGAGTTAACGGAAAGCTTCGATCTTCTGGTGGGTACGCAGGCACTGTATCAGGATGAAATGAATCAGCTCAGTACCAATCTGAGCAACATTACACTCGAAAGAGATAAGCTACAGGAAGAAAACCTGCGTATTGGGGAGTTGAATACAACTCTCGATAATTCTCTTTATGGGCTCGAATCGCTTCTGGGTATGGAGCATGCTGAGACCATGGATTCTGAAAGAGCAGAAGAACTCACCATAGAAGCCAATAAAAGGCTGTATTTTCTCCATTCGATTCCTAATGGCGTACCTATTCAGGGGTTACGTATTTCTGACCGTTTTGGCTTTAGAATGCATCCAGTGAAAAAGAAAAAAGTGATGCACAATGGAATTGATTTTAAAGCGGATCGGGGGACACCTGTTTACGCTACTGCGGATGGGGTTGTTGAGTTCTCCGGGTTCCACAAAAGTAGTGGCTTTGGCAAATTAATCATTTTGCAGCATAATTTCGGTTTCAAAACCTACTATGCGCATCTGGACGCGTTAAAAATAAAAACCAGAGATTTCGTCAGAAAAGGACAGCTGATCGGGTTTAGTGGTAATACAGGCTTATCCACCGGACCTCACCTGCATTATGAGATACGGCATCTGTTTACTCCAAAAAACCCGGAACCATTTATCTCCTGGGATATAACAAATTTTAATACCTTATTTACCAAGGTGAAGGACATCAAATGGGCATCCTTAAACGCAATGTACCCACTAAATCAACAGCAGGATCTGCCATCACAATAATCGCAGAAGGGAATAAGTTCTGTGGTGATATGAGCATTATCGGCAAAATGCATATCGATGGTATGTTTGAAGGCAATGTTTCTTCTTTAGATAGTATTTCCATCGGCAAAGCGGGCCATGTCAGTGGACTGATTAAAGCTAAAACTGTGGATGTTTGTGGTTTGCTTGAAGGTGAAGTCATCTGCGATGAACTGCATATAGAAGCGGGCGGTCAGGTCCGGGCCATAGTTGAAAGCAAACAAATGTCGATCAACCCACAGGGTTGCTTTGTAGGGGAACGACGCATCAAGGAGGTGGGTGCGTTGGCGGATAAAAGCTCGGTCATGGAAACGGGGTCTGAAGCTATAGATTCATTGCCAGATAAAATTACCTTAGAGAAGCCTACAGAATAATAATCAGCCGAAATGACGGCTGACCCGGTGAAGTAACATATGTGCGAATTACTTGGCATGAGTGCCAATGTGCCTACTGATATTTGTTTTAGCTTTGCAGGCTTAATGCAAAGAGGCGGTGGAACCGGACCACATAAGGATGGTTGGGGAATTGCTTTTTATGAGGGAAAAGGGGTGAGATGTTTTCATGACCCCGACCCCAGTGTTAATTCAAGAATTGCAGAGCTTATAAAAGAGCACCCCATCAAAAGCCATGTGGTTGTGAGTCATATTCGTCAGGCTAATGTGGGTGATGTATGCCTCGAAAACACCCACCCATTTCAGCGCGAGCTGTGGGGGCATACCTGGACGTTTGCGCATAACGGGCAGCTGGACAAAGCGCTGTTTGAAAAAGAGTTGTCGTTTTACCATCCTGTAGGCACCACCGATAGTGAATATGCGTTTTGTTGGATGCTGGGTGAGATCCGGAAAAAATTCCCGGAAAGACCTGAGAGCCTTTCCGAACTCTCGTCTTATATCAATGAGCTTGCTGAGCAATTGAGGGCGCTTGGCGTCTTCAATATGTTGATGACTGAATCCACCGCATTATTCGCATTCTGTGGCAGTAAACTTGCCTGGATTACACGATGTGCGCCTTTCGGAGAAGCAAGTCTGACAGATTGTGATATGACGGTCGATTTTATGCAGGAAACCACCCCTAATGATATTGTAACGGTAATCGCAACGGTGCCTCTTACCGATAACGAAACCTGGAATACCATTGAACCAGGTCAGTTAGTGACCTTTGTAAAAGGTTTGTCTGCGTAATAGCCTATTTGGAGAGTCTAGGTAGTGGAAGAGACTGATAGTTCTGTGCAGTTAGAGCAAGAGATCGCAAAATACTGCCGGATGGATCAGGTTATCTCTGAGTACATTCAACCGTTTCACTCGAGCCCTGCATACACCAATATGGGTTCAACCATAACCTATCAACAGCTGGATGAACACGCTAGAAATCTCGCGGCATATTTGCAAAGCTCCCCGGAACTGAGTCCGGGGGATCGAGTCGCAGTTCAACTTCCCAATATTCTGCAGTATCCGGTTGCCGTTCAGGCGATCTGGAGGGCGGGAATGGTTGTTGTTAATACCAACCCCCTGTACACCGTTGATGAGATTATTCAGCAATATCGAAGTTCAGGGGTGAAAGCGGTCATCGTTTTGGCAAACGATGCCAAAATGCTGGAGGAGGTTATTCCCTCTACAGATATTAAGTTAGCTCTGGTTAGTCAATTGGCAGATCTGCACCCAATTTCGAGAAGGCTATACATAAATTTCGCGGCAAAAATTATTCGCAAAATTGTGCCCAGGTACAGATTAAGATGCGCTATTTCGTTTCGAGATGCACTGACTATTGGTGAACGGTATGACCTCAACTCTGCGGATAGAGGGGGCAATCATCCTGCGCTGATTCAATATACTGTGGGTACTACTGGGAATCCTAAAGCCGTTCAGATTTCACATCAGAATCTGCTTGCTAACTTTTTTCAGGTAAGAGAACGCCTCAATGGAAGTTTGAAGCATGGTGCAGAGATCGCGGTAGCCCCATTACCGCTTTATCATATCTATTCTTTCGCCCTTCACTGTCTGATTTTACCGTCAATTGGCACCCATGTTGTGCTTATTACTAATCCACAAGATACCAGTGGTTTCATTAACGAATTAGCGCGTTGGCCTTTTACGATATTTTCTGGACTAAATTCACTATTCGTTTCCCTTTGTGAGAGTCCGGAGTTTAAGAATGTTGATTTCTCCACCTTAAAAGTTACTGTCTCTGGTGGAGTGGCGTTGATGCAGGCAGTTAATGATGAATGGGCGAAAATTACGGGTTGCCGAATCATGCAGGGATATGGCTTAACAGAAGCATCACCCGTAGTCGCTTTATCAGACCCGAATGACTTTGACAGCAAGTGTGTTGGCAAGCCTTTACCTTTAACTACAGTGAAGATCGTTAGTGAGCAGGGCGATGAACTCTCTGCCGGAGAAACCGGCGAAATTTGTGTGAAGGGGCCGCAGGTAATGAGTGGCTACCAGACGCGAGAGAAACTTATCGAGCCGATAGGGGGCTGGCTTGAAACGGGGGATGTTGGCTGCTTAAGTGAGGATGGAACACTCCGAATCATTGAACGTAAGAAAGATATCATCCAGGTCTCAGGGTTTCCGGTATACCCAACTGAACTGGAGAATATTATTTCCAGTCACCCAGATATATCAGAGTGTGCTGTCGTCGGATTGCCCGACCAGGAGGGCGGGAACATATTGAAGCTGTTTGTGGTTGCATCTAACCCGAGGCTGACCGTTAAGCAAGTACGTGATTATTGCAGGGAACGTCTGACGAATTATAAAGTCCCGCGCTTGGTTGAGTTTAGATCGGAGCTTCCGAAATCGAATGTTGGTAAGGTTATCAGGCGTAGATTGCTTGCTGAAGAACAAGTAAAGATGCAAAAACTAAGGAAACATATATAAAACATGTTTATCTAATATAAGTTCTTGAATTTTGTCCCCATCTAAGCTGAACTGTATCTATAACTAATTATAAGAAAACCTGCTCTGACAGGTTGGGTATTGTTTGTATGTCTGCAGCAGAATTAACTGTATTTCGATCTCCAGTTCCTGGTTATCAGTTATCAATTGAAGAACAGCAATCCCTTCTGGAAATTCAGAATTCAGTTCTCGAGATGGTTGCTGCTAATCAACCAGAGCAAGAGGTGTTTGCTTCCCTTTGCCTGATGGCGGAATCTCTACTGCCTAATGCTGTCTCATCCATCATGATGAAACAGGAAAGTGGTGAGATGGATGTTGTATGCGCTCCGAGTGTGCCTGCTGAAGGACAATTACGACTGAATGGATTGCGTCCAGGACCCACAGGAGGCAGTTGCGGTAATGCTGTTTACACCAATGAGCAGGTTTTTGTTGTAGATGCCCTGAATGATGATCGTTGCGGTGATACACGTGAACTATTTAGGGACTTTGGGCTGTGTGCCTGCTGGTCTACACCAATTCGTGATGCTGAAGGTAACTCTATAGGTAGTTTTGCGCTTTCTTCATTTGAAATGCGTAGCCCAAACAACTTCCACAAGCAGTTACTCGCTGTTGGTGCACATATTATCGGTATTATTCTGCAACGGTCAGAACAGCAGCAACAGCTTGAATTTATGGCGTTTAAGGATCCATTGACCGGCCTTTCCAATCGCACCTGTTTGTTTAATCAGATTCAGGACGCAATAAAATCAGTATCCGAAAAAGAGTCTGGTTTTGCATTGTTGTTCCTGGACCTAAACCGTTTCAAAAACCTCAATGACACCTTTGGTCACACCGTTGGAGATACTATCCTACGGACAATTTCACAGAGATTGCTGGATAAAGTTCAGGACAGTGCTGAACTTGCCAGAGTTGGCGGTGATGAATTTGTCTTGCTGGTTGAAAGTGCAGATAAGGCCGAGAGTGTTGCTCAGCAGGTGCTAGAAGTACTTAGCCTGCCATTGGAATATGAATCTCATCAGTTTCAGATCGATGGCAGTATCGGTATAGCGATGTATCCTCGGGATGGTGATACCGCAGAAGTGTTGTTAAAGAATGCAGACACGGCGATGTATCATGCGAAAAAGCATGGCCAGGGGGTTTCATTTTACGAACCCGAATTAGGTCTAAAAGCTAAGCAGGCGTTCACAATAGAAAGTGATTTGCATCGCGCATTGGAAAATAAAGAGTTCCAGCTTTATTACCAGCCACTGGTTTCAGCGCAAACGCAGGAGTTTGAAGGTTTAGAAGCTTTAATCCGTTGGATAACCCCGGCTAAAGATATGATCAGCCCTGCGGATTTCATACCGATTGCTGAGAATACCGGGTTGATTGTCCCAATTGGAGAGTGGGTGATTAAAACCGCACTTAAGCAAGCTGAAGAACTGGCCGAAAAAGTGAATAAGCCATTCAATCTATCGGTCAATATATCAGGTGCTCAGCTGGTGGGTGAACATGTAGACAGATTGCTCTACCTGATCAATCAAAGCAATTTCCAGAACAACCAGATAGAGCTCGAAGTCACGGAAACGTTTCTGGTGCAAGAGGCTGACTCATCATCGGATCAGCTTGAAAAAATTCGTGCAGCCGGTGTGAAAATTGCGATTGATGATTTTGGTATTGGCTATTCATCTCTTGCCTATCTGAAACGTTTTAACGTCAATACCCTCAAAATTGATCGCATGTTGGTACAGGATATTAATAAAGACCCCGACGATCTGGCGATCAGTAAAGCGGTTATAGCCCTGGGTCAGAGCCTTGGTTTAAAAGTCGTTGCAGAAGGTGTAGAGACTCAGGATCAGGCTGAAACTCTTAAACAACTCGATTGTGACACGCTGCAAGGGTACTTTTTCAGTAAGCCAGTGCCATTCTCCGAACTCAAAATACCGTAGTTCTTAAATACAGTAGTTCTCAAATAAAAAAGGCCCTTAACTTTCCCAGCTGCGGTCAGCTGCCGCCTATGAAAGCTGCTTTAGGTGGTTAAGAGGCGTTCACCTTCTCAGTTCTGTTTTGGGGTAGCCTTATTGATATGATCGCCGTGATAGCAATAAATAAGCTGGATACCCATAAACAGGCTTCTATTCCACTTTGCTGGAACAGATACCCTGAAAGAATGGTGCCTATCAATCGACCCATAGCGTTTGCCATGTAGTAAAAGCCTACATCCATAGAAACCCCATCCGCTTTAGCGTAGCTGACAATCAGATAACTGTGCAGAGAGGAGTTCAAAGCAAAGATGGCCCCAAAAATCATCAGGCCAATCAGTAAGCTTGTATCAGGGTAAAGGTTGTACTCAAAGCTAATAGCGATCAAAGCAGGCACGCTGCTCAAAATAGCGGCCCAAAATAAAGCAGATCTCCCATCAGGTGTTGTGCCCGATTTTTTGCCTGTAATTCGGGGGGCAATAGATTGAATAATGCCGTAACCAATCACCCATAAGGCTAGGAATCCACCAACCCACCAGTGATCCCAGCCAAAGCTGCTGGCAAGATAAACGGGCAGGGCAACTACAAACCAAACATCTCTTGATCCGAACAGAAACATCCGGGCCGCGGAAAGGTAATTGATTGAACTGTTCTTGGAAAAAATCTGACTGAATTTAGGTTTGTTTTTCGCTTTGCCCATATCTTTTTTGAGCATGACCAGGCTTGCTAACCAGATCACGGTGAGGGCAGCAGCCATGATCAAAATAGCGATTTGGAAACCGAATAGGGTCAGTAGAGCGCCGCCAAGAAAAAAACCAACGCCCTTTAACGCATTTTTAGAGCCGGTTAACAGTGCAACCCATTTATAAAGGCCTCCTTGATTGGAGTCAGGTACTAACAGTTTGATTGAGCTTTTTGCGCTCATTTTATTCAGGTCCTTGGCGATACCTGAGAGCGCCTGCGCGGCCATGACCCATGGCACTGTGAGCATAGCCGCGGGTACCAGAAGCATAGACAAAGCCACAACCTGTAATGCCAAACCAATATTCATGGTTCGGTTAAGCCCTATCCTGGCGCCGAGCCAGCCTCCTACCAGATTGGTGATCACTCCGAAGATCTCATAGAACAGGAACAGCAGGGCAATTTCCAACGGGTTATACCCCAGTTGATGGAAATGCAGAACGACCAACATGCGCAATGCGCCGTCGGTCAGCGTAAATGCCCAATAGTTTCCGGTTACGATCAAATACTGCCGGATTTCTGGAGAAAGGCTCGCAAGCATTTATAAGTACCTGTTACTGATCCATCAAGCCAATCATGCGGGTCAGTTCAACGGTGCGATTTGCGTAACCCCACTCGTTGTCATACCACAGGTAGAGTTTTACCTGAGTCCCGTTCACAACCATGGTGGAAGGTGCATCAATAATGCTGGAGCGCGGATCAGTTTTATAGTCGATAGATACCAGGGGGCGTTCTTCAAAACCAAGGATGTCTTTTAGCTCATTCTCCGAGGCATGTTTCAGTAACTGATTAACCTCTTCAACAGAGGTTTCCCTTTCAACTTCGAAAACACAATCGGTGATGGATGAGTTCGCCAAAGGCACACGAACGGCATGACCATTCAGTTTGCCTTTCAGCTCAGGGAAAATGTGAGTGATCGCAGTTGCAGAGCCTGTCGTCGTAGGAATCAGACTCATACCGCAAGCACGGGCACGTCTCAGATCTTTATGCGGAGCATCCAGAATCGTTTGAGTGTTTGTGATGTCGTGGATGGTTGTCATAGAGCCGTGTTTGATACCCAGTTTTTCATGGATCACTTTTACTACAGGGGCCAGACAGTTGGTTGTGCAGGACGCGGCTGTCACAATCGGATACTTGTCTTTGTCGTATAAGTGCTGATTTACACCCATAACGATATTCAGAACACCCTCTTCTTTAACAGGTGCGGTGACAACCACGCGTTTAACGCCTTGTTCCAGATAAGCCTGCAGTAGTGCTTTAGTTTTCATTTTGCCGGATGCGTCGATCACAATATCGCAACCGGACCAGTCTGTCTCTTCGATCGTTTTGTTCTGAGTACAGGCAATGACTTTGCCATCGATGATCATTTGGCTGCCATTAGAAGTAGCTTCGTTATGCCAGCGACCGTGTACAGAATCAAAATTAACCAGGTGAGCCAGTGTTTCAGCGTCACCTGCAGGATCGTTTATTTGGATAAACTCAAGTTCAGGCCAGTCCCATGCCGCCCGGAATGACAAACGTCCCATGCGGCCAAAGCCATTAATACCTACTTTTATGGTCATTTTGTTAACCCTCAGAAATAGTTATATATATCGTTGTTTTCACTAACAGCAGGCATTTGCTCTGTTTGGTCGTGATCGCATCTGTCTTAGTTTGAGGGTGTTATGTGACAAATACCCCTCATTAGCTGAATATGTTTCTTCAATGACTTGCTTAGCCCAATCATCCAGATCAGGGTGCAGACGGTAATAAACCCATTGCCCTTGTCTCCTGTCCAGCAGTAGCCCATGAGTTCTCAGCAGTGCCAGATGACGAGATATTTTGGGTTGTGACTCTTCTAATGCTTCCATCAATTCACAAACACAAAGTTCCTGCTCCTGATGGATCAGCAACATACTCTTAAGCCTTATCTCATCCGCAAGGCATTTATAAAACTGCAGTGGTGATATCTCTGACATAAAACAGACCTGTTAGTCAGGAGTTGGATTTCATTGGATTTTATATATGAAAAAACATATATTCAATATTTCATATATATTTTTTCTAAGTATGTACTAGGGAAATCTTTAAAGAGTGATTAAACGCAAGGCAAAAAAAAGGTGCCGAAGCACCTTTTTCAATGGAGGTTGTGGTCTTAGAATTTGTAACCTACAGAAAGCATGAATACAGTTGGGTCAATTTCAACTTCACCAACATCTACTCCACCTACTTTAAGGTCAGTATCAATATCCATTTTCCAGACAGCTGCGTTGACTAACCAGTTTTCATTAACCGCGTAATCAACACCCAGTTGAGCAGCCAATCCAAAAGAGTCATCCAGTTCAACTTCTGCATTACCCAGAGCAGCTGAACTACCTTCTGAGAAGAAAGTTGTATAGTTGATACCTACGCCGATATAAGGCTGCAGTTTAGATTTGCTATCCATTGGGAAGTACTGAATGGACAGTGTTGGCGGTAAGTGTTTAGTATCTGCAACTTTACCAACGCCTGTTAGATTCACATCATGATCAAATGGTGTTGCAGCTAGTAGCTCCACACCAATATTATCAGTCAGCATGTAAGTACCGGTAATACCAATAGAGATATCATCTTCAACATCTAAACCAAGTCCAGTGTTGTCTGTGGTGCTTGGATCAACATTAGCCGCACCAACGCGTACGATAATATCGCCTGCTTCATAAGAAAATGCAGACGGTGCTGTAACCAGAGTTGTACCTAGGACAAGTGCGGAAAGTACCTGTTTGTTCATAATGACTAATTCCCTTCGTTGCTAAACTGCAATGTGTAAGTTGCGGGAATTAGAACTTATTTTCGCGACAGAACCTTTGACGTAGAACAATATATGGAGACGGGTGTTGTAATTTGGTACTAAGGAGTTGATCTGAGTCAATGGTTTTGTGCAGATGGCTTAAGTGCAGCAAGGGATTTTGTTCCACAAAAGTCTAGTAAGTATCAGAGAATAATTGGTTAAAGGGTTTGTTCTGAGTCGATGAATGGTGCCCCTTTTTAAGTATCTATTATAGAATTGCTTTTCTTTATTTCCCCCTCTGTAAGGCTTATACCCTTGGCTCATAGTAAGAAACAGCTCAGAACACTTCTTAGCGAATGCCGAATTTCAGACCGCTTTCACCTAAAACGCCGCATTGATCGGTTGAAAGAAGGTAAGGATGAAGGAGCATTACAAAAGCTATCTGATGACATTCAGAGTTCCCGTGATTGGGTGAGCAAGAGAAAGGAGCTTTTGTCTGAAATTTTCTATCCTGACTTGCCGATTTCTTCACGCCGAGAAGAGATCGCAAAGGCGATTGATGACAATCAGGTTATCGTCCTTGCGGGTGAGACTGGTTCAGGGAAGACCACTCAGTTGCCCAAGATATGCCTTGATCTGGGGTTAGGTTGTAAGGGGCTTATCGGACATACACAGCCACGCCGTTTAGCTGCAAGAACTGTAGCTACCCGTATTGCAGAAGAACTCAATACTTCCCTTGGTGATAGGGTAGGTTACCAAGTCCGTTTTCATGAGCAGGTTAATGATTCTACTCAAGTGAAGTTGATGACGGACGGTATTCTTCTGGCTGAAACGAAGAATGATCGCTTCTTGGAAAAATACGAAGTTCTGATCATCGACGAGGCACATGAAAGAAGTCTTAACATCGATTTTCTACTGGGCTATATCAAGCGAATCCTACCAAGGCGTCCTGACCTTAAAGTCATCATTACCTCTGCAACAATAGATTTGGAACGTTTCTCGAAGCATTTCGATAATGCTCCAGTAATTGAGGTATCAGGCCGTACATACCCAGTTGATATTCTCTATCGTCCATTGAATGAAATGGCTGGGGAGAATGAGAAAACGTCTGATATGTATCAGGGAATTCTCTCTGCTGTAGAAGAAATACAGGATATGGAACGAAAGGCTGGAAAGATGCCGCACGGTGACTTCCTAGTCTTCCTTTCGGGTGAAAGGGAAATTAGAGAGGCTGCTGATGTTCTTCGCAAGGCCAATCTCAAAGGCATAGAAATACTGCCTCTGTATGCAAGGCTATCACTTTCCGAACAGCAGAAGATCTTTACTAGGAATGGGACATTAAGCCGAAGGATAACCTTATCCACAAACGTTGCTGAAACTTCCCTCACTGTGCCGGGCATTAAATATGTAATTGATACCGGGCTGGCCCGTATCAGTCGATACAGCTACCGTTCTAAAGTTCAGCGCTTGCCTATAGAGGCTATTTCTCAGGCCAGTGCAAACCAACGCTCCGGCCGTTGTGGTCGTGTTTCTGAAGGCACCTGTATTCGACTGTATTCCGAAGAAGACTTTGTGAGCCGTCCGGAGTTTACCGATGCGGAAATCCGCCGCACAAATCTTGCTGCAGTTATTCTGCAGATGCTGTCGCTGAAATTAGGTGATATTTCAGAGTTTCCTTTTGTAGATCCACCGGATAACCGTTTCATCAATGATGGTTTTAAGCTACTGCAGGAGTTAGGTGCAGTAGATGCTAAACGTAATATCACCCACATAGGTTGGCAGTTATCGCGCCTGCCAATTGATCCGCGTTTAGGCAGAATGGTCATTGAAGCTTCACGGAATAATTGTTTGCGTGAACTGCTTATTATCGTGAGTGCACTCAGTATTCAGGACCCAAGGGAGAGGCCACAGGAAAAACGTCAGGCCAGTGATGAGAAACATCGGGCATATGCCCATGAAGAATCTGATTTTCTTACATATGTGAACCTCTGGGACCTGTATGAAGAGCAGCGCCAGGAGTTAAGCCAGAATCAGCTTAGAAAGTTCTGTAGCAAAAATTTCCTTTCATACATGCGTATGCGGGAGTGGCGGGATACCCATCGTCAATTGCATCTTATCTGCAAAGAGCTCAAGGAACAGGATAAAAAGTTTGTTGAGCGCGCTGAACCCGCTTCATATGAGGCTGTGCACAAATCCCTATTGGCTGGTTTGCTCAGTCATATGGGGTTCAAACACGAGAAAAAAGAATACCTGGGTGCTCGTAATCGTCGCTTTAACTTGTTTCCGGGATCTATTGTTTACAAGAAAACGCCAAAATGGATAGTGGCTGCAGAGTTAGTTGAGACCAGTCAGTTGTACGCCCGAGTGATCGCTCGTATTGATCCGGTCTGGGCGGAAAAACTGGCTCCACACCTGATCAAAAAGAATTACAGTGAACCTCATTGGGAGAAAAAGCGCGGTGAGGTGGTCGCTACGGAGCAGGTCGTTTTATACGGGTTGATCATAGTGCCGAAGCGCAAGGTTAGTTTTGGTAAGGTTGATGTAGATCTTTCGCATGAGATATTTCTTCGCGAGGCTTTGGTAGCGGGAGAGTTGAATACAAAAGCTGACTTTATTGCTAAAAACCGCCAGCTGTTATCGGATATTGAAGAGCTCGAGGCTAAATCCCGACGGAAAGATTTGCTGGTAGATGAAGAGCAGTTGTTTGAATTCTATCGCCTGCGTTTTAAAAGCCTGAATGGATCAAATATTGTAAACACAGCAGGCTTTGAAAAATGGCGTAAAGAAGTAGAACAGGTTCAACCTGCGGCATTGTTGATGCAGGAAGAGGATATTCTGCAACGCTCTACCGATCATGTTACCGAGAGAGACTACCCGGATACGTTTACCTGGAACAACACTCAGCTAAAGCTCTTCTACAACTTTGAACCGGGTAGTAATGATGATGGTGTCACCCTTCAAGTGCCTTTGCCCTTGTTGACGTCTTTACCAAAAGAGCAGATGGAGTGGCTTGTCCCTGGTCTTTTGGAAGAGAAGTGCACCTGCATTTTACGAGGTTTGCCTAAACAACAAAGAAAGCATTATGTTCCGGTACCTAACTTTGTAACGGCATTTACCCAGGCTGCGGAATTTGGCGTGGGGAATTTGTATCAGGCATTTGCGCTTCACCTGCTCAGGATGACAGGCATTAGGATCGAAGCTTCTGAGTTGGCGGCTGTAGAAGTACCTGAACATTTACATATGAATCTCCGTATTGTTGATGAAAAAGGGCATTTGCTGGACGAATCTCGCTCCTGGGAAGGACTTAATGAAAAGTATGCGGCTGAGGTCGGAGAGAATCTGACTCAATCGGAGGAACTAAGCTGGGGCAGACAAGGGCTCACAGCCTGGGACTTTGAAGAGCTGGAAGGTGATTGTCGTATTACTCAATACGCTGGGATGGAAGTTGATGCCTATCCGGCGCTTATCGATCGTGGTGATTCGGTAGATCTTAGTTTGCGTACCTCTGAGTCAGAAGCCAGATTCCTATCGGTACGAGGAACAACACGCCTGGCTCTGTTGAATATGAAAGAGCAGATTCGTTTTGCACGTAAGCAACTGCAGGGTAATGAGTTAAATCAGGTTCTTCTCTTGGGCAGAGAGTTTTTTTCTAAGGAAAAGCTGGAAGAGCAGATCGTATGGATCTCCTGTAGGGAATTGCTGGGTGTGGATCAGCAGCTCATCAGAACCAGAGAAGGTTTTGATCAGGCTATAGTGAAAAGCAAATCTGGCTTGGTTGAAAGTTGTTCGAAGGTTCTGACAATACTCAAAGAATCCACCCAGCTGTACCACGACATTCAAAAGCAATTAAAAGGCAAGGTGCAGCTGACTGATGTAACTGTACTCAATGATGTGAAACAGCAGCTTTTAGATCTGTTTTACAAAGACTGTCTGACAGACCTTAATCTGGATAAGCTTCAGGATTATCCGCGCTATTTAAAAGCGGTGAAGCTGAGGTTGGAGAAGTTTCGCCGAAATTTAAGGCAGGAAACATTATTGAGCGATCAGCTCCAGAAATACCGTCAACAATATCTGGCACGTTTAGAGATGAATACTAAACAGGGTATTTATGATACTGAGCTGGATAACTATCGATGGTTACTCGAGGAATATCGAGTGTCTTTGTTTGCGCAACAACTAGGGACCCGGGTAACAGTATCCGAAAAGAGGCTTAAACAGTTCTGGGACAAATTTTTGACTTGACCTGCGTCAAGATAATTGCACGCTAATACCTTTGTCGAATTAAATTGCTTAGTTTATAGAGGGTTAAGCGGTTGCACATGCCGAGAGGGTATGATGTAATGTGCGCTAAGCTACTACTTAGGGCTTGCTATTAAAGAAGTAAATGCTTCTTAATAAGCTGGAGTGGTAATTATTAGTGCATTATTCGTGCAGAAAAAATAAAGAAACTTATAATACTGCCGAATGTAAGAATATGAGGGAATATTTCATTGATATGGAATGTTTTTTCTGATTACTTTTCGTGGAATAGCTGCAGTGCGCTGTAATCTATCCATGAGAATAATAAAATTCACTACTAGTATGTTGAATATATTGAAGGGGAAATGTTGATGAAAAAGTCACTGATTGCTTTGGCTGTTGCAGGTGCTATGGTTGCACCAATGGTTGCTCAGGCTGATGCTACTCTGTATGGCTCTATGCGTATTGAGTTGAACTCTGCTGATGGTGCGGATCTGGACCTAAATGATAACTCATCTCGTGTGGGTATCAAAGGTGATGTCGATCTGGGTCTGGAAAACACTAAAGGTGTATTCCACTGGGAATTTAACATCAATACTACTGATGACGGTGCTTACGGTGATCTGGGTGAGCGTCTGGCGTACATTGGTGCTACAGGTAACTGGGGTACTGCATTGGTTGGTCGTCAGTACCACCCACACTACCTGATGATGAACCTGAACACTTACACGTTCTCTGATGCAAGCATGGCTGAGCGTTACTTCCTGGGTAACGACAACCACAAACGTGTTTCTAACACTCTGGCTTACGTATCTCCAAGCTTCAACGGCTTTACTATTGCTGCTGGTACTGTTATCGCTGGCGCAGGTACTGACGCTGACGGCACTGCTGACTCTGATTCTGACGGCTACAACGTTGCTGCTCAGTATAAAGGCAATGGTCTGAGTGCAGCGATTTCTTTCGCATCTGTGAATGATGACGTTCCAGCTATCGGTGGTATTGCTGGTGCATCTGGCGAAGATGATGATGTATGGGGTCTGTCTGTTAAGTATGCAGTAACTGATGCTGCTACTATCATGGTTCGTTATGAAGATAGCGAAGAAGACGGTGCTAACAACGATGAAGAAGTTACTTTCATCGGTGGTACATACAAAATTGATAACACTACTTTGAAGCTGGCTTACACTGATCTGGAAGCTGAAGTAGCTGCTGACGAAGAAGATGCGATCATGCTTGAAGTTCAACAGAAGCTGGGTAAAGGTTCTGTTTACGCTGCGTATATGGACGTAGATGCAGAAACTGCTGCTAACGATACTGACCTGTTCACTATCGGTTACCGTCTGGACTTCTAAGTTCAACATTTCCTAACGGAAATTAAAAAGGCTTCCTTCGGGAAGCCTTTTTTCGTTTCTGGATCAAATGATTCTGTTTTTTTCTAAATTGAGCTTTTTTCTTATTTTTTTTCTGTCGCTGTATTGGCTACAATGGAGTTTCGTTGTGCATGTGCAAAGGATCAATTAATGAATACAAAGATTAAAGGTTTTCTGGCTGCTGGTGTTGTAGCTGCTGTGTTGTCCCAGAATGCTATTGCCCAAGAGAATGATGTAGATCCTTGGGAAGGGTTTAACCGTGCTATGTTCAGTTTCAATGATACTTTGGATACCATTGCGCTCAAACCGCTAACAAAAGGTTACAAAGCGGTTATGCCGGATGCTGCAGAAAAAGGTGTTTCAAACTTTTTTGATAATTTGGCTGACGTTGGCGCAATGATTAATAATCTGCTTCAGGCTAAATTTGATAATGCAGCTCAGGACCTTGCGCGTGTAACTTTTAATTCTACCTTTGGTTTGGCCGGCTTTATCGATGTTGCTACGCCTATGGGTATAGAAAAGCATAATGAAGATTTTGGGCAGACTCTGGGGCATTGGGGTATTGAAAGTGGTCCTTATCTTGTTCTGCCTTTCTTTGGTCCTAGCTCCGTACGTGATGGCATAGGTAAAATTCCAGACAGTATGGTAGATCCTGTGGCTCATGTTGATGACACAGGTGCGAGAAATGCGCTTTACCTGACTCGTGTAATTGATACACGTAGCCGTCTGTTGGAAACCGAAAAACTCATAGCGGGTGATAAGTACACATTTATTCGGGATGCTTATCTACAAAAGAGAGAGTTTGATGTTCTGGATGGTAATTTAGAAAATTACGACGACAGTAATTTCTAAACGCCTTCAAGTAAGGTTGGTTTTGACGGCTCTGAAATCAACCTTTACTCATTCCTTGGTATTCTTTTCTTAATTAACCTCAGTCTTCTATTGCATGTTCAGGTCTTAAGTTTTAACGTGATGCTTCATATCACTTGCCTAGTGGCATAGTTATGAAACAAGCCTATCAAACAATATTATTAGTGGATCATGTAGCAGAAGTTGTCGATTGTATAATCGAAACCTGTAACAGTGCTTCCTTGCCACCTGTAAAAATTTCAACGGCTTTCAGTGCTCATTATGCGGCTGAATTACTCAAGGAAAATGACTTTTCGGTATTAGTTGTTGGTCTCGGTGAAAAACTGGATCTCGAACAAGTCTCTTTACTTGCTGAGTTACATGCTCCAAAACCAATCATTGTGATATTACCTCCTTCGGCAGAAGATCAGGTCATCTCTGCGCTTCGTGCTGGAGCTTCTGATGTATTTTTTCAAAATTCTGTCCATCAGGAGCAGAGTGATTTTGTTAAATCACTCGATAAATCCCTGGCTCAGGCTGACCTGATAGAGAAAAACTTTCATTACAGAGATGAGTTAGAAAAAAGCCTGGACGAGCTGAAAGCTGATCAGGAAGCCGCTCTGCAAATTCAACAGAACATGCTTCCTGATAAAGAAGTGCACTGTGGTGGCGTTACAGCTCGTTTTCTGGTGATTCCTTCATTGTATTTGAGTGGTGATTTTGTCGATGTTGTTTCTATAGATAAAAACCGAACGCTCTTTTATTTGGCAGATGTCTCAGGGCATGGCGCCTCTTCTGCTCTGGTTACAGTGTTGCTCAAAAATATGACCAACAGACTGTTAAGGAATTTTCGGCGTAGCTCCAGTTTTGATATTTTAAAACCGGTGGATACTCTCCATCGCATTAATTCTGAGTTACTGGACACAGGGCTGGGTAAACATCTGAGTATCTTTTTAGGCCTGTTTGATGTGTCTGAATCCAAATTGACCTATGCAGTTGGTGGTCATCATCCTATGCCGATTCTTAGGTGCGGTAATAAAGCTGAATTTCTTAGTGGGCGGGGGATGCCAGTTGGCTTATTTCCTGAACCCATGTTTGAACAGAAAGCAATTACCCTGGAAACTGAGTTTGAAATTGCTCTGTTTTCAGATGGAGTTCTTGAAGTGCTTCCACAAGAAAGTATGGATGAGATGGAGGAGCGTCTGATTGAAGCGGTTATAGAGACTAAAGGAGCAGGGCCACAAGTTATTAAAGAAAGCTTACTTCCCGGTATAATCGATGAAGCACCTGACGATATAGCAATTATGACGATTAGTAGGCAGTAGGATGCAGGAAGGCTCGATTTTTTCAGCTCTGGTTGATGGTAGTTACGTTCTCAAGTTTATTGGTGACGTACGGCTTACCCTGTGCTCTTCTCTGGATACGCATCTGGAAAATTCACTAAACAACCCGGACATAAATGAAATTCTGATTGATCTTACTCAGGTTGAAGGGATTGATAGTACTTCCCTCGGGCTCATTGCTAAGCTCTCTCTTAAAGCTAAAGAGCGAAACTTACCAAAACCTGCTTTGGTTTCGACAAATCAGGATATTACCCGGATTCTTATTACCATGGGATTTGACCATGTATTCGTGCTCATGGATCAATTACCCTCTTCATCTCAGGAATTGAAACAGCTGCCTCTGGTTCAGGAATCGGTAGAAGAGATGCAGCAACGTATTATTTCTGCGCACAAAGTTTTAATGGAATTAAACGAATCCAATCGTGAAGCGTTTAAAGATTTGGTTTCTACTCTGGAATCAATCGAAAAATAAGAATTTTTCTTATTTAACTTTATCTGGTAATTCATAGAATGTTCAATTGGAAGGGGGTTGCAAAGGATTTGCAAATGTTCACAAGGAGGAGCCGCCCCATCTCATCGTTTAAGGATTGAACGATGACCGATAAGGATATCGGGGGAATGGCCCGTAGGCAGGAAGATACCTACGGGCTTTTTTTATCCTATGTCTCTCTATTGGCAGCCTACGTTGCCCCCAGGTTCCAGGAACTGGGTTGAAATGACCGTGAGCAGGTGCCTGGCACTTGTTGCAACAGCCTTTGGTGTTGATGTTCCACTTTCCCAGTTCATACCAGCAGCGTTCAATCAGAAGTTGATGACAGTTATGGCAGTAAGTGCTGTTGCCCTCAGTGTCATAAACATTTCCGGTATATGGGTAAAAAAGCCCGTTTTT
>JBMYLM010000044.1:0-25171 GCA_049596335.1 Neptuniibacter sp.
GTTAAGACTTTTGGCCGTGCAAAAGGCTTAACTCGCCCTCAAGGCGAAAGAAGAAATGTAAAGAATAGATTCCAGCCTACGCTGGAATGACAGGGTGTATATATACCCTCAGGCGAAAAATATAAGATCCCAACCAGCGCTGGAATGAAGAGATGTAGATACACCGTAGATGGAATTAAAACTAGATTCCAACCTACGTTGGAATGACGAGGTGTATGTTTGCCTCATGTAAAATGGATACTAGCTTCCGGCCTGCGCTGGAATGACGGGTGTGCTTAGAGGTATCCCGCAACAAGGAATTTGCTTTTCCTCGCCACTCGCAGCCGAAGGCGTTCTAGTAGGCGTAGCCGTGCTGTCCCGTCAGGGACGCAGGCTTAGCGTTTTGGCAAAACCCAGTTAGGTCGAGGAAAATGACAAGTATACCCCCCCGGAAAACGCTCAAGATAATCCTGATGCTCTTCCTCTGCTACCCAAAAATCACCCTCAGGTTCGACTTCGGTCACAACCTTACCCGGCCATAGTCCACTGGCTTCGACATCCGCAATCGTATCCAACGCAGTCTGCTTTTGTGCTTCATCCACAAAGTAGATCGCTGAACGATAGGACATACCCATGTCATTACCTTGTCTGTTAGACGTAGTAGGATCATGAATCTGGAAGAAAAACTCCAATAGGGTTCGGTACGAGATCTGTTCTGGATTGAACAGGATCTCAATGCCCTCAGCATGCGTACCATGGTTTCGGTAGGTAGCATTCTGAACATCACCACCGGTATAACCTACACGGGTTGCCAGAACACCCGGCAGCTTCCGAATCAGATCCTGCATACCCCAGAAACATCCACCAGCGAGTACAGCTCTTTGTTCGTTCATTCGATTATCCCCCACCGGATTAAAAGGTTAACAAATAGCATCTGTATATATTTGTTATGCCGCTAATAAGAAAGTTCCCACAGCTCTCGCTCTTTGGTCAACACAGAACTGATAACTCGTACGGTCATTCAGCTTCTACAGATTTATAACACGCATAAAAAAACCGCCGATAATTCGGCGGTTTTTTGCTTTTCCTAGCCACTAGTAGCGAAGCGTGCTAGCCACTCGCCACTTAGCTAAGCCTTTGGCTTAGCTTACAGCGTCGTCAGCTTCCAGATCTTTCATAGACAGTTTGATACGGCCGCGCTGGTCTACGTCCAGTACTTTAACCTTAACCATCTGTTCCATCTGGATGTAGTCAGTTACTTTCTCTACGCGCTTGTTAGCGATCTGAGAGATGTGTACCAGACCGTCTTTACCCGGCAGGATGTTAACGAATGCGCCGAAGTCTTCGATGCGAACAACTTTACCTTCGTAGATCTGACCGATTTCAGCTTCTGCAGTGATTTCGATGATCTTGTCAGTTGCTGCTTTCGCTGATGCTTTATCTTCAGCGTATACGCGAACTGTACCGTCGTCTTCGATGTCGATAGACGCGCCAGTCTCTTCAGTCAGAGCACGAATAGTTGCGCCGCCTTTACCGATAACGTCACGGATCTTCTCAGGATTGATCTTCAGCTGAGTCAGCGCTGGAGCGTTGTCTGGCAGTTCTGGACGAGCGTAGCCGATTACTTTAGCCATCTCTTTCAGGATATGAACACGTGCTTCGTATGCCTGTTCCAGAGCGATGTCCATGATCTCTTCAGTGATACCGGTGATCTTGATGTCCATCTGCAGAGCAGTGATACCTGTTTCAGTACCCGCTACTTTGAAGTCCATGTCACCCAGGTGGTCTTCGTCACCCAGGATATCAGTCAGGACTGCAAAGCCGTTTTCTTCTTTAACCAGACCCATTGCGATACCTGCAACAGGTGCTTTCAGAGGTACACCAGCGTCCATCATAGACAGAGATGCGCCACATACAGAAGCCATGGAGCTGGAACCGTTAGATTCAGTGATCTCAGATACGATACGGATTGTGTATGGGAACTCTTCCTGTGTTGGCAGTACTGCTGCAACACCACGACGAGCCAGACGACCGTGACCGATTTCACGACGACCTGCACCCATCATACGACCACATTCACCTACAGAGTATGGAGGGAAGTTGTAGTGCAGCATGAACGGATCTTTACGCTCGCCTTCGATAGCATCGATGATCTGCTGATCACGTGCAGTACCCAGTGTACAAGTCGCGATAGACTGTGTTTCACCACGTGTGAACAGTGCAGAACCGTGAGTACCCTGCAGTACGTCGATCTGTACGTCGATACCACGAACTGTTTTGTTGTCACGACCGTCGATACGCGGCTCGCCCGCTACGATACGACCACGAACAATCTCTTTTTCCAGAGAGCTTACGATGCCAGAAACGTCGCCTGCAGAAGGCTGACCTTCTTCGTCGCCTGCCAGAGCTTCAACTGCTTGAGCGCGCAGCTCACCCAGTGTGTTCTGACGCTGCATTTTGTCAGCGATCTGGTAAGCAGCAGTGATGCCTTCGCCTACTTCAGCGCGTACTTTAGCGATCAGATCTTCATCTTTTTCTGGCGCAGTCCAAACCCAGTCTTCTTTACCAGCTTCAGCTTTCAGTTCGTTGATTGCGTTGATAGCAACCTGCATTTCCTGATGCGCGAACAGTACAGCGCCCAGCATTTCGTCTTCAGACAGTTCCTGAGCTTCAGATTCAACCATCAGAACGGCTTCGTTAGTACCCGCTACAACCATGTCCAGCTCAGATGTAGCCAGCTGCTCGTAAGATGGGTTCAGCAGGTAGCCTGCTTCTTCAGTGAAGCCAACACGTGCCGCACCGATTGGACCCTGGAATGGGATACCAGAGATAGCCAGTGCTGCAGATGTACCGATCATTGCAGCGATATCTGGATCGTTTTTCTTGTCAGCAGAAACAACCGTACAAACAACCTGTACTTCGTTCATGTAACCTTTCGGGAACAGTGGACGGATTGGACGGTCGATCAGACGAGAGGTCAGAGTTTCTTTCTCAGATGGGCGTGCTTCACGCTTGAAGAAACCACCTGGGATACGACCTACCGCATAGTATTTTTCTTGATAGTGAACAGACAGTGGGAAGAAGCCTTGACCTTCTTTCGCTTCTTTAGCGCCAACAACTGTACACAGAACTTCGTTGCCACCCATTTTAACCAGAACAGAACCTGTTGCCTGACGCGCAACACGGCCAGTCTCAATAGAGACTTCCTGGCCACCAAACTGGAATGTTTTTGTTGTTACTTGGAACACAATAATTTTCCTTAAATAAATTTAAGGGGTGGTGACGGGTAACGGTTCAAACCTAATGTCTTGCCAGTACTCAGATGGGCTCTTTTCTGATTTTGAAAAGCACATATGAGTACAGGCGGGATGAAATCGTTATCCGGTTGCCTACCCCAGATAAAACTGGGGCCATACATTGTATGGCCCCAGGGAACTTACACTAACTTAGCGACGCAGACCCAGGCGCTTGATCAGATCAAGGTAACGATCTGCATCTTTGCCTTTCAGGTAGTCCAGCAGTTTACGACGCTGGTTTACCATACGGATCAGACCACGACGAGAGTGGTGGTCATGCTTGTTCGCTTTGAAGTGACCCTGCAGGCCTTCGATGTTAGCAGACAGCAGTGCTACCTGAACTTCTGGGGAACCCGTGTCGCCTTCAGCGCGAGCGAAATCTGCAACGATTGCCGCTTTTTTCTCAGCAGTTAATGCCATTTTCATATCTCCTAAAAAACATGCACACAACTTAAAAAGTTGCCGGATTTAGAAAGAAACGATGCACCGAGCATGTTTTCAGTACAACGCCACATTAATGAACCTCTGTTGAGACTCAATAAATTCTGTTACTGGTCAGCTTCCGTGCAGATCAGGCGTTTCGGTTTTAAGCGGTTATCTACCACTTCAGCTACCCCGAGGAAACGCGCCTTTTCTTCTTCAGAAGAGGCCTCTGCAAACAGGCGGATCAGGCTGCCTTCGGCATGTTGTTCCTGTTCACTTTCCTGTTCTATGGTCTGACCATGCAGAATCAGATTTGTCTGATTCTGATCAAGCTGGATAGCAGGCATATCTGCCACGGCTGCCCAGGCGGGCAATAATAGCTTATCCAACTCTGTTTGTATGCTTTTTTGCCCTGATTCTTCTGCATTTTCAGGGATTTTTTGCTCCAGTTCTTCCAGAGTCATCATCTGCCCAGATTTGAATGCTCCCACATCCAATCTATGCAGCATTTTCACATGCCCACCGCAGCCTAAATAGTGACCCAGATCTTCTACGATGGAGCGAATATAGGTGCCTTTGGAGCAAAACACTTCCAGGTCAATTTCATCACCACGGAAATCCAGAAGCTTAATTTCATGGATCGTGACCTTACGCGGTTTAACTTCAACCTCAATACCTTTACGCGCCAGCTTATACAGAGGCTGACCGTTGTGCTTCAGGGCCGAAAACATCGACGGAACTTGCTCAATCTCACCACTGAAGTGATTATCAAGCAGAGTTTGGATCTGCTCTTCAGTGATCGTGTCAGGAACCGGTTTTTCCTCAACCACAGCGCCATCTGCATCACTGGAATCCGTGCGGATACCGAGCTTTGCCGTTGTGACGTAGCGTTTATCAGAATCTAAAAGATGCTGAGAAAACTTAGTTGCTTCTCCAAGACAAACCGGCAGCATGCCCGTTGCCAATGGATCAAGAGCACCCGTATGCCCGGCTTTCTGGGCATCGAAGATACGTCTGACTCGCTGAAGTGCGGAATTGGAGGAGATGCCGGTCGGTTTATTCAACAGGAATACACCGTCGACCGCCCGGCCTCGGGATTTTCTACGACGCCCCACGAATTAGTCCTCGTCGGTGTCGTTATTTTTGCTCGCCTTCTGATTTTCTTCGCGAATTGTCGCTTCAATCAGATGGTGCAGATTACGTCCACGCTCGATCGTGTCATCGAAGTAGAAGCGCAGCTGCGGCATTACCCGCAGTTTGACGTTCCGAGCCAGCTCACCACGCAGGAAGCCTGCCGCGCTGTTCAGAACCTTAAGTGAATCAACAATTGCTTCAGCCTCATCTTTACCGTTCAAAGGCAGAACGGTGATGTAAACATCCGCAAAACCAAGATCCTTCGCCACTTTGACATAGCTTACTGTCACCATGCCCAGGCGAGGATCTTTAATTTCAAACTGGATTATCTGAGCCAGCTCACGTTGGAGCTGGTCAGCAATCCGTTCTGTACGACTATAATCGCGTGCCATATAGGTTACTTGCTACCTTAAAGTGTACGCTGAATTTCAACTGTGTCGTAAACCTCAATCTGGTCTCCGACTTTAACGTCGTTGTAGTTCTTCACGCCGATACCACATTCCATGCCCTGACGGACTTCGTTAACGTTATCCTTGAAGCGACGCAGGGATTCCAGTTCACCTTCGTAGATAACAACGTTTTCACGCAGTACACGGATACGCTTGTTACGGAATACAGTACCTTCTGTAACCATACAGCCGGCAACCGCACCGATCTTAGGCGCTTTAAAGACATCACGTACTTCAGCAATACCCACGATCTCTTCACGGTATTCAGGAGACAGCAGACCGCCCATCGCCTGTTTAACGTCATCAATGATGTCGTAGATTACGCTGTAGTAACGCAGTTCGATACCTTCACGTTCCAGTACCTGACGCGCCTGAGCGTCGGCACGAACGTTAAAGCCGACCATCAGCGCATCTGCAGTTACCGCAAGGTTAGCATCCGTTTCTGCGATACCACCTACACCGCCAGATACAATGTTTACCTTAACTTCGTCGGTAGACAGATCTTCCAGTGCGTGTGTCAGTGCTTCCAGGGAACCACGTACGTCTGTTTTCAGTACGATGTTGAACTGCTTAACATCACCTGCCTGCATGTTTGCGAACAGGTTCTCCAGCTTAGATTTCTGCTGACGCGCCAGTTTAACATCGCGGTATTTACCCTGACGGAAGAGAGCAACTTCACGAGCCTTCTTCTCGTTGGATACCATGGTGAATTCATCACCGGCATTTGGCGTACCATCCAGACCCTGAATCTCTACAGGAATCGCAGGACCCGCTGCATCAATTGGTTTACCGTTCTCATCCAGCATCGCACGCACACGACCGTAGTGCAGGCCTGCCAGTACGATATCACCCTTGCGCAGAGTACCGTTCTGTACCAGTACTGTAGCAACAGGACCACGGCCTTTATCCAGACGGGATTCAACGACAACACCCTGCCCTGGGGCATTAGGTACCGCTTCCAGCTCGAGAATTTCAGATTGCAGCAGTACTGCATCCAGAAGCTCATCAATGCCCTGACCCGTTTTCGCAGATACGTTTACGAACTGGTTCTCACCACCCCACTCTTCCGGGATAACTTCCAGAGCAGCCAGTTCATTCTTAACACGATCAGGATCAGCTTGTTCTTTATCGATCTTGTTAACCGCAACAACCAGAGGCACGCCAGCCGCTTTCGCGTGCTGTACCGCTTCTTCGGTCTGAGGCATTACGCCATCATCTGCAGCTACAACCAGAATTACGATATCGGTTACAGAAGCACCACGTGCACGCATCGCAGTAAAGGCTGCGTGGCCCGGAGTATCCAGGAAAGTAACCATGCCATTATCAGTATCTACATGATATGCACCGATGTGCTGTGTGATACCACCAGACTCACCAGACGCTACGCGTGATGAACGGATGTAGTCCAGCAAAGATGTTTTACCGTGGTCAACGTGACCCATAACAGTTACAACCGGTGCACGACCTTCTTTGTCACCCTGCTGAGACTGGATGCTTTCCAGCAACGCTTCTTCAACCGCGTTTTCCTGCATTGGCTTAGGTGTGTGACCCATCTCTTCAACAACCAGAGTTGCTGTATCCTGGTCGATCACCTGGTTGATGGTCGCCATTGCGCCCATACCAAACATCACTTTGATCACTTCAGCAGCTTTGACGTTCATCTTCTTCGCCAGATCTGCAACCGTAATACTTTCAGGGATGTTTACTTCAATTACCTGCTGAGTAGTTGGCTCTTTAAAGCCGTGCTCATTTGGCTTGTTAGAAATAGGTTTACCGTTCTTACCACGGTTACGGCTGATCTTACCGCCACGACGGTCGTTACCGGCCTGGTTACGGTTGTCAGCACCCTTCTTCTTACCTTTGCCGCCGCGGTTGTTGTCACGACCAGCAGCAGGTTCTTTCTTCTTAGCCTGTTCCTGAGCCTGGAAGCGAGCTTCTGCCTCTTTTTCTTTCTTAAGGCGACGTGCTTCTTCTTCCTCTTCACGCTTGATGCGTGCAGCTTCTTCAGCTTCTTTCTCGCGATTAGCCGCTTCCGCCGCTTCTTTTTCACGATTTGCAGCTTCAGCTGCGGCTTTAGCTTCTTCAGCTTCGCGAGCTGCTTTCTCTTCAGCTTCTTTCTGCAGACGTTCCTCTTCCTGACGTGCTGCTTCTGCTTTAGCCGCTTCATCGCGTGCTTCTGCTTCAGCCTGTTCAGATGGGTCCATCTCAGAACGTTTAACGTAAGTACGCTTCTTGCGAACTTCTACGTTAACGGTTTTCTTCTTACCTGAAGCACCTGCCACTTTCAGAGTGGAAGTTGTTTTACGCTTCAAAGTGATCTTTTTAGGCTCATTGTCAGCTGCATCTTCACCGTGGCTACGCTTAAGATGGTTCAACAATGTTTGTCGTTCATTTTCTGAAACCTCAGCGGTTTCATTCTTACCGGAAATGCCTGCTTCCTGCATCTGCTCAAGCAAACGCTCAACGGAAACACCAACCATTTCGGCAAGTTGCTTAACTGTTACTTCTGCCATGTGGAGGCTCCTCTTCCGTTAACCTTTACTCTTCAGCAAACCATGGTGCACGTGCAGTCATGATCAGTGCTGCCGCTTTTTCTTCATTCATGTCTTCGATGTCCATCAGGTCATCGATAGACTGTTCTGCAAGATCTTCCATTGTGATGATGCCCTGCGCAGCCATCAGGAAAGCAAGATGCTTATCCATACCTTCCATAGTCAGCAGATCTTCTGCTGGCTCAGCTTTATCAAGCTTCTCTTCAGTCGCGATCGCAAGGTTCAGCAGAGCATCTTTTGCACGCTTACGCAGCTCTTCAACGATATCTTCATCAAAGCCGTCGATTTCCAGCATTTCATCAACCGGAACGTACGCAACTTCTTCCAGAGTTGTGAAACCCTCTTCAACCAGCACTTCCGCAACATCTTCATCAACATCCAGGTGGTTGATGAATACATCGATTACAGAACCGACTTCAGACTGATGCTTCTCTTGCGCATCTTCTTCAGTCATTACGTTAAGTTCCCAACCCGTCAGCTCAGATGCCAGACGTACGTTCTGGCCGTTACGGCCAATCGCCATCGCCAGGTTGTCTTCAGCAACCGCTACGTCCATTGAGTGGGTTTCTTCATCCAGTACGATGGAAGCCACTTCGGCAGGCGCCATTGCGTTGATTACCAGCTGTGCTGGATTGTCGTCCCAAAGAACGATATCAACACGCTCACCACCCAGTTCGTTGGAAACCGCCTGAACACGTGCGCCACGCATACCAACACAAGCACCTACCGGATCGATACGGCCATCATTGGTTTTAACCGCGATTTTCGCACGAGAGCCGCAATCACGAGACGCCGCACGAATATCAATAACTTCTTCCGAAATCTCTGGTACTTCAATGCGGAACAATTCAATCAGCATTTCGTTACAAGAGCGGCTCAGGATCAGCTGAGGGCCACGACCTTCAGAACGTACTTCCAGCAGAACCGCACGAACACGATCACCCATACGGAATGCTTCACGCTGGATCAGCTGGTCACGTGGCAATAGAGCTTCAGCGTTGTTACCCAGATCTACAATAATGTTATCGCGTGTCACTTTTTTAACACTGCCCGAGATCAACTCACCCTGACGATCTCGGTACTGCTCAACAACTTTTGCACGTTCAGCTTCGCGAACCTTCTGTACGATAACCTGTTTAGCAGTCTGCGCAGCGATACGGCCAAACTTAACCGATTCAACTTCTTCTTCGTGGATATCGCCTGGTTGCAGAGCCGTATCAATCTCTTCTGCTTCTTCCATCGTCAGTTCAGTACCCAGTGCTGGTACTTCTTCATTACTCACAACCAACCAACGGCGGAAAGTCTCGTAATCACCAGATGTACGGTCGATTACTACATGGATATCCGCTTCTTCGTCATAACGCTTCTTCGTTGCGGTCGCCAGAGCAACTTCAATCGCTTCGAAAATTACTTCTTTCGGAACATCTTTCTCGTTGGAAACTGCTTCCGCTACCAAAAGAATCTCTTTATTCATGCTTGCCTCGCCTAGACCTCAAATCCACGTTTAGAATTGCGGAATAATGTTCGCCCGATCGATATATTCAATCGGCAGCATATATTCTTCGTTATCAACAACTACCAGTACCTCATCACCCTCTACACCGTTGAGAACTCCTTTAAACTTACGACGCCCCTCAAACGCAACACGTAGTCGCACCTGAATATGAGAACCGGCATAAGCTTCAAATTGCTCTAACGTAAACAGAGGACGATCCATACCCGGGGAAGAAACTTCCAGGGTGTAGTTGCCAGCTATTGGATCTTCAACATCAAGAATGCCACTGGCCTGGTGACTTACAGCGGCACAGTCGTCCACTGAAATACCATTCTCAGAGTCAATGTACACTCTTAATGTGCTGTGTTTTCCCTGTGAGAGAAACTCAATTCCCCAGAGATCAAACCCCAATGCCTGCACTGATGGTTCGATTAACTCCTGCAATAGTTTCATTTTCGCTGACACGAATCGTTCACCTGTACTAACACATTGATCTAAAACCACTTATTTTTAGCAACTGGCTTTAAATCACAAATTTTAAAAACAAAAAATGGGTCCAATGACCCATTCCAGCAATACAGCATCTAACTTTGCTGTACTTCACCTACGAAAAAGCCCCTTAATAGGGGCCTTACGTATAGATAAGGTTGGTAGCGGGGGCCAGATTTGAACTGACGACCTTCGGGTTATGAGCCCGACGAGCTACCAGGCTGCTCCACCCCGCATCAATCTCTGAGCCACCTTTTAAGGCTTATCGAAGGTCGAGATACTCCCTTCGGCTCTTTTGGCTTGGGAGCCCGACAACTAAAAAGCAGCTCCACCCCGCATCAAAAGCTTGATCAAATCACGCTTAGATCAAACTCTGGGAAGAAACTTAAAACATAAAGTTTCTTCCGAAAAAACTGGTGCAAATTGTATATGCACTCAGCCTTTTTTTCAAGATTAATGGTGCCCAAGGCCGGACTTGAACCGGCACGGCCTGACGGCCACTACCCCCTCAAGATAGCGTGTCTACCAATTCCACCACTTGGGCAACAAACTTTTACAGAAGAATCAGTTAGCTTGAGGGATATCTGATTCTGCAGGCGCAGCTGGCTTATCTGCATCCAGTGCAGGCAACTGAGCTTCTTCAACTGATTCTTTTACTTCAGCCGCTTTGCTTTCGATCAATTCCGCAGAAGGAATACCTGCATCGCCAACAGATTTCGCTTTATTACTAGCGTAAATTGCCAGAACAAAACTAGTTGCAAAGATACCTGCTGCAACCACTGCAGTCATGCGAGACAGGAAGTTACCGCTACCTGTACTACCAAAAACTGTCTGCGAAGCTCCAGCACCAAATGAAGCACCTGCTTCAGCACCTTTACCCTGCTGAATAAGAATCAGACCGATAATTGCAGCTGCTAGCAGTACATGAACAATTAGAATTACTGTTTCCATCTCAGAACCGTCTGTTATGCGCCTGCCGCCTGGCAGATCGCAGTGAAATCATTTGCCTTCAGAGAAGCCCCGCCTACGAGACCACCATCAACATCTTCATTAGCAAACAGTTCAGCCGCATTAGCTGCATTGACACTGCCGCCATATAAAATACGTAATTTTGATGCTGTATCAGCATCGTATTCAGCAACCATTGCACGAATCGCAGCATGTACATCCTGCGCCTGCTCTGGGGTCGCTGTTTTGCCAGTTCCTATCGCCCAAACAGGCTCATAAGCAACAACGGCATTTTTAAACTTTTCAATACCAGCAGCGTTAATTACTGCCTTCAGCTGGCGACCAACAATTTCAATAGTTTGGTCTGCTTCTCGCTCTTCCAGCGTTTCTCCGACACATAAAATCGGCTTTAAACCAGTCTCAACTGTTGCTATAAACTTATCAGCAACCAGTTCATCAGTCTCAGCATATAAACTGCGGCGTTCTGAATGTCCCAGAATTACATATTCGCAGCCCAGATCTTCCAACATAGCCAGAGATGTTTCACCTGTGAATGCACCATTGGCATTCTGACTGACATTTTGCGCACCCAGCTTGATAGCTGAGCCAGCAACTGCCTGCTGAACCTGAGAGAGGTATACAAATGGAGGGCAAACAAGAATCTCAGCTTTAGACGACAAATCAGATTCTTTAAGGCTATTCATCAGATCACTGATAAAAGCAGAATCACCGTTCATCTTCCAGTTTCCGGCAACTAAAGCAGTTCGCATTGGCACCCCCCATTAAAAGAGGCGCAAATATTAACTGGCTTGTACTGAAGTTTCAAGCGAGTTCAGAGCTTTTTCAACATCTACTGCAAGCTCTTTACATAGCGCTTCCACTTCACCTTCATCTTCACCTTCAATCATCACCCTGACAACCGGCTCAGTACCAGATGGGCGCAGCAATACGCGGCCACGATTACCCAACTGCTCTTCGGTGCTGGCAACAGCATGATCAATCTCCTCAACCCCGGAGATATCCACTTTTTTCTCCATACGGACATTGATCATAGTCTGTGGCATTTTGCTCATCCCAGTGCGCAGGTCTTTCAGGCTTTTACCCGATTCAACCATGGCTTTAAGCACCTGCAGTGCTGCAACCGTACCATCCCCTGTTGTTGTAAGGTGACGGCAAACAATATGCCCGGAACTTTCACCACCCAGAAGCCAGTTATTTTTATGCAACTGCTCCATTACATAACGGTCGCCAACATTCGCCCTGATAAACGGGATACTCTCGCGATCAAATGCCTGTTCAAGGCCGAAGTTAGACATCAAAGTTCCTACAACACCGCCTTTGAAGTTACCTTCCCGCTGCATCTGAGAAGCAATAATGTAGAGGAGTTCATCACCATCAACCTCTTCACCCAGATGATCCACCATGATCACTCGATCACCATCACCATCAAGCGCAATACCCAGGTCAGCTTTTTCTGCTGTTACTAATGTCTGAAGCTTCTGTGTTGCAGTAGCACCACAGTCTTCGTTGATGTTCAAACCATCCGGAGAAGACGCACTTTCGATAATTTCAGCACCTAGCTCCGCAAATACCGCTGGAGCAACGTGATAAGTTGCACCATTAGCACAATCCAGAACAATTTTGATGCCTTTGAGGCTTATTCCACCTGAGGCAGCTTTACAGAATTCAATATAACGGCCTGCCGCATCATCAATTCGTTTTGCTTTACCCAACTCAGCCGAATCCACTGTAGTCATTGCAATATCCATCTGCGCTTCAATGGCTTGCTCAATTTCATCAGGAAGCTTGGTGCCCTGCGCAGAGAAGAATTTAATACCGTTGTCGAAATATGGATTGTGGGAAGCGCTGATCACAATCCCTGCATCTGCCCGAAATGTTCTGGTCAGATATGCAATCGCAGGGGTTGGCATTGGCCCCGTCAACAGAACATCTACACCGGCAGCAGATAGCCCCGCCTCCAGAGCAGACTCAAACATATAACCTGAAATACGCGTATCTTTACCGATTAAAATTTTACTATGCCCTTCACGCGCAAAAACTTTTCCTGCCGCCCATCCTAACTTCAACACAAAATCCGGCGTTACAGGAAACTGACCTACACGACCTCTGATGCCATCTGTACCAAAATATCTTTTTGCCATCTCTCTTTAAACCTCTGCCGACTCAGCCATCATTGCCTGAGTCATTCTAACTACATCGACCGTTTCAGCCACATCATGAACTCTGATTATCTCAGCTCCCTGAACAACAGAAAATGCTACTGTAGCCAAACTTCCAGCCAAGCGTTGATCCACCTCACGATTTAATACAGCCCCAATCACTGTCTTGCGTGAAGTTCCCATCAATACCGGCATACCCAGTGCCCGAAAATGGGAGATATTGTTCATCAGGCGCAGATTATGCTCAACAGTTTTTCCAAAGCCGATACCTGGATCAAGAATAATCTGTTCACGGCTTATCCCAGCCGCTTCACATTCAGTGACTCGCTGTAGCAAAAAGTCAGTAACCTCTTCCAGTACATCCTCATACTCCGGTCTATTCTGCATAGTGGCAGGACTTCCCTGCATATGCATTAAACAAACTGGCAAGCCTGTATCCGAAGCTGCGGTTATTGCACCTTCTCGGCCTAATGCCCTTACGTCATTTATGATGCCGGCACCCAACTCCGCTGATCCACGTATGACTTCAGGTGTGCTGGTATCAATCGAAAGCACAACATCCAGTTCAGTATTCAACTTTTCTACTACAGGAAGCACTCGATCCAATTCTTCCTGCACACTGACCGGCGCAGCCCCTGGGCGAGTCGATTCCCCTCCAATATCAAGTATCGAAGCACCATCCGCCACCATCTGTGTTGCTCGCTGAAGCACTTTATCCAGCATCAAGCCCTGTGAAGAGCATAAGCTACCGCCATCGGAAAAGGAGTCTGGAGTGATATTAAGAATACCCATAACCTGGGTAGTGGATAGGTCTAGCTGTTTTTGACCGCAGTGAAGAATAGACATAAGCGTTCTGATTTTGCTGCAAAGAAAAAGGCTGACAATCATGTCAGCCTTTAATAGATCTATTTAGTGGACATTATTATCAGGTGAGTGAGGAACATCGGGATCAATCCCCTCATCCCGATTGTCATCAGGACCTGTATCCAGTGAAGACTTTTCATTCTGTTCATCAGTGTCTGCTTCTGCAGTAGCACCCTGATCATTATTTTTATCTTCGTCATCCACCCAGCCATCAGGTGCTGAAACGGGTTCACGCTTCATCAATTGATCAATCTGATCACTATCAATCGTTTCGTACTTCATGAGCGCCTGACACATAGATTCAAGAATATCGCGGTTCTCTTCCAGAATCTGCTCTGCTTTCTGGTAACACTGATCAATAATTTTACGTGTTTCAGAATCGATACGACGTTGCGTTTCCTCTGCCAGTGGCTTAGCGCCCTGACCATAACCACGATTGAACGGATCAGATTCTTCGTCATCATATAACAGTGGGCCCAGCTCATCTGTGAGGCCCCATTTAGCAACCATATTGCGGGCAAACGATGTAGCTCTCTGGATATCATTAGATGCACCCGTGGTTACACCCTCTTTACCCAGAGTCATCTCTTCAGCAATACGACCGCCGTACAGAGAGCAAATATTCGAAAGAATAGATTGACGGCTATGACTGTAACGATCTTCTTCCGGCAAGAACATTGTCACACCCAACGCACGACCACGCGGGATGATCGACACTTTATAAACCGGGTCATGCTCAGGCATTAAACGACCAACAATTGCGTGACCAGCCTCGTGGTAAGCCGTATTAAGGCGCTCTTTATAAGACATAACCATAGATTTACGCTCAGCGCCCATCATGATCTTATCTTTAGCTTTCTCAAACTCATCCATGCTGACAGTGCGCTTACTCGCTCGCGCAGCAAACAGCGCAGCCTCATTCACAAGGTTTGCCAAATCAGCACCAGAGAAACCAGGAGTACCACGCGCAATCAGCTCAGGTTTTACATCTTCACCCAGAGGAACTTTACGCATGTGAACTTTCAAAATCTTTTCACGGCCACGGATATCTGGCAGACCTACATGAACTTGACGGTCAAAACGACCAGGACGCAACAGCGCAGGGTCAAGCACATCCGGGCGGTTAGTTGCCGCAATAACGATAATGCCTTCGTTACCTTCAAAACCATCCATCTCTACCAGAAGCTGGTTCAAAGTCTGTTCACGCTCATCATTACCGCCACCCATACCGACACCACGGTGACGACCTACAGCATCAATCTCATCGATAAAGATGATACATGGAGCATTTTTCTTAGCCTGATCGAACATGTCGCGAACACGGGACGCACCCACACCCACAAACATTTCTACGAAGTCAGAACCGGAAATACTGAAGAAAGGAACTTTCGCTTCACCAGCAATAGCTTTTGCCAGAAGGGTTTTACCTGTACCTGGGTTACCCGCCATCAGGACACCACGAGGAATATGACCACCCAAGCGCTGGAATTTACCTGGATCACGCAGGAAATCTACCAGTTCGCGGACATCTTCTTTGGCTTCTTCAACACCGGCAACATCATCAAATGTGGTTTTGATCTGATCTTCACTCATCATACGTGCTTTGGATTTACCAAAGGACATAGGACCGCCTTTACCGCCACCGCCTTGCATCTGACGCATAAAGAACATGAAGACTGCAATGATTACCAGGATCGGGAACGTAGCAACCAGCAACTGAGTCCAGATGCTCTGTTGTTCAGGCTGCTTACCCTCAATAATTACATCGTGGTTTAACAGGTCATCAACCAGCTTGGGATCCTGAAGAGCCGGACGAACTGTTTCAAACATATCACCGTTGGTTCTCTGACCAACAATTGTGTATCCATCGATGACAACTTTACTGACTCTGCCGTCCTGAACCTCAGCGACAAAATCGGAATAGCTCAACTGATTAGTTGTCGTGTTGCTATTGAAATTATTGAATACTGTCAGCAATACCGCTGCGATCACTAGCCAAAGCACCAGATTTTTCGCCATATCATTCAATGGAATACCCTCAATTTGCTGATTATCTAAGCGTCTAACCCCGTTAAGGAACGCTACACACTATACTAAGCAGTCGGTAATGACTACTAAAACTACCCTTTAAAGCCTTTACCCAGCAGGTACACCTCTCGAGAGCGTGAACGTGATGAGTCAGGCTTGCGCGTTACCACTTTGTTAAAGCTTGTACGCATATCCTTTATATATTGATCAAATCCTTCGCCCTGAAAAACCTTAGCAACAAAATTACCGCCAGGTTTGAGCACTTCACGCGCCATATCAAGAGCAAGCTCGACCAGATACATCGCCGCAGGCTGATCTACTGCAGACATACCACTCATATTGGGGGCCATATCTGAAATTACAAGGTCTGCTGGCTCATCCCCCAATGCATTCAGAATTTTCTGCAGCACTTCCTCTTCAGTGAAGTCTCCCTGTACAAATTCAACCCCTGCCATAGAGTCCATTGGCAAAATATCCGAAGCAACCACTCGTCCATGGTCCCCTACCCGTTCTGCAGCAATTTGCGACCATCCCCCTGGGGCAGCCCCCAGATCCACAACAGTCATACCCGGGCGAAAAAGCTTATCTTTTTCATCCAGCTCAATCAGCTTAAAGCTCGCACGAGAGCGATAACCCATCTCTTTGGATTTTTTCACATAATGGTCGTCAAAATGCTCTTTTAACCACCTTTCACTACTAGCTGACTTTGCCACCTTGAATCCGATCTCCTGATAAATAAAGCTAAGCGACTACTATAAACTACTATGACAGCCCCAACTCAGGTAAAATGCTGACTCACTACACGGGGCTACATCATTATCAATGGCCCTTACGAACCACTGAGGCAACGTATTTTAATATGAGCTTGAATCCTGAGCAAAAGAAGCACTACCGCAAACTCGGCCACAAACTAAATCCTATTGTAACTGTAGCAGGAAAAGGCCTGACTGAAGCCATCCAGTTGGAAGTTGACCGTTCTCTGGAAGATCATGAGTTGATTAAGGTTAAGTTTGCCGTAGGTGATCGCGACGTTAAAAAAGCCCTGATTCGCGAGTTGTGCGAAATTGTTGAGGCGCAACTGGTCCAGGAGATTGGGCACATTGCTTTGATTTATCGCAAATCTCTGGAACCAAATCCAAAGCTGTCTAACTTGTTGCGTTAAAACTATCAGCGTATAGCTATAGGGGAGCATATTGGCTCCCCTTTTTATTGTCCGAAACTCTGTACTCACCTTTCCTCTTTCTGCAACACCAACCTTTAAAATAACTATCTATCTAAAAAACTTATACCTCCACGATAAAAAGCAAATAGATAACCAAAGCCATCTGATTAATAGTTACGTTATAACATTTTGCATCAATCAACTTTCTATCAATTGGATTTCATCATGAGCAACAAAAAGACCGCTCTCATTATCAGCGCACATTCTGCTGACTTTGTATGGCGCTGCGGTGGAGCAATCGCTCTGCATCAAAAGTTAGGTTACGAAGTTACGATCGCCTGCCTGTCATATGGAGAAAGAGGCGAGTCCGCTAAACTTTGGAAGCAACCAAACATGACACTCGAGAAAGTAAAAACCGAGCGTCGCAAAGAAGCTGAAGCGGCCGCAACTGCCTTAAATGCACATGACATCCAGTTTTTTGATTTTGGCGATTACCCTTTAGAGATAGACGCCGACGGTAAGTATCAAATTGTAGATCTGATTCGAGCCGTACAACCTGACTTCATGATGAGCCACTCCAAGTGGGACCCATACAATACGGATCATATGTATGCCACGGAGATTGCTATTCAATGCCGAATGATTGCTCAAGCCTGGGGCCACAAACCAGAAGAAAAAGTTTTAGGCGCACCGCAGCTTTACCTTTTCGAGCCACACCAGAGTGAGCAAATGGAGTGGAAACCTGACCTTTTCTTAGATATTTCTGAGGTTTGGGAAGAGAAGAAAAAAGCGATTGAGTGCATGCAGGGCCAGGAGCATCTTTGGAAATTCTATGAGAACCTTGCCGAAAACAGAGCAAACCATTTCCGCCGCAATTCAGGCGGGCAAGCAGGCGGTAAAAACTGCCAGCATGCGGAGGGCTTCCAATCGTTATACCCACGCTGCGTGGAATCACTCTAGACTGACGGTTTAACAGAGTATATCCAAGCAACAAAAAAGGGTGCCGACGGCACCCTTTTATTTTCCTTAAATCGATCAGATATGAGCGACTTCATCAATCTCATATTCAGTCGCACCACCCGGTGTCTGAATATTCACAATATCGCCCTCCTCTTTACCCACTAAACCGCGAGCAATAGGAGAGTTCACTGAGATCTTATTCGCCTTAATGTCGGCTTCATCATCACCAACAATCTGGTAGGTCTTGGATTCATCAGTATCCAGATTGATAATTGTCACTGTAGTGCCAAAAATAACTTTCCCAGAATGAGGGATAGAAGTTACATCGATCACCTGACAGTTCGACAGTTTACCTTCCAGCTCCTGAATTCGACCTTCAATAAAACCCTGCTGCTCACGCGCGGCATGATATTCAGCATTTTCTTTCAGGTCACCGTGTTCACGTGCTTCTGCGATATCTGCAATAACACGTGGACGGTCTACAGTTTTCAGCTGATCAAGCTCTTCACGCAGAGCCTTCTCACCAGCTGCAGTCATAGGTACTCGATTCACGCTTAAGCCCCCAAATCCTGAACTCGGCGTACTTCTTTCTCTTCACCGAACTGCAGAGCCATAGCAATCGCTTCAGCACCGGCAAGAGTCGTAGTGTAAGGCACTTTATGCTGAAGTGCGCTGCGACGGATATCCGCAGAATCTTCAATAGCCTTACGCCCTTCAGTCGTGTTAACAATGTAAGCAATTTCATCGTTCTTAATCATATCAATGATATTTGGACGACCTTCCATTACCTTGTTCACAACTTCTGCGTCAACACCCTGTTCCTGCAGTAACTTAGCAGTACCGCGAGTCGCAACAATCTGGAAGCCTTGCTCAACCAGATCTTTAGATACCTTAAGCACAGCAGATTTGTCTGCTTCACGAACAGATACAAATGCTTTGCCCGCTTTTGGCAGCTTATCGCCTGCGCCGATGTGAGCCTTCATGAAGGCCTCACCGAAGGTTGCACCTACACCCATCACCTCACCAGTAGATTTCATCTCAGGCGATAGGATTGGGTCAACACCCTGGAACTTATTGAATGGGAATACAGCTTCCTTAACATTAAACAGCTCAGGAACAATCTCTTTAGTAAAGCCAAGTTCTTCAAGAGACTTGCCTGTCATCACCTGTGCACCGATTTTGGCCAGAGACACACCAATACACTTAGATACAAACGGAACTGTACGAGATGCACGAGGGTTAACCTCGATCACGTAAATCTCACCATCCTGATAAGCAAGCTGCGTATTCATTAGGCCAACTACACCTAGCTCCAACGCCATCTTGCGTACCATCTCACGCATCTCATCTTGCACATCATCAGCAAGACTATACGGAGGGAATGAACACGCAGAGTCACCAGAGTGAACACCCGCTTGCTCGATGTGCTGCATGATTGCACCGATAACTACATCTTTACCGTCACAAACTGCATCGATATCCACTTCAACCGCCGCATTTAGGAAGTGATCCAACAATACTGGCGCATCATTCGATACCTTTACCGCTGTAGTCATATAGCGGCGCAGCTCTTCCTCTTTGTAAACGATCTCCATTGCACGACCACCCAATACGTAAGATGGACGAACAACCAGCGGGTAACCCAGCTTGTCAGCTTCGATGATCGCTTCTTCTAGAGAACGTACAGTCGCGTTTTCTGGCTGCTTAAGGCCCAAACGCTTCAGCATCTGCTGGAACTGTTCACGGTCTTCAGCACGATCAATCGCTTCTGGAGAAGTACCGATAATGGGTACGCCAGCCTGCTCAAGTGCAACAGCCAGTTTCAATGGCGTCTGACCACCGTACTGAACGATAACACCTTTTGGCTTCTCAACATTTACGATTTCAAGCACATCTTCAAGTGTGATTGGCTCAAAGAACAGACGATCAGAAGTATCGTAGTCGGTAGAAACAGTCTCAGGGTTACAGTTAACCATGATTGTTTCGAAACCGTCGTCACGTGCTGCAAGCGCTGCGTGTACACAGCAGTAGTCAAACTCGATACCTTGACCGATACGGTTTGGACCACCACCGATAACCATGATCTTGTCACGGTCAGAAGGTTTTGCTTCACACTCTTCTTCATAAGAGGAGTACATGTAAGCAGTATCGGATGCAAACTCAGCTGCGCATGTATCAACACGCTTATAAACCGGACGTACATCCAGGTTATGACGGTGTTTACGGAACTGCTTCTCAGATACGCCAAGAAGAGTCGCCAAGCGCTCATCAGAGAAACCTTTACGCTTCAGACGGAACACAGCATCTTTATCCAGATCGGACATAGCCATCTCAGATACGCGCTGCTCATCTTTAATAATGTCTTCTACTTGAACCAGGAACCAAGGATCAATACCACTGATCTCATATAGTTCCTCTACGCTCATACCCATACGGAATGCATCGCCCAGATACCAGATACGCTCAGCACCCGGCTCTTTCATTTCACGAACGATAGTAGAACGTGCATCTTCGCTTTCGATATCGATGATTGGATCGAAACCAGTAGCGCCCACTTCCAGACCGCGAAGTGCTTTCTGTAGAGATTCCTGCTGAGTACGGCCAATCGCCATAACCTCACCAACAGACTTCATCTGAGTTGTCAGACGGTCATTGGCCTGTGGGAACTTCTCAAAAGTAAAGCGAGGAATCTTAGTTACAACGTAGTCAATAGACGGCTCAAACGAAGCAGGTGTAGCACCACCTGTAATATCGTTTTGTAGTTCATCCAGAGTGTAACCAACAGCCAGTTTCGCGGCCACTTTGGCGATTGGGAAACCTGTCGCTTTAGAAGCCAGAGCAGATGAACGAGATACACGCGGGTTCATCTCGATTACAACCATACGGCCATCTTTAGGGTTCACACCAAACTGAACGTTAGAACCACCCGTTTCTACGCCGATTTCACGCAGTACTGCCAAGGAAGCATTACGCATGATTTGATATTCTTTATCGGTCAGCGTTTGTGCTGGAGCTACGGTAATGGAGTCACCAGTGTGAACCCCCATAGCATCGAAGTTTTCAATCGCACAAACAATGATGCAGTTGTCGTTTTTGTCACGAACAACTTCCATCTCATACTCTTTCCAACCGATCAGAGATTCATCAATCAGGAGTTCATTGGTTGGAGAAAGATCCAGACCACGCTCACAGATTTCAATGAATTCTTCTTTGTTATAAGCAATACCACCGCCGGTACCACCCATTGTGAAAGATGGACGAATGATACATGGGAAACCTAACTGAGCCTGAACCTGCAGCGCTTCTTCCATGCTATGAGCAATGGATGCACGTGGACACTCAAGACCGATCGCTTTCATTGCTTTGTCGAAGCGATCACGGTCTTCCGCCTTGTCGATAGTGTCAGCATTCGCGCCGATCATCTCAACGCCGAATTTTTCCAGAACACCTTCGCGTTCAAGATCCAGAGCACAGTTCAGTGCAGTCTGACCACCCATGGTTGGCAGCAGTGCATCTGGACGCTCTTTATCAATAATTTTCTCAACAGTTTTCCAGTTGATTGGCTCGATGTAAGTCGAGTCAGCCATTGTTGGATCTGTCATGATGGTTGCCGGGTTGGAGTTAACCAGAATTACACGGTAACCCTCTTCGCGCAGAGCTTTACACGCCTGAGCACCAGAATAGTCAAATTCACATGCCTGTCCGATAACAATCGGGCCAGCACCCAGGATTAAAATACTTTGTATGTCCGTACGTTTTGGCATCAGTAATAAACCAGTCGTATCAGTTAGTAACTGCGGCAGGTGGTTACGTCACACCTACCGTTGTATCGTTTCTTGCCCTAAGGGGCAGACCTTAGGCTTTAGCAGCCTTCATGTCCGCAATAAAGCGGTCAAACAGAGGCGCCACATCATGTGGGCCCGGGCTTGCTTCAGGGTGCCCCTGGAAGCTGAATGCAGCGCGGTCCGTACGCTCAATACCCTGCAAAGAGCCATCAAACAGAGACTTGTGAGTCGCTCTTACATTCTCAGGCAGAGCATCTTCATCCACGGCAAAGCCATGGTTCTGAGATGTAATCATTACCTGTTTGTTATCCAGATCCTGTACTGGGTGGTTCGCACCATGGTGGCCGAATTTCATCTTCACAGTCTGAGCGCCTGACGCCAATGCCAGAAGCTGGTGACCCAAACAGATACCAAATACTGGCAGGTCTGTTTTACAGATTTCCTGAATCGCAGCAATAGCGTAATCACATGGTTCTGGATCACCAGGGCCGTTTGAAAGGAACACACCATCCGGATTCATTGCCAGAACTTCAGATGCAGGCGTTTTCGCAGGTACAACAGTTAAACGACAACCACGCTCAACCAACATACGCAGGATATTACGCTTAACACCGTAATCGTATGCAACAACATGGAATTCCTGATCAGAAGGGTTCAGGTCTTTATGCCCTACTCCCAATTCCCAGGTAGTAGAATTCCACTCATAAGTTTCTTCTGTAGTCACAACCTGCGCCAGATCCATCCCCTTCAAACCAGGGAAAGCTTTAGCTTCAGCAAGCGCTTTCTCTTCATCGATATCGCCAGCCATGATACAGCCGTTCAAAGAACCCTTCTCACGCAGTAATCGGGTAAGACGACGTGTATCAATATCCGCAATACCCACGATGTTATTATCTTTAAGATAATCATCCAGGTCCTTTTCATTACGGAAATTGCTAGCTACCAAAGGCAGATCACGAATAACCAGACCAGCAACCCAAGTACGAGAAGACTCTTCATCTTCTGTATTGGTCCCTGTATTTCCAATGTGTGGATATGTCAGAGTAACGATCTGCTGGCAATAAGACGGATCAGTTAGAATCTCCTGATAACCCGTCATTGAGGTATTAAATACAACCTCGCCGCTAGACAGACCGTCAGCGCCAATGGCTAAGCCCTTGAAAATACTACCGTCTTCAAGAGCAAGAATGGCTGGTCTCGCCAATTGAACCTCCCCGCGATAAAAGCGCGACTACAGAATATAGAAACGATACTTGCAAAAAAGCGAGGTAATACCAGTAGGTAACCTCGCTTTTTTACATAAAAACTTTTCTCTGGATTTGCTCCAGATAAACCGGCGGTATTTTATGCCAACAAACGCTTTCTGTCCATTACGCAATCGCAAAAATAAATCATAGCGAATTACTCAAGTAACAGCTTCGTAACATTACTGTAGTAAAAAAGCGCAGAAGCTCCAAAACCCAAACTATCTTAAAATTTTCAACCAAGGTAGAGCATGAAAATCTCATCCATTACTCGTTTAGCAAGCCTGTTATTAGTTTTTATCGTTCTGATGCTTGCCGCTGCAATCTTCTGGTCACTGGAAAGGTTAGATGATGCATTCAAAATAAAGGATGAATACCACGGTTTTGAAAAAGAGCTCTATATAACTCTTGAGAAGCCAGTTACACATTATCTCATGTCAGGTGACGCCACCATCCTTACTCTGATTGATAAGAATATTGAACAGCTGAAAGAATCCAGCCAAAACAAGTTACCGCTTGAGATCCAGAAAGAAGTAATCAGCAAGCTGGAGAGTGTGAAGACCGAAACCCTGCCTCAACTCAGATCGGCAGGCAAACTGGCTCAGCCTGAAGTGCTGCTGATTCAGAACGAGCGAGAATTGAACGACGCAATATCCTCTGTTCGAGAGTACGCTTTAAAAGCAGACCCCAACCAAACATTTCTTCAACAACAATACCTCAGCATCCTCATCGAGATTCAAACTAACGTTGTGTCACTCAGCCACAACCGCCAGAGCTTTTTCCAGAAAGGCAGCCAGGAAAATTACGAGCAAATTAATTATCACCTGAAAGCCCTTCAGGGACTTGCCTCAAAACTGCAGGCACTCACCCCTCTCGGAATATATAAAGAAAGTAGTGATGAAGACGATTTAAGTGCATTACTTGGCCTTGCATCGGATGAAGAAACAGAAAAAGAAGAAATAGGTGAAGAACCTATCAGCACTGTTAACTCGCTAATCAATCGCTACCCAAAAGAGCTTGATAACGCTAAAAAGTTCAGTGCCCAAAAGAAAGAAACAACAGCTGCGGCCCAAACCGAAGTCGAAACACTGAACACACAAATTTCAGAAATAGAGACGCTAATCAGCCGTAAATACAGTGAAATCACTACCACTGTTTATTATCTAATGGCTATCTGTGTGGTACTGATCATAGCAACCGGCGTTTCAATGAATTACCTATTGCAGAAACTTGGCGAAATCCTTATTGCCAAAACAGCCTATATTGATGAACTCTCACACGGGAAATTCAGCAGCAATATCACAGTTAACTCTAAGCTGAAAGAAGTTCAGACTTTGAAGCAATCAATCGAAAGGTTACAAACGTTTTTCAATCAACTGCTTTCGGATATTCGATCTGAAACCAACAACCTTCGTAACCTTCAGACAAGCTCAATACATGAAGCCGAGAAGCTAGAGGGGACTGTATCGCAACAGCAATCCGCTACTGAAAATGCTGTGGTACAGATCACCCAATTGAATAGCTCATTTACAGAAGTTGCAAATCGGGCCAGCGATACAAGCACGGCTACGCAGGAAGCATCAAGACTAGCCAATACCGGCTTCGAGAAGATCAGAGAAACAGGCAACTATATTGACCGTTTGAACACTGAAATATCAGCAACTGCCGAATCACTCAATGCCTTACAGGAAGATTCCCAGGCAATTCAGAATGTTCTGGGAATTATTCAGGGGTTTGCAGAGCAGACCAACTTACTTGCTCTGAACGCTGCGATTGAAGCCGCACGCGCAGGTGAAACAGGTAGAGGCTTTGCCGTAGTAGCAGACGAAGTACGTAACCTGGCAGCAAATACAGCTCGTTCAGCAGACGAGATTCAGGAAATCATTACTCGACTGACGAAAACCACTGAACAAACAGTTTCGCGCATGGGAGTACAACAGAGAGCGGCCCAGGAAACGGTTGATCTGGCACACGATGCACAAGAGGCCATCACAGTGATCCGTAACTCAATCAGTGAGATTAATGATATGAGCTTATTGATTGCATCCTCAACTGAGGAACAGACGTCTGTGACTACCGAAATTGCGGACACCATTGAAGCGACGAATAGCCTCTCACAGAATACAAGAAGTGCGGCAGAAACTAACAAGAGGCAGGCGGAACAGCTATCACATGCCAGCGAT
>JBMYLM010000045.1:0-23717 GCA_049596335.1 Neptuniibacter sp.
AACAGGATACGCCATCCTTCTATCTCCCCATACACCAGAAATCACCATAACTCTTTTTCCTATAGCTTTTGTTTAATCGATATAGAGGGTATTAACGATATAAAGGGAATTTCTTGCACAATGCTTCAACCTGAGCACGTACTTCTGCTTCCACTTTTGAGTTGTCATCTGGGTTAGCTACCAAGCCATCCAGTACATCACTGATCAGATTTCCGATCAGTTTGAATTCTTCAGGACCAAAACCACGACTGGTGCCGGCTGGTGTACCTAAGCGAATACCGGAAGTCACCATCGGTTTTTCAGGGTCAAACGGGATACCGTTTTTATTACAGGTGATACCTGCACGTTCCAACGCTTCATCCACCACATTGCCTTTCAAACCTTTAGGACGCAGGTCTACCAGCATTAGGTGCGTATCGGTACCACCGGTCACGATGTCACAACCACGCTCAACCATAACGCCCGCCAGAACTTCAGCGTTCTCAACTACGCGATCAATGTAAGTTTTAAATTCAGGCTGCAGCGCTTCACCAAAAGCCACCGCTTTAGCTGCAATCACGTGCATTAACGGACCGCCTTGCAGACCAGGAAATACTGCGGAGTTGATCTTTTTGCCCAGATCCAGATCGTTAGACAGAATCATGCCGCCACGTGGTCCACGCAGGGTTTTATGAGTAGTCGTTGTAACAACATGGGCATGTGGAAGTGGTGATGGATGAGCACCTGTAGCTACCAGACCTGCGATATGCGCCATATCTACAAACAGATAGGCACCTACTTTATCTGCGATTTCACGGAAACGAGCGAAGTCGATCTGACGCGGGATGGCAGAGCCGCCTGCGATGATCATTTTCGGCTGACACTCTACTGCCAGCTTTTCAACTTCATCGTAATCGATACGGCTATCTTCACGGGATACACCGTACTGAACAGCGTTAAACCATTTGCCAGATAGTGCCGGACGCGCACCGTGAGTCAGGTGACCACCCGCATCCAGAGACATACCCATAACGGTATCGCCCGGCTGTAGCAATGCCAGCATCACAGCACCGTTTGCCTGGGCACCGGAGTGAGGCTGAACATTGACGAACTCACAGTTGAACAACTGCTTCGCACGTTCAATGGCAAGGCCTTCCGCTTTATCAACGTATTCACAACCACCGTAGTAACGACGGCCCGGATAACCCTCAGCATATTTATTGGTCAGGACAGTGCCCTGAGCTTGCATAACCGCTTTGGAAACAATGTTCTCAGAAGCGATCAGCTCAATGCCCATCTCCTGACGATCAAACTCTTCATCAACAGCAGCAAGCAGTTCTGCATCCCGCTCAGCCAGATTCTGAGTAAAAAAAGCTTCGCAAACAGTGTCGTTGCGATACAGATCACTGTGACTCATGATTTTATTCTCGTATTTTTGTTTTATTAGGGACTGTTAATACTAATTTTGTTGCCGATGTTGTGACTAAAAAGCCACCAATTTAGGCACGAGGAGCGATGTTTGGTTATTCCAAATGAGTGACGAGCAACGACAAGTGGTGGCTTTTTAGCCTCAACCCTAAGGGCTGGGGCCATTTTGCACCCAGCTGCGTTCTCAGTCGTTCATGTAGAATCACTACACATCTCTCCTTCCGCCTTGCTGGTTACTAAAATGGCCTCCAGCAGCGATAATAAAATTAGTATGAACAGGCCCTCGACTAATCAGCAGGCAACTACATTTACTGCCAGCCCACCTTGAGAGGTTTCTTTATATTTGTCCTGCATATCGAGGCCGGTTTGTCGCATGGTCTCGATTACAGAATCCAGAGGGACGTGATGTTCACCATCACCGCGTAATGCCAGGCGAGCGGCATTAATTGCCTTAACTGCACCCATGGTATTTCGTTCGATACAAGGCACCTGAACCAAACCGCCTATCGGATCGCAGGTCAGCCCCAGGTTATGCTCCATACCAATCTCAGCCGCGTTTTCTATCTGCTGGTTGGTACCGCCCATGACTGCACACAGAGCACCTGCTGCCATAGAACAGGCAACCCCGATCTCACCCTGACAACCCACTTCTGCAGCGGAGATTGAAGCATTCTTTTTATACAACATGCCGATTGCTGCAGAGGTTGCCAGAAAATCAAAGATGCCTTGTTTGTTAGAACCCGGCACAAAGCGGTCGTAATAGGCCAGTACCGCAGGGATAACACCGGCTGCACCATTGGTTGGAGCTGTCACAACACGGCCGCCTGCCGCATTTTCTTCATTCACAGCAATGGCAAAAAGATTCACCCAGTCCATGACAGTGAGCTGATCTTTGAGGGCTGCTTCAGGACTGGATTTAAGTTCTTCATAGAGTTCGTGAGCACGGCGTTTAACATGCAAACCACCTGGAAGTTCACCCTGCTCTCTGCATCCACGTTTGATACAGTTATCCATGACTTGCCAGATGTTCCAGAGCTTCTCTTCTAAGACATCCTTCTCGTGCCAGGTCAGCTCATTTGCAAGAACAATCTCTGCAATCGTCCTACCCTCTTTCTCACAAACCTTTAAGAGCTCTTCACCATTATCAAAATGAAATGGCAGTTTAAATTCAGGCTCTTTATCGGTTTTTTCTTGGCCCGCTTCCGCATCGCTCAGAACAAAACCACCACCGACTGAGTAATAAATATTGTCATGCAGAATGATGCCAGCAGCGTCATAAGCTTTGAAATGCATACCATTAGGGTGCTTTGGCAAGGACTGACCAAAGTGAAACGGCAGATCAGTTTCTGGGTTGAAACCAATAACCTGTTTACCTGCGAGTGTGATACGCCCCGTATTTTTAATGCTGTCGATATATTCAGGTACTTTATCCGCATCCACCTGATCCGGCTTTTCACCCATCAAACCGATCATTACAGCCACATCAGTAGCATGACCTTTACCGGTCATCGCCAGTGAACCAAATAAACCAACGTTCACAGCTTCAACCTTATGTAAGAGCTCACGCTCATTCAGCTCAGCCAGAAACCTGTTCGCAGCAACGACGGGTCCAACGGTATGTGAACTTGAAGGACCAATGCCTACTTTATAAAGATCAAAAATGCTTAAGGGCATTTCACCACCTCACAGCTAATTCTTATTCTTTGCTGTTACGTCACTCTATATAGATGTGACAACTGCGTGTTTATTCGCATCCGGAAACTGGTCAGGTTTTGATCAATTTCCAGTTAATCTAATTTCAGACTAGCAGCGAGCTTTCCTATAATCAACAAAAAGTTTCCTATTGGAAACACAAATTCCTCACATTACGTCCAATAAAACCCTCTAAATCCTTTGCTATACAGATTGTTAGCGTTCCTAAGCACTCTAACCGGATTATTTTTCATAATCACTAACCAATTGTTTTATAGACATTTATTTAGAAATACTTGTTTTTTCCATAGAGATTTCTATTTTTTCATTGCATTCAATTTTCTTTTGAACTAGGTTTGTTTCCTATTGGAAACTTAATTCCTTTAGTATAAAAAATCCCTGATCAATAATTTTATGTTCAAAAAGTACTTACTTTTCTGCATTAAAAGCATCAGGAGTTAAGGGATTTCCAATAAACGTTTGATCCGGACCGCTTCCAGAGCGGCCTGAATCAAAAGCCAAGAGCAAGGCAAATAAAAATAACAACCCTTAATGGAGCGGTTTATGGAAACATTAACCTCAATAATTGGTGCTATTAACGGAGTCGTATGGGGCCCGTTAATGTTAGTTCTCATCCTCGGCGTAGGTCTTTTCCTGATGCTGGGGCTTCGCTTAATGCCTCTGTTTAAACTAGGCGTTGGCTTTAAGCTTCTGTTTGAAGGCCGTAACACCCGTAAAGGTGAAGAAAAGGATGGTGAGATCTCACCATTTCAGGCTCTGATGACAGCCCTCTCCGCTACTGTAGGTACAGGTAATATTGCAGGTGTTGCAACGGCTGTATTCTTAGGCGGCCCCGGTGCCCTGTTCTGGATGTGGTGCACCGCACTGGTAGGTATGGCTACTAAATTCTCCGAAGCTGTTCTGGCTGTCAAATACCGTGAAGTTGATGAAAATGGTAACCACGTGGGTGGTCCGATGTACTACATCAAAAACGGTCTGGGTGCTAAATGGGCATGGCTGGGTACAGCTTTTGCCATCTTTGGCGCTGTGGCCGCGTTCGGTATAGGTAACACGGTACAGTCCAACTCTGTTGCTGATGTTCTCAATGCGAACTTTGGCCTGAGTGTATGGGCTACAGGCCTGATTCTGATGGTACTGGTAGGTGCTGTGCTTATTGGTGGTATCAAACGAATTGGTGCTGTTGCTGGTTCTCTGGTACCTCTGATGGCTATCGCCTATTTGGGTGCAGGCCTGGTTGTACTAGCGATTAATTCAGAAGCCATCCCTGCGGCTCTGGATCTGGTGTTTACTCATGCTTTCTCCCCTGCTGCTGCAGAAGGTGGATTTGCGGGTGCTGCAGTGTGGGCAGCTATTCGTTTTGGTGTGGCACGAGGCGTGTTCTCAAACGAGGCGGGACTGGGTTCAGCCCCAATCGCGCACGCGGCTTCGCAAACTAAAGATCCTGTTCGTCAGGGTTTGATTGCAATGCTGGGCACCTTCATCGATACCATCATCATTTGCTCCATCACAGGTCTGGTTATCATCACATCAGGCGCATGGACTTCTGGTGAGTCGGGCGCAGCGCTGACTTCAGCTGCATTTGCTCAGGCACTTCCTGGCATTGGTAACTACCTGGTTGCTATTGCACTGGCAATCTTCGCCTTCACCACCATCATCGGCTGGTCTTTCTATGGCGAACGCTGCGTTGAATTCCTGTTTGGTGTTAAAGCAATTAAACCCTACCGTCTGTTGTGGATTATCGCTGTACCTGTAGGTGCCGGTGTAAGCCTGGATTTCATCTGGCTGGTAGCCGACACGCTTAACGCGATGATGGCCATTCCTAACCTGATTGCTCTGGCTCTGCTGAGTCCTGTGGTATTCCGCTTAACCAAGGAATACTTCGCTCGCCACGGTGGTCCGGTTGAAACAACGGAAAATCAGAAAGTTTAAGTAAAAAAAACCATTGATCACTACCGGGCTCTCACGGCTCTGGCCCGGTAGTTTTCAAAGCGGTTTATTGAAAAGGTTCCGGCTGCACCCAGAGCTTTTTCCACAAACTGTTTTTTGACTAACCGCGCTACTGTTTTAAGCACAGCGCGATGAATAAGAATAATGGAGAAGACGATGTCCGAACTGAGCAAAACGCCTTTATACGATCTACATCTGGAACTGGGTGGCAAAATGGTTCCATTCGCAGGTTTTGAGATGCCGGTTCAGTACCCTTTAGGGGTAAAGAAAGAACACCTGCATACACGTGGCCAGGCGGGACTGTTTGATGTATCCCATATGGGCCAGGTTATTTTACGTGGTGAGAATGCTGCATCAGAACTGGAGAAACTGGTCCCAGTCGACATTATCGATCTGCCTGCAGGCAAACAGCGTTATGCCCTGTTCACTAATGAATATGGCGGCATCATGGATGACCTGATGGTGACCAACTATGGGGATCACCTCTATGTAGTCGTAAACGCCGCCTGCAAAGAACAGGACATTGCTCATATGCGTGCAAACCTGGGTGAAGGGGTAGAGCTGGAAGTATTGGATGACCGCGCTTTAGTCGCTCTGCAGGGTCCAACAGCAGCTCAGGCGCTTTCCCGCATCTGCCCTGAAGTCAACGAACTGGTCTTTATGGATTCAAGACACATCAATATTGACGGTGTTGAGTGTTTTGTCAGCCGCTCCGGGTACACAGGTGAAGATGGTTATGAGATCTCGATCCCTGCTGCAGAAGCAGAACGTCTCTGCCGTCTGATTATTACGCAGCCGGAAGTGGAATTCATTGGTCTCGGTGCACGTGATTCTTTACGCCTTGAATCCGGCCTATGCCTTTACGGTCATGACCTTGACCAGAGCACCACTCCAATTGAAGGCAGCCTGATCTGGGCAATCAGCAAGTGTCGTCGCGCTGATGGTGAACGCGCGGGTGGGTTCCCGGGTGCTGATAAGATTCTTGATCAGATTGCCAATAAAAATTACGCCCGTAAACGTGTTGGTCTGATTGCTCAGGGTAAAGCCCCTATTCGTGAAGGTGCTGAACTGGTGAATGCCGATGGGGTGAAAATTGGCTCCGTAACCAGTGGCAGCTTTGGCCCGACTGTAGGCAAACCAGTTGCAATGGGTTATGTGGAAACTGAGTACTCTGTACTCGACACCGAACTCTTTGCAGTCGTGCGCGGGAAACAGATGCCAATGACTGTTTCGAAAGCACCATTTATTGAGCAGCGTTATTACCGTGGTTAATGCCACTTGATGTCAGGTTGATAAGGCAGTTGGAGACCCGCCCCGCTATGTGGAGCGGTCTCCCTTTTTAACAAGAGGTATAGCTTATGGAACTTATCCCGCTACAAGAGCTAAAAGGTGAATCCAAAATGTCCCGGTTAAGGCACAAACCGGATCCGGAGCGTAAGCGTTTACGCAAGCCGGAGTGGATTCGCATTGATGCCCGTTCCAACGGCAATGTACAACAGGTCAAAAAGCAGCTGCGTGAGCTTAAGCTCCATACTGTATGTGAAGAAGCATCCTGCCCAAATCTGGCTGAATGCTTCAGCCATAAAACGGCTACTTTGATGATCATGGGCGCGATCTGTACTCGTCGGTGCCCCTTCTGTGATGTTACCCATGGCCGCCCGATGCCATTGGATCAGGATGAGCCTAAAAATGTAGCCAGCACAATTAAACAACTCGGGCTGAAATATGTAGTGATAACCTCGGTTGATCGGGACGACCTTCGTGATGGCGGTGCTTCACATTTTGCGGAAGTCGTAAAAGAAGCCCGGGCGATAAGTGACACTCTTAAGGTTGAAATCCTGGTTCCTGATTTCCGTGGCAAGGTCGACTTAGCTCTGGAAAAGCTCTCTCAACAGATTCCTGATGTTCTGAACCACAATCTGGAAACCGTACCTCGTCTGTATGAAAGCGTTCGACCTGGGGCTGATTACCACGGTTCACTGAATCTCTTGTATCAGTTTAAACGTCTGCATCCAGAGGTAGACACCAAGTCCGGGTTGATGGTGGGTCTGGGCGAAACCAAAGACGAGATCATTCAGGTAATGAAAGATCTTCGGGCGAATGACGTCGACATGCTGACCATTGGCCAGTACCTGCAACCGAGCAAATATCATCTGGCGGTAGAACGCTACGTAACGCCGCAGGAATTTAAAGAATACGAAACGATTGGCTACGAACTGGGCTTCAAGAATGTAGCCAGTGGTCCTATGGTTCGCTCTTCATATCACGCGGATCTGCAAGCAAAGAATCTGTAAAGGAGTTGAGGTTATGACTATTGAACATGCTCTACAGACTAATGATTTCGAAAACTATGGCACCCTGGTGCATCTGAATGTTCAGGCGGCTGTCGACCAGAACCACCGCATCAATAGCATTATTGTGCGCGAACGCCCTTTTATTGGCGATCTGGGCCTGGATGCAGACCCTGAAGACAAAAAACTGTTGATTGCTTTAGGCGAGGTAATGGGCGTTTCCCAGCCACTCACGGTTAATCGCATTTCCTGTATGGGTCGCCTGGCCATTCTTTGGGTAAATGAAAACAGTTGGCTGGTGTTACCACCCGCAGGTGCCCATGAATCGGTATATCAGGCCCTTTATGAAACCTTTGGTAGCGACCTTTCGCTTAAAGAAAGTGAATCTGGCCAACTCTCTGCTGAGCTCACACCTGCAGCCATTCACTATCTACTCAGCAGCGCCAATACACGTCGTTTTAGCGACTCTGAAGTAACCGAAACGAATCTCAGTAATGGGGTAAACATCCTGACTCTGAAAGAAACTCAGGATTACGACATTCTGGTACGCAAGAGCTGCGCTGAAAACCTATGGCAGTGGCTGCAACAAAATACTCAATCCCAGCGAACGATCAAACACTAAGAGTTAAAAAGCATGTCGGTGTATACCTCGGTCAGCCATGCAGAAATGGCAGAATATTTACAGCAATATGATGTGGGTGATTTCTTAAATCATGAAGGCATCAGTGCCGGTGTAGAAAACAGTAATTTCTTCGTTTACACCGACCGGGGCAGCTTTGTACTTACGCTTGTTGAATCAGTTGAGGCCGAAAAGCTCGACTTCATTCTTGGCCTGATCGACTACCTTGGGGAAAATGGCTTGCCCTGCGCTCACCCAATACATCTGACAAATGGTGAGTTGTATGGCGTGCTGAACAACAAACCGGCGGTCCTGGCCAATTGTCTGAAAGGTCAACCGCTGAAAACCCCAACCCTTAAACAAGCCGAAACGATTGGTAGCACTCTGGCTCAGTTCCACCAGCTATCCTCTTCCATGGAACTGGATGAGTACATACATATACCGCAATGGTGTTCCGAACTGGCTGCCCGGGTATTTCCGAAATTGAATAAGGAACAGCAAACTTTGTTGCAATCAGCCTTGATGGAAGCCGGCGATCTGGATTGGACTACTCTTCCAAGCGGCCCGGTACATGCCGATCTTTTTCCAGATAACGCAATGTTTGTCGAAGATAAACTCTCAGGATTGATTGATTTCTACCACGCCTGTTCCACCCCCTATTTATACGACCTCTGTGTCACCCTTAATGCCTGGTGCTTTAGTGAAACGACAAACGAATTTGATTCTTTAAAAGCAAAAGCACTGCTAAGTAGTTATCAGGAAACGCGTCCATTAGACCCGATGGAAATTGGGCTTCTACCGGTAATGATGCGCATAGCAGCTCTTCGCTTTTGGTTATCCCGCCTACGTGATTATCATTTCCCGCTATCCGGAGAGCAGGTAACCCAGAAATCTCCACTTGGTAAAGAAAGTCTGCTGAGATTATTAGGTTATTTACCTTTAGAAAACCTTGTCGCTTAGCCCGTCTAACTTACTGAAACTAAAGCAATTAAATACCCTGGTTATCTTCCTGGTAATGATAACCAAAAACATCATCTTGAATGCCGCTCACATTTCGCACATGCAGCAAGAATAAAATTCATACATCTCGATATTTAGGTGAATATTTATCCTACAAAGGTATTAGAGAATCTATTTCAACTCTTCTACACTCAATTCTACCGGTTAAGAAATAGCCGGGGTAACTTAGTGAAAACGACCGGTTAATAATAAAAAGACACGCAGAGTGATGAGGCGCGAGGAAGAGAGATGCTAACTTACGAAGAATGTTTAGAGCTGAGTGATTTAACTGCCGATGAAGTGGATGCCATCGCGGAACATGAACACATGGACCCTATGATTGCTATGGCTTTAGGCCATTACATTCTGACTCACGACGGTGATCAGAAAATCAGAAAAATTATTATGGATGATATTGAGAAAGCTCAGCGCGATCGCAATTATGCCCATGCAGAGGTACTGCAGAAAGTGCTGAAACATTTCATTGCGACACACCCTGAGCATAAAGGCCAGGCCGTTGCAGCTTAATTGTTCCTAAATCCCCTTCATCAAAAACCGAAGCATTCGCTTCGGTTTTTTTTACCTATAAATCGGTACGTTCTGGGAATTCCACCTCTGCCCCCTGAGCAGTCAGAACACTGATTTTTTTCGGTTTACCGGATGAGTCCAGAATAACCCGACCTACACCGCTGCTATTTAATGACCGAAGATCATCAAAACCTGTCGGTATCCGGGGAATAATCTTCATGCTGCGACGCTTAGTTAAGAAATTCAGAGGGGATTTAACGCCATAGAGCCAGCGGTTCATTCGATCAAAAACGGTTAGAAGCTTTTGCGGAAACTCGTTTTTAAAGCCACTGCAGGTGATCTGCCAGATATCCGGGCTGTTTTTGCGGAATCGCAGTTTCACATCATAGGCAAATGAGTAATGCACATCACCGGAAAGAATCACAAAGTTCTGAGGGGTTTTACGATGCCGGAAAATATTCAGAATAACATTGGCCGAGCCCCGATGAGCCATCCAGTTTTCTGCATCCACAGTGAGCGCATGACCAAAGAAGGTGAAAATTCGTTGTACCACCTCGATCAGCTTCATACCGAATATAGGTGCGGGAGACACCATAATCACAGCAGGTTCACCCATCAGCTCTGTCTGCATTTCAGAAAGCACCTCCCAATCCATCAAGCCTGATGGTTTAGCCCCACTGCTTTCAGACCACCAGCGCTGGGTACGTGTATCCAGTACAACGAGTTTGGGTGTTGTGGGTAAGCTGTAATTCCAGCGTTCAAATTCCAGTAAAGCAGTGACCATCTGATCATGTTCTTTCAGATCAAACTCAGGATAAAACTCCTTCAAGCGAGATTGCCACTCTTCCGGGAAACGGTCCGGGTCATTACCCCAACCCTGACACAACCAATAACCCAGCATAGCATTGCCAAGAATACGCCGTGAGAAAGGATGGCCATAAGCCGCCTCTTCCCAGCCACGGGTTAGATTCCAGTCGTCTGTAACATCGTGATCGTCAAAGATCATATACACAGGTATGTGCGCCATAAGGCGCTGGACTTTATCCAGACCTTGAGCAAAAGCCTCTATCTGCTTTTGTTCTTCCAGATAAAGATCTGCATGAGCTTCATCTACATCCTGAATCCCTAAACGTACGCGAGACCATAGCTGAGGCGACCAGACTAAAAAGTACATAGCCATGACTTCGGCAAAGGTAATTAGATGATTGTGAGCGGTATCCGCAGTAAAGATGGGTTTGCGTGCGCCAGCGAAGAACCGATCTCGCAGTTCCCGGTTTTCCTCCGTATGGGGTAACAGGCATTCACGCTGATAATAACAGTCAGAATGTTGGTACAAGGTTTCACAATCAGCAACAGTTGCGCCTTCGAGCTGCTCAGAAGCCAGTCCCAGCAGTTTCACCACCTGATGTATAGCTGAGAGCATCGGCCCTGCAACATCATCGGCATAGATCTGATCGCCGGTCATCATTAATAAAGCAGGTCGGGAATCGGGCTGTTGGACACTATCAGCCAGAACTTTATCCACTTCTAGCAGCGCATCCGGGCCCTTATGGTGAGGTTTACGACAGGAGCCGTGAAGCAGCTGATCGATCTGAGTTTTAACCACAAATCCAGGTCGCTGCTCTCCAGGATAGATAAGATGAGGTAAAAGCTGCTGGAGATTTTTACACTCGCCCTCAACCTGACATACCAGATCATAAGTCAGCCAACTATTGGTTGGTAAGGACTGCTCAGGCCTGTAATCAATAAGATTCACATAAGCATACTCGCCCACCTGTACACTCTTAAGTGAGCTTACACAGTCAACCTCAGCAAGAAGCGCATCATTCTCAAAGAGATTCAATTCAGCTTGAAGAGGGGAACTGGTAACCAGCCAAAGCACCATTTGGCCCGGCTGCAGCCTTCTGATAACAGGACCCGCGATGATATAAGGAAGTGAATCTGTAGAGTGCATTTTAATCTTTACTATCCAACCGAACTGTTAGGACTAGTGTAACTATGCAACTTACGCTTTCCAAACAAGTTTGCGGTTCTTTTAACTACTCAGCCCCTTATATACCGATATTTCTGGATGGCAGGTTGAATGAATCAATCGATTGGATTCCATCTCTTGCGGGGCCGCCGGGTAAAATAAGCTGCTTAGGGATGGACGAATTTGAAAGATCAAAGCCATTTTCGGGGCTGGCAAACAGGCTGCAGCTTTTTAAGCAGAGCATAGTAACGATGACTGTTACCAAAAAAGTTAGCCAGCATGTTCTTGAACCCACATCTCTCTCCTCTGTTCTTCAACTCTAGGTTGGATACAGAAATGCCGGAATAATTCAAAATGATTTTCTGATACGGGCCGTGATATGATGCCGCTGATTTATCTGGACCCATACTCTGATGAAAAATACTTTCTATTACGATCTCGAATCCGCCAAAATCGGTTCAAGTGTTGAACTGTCTGATGCGCTGGACAACCTAAGATACAATGACGATGGTTTAATTCCGGCTATTGCTCAGCAAAAGGATACTGGTGAAGTATTGATGATGGCGTGGATGAACCGCGCTTCCATTGAAGAAACGCTGAAAACCGGGCAAGTCTGTTACTGGTCCCGCTCGCGCCAGACCTACTGGCGCAAAGGTGAAAGCTCGGGCCATGTACAAAAGCTGGTCGAAATGCGCATCGACTGTGATGGCGATACTCTGCTTTGCCTGGTAAATCAAAAGGGCCCAGCCTGCCACACTGAACGTTCAAATTGTTTCTATCATTCAGTAGATGGCGATCAGGTTAAGGTCATTGCTGAACCTAACTGAGCCTGATTTCTGAACTATTCAGATTAATACTTTTTTGCAGGATGGGCGCTGGCGTAGACGCTCGAGATACGTCAGCAATGCCTGGTTTCCTGATAAAAGCTCCCCTCCTTTGGGGTGCCTCTGCAGATAATCCAGCATGGGAGCAAGCATAATATCCGCCATGGAAAAATCATTGCCGCAGATATAATCATTGCTGCCTAATTGTGCTGTTAATTTAGCAATGGCCTGCTTTATCTCCGGGATGGCAGCTTCCACTTTATCCATCCGCACAGTACCTCCTTCCCCTTTTGGAAAAACAAACTCCAGCAGAAATTCACGTACTATGGCTCTATCTACATAGATATTGATCAAATTACTCCACTGATCCACCTGAGCTCTATCAAAATGATCTTCAGGCAAAAAAGCCGGACCCGAAAACTCAGCATCCAGAAAACGCAGAATTGCAGCGGTCTCACAAATAGACCGTCCATCCTCTAAAATCAGAACCGGAATTTTTCCATAAGGATGTACAGCCAGATGAGCCTCATCCCCTAAATTAACTGGCTCCCCATTAAGCTTCATACCATACCGGTATGTTAGTCCCTTCTCTTCACACGCGATCATCACGCTACGGACGAAGGTACTGAATTCAGGCCCTAAAATTTTGAACTGCGTCTCCATTTTTGCATCCCGCTTATTTAATGAGTTGCTTTTAACTTAGTCTCAGTGACAATATGTTCAAGAACATATTTTAAATCTGAGGCATAAAATGGGTTGGTCATCGGAACAGAAGAAAAATACACGCTCTAAGATACTGCATAGTGCTGCTGAGTTATTTACCCGTGATGGTTTTGAGCAGGTAGGTATAGATGATGTGATGCAACACGCAGGTATGACCCGCGGAGCGTTTTATAATCATTTCTCGTCGAAGAGTGAGTTATACGCTGAGGCCATTTTAACCGCAGCTCAGGACGCCCAGAGTAGAGCCATACAAAGTGCAGGCATAAATTTCGGCCATCTGATTGAACAATACCTAAGCCTTACCCACCGTAAAGGAGAGATCTTCCGGTGTCCCCTTGCCTTTCTCACTACGGATATTAATCAACGGGATGAGCATGTTCGCAGTGCCTACACCAAAGTACTGAAAGGGTTTGTGCAGAACATCAACCAGTTGGATGAATCTTCCCCATCTACCGAACACGCGATGCAGAAAGCGGTACTTATGATTGGCGCCATTGCTATCTCACGTGCGATCAACGATGAGCAGTATGCTGACAAGTTACTTAGTTCATGCCGGGATGCCGTGTTAAGTTAAGTCAACACTCAAGGCTCTGGTTTATGTTCCAGCAACAGAGTTAAAAAGGCTTCTGCCAGTGGTTGATTGACCGGATGGGAAACGATCGAAAAACGCCGACTCAGATCGAGTGGAGATAGAAGTTCCACCAACTGTCCGGCTTGGATATCTTCCTGAATACTTAAACGCGACAGACAACCGATGCCCAGGTTAGCTTTTACGGATTGTTTTATCGCCTCCTGACGATTTAAAGCAAATGAGTTGTTTATATGGCCACCTGCACGTTGCACGGCCTGATCAAAAACATTTCGTGTTCCTGAACCAGACTCCCGCAAAATCCAGTGGTGTTTTGGTAATTGCTCAAGGCTGATGCCCCCAGCTTTTGCTAATGGATGATCCGGACTGCAAAACAAAGACAGATCATCCTCCAGCCAGGGGGTAATTTTCAGTTTTGCCGGAGATGCAGGGCCTTCAATCAGGCCGATTTGTGCTTGCCCCTTTTCAAGCTTGGAGATCACTTCACCTGTATTACCAATTAGAATATCCGGAGTTACCTCAGGATGGCTTGCAATGAATTGCGCAGTCAATTGCGGCAGAAGATAACAGGCAATTGTGACACTGGCAGCAATCCTTAAGGTACCTCGCAGTTCATCAATTGCCGGGTGTTCAATTTCATCCAGCAGAAGAATAACCTGACGAACCTTAGGCAGCAGGTCCAAACCGCGGTCAGTGATCTGCAGCTCTCTGCCGACCCGGGTAAACAGTGTGTCCCCAATCCTCAGTTCAAGTTCTTTCAAAGCCTGACTGGCGGCTGACTGACTGAGGGCTTGCTCTTCTGCTGCAAGCGTGAGTCTTTCCAGGCGAGCGGTAGACTCAAATATTTTTAGCTGGCGAATAGAAATACTCATTTTTAAATCGTTCGGTTTTACTAATAATGTTTATTAATTATATCTATTATACTTATCATTTATTTATGTAGACAATGCCCAGCATTCTTCAGTGCTACAGGTCTATATGATGTCTAGGTTTATTCTTCTGCCAATGATTGCGATAACGGCTGTACTTCTGTCCCAGTTACCGTCTTTATCGCAGATGGGCCTGAGCGCTCTTCCGCTGGCGATTCTGCTTGGCATGGTTGTTGGTCATTTTAGCTGTGAAGATGTTGCCGAGTTAAACCATAAGGTGACTCTCTTCTGCCAAAAATATTGCCTTCGTTTCGGTATTATCCTGTTTGGCCTAAATCTGAGTTTTCAACAGATCGCCAATGTCGGTTTTGAAACACTGCTGCTTAATATAATCGTTATCTGTACAGTGATTGCTGCCGGTTTATGGTTAGGCATCAAAGTTCTGAAACTCCCGGTAGATACCGCCATCCTGATTTCAGCAGGTAGCGCTATCTGTGGTGCAGCGGCAGTACTCGCAACCGATTCAGCGATAAAAGCCAGACAACAACAAGTCACTATCGCCGTAGCCACCGTTGTGCTCTTTGGTACTCTGGCTATGTTTAGCTACCCAGTAATATTTCCCCATAGCCTGATGTCCGAACAGGCGTTTGGTATTTACATTGGCAGTACCGTTCATGAAGTGGCGCAGGCAGTGGCTGCAGGGCAATCCATCAGCCCAGAAGCTTTGGATAATGCGGTGGTGACAAAACTGATCCGAGTGATGCTTTTGGCCCCCTTCATATTGATTCTTAGCGCCTATATGACAAGAAAGGCTGAACCAGAAATGCAGGTAAACACCCTCGCAGTAATGCCCTGGTTTATTCTCGGCTTTATCTTAATGACGGGGGTAAATTCAATATTTGAAGTGCCTGAAAACATTCTGCATGGCGCGTCCTGCGTCAGCCAGTTTTTATTAGCCCTGGCTATGGCGGCTCTGGGAATCCAGACACGATTAGCGTTACTGAAAGAAGCGGGTATTAAGCCAATAATCATGGCTCTCTGTCTCTTTGTACTGCTACTTGCGGGTGGGCTTTTCCTTAATCGGTTGATCGTCTAAGTAATGAGAGCAGAAACAAAAACGGCCTCATAAGAGGCCGTTTAAAGATCCAACTGAAGTTACTTACCCCAGGAATCTCTTAATCCAACGGTGCGGTTGAAAACCAGCTTTTCTGCAGTAGAGTCAGAGTCAACACAGAAGTAACCCGTACGCTCAAACTGATAACGGCTTTGTACATCAGCCTCTGCCAGACCCACTTCACAACGGCTGTCTGCCTGCACCACCAGAGATTCAGGGTTAATGAACTCAAGGAAATCACGCTCTTTATCGCTGTCCGGATTAGCTTCTGAGAACAGACGATCATATTCACGCACTTCACAAGGCACAGAGTTATCTGCAGATACCCAGTGCACCACACCTTTAGCTTTATAACCTTCAGGGTTAGCACCATTAGTCGCCGGATCGTATGAGCACTTAAGCTCTACAACATTACCTTCGGCGTCTTTGATCACTTCATCGCAGGTGATGACATAAGAACCACGAAGGCGAACAGCAACGCCCTGAGTCAGACGCTTCCACTTACGTGGCGGCACTTCAGCAAAGTCGTCCTGCTCAATCAGGATGTTCTTAGTGAAAGGCACTTTACGCGTGCCCATGCTCTCATCCTTAGGGTGCTTAGGTAGCTCGAACCACTCTTCCTGACCTTCCTCGTAGTTAGTGATCGTCACTTTAAGAGGACGCACAACGCACATGGCACGGGGTGCATTTTTATCCAGATCTTCACGGACAAAGTATTCGAACTGTGCCATATCCACCGTGCCATCTGTTTTGGCTACGGCAAGACTGTCGCAGAAATTACGTACGGCCTGAGGAGAATATCCACGACGACGTAAGCCGGAGATTGTTGGCATACGCGGGTCATCCCAACCATTGACGTGATTTTCATCCACCAGTTGCTTCAGCTTACGCTTACTGGTTACGGTGTAATTCAGGTTCAGGCGACCGAATTCGTACTGACGTGGAGTATGTGGAACAGGCAGGTTTTCGATAAACCAGTCATAGAGTGGTCGGTGATCTGCAAATTCCAGAGTGCAGATTGAGTGAGTTACACCTTCAATCGCATCTTCCTGGCCATGAGCGAAATCATAGCTTGGGTAGATGCACCACTTATCACCTGTCTGATGATGAGACTCTTTTCGAATGCGATACAGAATCGGGTCACGCAGATTCATGTTCGGTGAAGCCATATCGATTTTAGCGCGGAGCACACGGCTGCCTTCATCGAACTCACCGTTTTTCATACGTTCCAGAAGATCCAGATTCTCTTCAACTGAACGGTCACGGAATGGGCTGTCTTTACCCGGCTCAGTTGCCCAGCCGCGGTACTCTTTCGCTTCTTCAGGGCTGAGATCACATACATAAGCATTGCCATTACGGACTAGGTGCTGAGCCCACTCGTAAAATGTATCAAAATAGTCAGATGCATATTTCACATCACCTGCCCATTTGAAACCCAGCCATTCTACATCTTCTTTGATGGCATCTACGTATTCCTGCTCTTCTTTTGATGGGTTGGTATCATCGAAACGCAGGTTACATCCACCGTTATATTTTTCAGCGGTACCAAAGTTCAGACAGATCGACTTAGCATGGCCTATATGCAGATAACCATTTGGCTCTGGTGGGAAACGGGTAATGACCTTACCGCCATTCAGTCCGTCCTCCAGATCCTGTTCAATAATCTGATGAATAAAGTTCGTTGGCTTACTGCTTTCTGTATTACTCATATAAACGTCTTATCAATCCGACAGGGTGCTAAAAAAATCTGGCGACATTATAAACGGATGCAATGCATAAATGTCAGTTTTATCGCAAATTTGCTTTAACAAAAATTAATACAAAGAATTGGAGTAGGAACAACCATATCCAACAGGAGTAGCCCCTTAGATCAATTATCTCCTACCTAAAGGCCAATCTGGGGATGCGTTTCGCTAAGACTTGAGTATAATGTCGCGGTCAACGGCGAAGAAATGGACATTACAACAATGATTATTCTCCATACAAATTTCGGTGATATTTCTCTTGAACTGGATTTTGAAAAAGCCCCTGCTACAGCTGCAAACTTTGAACAATATGTAAAAGAAGGCTTTTATGATGGCGTTATTTTCCACCGTGTCATCAATGGTTTTATGATTCAGGGTGGCGGTTTTGAACCGGGCATGGTTCAAAAAGATACTCGCGACCCAATCGAAAACGAGGCTGACAACGGCCTTTCGAATTCTGCCGGCACTGTAGCTATGGCTCGCACCATGGACCCTCACAGTGCTTCTGCACAGTTCTTTATCAACGTGTCAGAAAATACTTTCCTTGATCACACAGCTAAAACTACCGAAGGTTGGGGTTATGCTGTATTTGGTAAAGTTGTAGATGGCATGGACGTGGTCAACAAGATTAAAGGCGTTTCAACAACTATGCGCGCCGGTCACCAGGACGTTCCTGCAGAAGACGTTATTATCGAATCTGCTGAAGTTGCTGAAGAAGTTACAGAGAGCGAAGACGAATAATAGTAAGCAATGACTGTTTATTTTGTCTCAGACCTTCATCTGAAACCCGAACGCCCGGATCTTACCCGGGCGTTTTCGCGTCTTTTGGATACAACCTTTCAGGATGCATCGGAGTTATACCTACTCGGTGATATTTTCGAGGCCTGGATTGGTGATGACACCCCTACTCCAACCCTGGAACCCATTTTCAATTCTTTGAAACAACTGAGTGACCAGGGCTGCAAGGTTTTTTTCCAGCATGGGAACCGGGATTTTCTGGTGGGTGAAGCGTTTGCCAACAGCATTAATGCCAGCCTTTTACCTGAAGAACTCACTGTAGATCTGCCTGTAGGCAAAGCGGTTATTTCTCATGGCGATCAGCTCTGTCTTGATGACATCGAATATATGCAGTTCCGGACTATGGTTCGCAACCCCCAATGGCAACAGGACTTCTTAAGTAAATCGCTAGAGGAACGCTTGGCGATTGCGCGACAGATACGTGATGCCAGCAAAGAGAGAACCGCCGAAAAAGCTGAATACATAACCGATGTAAATCAACAGGCGGTTACTGATCTTTTCATCCGTTCTGGTGTAGACCTGATGATTCATGGCCACACACACAGACCTTGCATCCACCAACATGAAGTCGATGGTAAGCAGGCTACAAGAATTGTGTTGGGTGATTGGGACAAGCTAGGCTGGTATCTTAAGGTAGATAAGCAAGGCTACGATCTGATCAACTTCCCAATTGAAGGTTAAGCCGCACCAGCCCTAACTTTTAGAACCTCTCTCCCTGAGGCACCTTGCTTATTGAGCTACGCAGCTATAAAAGTGGGCTTACCGCTATGGAAGCGGAACTCATCATCTGGGTTTTCAATCAATTCACGCTCGGCTTCGCGGAAGAACGCTACACGCTCATCAATCGGCTCACCGGCATAATCTTCCGCTAGACCCAGATAATCCTGATAATGACGGCCCTCCGATTTTAAAAGCGAGCGATAGAACTTCGCCAGCTCATCATCCAGAAAAGGCGCCAGCTTGGCAAAACGTTCGCAGGAACGCGCCTCAATAAATGCTCCAATGATCAGCAGGTCAATCAAACGCCCTGGTTCTGATGTACGTACATGCTGACGCATACCGCCCGCATATCGGGCTGGAGACATATGGTCGTAGACAATGCCCCGGTCCTCCATAATGGCCAGAACCTGCTCAAAATGGATCAGCTCTTCGCGCGCGAGACGGGACATTTTATTCAATAGATCCACGCGTTCCACATACCGAAACATCAGATTCATCGCTGTAGACGCCGCTTTTTTCTCACAATGCGCATGATCTATCAGCATAATTTCCTGATTCTGGAGTGCTGCCTGAATCCATGAATCTGGCGTCTCACATGCTAAGAATTGTTTAATTTCGTCGAGTGCGTCCATTAGGGAAAGCCTGTCTTGCAATGTCTAAAGAGGCGGCATTATAGCCGTCCCTTTAGGCGCTTGCACCCGCATCAGATCAATGAACAGGAACTCACTTAATTTGACTGCTCGGAGGTAACCAATCGCAAAGCCAGAGCAAGGAAGACACCACCAGCAATACGCTGAATCCACTTCTGGGTTGTAACGGAGCTTTTCATATGCTCGCTAATGCTGCCTGATAACAAGGCTACGAATGCCATCACCAGAAAACTAAAGAAAATAAAGATCCCGCCCAATATCAATAACTGCAGACTTATCGAGCCTTTACCAGGATCTGCAAACTGCGGCAGAAATGCCAGAAAGAAAATCGCAAGTTTAGGATTGGTCGAACTCATCAGGATGCCACGCTGATAGAGTTGCCACTGAGTTAATCGCGGCTGGGATTCGATACCGAGCTTTTTCGAAGCCGTGGTAAAAGCCTGCCAGGCCAGATAGATCAGATACACAGCACCGGCGATTTTCAGGGCCGTAAACGCGACAGCACTGACCTGAAAGACAACGGCTAACCCAAAGGTTACGGCAAGAGTATGACCTATCAGACCAGTGCACAGTCCCAGTGTAACGATGATGCCCGCTTTTCTACCGTGCAACGCAGATTGAATCAGAACAAAAATATTATCCGGCCCGGGGGTAAAGCCAAGGAGAATCGAGGCAACGATAAACGTTATAAGTGTTTCACTTGTAAAGAGATCCATTAAATTTAGTCTCTGTAATCTGAACCTGGATAAGCTTAAGGAAGGTACGAATAAGTCTATAGGCTGAGTGCGTGAGAAACCACAGACTTATTCGTACCTTTCTCAACTCCATTCTTAGAGAAAGTTCCCAGTTCTTAACATGCTTGGAAATATCACTATTTATCCCATCACAAAATTAGTTTTCACTAACGTAAAAAAACACTTTAAATCGGTAAACAATCACAAATGAAAATAAATCCTAAAAAAAGCGTAATTTCCTTGTAATTTTTCTTCTAAATGTCATCAAAAACTCTGTATAATGTCGCGCAATTTTTGATCCTCACCAAAGTCGAGTAAAGAAATGACAGACTTAACCAAGTACAGAAACATCGGTATTTTCGCGCACGTAGATGCGGGTAAAACCACTACAACAGAACGTATCCTGAAGCTTACTGGTAAGATCCATAAGACCGGTGAGGTACATGACGGTGCAGCGACTACTGACTTCATGGAGCAGGAAGCTGAACGTGGTATCACAATCCAGTCAGCAGCGACTACTTGTTTCTGGAACGATCACCGCATGAACATCATCGATACTCCGGGACACGTTGACTTCACAGTTGAAGTATACCGTTCCCTGAAAGTACTGGATGGTGGTGTTGGTGTATTCTGTGGTTCCGGTGGTGTAGAGCCTCAGTCTGAAACAAACTGGCGTTACGCGAACGAGTCTGAAGTAGCTCGTTTGATCTTCGTAAACAAGCTGGACCGTCTGGGTGCTGACTTCTACCGTGTTGTAGACCAGGTTAAAAACGTACTGGGTGCAAACCCACTGGTTATGACTCTGCCAATCGGCCGTGAAGATAACTTCACAGGTGTTGTAGACGTTCTTTCTCAGAAAGCTTACATCTGGGATGACACTGGTCTGCCAGAAAACTACGAAGTAACAGACATCCCAGCTGATCTGGTTGACGATGCTGCGGCTTACCGTGAAGAACTGATCGAAACTGCTCTGGAGCAGGACGAAGATCTGATGATGGAGTACCTGGAAGAAGGTACTGAGCCATCTATGGAAGACATCAAGCGTTGTATCCGTGAAGGTACTCGTAAACTGGACTTCTTCCCAACTTACTGTGGTTCTGCATTCAAGAACAAAGGTATCCAGCTGGTTCTGGACGCTGTTGTTGATTACCTGCCAGACCCAGTTGAAGTTGACGCTCAGCCACTGACTGACGAAGAAACTGGTGAGCCAACGGGTGAAGTTGCTACTGTATCTGTAGATGAGCCATTCCGCGCACTGGCATTCAAGATCATGGACGACCGTTTCGGCGCCCTGACCTTTATCCGTATCTACTCTGGTGTACTGAACAAGGGTGACACAATCCTTAACTCTTACACTGGTAAAACTGAACGTATCGGCCGTATGGTTGAGATGCACGCTGATGACCGTACTGAGCTGGATACAGCACAGGCGGGTGACATCATCGCTGTTGTTGGTATGAAGAACGTTCAGACTGGTCACACACTATGTGATCCTAAGAACCCTTGTACTCTTGAACCAATGATCTTCCCAGAGCCTGTAATCTCTATTGCTGTAACGCCTAAGGACAAAGGTTCTACTGAAAAAATGGGTATCGCTATCGGTAAGATGGTTGCAGAAGATCCATCTTTCGTAGTTGAAACTGACGAAGATTCCGGTGAAACAATCCTGAAAGGTATGGGTGAACTTCACCTGGACATCAAAGTAGACATCCTGAAGCGTACTTACGGCGTTGAGCTGGAAGTTGGTAAGCCACAGGTTGCATACCGTGAAACAATCACTCAGGCAGTTGAAGACAGCTACACGCACAAGAAACAGTCTGGTGGTTCTGGTCAGTACGGTAAGATTGACTACCGCATCAAGCCAGGTGAGCCAAACTCTGGCTTCACGTTCACTTCTACAGTAGTAGGTGGTAACGTACCTAAAGAGTTCTTCCCAGCGATTGAAAAAGGCTTCGCTGGCATGATGGACCAAGGTGTACTGGCAGGCTTCCCTGTACTGGACGTTGAAATCGAACTGTTCGACGGTGGCTACCACGCGGTTGACTCCTCTGCAGTAGCATTCGAAATCGCTGCAAAAGGCGCGTTCCGCCAGTCTATCCCTAAAGCGGGTGCACAGCTGCTGGAACCAATCATGAAGGTTGACGTATTCACTCCAGAAGACAACGTGGGTGATGTTATCGGTGACCTGAACCGTCGTCGCGGCATGATCAAAGACCAGGAAGCAGGCGCAACTGGCGTACGCATCAAAGCAGACGTTCCTCTGTCTGAGATGTTCGGTTACATCGGTCACCTGCGTACAATTACTTCTGGCCGTGGTCAGTTCTCTATGGAATTCGAACGTTATGCAGCATGCCCACAGAACGTTGCTGACGAAGTAATCGCTGAAGTAAAAGCTAAAAACGAAGCTAAGTAATCACCTTACTTAACTCGTATAATAAAAAGCCCGATGAGAAATCATCGGGCTTTTTTGTTTCATGCATTAAAGTTTGTACGCCCCCACCTTTCGACTCAGTCAGACCACTTTTCAAATTATTTAGTAACCAGAAAAGGCCTTAGGTAGGATGGCTCTTCCATCAAAATAAAGCGCCCAAACAAAAGGCTAAACGCTGATGCTCTCACAAAGAAAATGGCTTCTATTAAGCATACTGCTGATAGGCCTCTCATTAATCCCTGTGGGTGATACCGCAGGAAAAATGCTGGGTCTGCAGGGCATAGATCCTCTTTTTATTGCCTGGAGTCGTTTAGCCGTTGGGCTAGTTCTGATACTGCCCCTTTCCGGCCTGGCTATCAGCGAAATTAAACACCTGTACAACTGGCGCTTACAAATACGTGCAGTCCTATTCTGCTGTGCGATTTTTAGCATCCTGACAGCATTAAAAACCAAACCTATTGCCGATGTCTTTGGTATCTTCTTTGTCGGCCCCATTGTCGCCTACTTCCTCGCTGCCATCGTACTTAAAGAGCAAATCAATTCAGTTCGCTCGATTATATTGCTCATCGGATTTATAGGTGTACTGATGGTTGTTAAGCCAGGGATAAATATGGACAGTGGTACATTCTTCGCCCTGCTTGCAGGGACTTGTTACGGCAGTATGCTGGTCTGTAACCGTTGGTTAGCAGGCAGCTTCAGGCCTCGCTTGATTCTTCTATCAACCTTAATCACAGGCAGTATCGCTTTAGCCCCCATTGCTATTCCTACCATACCCACTCAAATTAATAACACTCTGATTGGACAGGTATTAATCAGCTCAGCAGCCTCTGCTATTGGCAATCTGATCATTATTGAAGCTAATCGCCACCTTGAAGCTAGTGTGGTTGCCCCCTTTGTGTATTCTCAACTTATTGCAGCAACCATTTTAGGTATTCTTGTTTTCAATGAATGGCCGGATTTGCTTAGCGCTGTAGGTCTGATCATTATCTTCTCTTCCGGTGTCTTGTCGTTTCTCTTATCAAAGAGAAAAGTACAACCGGGTAA
>JBMYLM010000046.1:0-23038 GCA_049596335.1 Neptuniibacter sp.
CAATCAGACAGGAACGCAGCCTGATGTCCGTACACCAGATTTGACATTAACTCTGCGGTTCTCGTAACGACTCAAAAATCTCATCATATCCCTCTCTAAAAACTTCTCTGAGGGAATGTTTGGTGAAAAGAGTTTTTCAACTGCGAACTATATTCCAATCCAAGATGAGATGCGGTTCGCAAATTGACTACCACCCTTAAAGAATCTGAAAGTACGACCCCCGGTTTTTTCCCCTCATAAAACATTGAATTGAGCATTTCAGCCAGTCGCACACCGTCTTGAGCACTGTCCGGAAAAAGAGTGAAAAGGAATCCGCGTTTTACGTGCCCAGGTTTACTTGAAAAAACGACCAGATTCTTATCCCAGGATTCCCGAAGTAACAGCGGAAGAATAACCTTTTCATTGGCGGTTATTGAATCGAGTGGCACCCAGATAGAGTCCTTTTTCTGATCCGCAGTTTTGAGGATTTGTTGGTAGTGCTTAACGGCTTCCCGAATATCTGCGGCTTTATAAGTGATCAGTTCCAGATCATGAGTTGTTGCAGATATCTGGGCTTTATCGATTAACCACTGGGTTTTCTCAGTGAAAACAACATGGATCCTCTGAGTGTTGGGTGACAGCTCATGTAGTTGTTTAAACAGGTTGGTTGGGTTAGCGATCAGGCTAACACCAGAGATACCATTTGGCTTAATTGGCAATGCTCCGGTAACCAGAGGGTATTGATCCTTTAAGGCTTTGTTGAAGGAAAGTCCTCTGCGCCCTAAGGTCACCACCATATCGACCTGATCATTCTGCATTTTACGGAGCAAATTATCAGGGGAAATAGGAGAGTTGATGGGGTATTTAATCAATGTGCCTGTGTGCTTTGCTTCAATACCTTCGATTATTTGATCAAACAGTTGCTTGTATGGCGCTGGGACCTCGGGATATACGATTGCCAGAGTGGCCGCAGCGGAGGGGGAAACTAAAAAAACGTAGGAAATACAGGCTTTAAAAATCAATAACCGGGTAAAAATCAATAACCGGGTAAAAATCAGTAGCTTGTAAATTGACGAATTCCATCTACATCTAGGCATTAGCAAGCAATCCATTAGACCTTCAGTCAAGCTTATTGTTTTTATCTAAATATCAGCAAGTTAGAGGTATTAGTTAGACTGACCGCTGCTGATAGTGGGTAGTAGTACTCCAATTTCTTGCATTATAAACCAGTATTGCCCGTCTTTGGCTAGTCTCTTAGCTATGGCTACAAAAATACTTAGGTATCTTTGAACTTTCGGGCGAATAATTTCTAAATGTGTAATGGCTAATAACCACTCGGTGAAATTCCTGTATATTTTTTGATCTAACTTTTTGGGCGCTCCGTAGCAGATGTAACTTAGGCACAATCTCAGTCATGAAGTAGAGGACCTGCTTAAGCAAGCAAACGTGAGGAGAACAGACATGAAACTAATTAAAACGCTGGCCTGCTTTTTACTGGCTGTACCTTTGATGGCTACCGCAGGTTCATATTCTATGAAGAAAGAAAATATTGTTGATGTTGCCGTTGGTAACGATAACTTTTCGACACTGGTTACTGCTCTAAAAGCCGCTGACCTTGTAGGTGCATTACAGGGCGATGGCCCATTTACAGTGTTTGCACCTACCAATGAAGCATTTTCCAAGCTGCCTCAGGAAACTCTGAATGAGTTACTAAAGCCTGAGAACAAAAAAGATCTGCAAGCCGTGCTTACCTATCATGTGGTAGCAGGTAAGGTGGATGCAAAAACCGCAATGGGTCTGTCTGAAGCCGCTTCATTGCAGGGTGAAAAAATTGCGATCAGCCTGGATGGCAGCAATGTGATGATTAACCAGGCAACAGTAGTTGCAGCCGACATTGCAGCTAGTAACGGCATCATTCATGTGATCGACACCGTTATTCTGCCACCATCAATTTCACAAACTGCAGAGATCAACCGTATGGTTTCTGAAAACCCTACCGCTGCGGGTTTCCATCCAAATGTGTTCTTCAGCAACTGGGAAAAAATTCAGAATCCTACATTGAACTGAGTGTTATTAGCTAAGTACCCGCTCCTAACTTTTTAGCCCTGATTATTCAGGGCTTTTTTTAGGTTAGAGCCTGAATCATGAACTCAGCGAAGAGACTAACCCTGATAGTTGCTTGATTCTGGCATTACTCAACTGGCGATAATCCAGATAGGGGCAGACAATCAGTCGCTTGGATTGGTTCATCGCAAATTTTTCGTCTAGCCAAATCAAATCTTTTAATCCGAGATCACGGGCATAAGTGCGTCCGGCAACGATATGAACAACGTTGTCAGTTGTTAACTGCGGAGGTGAAAACAAAAGCGCGATGGGGCAGTGCTTTTGATAAAGAACGGAATCTCTGTATGCCTGCCAGCTCTGAGGTAATTCATGTTCATCCGAATTTTCACTTAGGTACTGAAAGGCAAACTTGGCGCTGACATTGAAAATTTTTCGCCAGTGATTTCCCGTTTCCTCAATGATCTGATCAATTTCGCCAGGATACAGGCTGTGAAGATGATTAAGATCCTGGTAGCTATCAATATCCGGTCGGTTGGCGATATAAAAAGCAATTGAGAATTGATCGTTCCCGAACCCAACCATTCTTGATTCCTGATGCAGAAGTGAGTGATAGGTTTTAATCATACCTGTTTGCATGGCTTTAAGCCGATGTCTAAATCCTCTAAAGAGCAATGCAACCAAGGCTGCGTGGACTAAACCGCGTTTCTCAGATACTTTGACGAAAAAGGATTGGAATAGAAAGTATGTCTTCAGAGTACGACCACCTCGTTCATATCAAATCTCATGAGGAGCTGGCTCTGTATGATCTTATACCCGATGTCGTCTGGGTATTTGATCTGGATAAGCACGGATGGTGGTGGGGCAATAAAATGGCCATCCAGTTCTGGGGATTGGATACCCTGGATGAGCTCATAAATAAGGATCTCTCCGGGGATACACAAGGTGCTCGGGAGCGGACCGTTCAGACTTTTGAATTGGCTGTGCAAAAAGGTTTAACCATTGATCCCTGGACTACCTATCCGGGAGGTAAACCTAAAACACTTTACATGCGGCACAGGGCTTGTCTATTGGGCCCTGAAAGGCATCGAGGCATCATTGCCTATGTTAATGAAGAAGTAAATCTGGGTGAAACCCCAGAGAACCTGCTGCTTGTAGAAGCAATGCGTTACACAACTGTACTGGTTACCTCGTTTACCTTTGATGGCCAGATTGTAGTTGAAAATCCGGCTGCTACTGAGGCATACAAACATCTTTGCGGTGATGAGGTAGATGAAGCTCAAAGTGCTTTTATTTCCAGATTTGATGATCCTGAAGAGGGGCGAGAGTGCCTTTATAAGGCAATAGAGCAAAAGGGTGGGCGATGGACTTATTTGATGAAAACCTCGCAAGGTTTAAGAAAACACACCCTTGATTTACGCCTTACCCGCCACCCGCTCAGTGGAGAGTTTTTACTGCTCATGGCGGAGTACGATGTCACTGAATATTATCAGGCATTGGATAAAGCCGAAGAGGTACAGAGTGAATTACGGCGGATGGCTCATTATGACGCCCTGACTGGTTTGCCCTCTCTTTACTTCCTGTTGGAACATGCAGAAATTTTCTTTGCCAGCGCTCAGCGTAATCAGGAAAAAGTCGCCGTTCTGTTTATTGATCTTGATGGCTTTAAAAATGTGAATGATACCTGGGGGCACGCAATCGGTGACCGGGTATTAATTGAGGCCGCTAAAAGAATCACCCTGCAACTGCGCCGTTCCGATCAGGCTGTACGAATTGGAGGGGATGAATTTTTAGTTTTGCTTGGTGGTGTGCACGAGGCTGCTGATGTGACTGAGGTCGCCAATAAGCTGATTGAGTCCATAGAGAAAGACATCCAGTTTGAAACTGAAGATCTGGGTAATATCTGTGCAAACATCAGCGCCAGTATTGGTATTTCGCTTTATCCGGATCATGGGGCCGATCTGGAAAACTTGATTAAGGTCGCGGATAAAGAGATGTATGTGGTTAAGAATTCAGGCAAGGGGAGCCACTCAATATCAAGTGATATCTGATAGCCCGATAATATAGGTAAAGCCCTGCACTCTGTCTTTGAATGCAGGGCCTTTTTATGGTCTAAAACTTACCGTTTGTGTTTTCCCATTCAGATTGAGCAGGGATGGTTTCTATGGTGTCCCAGTGTTCCGCGATTTTGCCGTTAGCAACCCGGAAGAGGTCATAGAAAGAGGTGGGTTGATTGGCGAATGAACCTTCACTGACCACCAGCACAAAGTTACCTTCACCAAGTACTTTATGTACGGTGTCATACTTCATGGTAACGCCCTGTTTGGCCATATCTTCCAGCGCAGCACCCAGACCAGAAAGTCCATCTGCAATGTTTGGGTTGTGTTGGATGTAATTGTCGCCATCAAAATAGGCAGTCAGCTTGTCCAGTTCACCGTTTACTAACACTTCAGTGACAAATCTTTTCACCAGCTGTTTGTTTTCAACAGTCTTATCCAGGTCTAGTAGCTCAGTGTTGCCGTCAATCATACTGCGGCCGCTTGGGTTTGGTGATTCTGGAGTAACCTGTAGGTTATCCCAGTGTTCTACGATCTGACCGTTTTCATAGCGGAAAATATCAAAACCGATCTTAGGACCGAAAAAGTTGTACTCCGTGTGAGTGAAGACGTAGTCGCCATCTTCAAAGGCTCTCACCGTATCTACTTTAGCGGATCCTTCTGGCAATGCCTGGAGGACAGCCCCAAAACCCGCCAGCCCATCAGCCACCGCCAAATTGTGCTGGATATATTTAGTTGGATTGATAAACGCCACGGGTGCGCTGTCTCCGGTTTCGATGCTTTTTAACAGTGCGGTTACTTGCTGTTTTTTACTCATGTCCTGATCACCTGCCAGTGTGTTTTGGGAGATAAAGCCACTGGTCAGAAGCAGCGCGCTCATGACCAGACTTTGAGTTTTTTTGAAAATCATCTGTTTTATCCTTTAGGGTAAAAATCACTCATTTTGCTACTGAGTCGTTATTTGATTTCTATTAAATGCTCCAATATTCTCTCAATTCAGGCGAGGTTGTTTGCCTTGATTTTATGGTAGATATCGAGCGTTATTGAAAATGGAAAACATTAAGCGCACAGGTTTTAATAATCCGAAACTGCAGTCTCTGGGGATTGAACCTATCCGGTTTGGTGATCTGAAATCCAAACTCCCAGCGGGGCCTGAGCAGCTTGAGTTCTATATGTTGTTGCTGGTGGAGTCAGGAGAAGGGCGGCACAGAATCGATTTTATCGATCATGCAATTAGCAGTAATAGCTTTATGTTCGTGCGGCCTGGCCAGGTACAGGAGTGGGTCGATTATCAGCACCTTTCTGGTCAGGTCATTCTGATTGATCCATTATCACTGCCCCACGAACAGGGTTTCAGTGGGCAGGTCATGCAAAGGCTGTCTTTGTCCCATTGGCCCAATGTGGTTTCTCTTTCAGAAGAGGTTAAAAGCGATCTGCTGAAATCATTACAGAGACTGCATCAGGATTTTAATGCCTTCAGTGGCAGTGAAATGGATATGACGCTTATCAGGCATGAATTGCTTGGGTTGCTACTGCGGATGGCGCGATGGTTTCAAAGCCGTGAGAGTGAAACAGATACACATCCACGCAGCCTGAAAACCTATGAGCTGTTTCAGCAGTTGTTAGAGGCGGAATTTATGCGCCAACATAATCTGAATTTTTATGCACATCGTCTTGGATATGCGGAAAGTACTTTAAGCCGTGCCTGTATCAGAGCTGAGGGCGTGTCCGCTAAAAGAGTGATCGATCAGCGGATAATCTTAGAAGCGAAAAGAATGTTGGTGCACAGTCCCTTATCGGTGGCAGAGATAGGTTATGCGTTGGGATTTAGCGAGGCGACCAACTTCAATAAGTTCTTTCGTCGCCTTGAGCAGAGAACACCGCAGATGTTCAGAGAGCAGCCTTGCTAATCTACATAGGTTGCAGATTAGCAAAACCGACTACCAGCCATTTCGGGCCTTCGTAATCAAAGTTCACCTGAACCCGGGCTTTCGGGCCTGAGCCTTCAAAATTAAGCACGGTGCCTTCGCCAAATTTACTGTGCATTACCCGTTGTCCAAGTGTCAGGCCATGGTCCTGGGTCTCGGTCGGATTGCTGAAAAGGCTGCTACCCTGTGAGTCGTTATAGCGGCTGGTTACCGGTCGACTGACACTGGCGTTAAGGCGAACCTCTTCCATCAACTCATCCGGGATTTCACGAATAAAGCGGGAAGGTCGGTTGTAATTATCCTGCCCATGCAGTCGTCTGGATTCTGCATAAGTGACGAAAAGCTTCTGCATGGCACGGGTAATCCCTACATAACAGAGGCGGCGTTCTTCCTCCAAACGACCGGGTTCTTCAATCGACATCTTGTGCGGGAACAGGCCTTCTTCAACACCCGCCAGAAATACCTGCGGGAATTCCAGCCCTTTTGCCGAGTGCAGTGTCATGAGTTGAACACTGTCCTGGAACTCATCAGCCTGAGCATCACCCGCATCCAGTGCCGCTTGATCCAGAAAGGCAGCCAGTGGTGAATTAAACTCTTCATCGAGATATTCATCCCACTGATTATTAAATTGCTTGGCGGCAGTGACCAGCTCTTCAAGGTTTTCAATGCGGGATTGAGCCTTTTCACCTTTCTCTTTTTTGTGATGTTCAATCAGACCTGAATGCTGAATCACATGCTCAGTCTGTTCATGCAAAAGAGTATCTTCAGTGTCTTGAGCCATCTGGTTAATCAAATCCAGAAAGGCTTGCAAGGCATTAGAGGCGCGTGCCGGAAGCTTTTGCAGCTCGACTACTTCATTGGCTGCGCGCCACATCGATATACTCTGATTGCGGGCGTGCAGACGTACTTCATCAATGGTTCGCGTACCGATACCGCGAGTTGGGACATTAATGATGCGTTCCATCGAGGTGTCATCATCACGATTACTCAGAAGTCGCAGATAGGATAGAGCGTTTTTGATCTCCAGACGTTCGTAGAAGCGCTGGCCACCATAGATACGGTAAGGTACACCGCTTCGAATCAACGCTTCCTCAAGCACTCGTGATTGCGCATTTGAGCGGTAGAGAATGGCATTTTCACTGCGAAGGTTCCCTTCGCGCACCCACTTCTCAATCTGATCAACAATAAAACGGGCCTCATCCTGCTCATTGAAAGCAGCATAAAGTGAGATAGCTTCGCCTTCGCCCAGATTGGTATGCAGTTCTTTACCTAAGCGGCCCTGGTTATTTCGAATAACCTCGTTTGCTGCTCGCAAAATAGTCTCCGTAGAACGGTAGTTCTGCTCCAGCTTGATCAGCTCGGTTCCCGGGAAATGCACAGGCAGGTTTTGGATGTTTTCGATCTTTGCTCCACGCCAGCCGTAAATTGACTGGTCATCATCCCCTACAGCCATCAATTTTTGCTGCCCGCCACAGAGTAATTGCAGCCAGCCATACTGAATGCTGTTGGTATCCTGAAACTCGTCCACCAGAATATAGCGGAAACGCTCCTGATAATGAGCCAGCAGTGAAGGGTTGCGATCCCTGAACAGTTCCAGAGAACGCAGCAGGAGTTCGCCAAAGTCGATCATGCCACCGCGTTCACAGGCTTGTTCATAAGCCTGATAAACCTCCAGCATGACTTTATCATTCATGTCATGGCGGGGTTCGATATGCTTGGCGCGCAGACCTTCATCTTTTTTATCGTTGATGTACCACTGGAACTGGCGTGCGGGCCAGCGTTTATCGTCCAGGTTCATCTCTTTCGCGAGGCGCTTGATCAGACGAAGCTGGTCATCGCTGTCCATAATCTGGAAATTTTCCGGAAGCCCGGCATCCTGCCAGTGTGCTCGTAATAATCGATGAGCCAGTCCATGGAAGGTACCCACCCACATTCCGTTGGTATTAATGCCAAGCAGATCTTCAATTCGGCCACGCATCTCTTTGGCAGCCTTATTGGTAAAGGTTACTGCCATCAAAGAATAGGGAGAGATGCCTTCCGTCTGAATCAGCCAGGCAATTCGATGCACCAGCACACGGGTTTTACCAGAACCGGCGCCTGCCAGAACTAGGAGGTTCTGTACCGGGGCGGTTACCGCGTTACGTTGAGCGTCGTTGAGTGAATCGATAATGTGGGTTACGTCCATTACAAACCTTGGAACTGTATAAATAATCAGTGAGTGATTATAGCGAGAGTTCCGGCTTTAGGGCAGGGCCATATTTGTGAAAATTGACTACATAAGGTGTTTGATTTCAGAGGGATGTGCTTGGTTTCTCTGTTTTATAGAAGATTAAAGGTAAATAAATTACATAAAAGTCTGGCTTTTTTTTAATCACTTAGTCTAATATCTAGCCTGGTTTTTGATACTTAAGAATAATAATTAAGGCCAAAGGTATCTCTATGCTGCAAGATATTTATGTTTTGACTCGATGGAATAGTCAGGGAGAGCTGAATATAGCCAGCAATCCTAAGCGAATGGAATTGCCGATCTATTTTTCCCGATCCCAGGCTGAATACTTTTTCAATTTTGCTGAGACCCGAATTGCCTGTAACCCAGGTGAAGAGGTGGTATTGCTTAAGGGACAGGTAGAACTGGATTCATTGTCAGATGGCTATGATCTGATGAAGCTTATAACCCAGGGTGTTGATTTTAAAGACTGGGAAGTTATTTCCAGTAAAAAAGCAGCCGACCCTCGATCCACCAACTACCGCAACAAGGTAGTGGAAGATTTACAAGATACGCGGGATTCAATCAGGTTGATGCAACGCCAGGCAGTATTAGAAGCCTGTGGCTGAGCCCATCAGAAACTCAGCACATTGGATCTAAGCGGGTAGGGTGCCCGGATTACTTCTGCGGAAAAGCAGGGTGCGTTTCAGTTCTTCAGGATCTTTTAACTTTTGCTCGTTGTTTTCATCCAGCCATGGAATCAGCCTTGATAACCAGAAACGCATCGCTGCCGTACAGGTCAGAACTGGCCAGGCTTTGTATTCATCCTGAGTAAACGGACGGACTTCTGAATAGGCTTGCAGTAGAGCCTGTTCCCGTTTTGAGTCTATTGAACCATCGGCGTTGCAGCACCAGTCATTCGCAACAATTGCCAGGTCATAGAGCAAGTAACCGCTGGCGGCATTGTAGAGATCCAGTACCGCAGTCACCTGGGAGTTTTCAAACAGAGCATTATCATGGAAAAGATCGCCATGGATTGTACCTAGCTCAATATTTCCCGGGTTTTCCCTCAGCAAGTCGAACTTATCCACTTCCTCGTTCAGTATCTTCTGGTCTTCTTCAGTCAGCTTTGAAGCGATGAGCTGACTTTCTCTGCGCCACCAGAAAACGCCCCGATGAGCCTGACGCTGCAGGTAAAAATCCTGAGCTGCAACATGAAACTGCGCCAGAATTTTACCTATGGAAGCGCAATGTTCAGCGGTAAGATCTTGCTGCGCAACATGACCTCCAGAAAATCTAGGTTGAAGGGCCGCTGGTCGGTTTTTAACTTTCTTCAGGCCAATCCCATTGCGATCTTTAATGGCGAACGGTACTGGAACATTCCGATCAGAAAGCCATTGGCAGAGCTCAATAAAGTAAGGGAGCTCCTCGTAACTCAACTCTTCAAAAAGAGTGAGTACATACTCACTCTGATCGCCCTGTGAGGATAAGGTGACAAAGTAGTTGGTATTTTCTATACCACCATCGATACCTTTAAAGCTATCCAGCGACCCCAGATCATAATCTGATAACAGTTGCTTGATATCTTCTGCGTCTAGTTGAGTGTATACAGCCAAAACTTATTCTCTATTACCAGCGGAACAATACCCATTTAGGAACCAGCAGTTGTGATTCCTCGTGGCGGATAAATTCACCCTCACCAGGGGCCGGGACCAGATAATATTCCTTACCGTTTTTTGGAACTACTTTTATTTCCTTCAGAGCACCATTTATACGGTATTCGTAATAAGTGTTGTCATCCGAATGGAAAATAGTGATCTGTGGCTCATTTTCATCAACCAGAGGCGGAACCTCTGCATAACTTAGGGGAGAAACCAGCAGCAGAGCAGCTAACAGCAATTTTTTCATCGTAATTCCTTTCCGTTGGTTTTGGCGGCGCGGTGAATCGACTATGATCTGTTCCTTCAAGAATAATCTACCGGATACAGCGATGAGCGAACAGCGCCAACCTTCAAACTCTCCTCTCATTCTAGTCGACGGCTCCTCCTATTTATACCGTGCATTCTTTGCTTCACAGCAAGCAGACTTAAGAAATTCGGCTGGAATCCCTACTGGTGCTATCCGTGTAGTGACCTCAATGCTGAGAAGCCTGATCAAACAATATCCGGAAAGTCCTGTAGCGGTGATCTTTGATGCTAAGGGCAAAACCTTCCGGGATGAGATCTACAGTGACTATAAAGCCCAACGCCCACCGATGCCCGATGACCTGAGAAGTCAGGTAGAACCAATCCACAACATCATCAAAGCGATGGGCTTTCCTTTGATTGTTGAAGACGGCGTTGAAGCCGATGATGTGATCGGAACCATGGCTCGTGAGGCCAGTGCTCTGGGTATCGATACGCTGATATCAACCGGCGACAAGGACATGGCCCAACTGGTGGATCAGCATGTCACCCTGATCAATACCATGACCGATACTCTGATGGATATTGAAGGGGTTAAAGAGAAATTTGGTATTCCACCAGAGTTAATCATCGATTATCTGGCCCTTATGGGGGACAAGGTCGACAACATTCCGGGAGTGCCCGGAGTCGGTGAAAAAACCGCCTTGGCACTGTTGCAGGGGATTGGTGGTCTAAAAGATCTTTACGAGAATTTGGATAAGATTGCCGAGCTGAACTTCCGCGGTTCTAAAACCATGGCTAAAAAGCTGGAAGATAACCGTGCCGAAGCTGACCTTTCTTACCTGTTAGCCACCATTAAATGTGATGTGGAGCTGCATGAGTCCGTTACTGACTTTAAAAAACCTGTTGCGGATGCGGATCAGTTGATCAATCTATTTAAAGAATTTGAGTTCCGCACCTGGGTAAAAGAACTGGAGTCCGGTGGTTCTGCGTCAACTGCTGCAGTGGCAGATGAAGAAGATGACAGTGTGCCGGCGGCACCTGAAAATGTTGAGTACGATGTGGTTCTGGATGAATCCAGTCTGGATACCTGGTTAGAAAAGTTATCTACAGCTGAACTGTTCGCCTTTGATACTGAAACAACCAGTCTTAATTATATGGAAGCGGAACTGGTGGGGGTTTCCTTTGCGGTTGAACCAGGCAAAGCCGCCTACGTACCTGTCGCACATGATTATATGGGGGCACCGGAGCAGATCAGTCGTGAGCTTCTTCTGGCTAAGCTGAAGCCTTTGCTTGAGAGTGATCAGCATAAAAAGGTGGGGCAGCACCTGAAATACGATATGAACGTACTGGCCCGATACGGCATCGAGCTTCAGGGCATTGCATATGACACTATGCTGGAATCTTATGTTCTGAATTCTACGGCGACCCGCCACGATATGGATAGCCTGGCCGATCGTTATCTGGGTGTGAAAACCATCAAGTTTGAAGAGATTGCAGGCAAGGGTAAAAAACAACTCACCTTCAATCAGATTGAGATGGAGCAGGCCGCTCCCTACGCCGCTGAAGATGCGGATATTACTTTACGTTTGCACCAGGCCATTGATGCGCAACTGAGTAAAGATGAAGCTCTGGCGAAGGTTTTTCAGGAGATAGAGAAACCGTTGATCCCGGTGTTGTCTCGAATAGAGCGCAACGGTGCATTAGTTGATGCTGCGATGTTAGGTGAACAGAGCATTCAATTAGCAGAACGTATGGTCGAGCTGGAGCGTGAAGCCTACGACATTGCGGGTAAGGAATTTAACCTTGCGTCACCTAAGCAGCTACAGCAGATCCTGTTTGAAGAACTGAATATTCCGGTGATCAAGAAAACCCCGAAAGGTGCGCCATCTACCGCAGAAGAGGTATTACAGGAACTGGCACTGGAATACCCGTTACCAAAGATCATTCTGGAACATCGAAGCCTGAGTAAACTGAAGTCGACTTACACTGACAAACTGCCACTGATGATTAATCCGGAGACGGGTCGTATCCACACCTCCTATCATCAGGCGGTAACCGCTACTGGGCGTTTGTCCTCAACAGATCCGAATCTGCAGAATATCCCGGTACGAACTCAGGAAGGGCGTCGTATTCGCCACGCTTTTGTCGCGCCTGAGGGTTACAAAATTGTCGCAGCGGATTATTCCCAGATTGAGTTGCGAATCATGGCCCATCTCTCACAAGATCAGGGGCTGCTGGATGCATTTTCGAAGGGGGCCGATATCCACCGGGCGACGGCTGCCGAGGTATTCAAAGTCGGTCTGGACGATGTATCTGATGATCAGCGCCGGAGTGCAAAGGCGATCAACTTCGGTTTGATCTATGGCATGTCTGCCTTTGGTCTGGCTAAGCAGTTGGGCATCGCGCGTAAAGAGGCCGGTCAGTATATTGAGCATTATTTTGAGACCTATCCGGGGGTTCAACATTATATGGATGATATCCGGGCTAAAGCGCAGGAGCAGGGTTATGTTGAGACCTTGTTTGGGCGTCGTTTATACCTACCGGAGATCAAAGCCAAGAATGCGATGCGCCGTCAGGCTGCTGAGCGTACTGCGATCAACGCGCCAATGCAGGGTACTGCTGCAGACATTATCAAACGTGCGATGGTGACTGTGGATAAGTGGTTGGCAGAATCAGAATTCGATGTCCGCATGATCATGCAGGTTCACGATGAACTGGTGTTTGAAGTACGTGAAGATCAGGTGGAGAGTTTTGTCGAAGCGGTCAAAGAGAGGATGGCTTCAGCGGCTGATCTGGATGTGCCATTACTGGTTGAAGCCGGTGTAGGTGAAAACTGGGAACAAGCACACTAAATTCAGAAAAAGTTGATTGGATCTGGAACTATTTCTATGTAGTCCGGTCTATGCAATAAGAGTCACATATATATTCACCTTGCCATGGTAGTGGCTCTTTATAACAAGCATGCGTTAAAAGCCCTGAAAAATGTCGTTCCCCTTCCTGCTTTTCAGGGCTTTCTTTTACCTTTAATTTTTTTGAGTGTTTTTTGTTCAACTATTCTTTTTCTGTGCCGATAAAAAGCCTATCTTCGATTTAATGCGGGTGATAGGTAGATGGAAGCAGGTAATGTTGGGCTGGCAGGCCAGAAAAACTTTGGCGCAGTTGTCCATGATTTAAAAGGGCAGCATGCTCGAGGTGAAATTGAAGGCCCATTAGGGCAGCACGTATCTGCATTGGCCAAAACTAAACACGGTCCTCTACCTCCCCCTCCTGTGGAAAGCACGAATTCAACTGATACTGTCGATATCCAGTCTTCGCCGTTGCAAACCACATCAGTTGCGGTACTTAATGCTGTTAATGAAACCTTCGGTAGTAATTTAACTTTATCCACTGTATCTGAAGAACCATTAGCGGTTACAGAAGAGGTTGCTGATGAAACCCTTTCTGAAGCCGATGACTCTGAGGTGACTGCAATAGTCGAAGAGGAATCATCTGTTGTAGAGGGAGATGGAGTTAACTCCATGGCAGAGCTTGCCGTTGGAGAGGCGGCGCAAGAGATAGTATCCCTGACAACATCACTTTTTAATCCTGAAACAGATCAGATTGATAGCTTCTATAATGCTTTATCCACTGCTATTGAAGCGGGTTTTAAAGATGGTTTAGCTTCATTTTCCAGTACAGAGGATGTGGAACAGATACTTGGAACATACGAACTTGTTCAGCAAGGCATTGATGCTTTCTATCAGGAACAGGCTGGTTCTGAACCTGCCCGGGTTTGGCAAGACCTGACGCCAACCCCTGTTGAAGTGGTAGAAAGCACCGTTGAGGGTAGTGACACTGCAGATGATCCAATTGAGGAGCCTGAAGCTGTGGAAGGACAAGCGCAGGCTGAGCCAGAATTGCTTCCTGAGTATGTTCAGATCCAAAGTCTGCTGGATGATCCAGCAACAGACGGATTCTCAGTAGAGGCATAAACCTTTTTCCTTCGCTCAGGGCAATAGATCAAATCAGCTTGGGTATTGCCCTCATCTAACAAATTTCCCTTCCAATCCAATTTCTTTACTAAAGTTATGGCATGCTTAATACAGCGGCAATAATGTATAAAGACATATTCTTCTGAGTGCTTTTTGTTCAATAGTGCACGATCTTGGCCGATACTGTTGGTTAAGAAGTTAAATTTGAGGGTAACTGTCATGAGTGCAGAAAACTTCGGTAATACTGTTCACGGGTTAAAAGGTGATTACTCTGGCAGGGAGTTCGGTCAAGCGGTTTCAGCCGAAGCACGCAGTAAAAATAGTGTGGAAGAAGTTGCTCCCGAAGCGGTTAAACCGGTCGCAGAAATAGCGGAACCTCCTGCGGACGCTAAACAAAATAAAGCTATTCTGGATGCTTCTTTTGAAGGCAGTAGTTTCAGTGCTGGTAATGAACCGATGGTTTTGACCTACAAAGCAGCGGTTGAAAAAATTAATGAGATCTTAGCGCCTGAGTTGGGAGTCGAGCGCCCTCTGGAAGCTTCTCTAGAGGAGGGCTTGGATGTTTCCCCTGAGGCTACGGCTGATAGGATTGTCTCTCTTACCACATCGATGCTGATGAATTTTCTGGAAGCTAATCCCGATCTTGAAACGTCAGAAGCAGTTGATCGGTTTGTAGATGTCATTTCAGGTGGTATTGCGCAAGGGTTTACTGAAGCGAGAGATATTCTGGATGGGTTGGGGGTATTGGAAGGCGATATAGCATCCAATATTGATAAAACTTATGAGCTCGTGCAGCAAGGGTTACAAGAATTTCGTGAAGCCAATGGTGGAACAGTGGTTCCTGAAGTGACCGATGCAACAGAAGCAGGGTCAGTCGAAGAGGTTATCGACCCCTTAATCAACTGATGTGATTGTTCTGTAATAATAAAGCCGCTTGATGCGGCTTTATTATTTTCAGTTGTCACTCACTTAGCTCTACTTGTTCAGGCAACAGCCATTGATTCAGACGATTCTCCAGGGTATCTACACCTTGTTTCTTCAACGCCGAAAATACCTGAACAGAGACATTGTCTCCTAGAATTGATTTCAAGTGATTGCTGAGTTTTAACTTAGCCGCCTGAGCGGGGCCTTTTTTCAGCTTATCTGCCTTAGTCATCAAAACATGCAGAGGCATGCCGGTTTCCAGACACCAGTCGACCATCATTTGATCGAACTCTTTCATTGGATGGCGAATGTCCATAACCAGAACCACACCTTTCAAGCAATTCCTCTTCTGAAGGTACTCGCCAAGATGCTTTTGCCAGTGGATTTTCATCTCGATTGGTACTTTAGCAAAGCCGTAACCCGGCAGGTCGACCAAGCGTACATCTTCTAAATTAAGATCAAAAAAGTTAATCAGTTGAGTTCGGCCAGGGGTTTTTGAGGTGCGCGCCAGCTTGTTATTTTGAGTCAGGGTATTAATTGCACTGGATTTACCTGCATTAGAACGGCCGGCAAATGCAACTTCTGCCCCAGTATCTTGTGGGCATTGGTGTAGCTTTGCAGCGCTTTTGTTAAAACGGGCACTATTAAAGTGAATTTTTAATTGATCTGAGGACATACTTTGGTCACTTTCTGGCAATCCCTACTAAAGGAACATAGATTGCCGTTCCAGTTTGTGTGGATATTGGTTTATAATTGCGCCAATTTTACCTGCGATCGGCCTTTAGCTCTAGTCTGCAGGGAAGTGAGATTATAATCAGCCGAAGTCGGATGGCGTAACATCGGACACTGGCTGGCAAAATTTTAATACAAGAGTCTGGGTCTTAATCGATGAATAAACTACTGATTAGCTTACTGGTGACCATTGGTATCACTGGCATGGCACACGCTGCAGGCGATGCTACTGCGGGTAAAGGTAAAACAGCTGTATGTGGCGCTTGCCACGGTGCAGACGGCAACAGCCCTGCGGCAATGTTCCCTAAGCTGGCTGGCCAGAACGAAGCTTACTTGGTTAAGCAGATGAACGACATCAAGTCTGGTGCACGCCCTGTTGTTGAAATGACAGGTCTTCTGGATGCTATGAGCGATCAGGACATTGCAGACATCGCAGCATACTTTGCTAAGCAGGCGGGTACAGTGGGCCACGCAGCTAAAGATCTGGTTGAACAAGGTCAGAAAATCTACCGTGGTGGTATCGCTAAGAAAGGCGTAGCTGCATGTACAGCATGTCACACACCAACAGGTGAAGGTATGGCGCAGGCTGGTTTCCCAGCAATTGGTGGTCAGCACGCAGCTTACACTGAGAAACAGCTGAAAATGTTCCGTAACGGTGAGCGTAACAACGATCCACAGGGCATGATGCAGGATATCGCTGCAAAACTGAGCGATGCTGAAATCAAAGCTGTATCGAGCTACATTCAGGGTCTGGGCAAGTAAGTTCAGCTCAGGTTAAAAAAAGGCAGCTTAGGCTGCCTTTTTTGTCGCTTGTTGGAACTTGCGATTTCGATTAGTGTCAATTGCCTAATACCTTTTTTGCTTTCGGAGCCATATTAAGATGAAAAAACTGGGCTTAATGTTGTTTGCATTGTTACTTCCATTTTCTGTTCAGGCAGAAGAATACAAGGAAGGTGTGCATTACGAGAAAATTTCTCAGCCTGTCAGAACTACTGACCAGTCCCGGGTTGAAGTGGTAGAGATGTTTGGTTACCCATGCCCACACTGTAATACCTTTGAGCCATTTATTAAGAAATGGGATAAGGACAAGGCTGACGATGTGAATTTTGTCCGTATCCCTGTGGTATTCGGCCGTAGCTGGGAACCAATGGCGCGTGCATTTTATGCCTCTGAGTTAAATAAAACTCTGGATAAAACCCACGAAGCAACCTTCAATGCGGTGCATGTGGAGAGACGGCGACTGGCGGGTAAAAAATCTTTCTCTGATTTCTACGGCAAATTGGGTGTAGATACGGCTAAGTTTGAAAAAACCTATGACTCTTTTGCTGTGAACATGAAGCTACGTCAGGGCGAATCAAAACTGCGTGGCTACGGTGTTACGGGCGTACCAGCAATGGTGGTCAATGGAAAGTACAGAATTACTGCGCAGTTGGCTGGTGGTCAGAAGCAAATGTTGGATGTAGTGAATTATCTGGTAGAAAAAGAACGCGCTACCTTGAAGTAATTTAAAGCCGTTATTTAAAGAACGCCCATTATGGGCGTTTTTTTTGTTTGTATTGATATTTGTCATAGTTTGATCCTATGACATGAACTAACATGGATTCTAAATGTTGATTATAGGTTTTTGAGATCTGAGGGATTGGTTTGTCAGAGCAACAAGTTGATTGGAAGAAGAAATACCGTTCGCTTTCTCAAGATATGGAAACTCTTGAAAAGAAAAGTGCGGATGTTGAGAAAGAGCTGCGTCTGCTGGCTAATTACCTATCTGTTGCGCTTGAGGGAGAGACACCTCAGTTAGACTCGTCAATCAAAACCTTAAAGTTGATTCTTCAGGAACCCTGTGGAGATAACCTTCCCTTCCTAAGCAAGTTATGCCGTCAGGTTGAAGATCAGGTTCATGATCGTGAGTCAGCTAAGAGTAAGCAAATCACACAAACAATAGCAGCACTGCTCAAGTGGATTCGCAGGCTAAGAAGCCAGGTCAACAGTAATGGTTCCCAGAATATCCTCGATTCCCTAGAGCAACGTAGTAATAACTTAGAAGATAAGTTCTTTGAATTGCCTTCAGTATTGGGTGAGCTGATTGAGTTGCAGGGGCATATTGAATTGGGTACCCCCTCATCAAACTCAAATGATGAAAAGGAATTCTCACTGGATGCTGCTGTCCCAACCAGTGCGGATGACGAAGAAATTGGTTTCCTGATGAACCGAGTAGGTGCAGAGTTACTGGAGCTGATCAGTAGTTTGCATGTGCCAAAAGCAGAAGCGCCGGCTGCCAGAGATCTGGTGAAAGAAATTGAGTCAGGTTTTGAACTGACCAAATTGCCTGAAGTTTTGCAAAATGTTGTTGCGTTGGTAGTTAACTCAAATAGCAATACCAGCGAAGATTTTGAAAACTACCTTCTGGAATTGAGTGATCGATTGGTTGAGGTTCAAACCTTCGTTGAACACAGCCGGGAAGTGCAGCAGGAAAGCGGGAAAAACCAGAAAGAACTGGATATGCATGTACGACGTGAAGTTGTACAGCTGCATAAGACCGTTAAAGAAACCCACGACATTGGAATTCTCAAAAAAGCTGTTTCTCATCAGCTCAGTGGGCTGGTTCAGGCGATGGATGATTTCAAGAAAAAAGAGGAAGAGAGAGAGGAGCGTTTACAGGGACGCTATGAAAATCTGATCGGCAAAGTTGAGCAGATGGAAATGGAAACCCTGAAAGTTAAGGCGCATATGGAGGAAGAGCGTCTTCGTGCCCGTACTGATCCGTTAACCGGACTTCCAAACCGAGCTGCTTATGATGAGCAGATCGCTCAAGAGTACGAACGTTGGTCTCGATATAAAACGGATTTTTCAGTCGCGGTGTGTGATCTGGACTTCTTCAAAAAAGTGAACGATACCTATGGTCATCTCGCTGGCGATAAGGTTCTGCGCTTGGTCGGTAAGGTGATCTCCAAAAATATCCGAGCGACGGACTTTGCTTGTCGTTTTGGGGGGGAAGAATTTGTAGTTATGCTGCCATCTTCGTCAGTAAGCGATGCAGTAGAGGCAATGGATAAAGTTCGCCAGAAACTGGAGACCAGCCCATTCAATTTCCATGGTGAACCAGTAAATATCACCATGTCTTTCGGGGTTACAGAGATAAAAGAAGGCGATTCTGTTGATGACCTTTTTGCCCGAGCCGACCAGGCGCTCTATCAGGCAAAAGAAAATGGTCGTAACAGGGTCTGTTCTCTGTAGTAGAATAAGCCCCAATTAATACATTGTTACAAGGCTTCATAAAGTGAAACGTCTTTCACGTACGCTTAAAATTATCCAGGTATTTGCGCGTTATCGCCTGGATACCCTGTTCCTGAGTTTATCTTTGCCGTGGTATGTCAGAGTGCTGGTTTGGTTATTACCATGGCGGTTTGTGATCCCTGCGTCAAAACCAGAAGCAGAAAGGCTGCGTTTGGCTCTGGAGGCTCTCGGCCCGGTATTCATTAAGTTTGGGCAGATGCTATCAACACGCAGAGACCTACTTAGAGATGACTTCGCTGAAGAGCTTAAGAAGTTGCAGGATCAGGTTCCGCCTTTTTCCGGGCCTAAAGCGACCGCTATTATTGAGAAAGCACTGGAAAACTCTGTCTCAGAGCTCTTTTCCGAGTTCAGTGTAGAGCCTATGGCTTCTGCTTCAGTTGCTCAGGTACATAAAGCAACGCTTTTTGACGGCCGTGAAGTGGTTGTAAAGGTTATCCGCCCGGGCATTGAAAAGACGATCCGTAAAGATGTGGATCTATTATTCACGCTTGCGCGGTTGGTACATGCTGTCTGGCAGGAAGGACGACGTTTACGCCCGGTCGAGGTAGTTGCTGAATATGAGCAAACCATTTTCGATGAACTGGATCTGAGAAAAGAAGCGGCGAATGGCTCGCAACTGCGTCGTAATTTTGAAAACAGCGATATTCTTTATATTCCAGAAATCTATTGGGATTACACCCGTTCTAATGTCTTGGTCATGGAACGAATTCATGGCATTCCGGTAGCCGAAGTTGATCAACTTCTGGAACAGAATACCGATATGAAGTTACTGGCAGAGCGCGGCGTAGAGATTTTCTTTACCCAGGTCTTCAGAGACAGTTTCTTCCATGCGGATATGCATCCAGGCAATATTTTTGTATCCAGAAACACTCCAACCTCTCCACAGTATATTGCGGTAGATTTTGGAATCATCGGTTCATTAACACCGGAAGATCAGAGTTATCTGGCGCGTAACTTCCTGGCATTTTTCAAAAGGGATTACAGACTTGTAGCGCAATTGCATGTGGATTCTGGCTGGGTACCAGCGAATACCAATGTGGATGCATTTGAAACTGCGATACGCAGTGTGTGTGAGCCTATTTTTGAAAAGCCCCTGAAAGAGATCTCTTTTGGTCAGGTGCTGTTAGGTCTGTTTCAGACTGCCCGTCGTTTTAATATGGAAGTGCAGCCTCAGTTGGTGCTGTTACAAAAAACGTTGCTGAATATTGAAGGCTTAGGTCGACAGCTCTACCCGGATCTGGATTTGTGGCAGACGGCTAAACCCTTCCTTGAAGACTGGATGAAAGAGCGGATGGGGCCGAAAGGGGTTTACCGTACCATCAAACAACAGGCGCCTGACTGGTTAGAAAAAATGCCGCATATGCCGCAACTGATCTTTGATGCCTTGAATCAGGTAAGAAACTTAGATGATGCTCGTCAGAGGGATATTCGAGCGTATGAACAGGCTAAAGCCGATTTACAAACGAAAAATCAGCGAGTGCATTATCTGGGTTTGGCCTTAATTGCTTCTGCTTTGGTCTTTTCGGATGATCGGATTCTGGAATGGTTGTGTGATTTACCGCCAGGAAGTTGGGTCTTAGCGGGTTTGGGCGTGTTGTTTCTACTGAAACGTTCCTGACTGTCTAAACAATTCCGGGAATAGTTGTTGTAACATTCTTAAGGTATGCTTCTGTTCCTGATAATAAAGTAGTAATGAAGAGAGAGAGAAAATGAGTGATGTTTTAACTCAATTAGGTGAAGTACTGGAACAGAGAAAAAGTGCCTCTCCTGACTCTTCTTATGTTTCCAGTTTGCATGCCAAAGGTCTTAATAAGATACTGGAAAAGGTTGGTGAAGAAGCAACTGAAACTATTTTGGCAGCTAAGGATGCAGAAGCATCCGGAGATAACCGAGACGTAATATATGAAACTGCAGATCTTTGGTTTCATAGTCTGGTTGCGTTATCGCACCTGGGAGAAAAGCCGCAGGCTGTTATTGATGAGCTTGCTAGGCGTTTTGACCTTTCAGGGCTGGAAGAAAAGGCATCGAGAACTAAAGATTAATTATGTCAGACTGTATTTTCTGCAAAATTGCTTCAGGTGAAGTAAAAGCAGATATTGTTTATCAGGATGACAAGATTGTGGCGTTTAAAGACCATGCGCCGAAAGCCCCGGTACATATACTTGTAATACCGAGAAGGCATATTAAGAATTTAAATGCACTTGATGAAAGTGATACTGAGCTAATCGCTCATCTCATGTTTTCACTTTCAAAAATTGCTAAAGAACAAGGTCTTCTGGATGGCTTTAGAACCATTACCAATACAGGTAGGGGTGGCCGACAGGAGGTTTATCACATGCATTTCCATATATTAGGTGGCGGTAAGCTGCCTGCTATGTAAGGTTGGAGAATAATTACAATGGGTTTAGGCGGAATTAGTATTTGGCAGCTGTTAATCATTCTGGCAATCATCATTTTGATTTTCGGAACCAAAAAATTCAAAAACATCGGTAGTGATCTGGGTGGAGCTGTAAAAGGTTTCAAAAAGGCGATGACTGACGAAGAAAAAGCTGCAGCCGAGGACCAGAAACAGATCAAGCAGGAAGATGCTGATTTTGCTGACGCTAATAAAGCGGAAGTAAAAGAAGAACAGAAGTCTGATAAGTAACATTGTCCAATGTTTGATATAGGTTTTGCTGAGCTACTGATCATTGCAGTGGTTGCTCTTATCGTTCTGGGGCCTGATAAACTACCAACGGCTATCAAAACTGTTGGTTTGTGGGTGGGCCGCATTCGCAGAACGGTCTCGTCAATTCAATCTGAGATCAGCGAAGAATTAAAGATTGACGAGATGAAGCGTACTGCTGCTATATCCAAAGAAGAACTCAATAAAGAGCTGCAAGAGATGAGTCAGCCCTTTATTGATATCGAAAAGCAAGATTCTCCAATGTCAGCAAAGGCCTCTTCTCCAGAGGACCTTGTGGCCTCAAGCACTGAGGAACAAAAAGATAACTCTGCTGACAGTCAGGCCTTGAAAAATAATGAGCCAAAATAATTCAACTACACCTGAACATGATCAGGAACAGCCTCTAATCAGCCATCTAGTTGAGTTAAGACAGAGACTGATGCATGTTATTTTGATCATTCTGGTTCTGTTCTTAGGTCTTTTCTACTTTGCTAACGATCTCTATACCTATCTGTCAGCGCCATTAACTGCACTGTTGCCTGAAGGCACCAGTATGATCGCTACAGATGTAACCTCACCGTTTTTTGCGCCTTTTAAGTTAACGCTGGTGGCCGCAATTTTCGCGGCAATGCCATTTATACTGCATCAGGTATGGGGGTTTATTGCTCCGGGCTTATATAAGCATGAGAAGCGCTTAGCGATTCCTCTCCTGATTTCGAGTATTTTCCTTTTTTATGCGGGCGTAGCGTTTGCCTACTATGTTGTCTTTCCGCTGATCTTTGGATTCTTCACCAGTGTGGGTCCTGAAAACGTTGCAGTAATGACAGACATCAGCAGCTATCTGAATTTTGTTCTTAAGCTGTTCTTTGCATTTGGCATAGTTTTCGAGATCCCGATAGCGACATTGCTATTGATCTGGTCCGGTGCTGCAACTGTTGAAGGGCTGCGTCAAAAACGTGCTTATGTCATCGTTGGCTGTTTTGTTCTGGGTATGCTGCTCACTCCTCCAGATGTAATTTCACAAAGCCTGTTGGCGCTTCCTATGTGGTTGCTCTTCGAAGCGGGAATCGTGTTGGGTTCTATCTTTGTCCGCAAGTCGGATGAAGACGATGAACTGGAAGAAGAATTTGAGCAGGCAATCAAGGAAGAAGAGGACAACAAAGAGTAGCTTTTCCTGGCTGCAGCCCTCCTGTTGTCCTTTGTTTCAGTGTCATAACTTATTTTTTCATTTTTTTTAAATTTAGCTGTTGATTCTGAGGATGAGGTGCTTATAATACGCGCCTCGCTTGAGACGAAACGCTTCGTAGCGTGTAG
>JBMYLM010000047.1:0-22801 GCA_049596335.1 Neptuniibacter sp.
ATCAGACAGGAACGCAGCCTGATGTCCGTACACCAGATTTGACATTAACTCGTTTAAGGAGTGGAAATGTCGATAAGGAGATTAGAAAGCGGTCTTACATTGATCGAACTTTTGATCACCATCGTAGTTCTTGGGATTGTAGCTGCCTATGGCGTTCCTAATATGACGGGTTTCTTTGAAAAACAAAGGGTATCGGGTGCGGCGCATACTTTCCTTTCCGATATTCAATTTGCCCGAGCTGAAGCGATTAAACAAAACCAGGAAGTTGAGATTGAATTTAATGCAGGTCAGTGGTGCTATGGAATCGATGACGATACGGCGACTGGTTGTTCGTGCACCGCTGCATCTTCTGCTAACTGCACTTTAAATGGAAATGATTACTTTGTTTCAGGGAATGACTACCCTAACGTAGCCGCGTCCAGCAGTGTAACTACTATAACCTTTGATCCGGTTAGAGGGACCATCACCCCATTGAACTCAGTTAACTTTTCATCTGGTATTTATAGTGTAAATGTCATTTGGGGCCAGATAGGACGTGCGCGGCTCTGCTCGGTTGCAGGTAATTCGTGGGGGTATGACGAATGCTAAAGGAAAAAGGCCTTACCCTAATTGAAATGATGATTGCTTTACTGTTGTCATTACTGGTTACTGCGATGGTGATTTCAATGTTTACTTCTTCTATAGGTGGTCATGCTCAAGCTATTCATACATTACGCTTGAATCAGGATATGCGTATTGCTATGGATATGATGGTTAGAGATATTCGCCGAGCAGGTTATTGGGCTGGAACAAATGTAGCCAGCAATCCACATGCAACAGCTGTTAGCGGTGCCCTTCCAATCGGTATTTTTGATTTTGGTGCTGGAACTGATAATTGTGTTCTCGTTTCTTATGATGAGGATGAAGATGCTGTCACAACCAGCGAAGAGTTTTTTGGGTTCAGATTGAACGGTACCGAGCTTGAATCTCTTGCTACTACGTCTGCTGCGGTATCGAACCCCAACTGTGCAAGTGTGTTTAATAATACTTGGCAGGATCTGTTGGATACCAATACTGTGCAAGTAAATGGTCTAACATTCACTACATACCCTGCGTCGGCAGCTGCATTTTCTGCTTCTGCGAATAAGTCGGTCATGATTATGTTGGATGCGTCATCGCTACTTGATCCAAATGTTCGTACCGTAATCACTGAACAAGTGAGGGTGAGAAATGAATTCTAAAATTATCAGACCAAATGGCAGGAATCAGAAGGGTGCTGCAACTCTACTGGTTACAGTGATTTTATTGGCTTTAATCACTTTAGTTACAGTTTATATAACAAAGCTTGGTTTATTAGAGGTTAAAACCGGAGCAAATGCTAATAGGGCAAAAGAAGCTTTGCATCATGCTCAGGCAGGTCTTGATTATGGTGCTTTAAGATACCTTGATGAAGGTTCAAGTTTTACCAGTGGGGCGCTTGCTGTTGGTGGAACCAGTGTTGCAATAACAGCTGTAGTCAGTGGTAGTTTGTATACAATATCAGCGACAGGTATTTCTGAAGATGGGACGGGTACCGCTGTTGTGCAGGAAGGGTATGGTCGAGTTCCAATAGTAGATTTTGGAGAGCTGCCTCCTTTGATGAGTAACGGAAACTTTCCTCCGGGTGGCACATTTTCGATTGTTGGAAATCCCAACGGAGGGGGGACCGGTGTTCCTGTTTCTGCATGGGTCGCATCAAGTGCTACTGTGGGAGTGGCATCTTGGCAAACCTGTAATATGGATGAGTTTCTTTATGAAGGAACTAATTCATCTCAAACTCAAAGTGAGCAGGATGATGGCTTTATCCGGTGTGACACATGTCGTTGCCAACAGGCCACAAATACGTTGTGCGAAGCTGGGGATGTTACGAACCCAGCTGATTGTATAGATATAGTCCAGCAAACGGATATACCAGATACCTTTGAAAATACATTTGGTGTGGCATCAACTGCATGGGCGTCTTATAAAGCAGCTGCAGCTGATGAAACCATAGCTTGTGATGACCTGAACTCATCAGTAGGGGAACAGTTTTATATTGGTGATAAACAAGGACAACTGCCACTTGTCTGGATAACCGGTAACTGCTCCATTCCTGCTAATACTCAGGTAGGCAGTTATGATTATCCCATCATATTGGTAGTGCATGGTAATTTGACTATGAATTCCAACTCTACTTTTTTTGGTATTATGTTTTCCTTCTCGGATATCTACACAACTACACCGGCTGAAAGTTTTAATATCACTATTAATGGCTCACCTACGGTTTATGGAGTTATTCTTGTTAATTCCAATGTCAATTTACCAACCGGTAGCTTTACGTTGGTGTATTCCCAGAACATCCTCGAAAAACTCTCTAATGCTGTAGACGATGACAAATATATTATAGGACGACGTTCAGGCAGCTGGACTGATTTCTGATAGAGGTTATTTATGAATTTTTATCACATTCGTAGGGATGCTGGCTTTACCCTAATAGAAGTACTGATAGCCTTGGTTGTTGCTGTTATAGGCATTCTGGCAATGATTCAGTTAAGTGGCATCTTTTTAAAAACTGTTGCCGATTCTGAGCAACGAACAGTGGCGTATGCTGTAGCCGAGCAAACGATAGAGAATTTACGCAGTTTTGATAGTTTGTCCGGGAGTACTGCAGGTGAAAGTTATTTTGTGGATATCTCCAGCTCAACAGCATCTCTTACAGTTGCATCTGGTCTTGCGAGTTATGATTTTGATATTGCCTGGACTATTGCTGACAACATTGTCGCTAGCAGTGCATTAACTCCAGGGGCAAGTGGGGCGGTTTACAGAACTTTAAAACAGGTTGATGTTGTTGTTAGTTGGGAGCTCCCGGAAGCAGGGAGTGTTTCCCTTTCGTCGTATATTGGTGGTATTGACCCTAATGCTGCAGCGCTAACAGTTGATAACATTTCTAATATTGGAGGAGACTCCCCGGATGTTGGTTATACGCCGGGTGTGGCCCCAGAGGTAATTGCAGTCGACGTCGCCGATGGTAAGCTTAAGGAAACTACAAAACCTTTGCCTGAAGTAACCAATAAAAGTCAAAGTACACAGGTTCGTTTTGAAACAATTACTTATACCAATACAAATACGGAGATACAGCTAATACAGGAAGATTTTGTTACTGTTAATTGTCGCTGTGTTTTGAATACATCTGGCGGGACGGTTACTACGCCAGCTTACCAAAGGTTTGAAGATGCTGATACTCCATTGACCGAGGTGCTGGGTACTTCTGTCAGCGGTGCTACGGGCACAGAAGCTACTCTAGGTGGAGGTAAAGTTCAGTCTGAATTCTGTGGGCGATGTTGTGCCAACCACCATGATACAAACAGTTCATCGGTTAAATATAGTCCTCAAGCGAATGCTGCTTCTACAGGGAGTTCCAACACACTGAGTCATGGTGTGGATCATCCTCACTACACACTCACAGTTTCAGGTGGAGTTTTGACATATACCGAGGCGGTGCATAATAGTGAATATGTCGAAGCTTGTCGTTTCAAACGCATTGATGGCATCTATCGACTTATTCAGGACTGGGATTTAAGAGAGGTAAATGTTTTTCCCCGTGCATATCTGGATTCTTCCTCAAGTGCCGCATTGGCAGATTATGTTGAGTATATAAAGGACTTAGTGAAGCACGAAATATTCCACGAAGATATCCCTTTGGCATCCGTAGCTGCGAGTGTGTTGGCTTCGACAGCAGAACCCACCCTTACATCGGTGCCTTCTTTGACTTTAACCAGCACTGGAAATGATGAGTCAATATCCCGTTCAATATACTTGGATAATATTTTAAGCGTCGAAGGCCTTGCTGACTATTTATTAACTTTATCAGCGGCATCCGTCGCCGAAGATACATGGCTAGAATTCGTTCCGTTTAATGAAATAAATACCACGCAGCTAACTAAGTGGAATTCAACTAGTACTGCCATTGCGACGGTGACCGATCAGCCTGTAGCTGAAACATACTCCAGAGGACATATTTATGCTGTAGGCTTGGGAGCAGCTAGTGTCGCTGCATCTGCAGCCCAAGGTAATACAGGTATTCTCGGTAATACATATAACGCTGAGAATATTTATCCTGATGAAGATAACCGTATTACTCCGACGAGAACATGGTTAACAGGTACTTATAATCCGATGCCAGTTACAGTATCCGGCGCTGGAGGATCGCCTTCTGTTTACTCTTTGACAGTTTCAGGCACAGTAACTGAACATGGTGGTAATGTGAACTACACGTTGGCTTGTACGGATAGTAATTACACAACATCGTTAACTGAAACAGGTAATGACTTCATCTGTACGGTTTCTGATATCCCAACAGGCGTGTCAGCTAATGTAACAGTCACCATTTCTTCGAATAAGTTGATTTGTACTCCTGCTTCATCGCCATATAGCTATACCTACAATACAAATGCTAATGTCAGTGGTGTAAGTTTTGAGGTAGCTAAGAATACTTGTAGCCCGCCTGGCTAATAAGGTTTATTTGTGCACACTTTAATCATAGGCGCCGGTGTCATAGGTATGATGCTGGCGCGCGAACTGGCCCAGTCGGGCGTGAAAGTCACTCTTATTGATCGTAAAGGTTGTGCTCAGGAGTCTTCCTGGGCGGGTGGTGGCATTGTCTCTCCGCTCTATCCATGGCGTTACCCGGAGCCTGTGACGCAATTAGCTACCTGGTCTCAGAGTAGCTACGTGCATCTTTCAGCTGACCTTCTCGAAGAAACGGGAATCGACCCTGAACTGCGCCAGAAAGGCATGTTAATGGTTGCAGTTGAAGATCAGGCTGATGCTTTAGCGTGGGCAGAAAAATATCACCGACCGTTGCGTCTAGTCGATTCTGATTTCCTTTATGCAAAAGAACCTGAGCTTACTCCTGGTCTGGAAGAAAGTCTGTGGATGCCTGAGGTCTCCAGTATCAGAAACCCACGTCTTGGTCAGTCGCTACGGCGCAGTATGGAGCTCAATTCTAATATCGATCTTCAGGAACATAATGAAGTATCAGAACTGATTCTGGAGAATACCAAGGTTGTAGGGGTAAAAACTTCTGCCGGAAAGCAGTATGCAGATAAAGTTGTGATTGCATCTGGTGCCTGGAGTGGGGAACTTCTTAAAGCTGTTGGAACAGAGCTTCCTGTTGAACCAGTTCACGGCCAGATGATGCTGTTTAAGGCGGTACCGGGCCTTGTGGACCGAGTAGTGTTAAAGGGTGGCCGTTATGTGATTCCACGTAATGACGGCAGAGTTCTGGTGGGCAGCACTCTAGAGCGTATTGGCTTTGAAAAACGCATGACTGAAGAAGCTGCAAAGTCTCTGTATGAAACGGCTGTGGATATCATTCCTAAGCTTAAGGAATACCCGGTAGAGCATCATTGGTCTGGTTTGCGACCTGGATCTCCTGAGGGAATTCCTTATATTGGTTCCGTGCCGGGAGTGGACAATTTGTATGTGAATGCAGGGCAATACCGAAATGGATTGGTGTTGGCTCCAGCGTCAACTCGCTTGCTGGCAGATTTGATTTTGCAACGTAAGCCCATTATTCCATCAGAACCCTATAAAGTTGATAGGTAGAAGTCATCTGTAAGGAAAAGAAAAAAGGGGGGTAATTCCCCGCCTTTTTCGATTATGAGTGCACAGATTAATCGTATACCGTAGGTATCGGTGCGCGCTTATGCTGAGTTTTGGTATAGATCTCTATGATCTTATCAGATGCTTCCTTGCTCACTTCTTTGCCTTCTAAAAAGTCATCTATCTGATCATAGGTCAGGCCTAAGGCATGCTCATCTGCTTTTTGTGGGGTCAGGCATTCAAGATCAGCAGTTGGGGTTTTTTCTACCAACAAAGCTGGTGCTCCAAGAGTTTTAGCCAGCAGGCGTACCTGACGCTTGCTCAGGCCGAATAATGGCACCAGATCACATGCACCATCACCCCACTTGGTATAAAAGCCGGTTATGTTTTCCGCGGAGTGATCGGTACCCAAAATTAAGCCGCCAACAATCCCCCCCACTTCATATTGAGCAACCATTCGAGCACGGGCTTTCACATTGCCTTTAGCAAAATCGATCGCATGATCATTGGCTTCATGCAGGTCGGTGCCTTGCATGGCCGACAACACTTCAGAATGAATACCGTCTACGCCCGGCTTTACATTGATCGCTAGGCTTACGCTGGGCTGGATAAAGGAGAGTGCGACTTGTGCATCTTCTTCATCCTTCTGAGTTCCGTAAGGCAGTCTTACCGCTACGAATTTATAATCCTGTGTCGCTTCTTCCTGGTTAAGTGCGTCTACAGCAAGCTGGGCAAGACGACCGCAAGTGGACGAATCGACACCTCCACTGATGCCAAGAACCAAATGTTTCAGTCCTGAAGCCTTAAGGGTTGCCTTAATAAAGTTAACTCTGCGAGCAATCTCTTCCGCCGGGTTTATCTCCGGCATTACGCGCATCTCTTTTATAATCTCTTCCGCCAGAATCATGATTGTTCTCTTTACTGTAGCTAGTTCAGAACCATTGTATGCAAACGGGTATTCAGCTGAAAAGTAATAAAACAGCTTTTGTAATCAGAAATTTTCAGAAAATAAAAAAGGCACCAATTAGGTGCCTTTTTTAGCGGTTTTTTTATCTTATTTGGCTTCTTCAGGCTCTTCGTCATCAAAGATGCCAAATGTCACCCGGCTGAAAATTGACCTTTCATCAGCTTCTTCTGTTTCAGTTTTTGCTGACTGTTTCATACGCACAGGTGCGATCTCAGGAGCGGCTTCAGCATCACTAAACATGTCAAAGGTTGCTGCATCAAACAGAGTCTTTTCACCTTTGAAGATCGGACGATACTGATAATCCGGGAAGTTCTGATTAAGAACGGTCATCGTATCCGCAGCAAGTTTTTGCTGGCCAAGTCTTGTGTAGCCTTCCACCATAATCGCCAAAGCGTCCGGAGTTGCAGGGGTTTCCTGCATGTTTTCGATTACGTAACGACCACGGTTAACGGCTGCAACAAAGGCTTCTCGCTGAATGTAGTAACGGCCTACATGCACTTCATATGCTGCCAGGCGGTTTTTCAGGTACACCATACGTTTTTGAGCATCTGGAGCATACTGACTGTTCGGGTAGCGATTGACCAGGGTGCTGAAGCTTTCAAAGGAATCCAGTGCTGCACCTGGGTCGCGTTGGGTTTCGTCGACAGGCAGGTACTGGGTGATCCAGGAGATATCCTGCTCAAAGGCTGTTAGCCCTTTTAAGTAGTAGGCGTAATCGATATTGGCGTGGTTAGGATGCAGGCGGATAAAGCGGTCTGCAGATGCGCGAGCAGCTTCTGGTTCATAATTACTGAAGTATGCAAAAATCAGTTCGAGCTGTGCCTGCTCGGAGTAACGACCAAACGGGTAGCGGGATTCAAGCAGTTGCAGCTTCTCAATTGCGACCTCAAAGTTTTCTTCATCCATCGCTTGGATAGCTTCTTGATAAAGCTGTTGCTCTGGAACGTCAGGAGCGACTGCCACGTCTTCAAACCATGAGCAGGCTGACATAACCAAAGAAAGAATCAATACAGCTGTAATTTTTGTGATGCGCATCTTTATTACTTATCCCGGTGTAGTCTCCGGCCTGAACAGTTATACTGAGCACAGTAATGGCCGGACAAAATTTAACGGCCTATTTAAACACAACTCACAGGGCCTGTTAACAGACTCTGCTCTAAAGTTCTTACACGTTTCATGTCTGACCTTATACAACTCGAAGCTACAGTCACTGATGACCTTGTTGGGAAGCGCCTGGACCAGGCTGTTGCCCAGTTATTTCCTGATTACTCCCGTTCCCGTCTACAAAACTGGATCAAAGATGGCTGCCTCACTGTGGATGGTGAAACTAAGCGTCCCAGAGATAAATTAACCGGTGGTGAGAAGGTTGCCATTGAAGCTGAGTTGGAGGTTATAGAAGACCATAAGCCTCAGGATATCCCGCTGGACATTGTTTATGAGGATGATGACATTCTGGTGATCAACAAACCTGCTGGCTTAGTTGTGCACCCGGCGGTGGGCCATCGTGATGGAACGTTACTAAACGCTTTGTTGTTTCATTGTCCTGATATTGCACAAGTGCCGAGAGCGGGTATCGTTCATCGTCTGGATATGGACACCACAGGACTTATGGTTGTTGCGAAAACCATTGCAGCTCAAACTGAGTTGGTTGAGCAGTTGCAGGAACGCTCTATGGGGCGTGAATATGAAGCCGTGGTTCACGGTGTTATGACCGGCGGCGGTACCGTGGATGAACCTATGGGCAGGCACTCCAAAAACCGTCAGAAGATGGCGGTAGTCGGGGTAGGCAAAGAAGCCATTACTCATTACCGGGTTTTACAAAAGTTACGTGCCCATACTCACATTCGCCTTAAGCTGGAGACAGGTCGTACCCATCAGATACGTGTGCATATGGCGCATATTAACTACCCTCTGATTGGTGATCAGGCTTATGGCGGTCGGTTCCGTTTACCAAAAGGCTGTAGTGAAGAGATGGTCGAAACGTTGCGTCAATTTAAACGCCAGGCTCTGCACGCGAAAAAACTGGAGTTATGGCATCCCAACACAGGTGAACTGATGTCCTGGGAAGTGGATCTGCCGGATGATATGCAAAACCTGATAGAAGTTCTGATCACAGATGCTCAATCGCATGAAGTGGATGATTAAACCGTGCAATTTATAACGGCTCAGTGGCAGGCACCTAAACAGGTAAAGGCTCTAACAACCACTCGTTTGAACGGGTTTAGCGAAGCTCCGTTTGATAGCCTGAATCTGGGTGATCATGTTGAGGATGATGCAGCACGTGTAGCTCAGAACCGCACCCAGTTATTGCAGAGCCTGGGTTTAGATACTCCGCCTCAATGGTTACAGCAGGTTCATGGAACTGAAGTGATCAAAGCTTCATCAGATGGGGTTATTCATCAGGCGGATGCCTGTTGGAGCGATGAAACAGGTCAGGCCTGTGTCGTGATGACTGCCGATTGCCTACCGGTATTTTTTGCGGATAAACAAGGACAAAAAGTTGCGGTGGCTCATGCCGGCTGGAGAGGCCTGCTTGATGGTGTGCTTGAAAATACATTAGATATTTTCAATGACCCTGAAGACGTATTTGTATGGTTTGGCCCGGCCATAGGCCCTTCTGCATTTGAAGTGGGTGAAGAAGTTTTGGAGCAGTTTGCTGCAAAACAACCAGAGTCCAAAACAGCCTTCGCGCCTGTGCAAGGAAAATCAGGGAAATATCTGGCGAATATATACCAGTTGGCGGAGATGCGTTTAAAAAGAGCGGGCGTCAGCGAAATCTCTGGTTGTGACTTATGTACTTATACGGATCAGGAACGTTTCTTTTCATATCGACGTGATGGCAAAACGGGTCGTATGGCGAGTCTGATCTGGATTGAGAAAGAGTAAGGCGTTAAGCATTGTCTGATTTAACAAGACCAGAGTTATTTACAAATATACTCGATGTTGAACCGTCGATAGCTATCGACCTGAAGTATTTCACAGGTGATAACTTTGTTGGAACAAGGGTGTCCGGGTATGACAGCGAGACCTGTTGGATTACAAAGCCTGCGGCGATTGCACTGCAACGTGTCCAACATGAACTATCTGAATTTGGTCTTGGCCTGAAAATCTTTGATGCTTATCGACCGCAGCGTGCGGTCGACCATTTCATCGGCTGGTGTGAAATGGCTGAGCCTTGCTCTACTCAGGAGCGTTTTTTTCCTGATCTGAATAGAAGCGACCTATTTAAAAAAGGTTATCTGGTTAAACACTCCAGTCATAGTCGTGGCAGTACCGTGGACCTCACTATCATTGATCTGGAATCGGGCACAGAGCTGGAAATGGGTACTGAGTTTGATTATTTCGGCCCTGAATCATGGTTTGACTGCCAATCGATTAGTTTAGAAGCCAGGGCAAACCGGATGCTCTTACAGAGAGTTATGGAGCAGAATGGATTTGTGCCTTTTCAGCAGGAGTGGTGGCACTTTACCTTACAGGGCGAGCCCTATCCGACGAATTATTTTGATTTCGTGATTGAGTAGTGTTTTTTAGTTTTTCCACTCATCAGAAAGCTTAAAATTAGCAATCCAGTCAGGAACCAGGTCAGCTGGCATAGGTTTAGAAATGCCATAGCCCTGCGCAAGGCAGCAACCCATCTCCAGTAACAAACGGCCATGGGCTGCAGTTTCAACACCTTCAGCAACAATGCTTCTGTCAAAGGCTTTACCGAGGCCAACAATGCCTTCAACAATGGCTTTGTCCTCTTCATCCTCAAGCATATCAATCACAAAGCTTTTATCTATCTTGACCGTTTCCACGGCAATCTTGCGCAGATAAGAAAGTGAAGAGTAACCCGTACCAAAATCATCCAGCGCAAAACGGACCCCCAGTGCCTGGCAACGACGGATGATCTCAACCGCGATGGAAATGTCGTCAAAGGCGGCTGTTTCTAATACTTCCAGCTCAATTTTATCTGCGGGGAGATCTGGATTGAGGGAAAGTAGTTGAGATAGTTGATAAGGAAATTCATCGTTTTGAAGATGCTCAGCAGATATATTGATGCTGATGGATAAATCCATGCCGGCTGAACGCCATACCCGAAGCTGCTTTACCGCTTCTTTCAATACCCATTCACCCAGACCTACTGCCAGATTTGGATCTTTAATCTGCGGCAGGAAACTATCCGGGGGTAGTAATTGTCGGGTTGGGTGGTTCCAACGGATCAGGGCTTCCATGCCAATCACTTTGCCTGTTTTAAGGTTCACCTTGGGCTGATAGAAGAGAGTGAACTCCTGTTGCTGTAAGGCTTCACGGATCTCCCACTGGGCTTTCTGTTGATTCTGGGTGATGCGATCCATTTCAGGATCAAAGAAGTGATATTGGTTCCTACCGGATTGCTTGGCCGTATACATTGCCTGATCGGCATGGCGGATTAATGTATCCGCATCGGATTTATCATCAGGAAAAAGAGTGGCACCGATACTGGCGGACAAGCTGAGCAGGTGGCCGTTAATGATAAAGGGTTTAGAGAGCTCTGCGATTGCATTGCTCAGGATGACCTCGCACTGGGTTATATGCTCCAGTTTCGGGAGTAGGATGACAAACTCATCCCCACCTAAGCGTGCAACCTCACACTCCTCTCCAAGTGTTTCCAACAGCCTTTTTGAAACATCAATGAGCAACAGGTCGCCGACATCATGACCATAACGGTCGTTGATTGGTTTAAAGTCATCCAGATCCAGATAAGCCACACCAAGCTGGTGGTCAGCATGAATAGACTCGTTAATTGCCGTTTGCAGGCGATCAGAAAGCAAAACACGATTGGGTAGCTGAGTTAAGGAATCATAGTGAGCCATATGCTCTAACTCATGCTGGTGCTCTTTAAGCTGCGTAATGTCGGAGAATATGCTGACAAAGTGGGTTGTTTCGTTCTGATCATTTTTTACCGCAGCAATATTGAGCAGCTCCGTGAATATCTCACCGGCTTTATTGCGGTTTCTGACTTCGCCCCGCCATAAACCTTCGCTGTTGATGCTTTCCCATAAAGCTGCAAAAAATGCGTCTGAGTGGTAGCCGGATTTAAGGATATTGGGTTTGTTTCCTACAGCTTCCTGTTTGGAAAAACCGGTGAGCTTTGTGAAGGCATTATTGACGTCGATGATGCGCCCTGATGCATCGGTAATCATGATGCCCTCAGTGGCATGTTCAAACACACTGGCGGAGAGTTTTAGCTGTTGTTGAGCCTTATGTAGATCAGTTATGTCATGTCCAACACCTAACACTCCAATGACTTCACCTTCCTTATCTTTTAACGGGGTCTTGATGGTTTCCAATAGGGCTTCACGGTTGTCACTGGCAAAAGTGATCCACTCTTGGTTGCTGCGCGGGCCATCTGCCTCAATTGCTTTTTTATCGTTTTCCCTGAAAAACTTAGCTAACTCTTCATCTACAAAATCGAAGTCAGTTTTGTTAACAATCTCGTGTTCTTTTGCACCAAAAAAATCTTCGAATTTGTTATTACAAGCCAGATAGTGGCCTTCAACATCTTTCAGCCAGATCAGGTCTGGAATTGAATGGACAAGTGATTGTAAAAAAGCCTGTTGTTTTTGCAGGAGCTGGTAGGAAAAAGCTCCCTCAAGCGAGATAGATAGTTTGTTTATGAGAGGGCGGAGTTGTCTTAGCTCTTTCAGTGAGAACTCTTCAGAATCTTTGAGGAGGCGAACAAACCCTAAGGTACCCAGTCTGAATACTGCACATTGTCCGGTTTCTAAAGTTTCAATAATGCATTGCGTATTTTTATCTTCATCCAGTTTGTAGGAAGTGAAATCTTCGCCTTCTGGCACATTCAAGGCTGGATGAGTGCAAGTGAGTTTTGTGTCTTTAGTGCGACTGCTGGGATAAGCGAAATAGAGCTCCCGGATTTCACTGTCTTCAGTGGGTATAAATGGTGTTACCCAGATGCCGATAAAATTCAAATTCACCAGTCGCAACAGCGAACTGGAAAAATCTTCGCATACTTTTTTTGGATCAAGACTGTTTCCCAGAGCGAGGGAAAGCTCAAACATTCTCTGAATATCAGCGATGAGTTTGTTTGTCTGATCATTCATTAAAGCAGCAGATTCCAAATGTCTTATTGAAGAAATTCACTTGCTGATCACCATTGGAGGCAATCTCTCCAAGTGCGATAACGCCTTCAACGGTAATGCCGTCTTTCACTGAATTTACTTCATCATAAACAGCGCGAAGCTCCGCTGGGAATTTACTATCGAGAGCAATAGTCCTTGATAGGCAGTCACATACCAGTAAGCTTTCTGTATTTTCTTGAATGGACAGTTCGACGGCTTCTTTCGCAGCGTTAATAAGGCTGTCGGGGGTACCTTCTACCAGATACATCAGAGCGCCCTGAGGTATATCAGATAAAAAAGCGACATCACCATTTGCACATATTGATATAGGGTCACGAACGACATCCTCAGAGCCCGGGTATTCAACGGCAAAAGGGTATCTGGGTGTGACATCCCGGTAGAACAATTCCGGTGGTGTGTTTTTAAGGTTCTCAGGGAGAGTATTTCTGTAAGCTGTTTCGGCCACTTCCCAGTCAAGTTCGTGCAGAATATTGTTGGTCGTTCTGCTGGCTACTATAGGTCCTGCATGCCTGGACCAGCCATGTCTTGCATGACATTGACTTGGCTGATTAATAACTGCCACCAAAGCAGCCTTGGAATAGAGCCCGCTACCGTCGAATACACAGTGGCAGTCTGCTAAATCGTGTCGCCCCGCACCTGCACCGAAATAGCTGCAGTGGTTGCTGAAGCGGTCATAGAGACTGGTCAATAAGACGTCAATGTCTTCAGACAGGCAATCAATAAAGGTTAAACAGGTTTCCCCTTCCTTATCGAGCTCCGTATGTAAGGGAAGATTTTTTACCGCCTCTTCAGGCGATGCAGGCATTGGTAAAATCACAGGGGGTGATTTACAGGTGATTTTACGAAGAATTGCACCCTGATAAAACGTACGTTTATCAACAACTAAACCAGGAAAAAGCGCTCCGCAGAAACGAACAGAGTTATCAGAAAGGTGGGCAACTATTTCATTCAGCTGATCTGAATGACGGTCTGCAATGAGAATGAGCCAATACTCATCCTCATTTAATGGTGAGCTTTCAACAGCTTCGTAGAGTTCGCTTAGATCATTTAGGCAAATATACATCGACTACCTTCAGATTGTCTGTTGTTGGACGTCCCTGCCGGAATTTGGATGATTGCTTAGCATCAGCTTCTCAGTAAATATAGCTAATAATCTAACTCAATGATGCTCCCATCTATTATAAAAATGTCTAAATAAACGCGTTCTTTGGTGCCGTTATTGCCTAATTGGCTTCTCCCAACCAGTTTCTAGCCGCTGTTGTGATTTTTTCGACGGCAGTATGCGAAATTTTCCTTTCGATTGAGATGGCGTAATAGTTGTTATTAATCTCTTTTGTTTCGCCAATCAGCTCAAGGCCCAGTTGGGCGGAAACTTCATCCCTGATGGGGGTTGGCAGAACCATGATGCCTTTACCTGCATGGGCGAATGCCTTCATCAGCGCACTATCATCAAACTCACCCACGACCCTTGGGTGTATTTTGTTTTTGTTGCACCACTGCAGTAACTGTCTGCGCACCATTGTGTTCTCTCCTGGGAGTAGCATCGGAGAGCCATTGAGGTTGTCAGGGAAGTCTCCAGTCAGCTCAGCAACCACGTCAGGGTGTGCCATGAAACTGCTGCCGCAGCTACCCAGGCTATGGCTGTAACCGTTGATACTGACATCTGAAGGGATGGGTGACTCGGAGATGACAAGATCCAGACGGTGCAATGCTAACTGCGCCATGAGCTCATTGATGTCACCTTCATGGCAGATCATGCGCATATGCTTAATATCATCCATTGCCGGAGATAGCAGGTGATATGCAATGGACTTAGGGACAACGTCCACCACACCGACTTTAAACACCAGAGGGCGAATCTTATCCAGATTACGAACGCGTTCTTCCAGCTCACTGCCCAGTGAAAAAATATCGCTGGCGTAACTCAGCGCCATATGTCCGGTTTCAGTGAGCTCTAACTTTCTGCCCACTTTGGTAAAAAGTGAGCAGCCAAAGTAATCATCCAGTAGCCCCAGCTGTGCACTGATCGTATGGGGGGTGACATTCAGGCGCTCCGCAGCAGCGGCGATGCTGCCTTCTTTAGCAACCATCCAGAAATAATGAAGATGTTTATAGTTCATAATACTCTTCGATAAAAATGATGAATAAGTGAAGAATAATCGAGTTTTATTGGTTTTTGAAGCTGGTAAATTGCATTCTCATACGGTTGGAAGAATTTTCTTTCAAGACAGTGTTACAGGAGAAATGTAATGCAAACATCAATGAACAGTTCAGTTTCTCAGAGCCAGGCTTCTGCTCTGGAGCAAAATAAAGTTTTACGAAATACCTATGCGCTGTTGTCTTTGACACTGATCTTCAGTGCAATTACTGCAGGTGTATCTTTAGCTCTGCAGTTGCCTCATCCGGGCGTGATTATCTCTCTGGTTGGTTTTTTTGGTTTGTACTTCCTAACGGCAAAGCTTCGTAACAGCGTTTGGGGACTGCCTTCAATTTTCGCCTTAACGGGATTTATGGGTTACACCCTTGGGCCAATTGTTGGGTATTACCTGTCCATGCCAGGCGGTGGAACCATTGTAATGAACGCAATGGGTATGACCGGCATTATCTTCCTGGGCTTGTCTGCTTACGTGCTGACTACGCGTAAGAGCTTCAGCTTTATGGGTGGTTTCCTGATGGTGGGAATGCTGCTTGCCTTTGTAGCAAGCTTGGGAGCGATATTCTTTGAGATTCCAGCTCTGGCATTGGCAGTTTCGGCGATGTGTGTTCTGCTTATGTCGGGCTTTATCCTTTATGAAACCAGCAACATTATCCATGGTGGTGAGACCAACTACATCATGGCTACAGTCTCACTCTACATTTCGATCTATAACCTGTTTACCAGTTTGTTGCATCTGTTGGGCTTCCTCAGCGAAGACTAAAACAGCGGCGACACTCCAGCGATGTACTTGTGATAAAACCCCGTTGGGTTCTTATGTGGCGGTCCTTTAGGGCCGCTTTTTTTGCTTGATGTATTGTGATTAGTTTCGATAAATCGTTTCAATCAGGTGCCAACCAAATTTGGTTTTAACAGGGCCGTGAACAACCAGTTCTGGTTTTTTGAACACCACATCATCGAACGGCTTGACCATCTCACCACGTCTGAATTCTCCCAGATCGCCACCGCGCTTTCCAGAAGGGCAGAGGGAGTGCTTCTTGGCGAGTTTGCCAAAATCTGCCCCCAGTTTGAGTTGTTTCTTTAGCTTTTCAGCCTGGTCTCTGGTTTTAACCAGAATATGGCGGGCGCATGCTCGAGTGGACATAAAGACTCCTGAAAATAATGCTGGATTTTACCTGATAAGGAGCGATCAAAAAATAAAAGGCGCTGAAGAAGCGCCTTTTAGTGAATTGAACGGTGCTCTAGCCCATCTGTGACTGCAGATAATTTTGCAGGCCAATTTTCTTGATAAGTCCGAGCTGCTTTTCGAGCCAGTAGGCGTGATCAACTTCAGTATCATCCAGAAGTTTTTCCAGAATCTCACGGCTGACATAGTCCTGCTCTTCTTCGCAGACTTTGATCGCATCTTTCAGCTTTTGATCCACTTCATACTCAACACGCAGGTCTGATTCAAGCATGGAAGGGACGTCTGTACCGACCTTAAAACCATCTCGCTTAGTCATATCCGGAGTGCCTTCCAGAAACAGCATGCGTTCGATCAGTGCCGCTGCATGGCCTTTCTCGTCATCAAACTCATGATCAATACGTTCATAAAGCTTATGTAAACCCCAGTCATCGTACATACGAGAATGAATGAAGTACTGATCCATCGCTGCCAGCTCCATTGCAAGCAGTCCATTCAGGGCATCAATAACTCGTTGGTTGCCTTTCATAATATTTTTCTCCGCTTACATTTGAGATTGCAGGTAGTTTTCAATACCGGTGTTACTGATCAGGTACTGTTGAGTTTCTATCCAATCGACATGCTCTTCTTCGTATTCCAGAATCTCTTCGAGAAGGTCACGGCTGACGTAGTCACTGGCTGTCTCACAGAAAGCAATTGCCTCACGTAACAGGCTCAACTGTTCCAGCTGAAAATCCATATCAGATTGCAGCATCTCTTCAGTGTGTTCACCGATACGTAATCGTCCGAGCTGTTGAAGGTTTGGCAGTCCCTCAAGAAATAGAATGCGCTCGATCAGGTCGTCGGCCTGCTTCATATCCTTGATCGATTTTTTGTAAGCCTTACTGTTCAACTCATCCAATCCCCAGTTTTTGTACATACGGGCATGCAGGAAAAACTGGTTGATAGAGGTCAGCTCACTGGTCAGTACCTTGTTCAGGTAACTGATTACTTGTTTGTCGCCTTGCATGGGAGATCTCCTTTGAATCTTGTCGCCCAGCTGAATTGAAGTGGGAAAAGTCTAGGTTATGTTGTTATGCAAATCAAAAAAATCCTTAAAAAACATATATTTGAAAAGATAAATGAGTTGGGTTCTCATTATTATTAAACATACCCGGTATCAACTAAACCATCTTGAAAAGGACTCGTATCTAAAATAACCAATGAAATCAGTTGGTTATTCAATCTACTCACTGTGAATAATGAACAACATTCACACTCATTTATCCAATGAGAATAATTTTCAACAAGATTCGCATTTTTTATCTTGAAAATCCAGCTTATGATAATTATTATCATTACCAGTTTTATTTAGACGGGTTGAGTCCGATGTTCGTATGTATCTGTGAAAACATTACCTGTACCGATGTCCGTGATGCTGTTGATCAGGGAGCGCGTTCTATTCGTGATCTGAATAAAGAGCTGGCGGTGGGTAAACAGTGCGGAAAGTGTGTTTGTGCTGCACGAAAAGTTATGCAAGAGCATCTGGCTGAATCTGATTTTGATCTTGCCGTTCCTGCCTAAGAATTCTCTTTCAGAAGCTGTACCGCTTCTTCCAGTGTCTCCTTAATGGGGGCATCAAGCTTTAAATCTAAAATTGGATCTGCCCGGGTTACACCTAAATTCAAGGCGCAGACCGGTTTGTTCCACTCATGGGCTCTTTTGCAGAACCTGTATCCAGAGTAAACCATCAGAGAAGTACCTACAGTGAGTAGGGCGTCCGCTTGCTTAAGCTGTTCCAGTGCGTTGAAAACAGACTCTTTGGGAACATTGTCTCCGAAGTAAACAACGTCAGGTTTTAGTATGCCGCCACAGTGTTCGCAGTCCGGGACTCTGAAGTCTTTGAATGCTTCGGTTTCCAGTGCTGCATCGCCATCAGGGCGTGCTGTAGCTTTCCGGATTTCAAATTGTGGATTCATTTCTGCTGATAATTCATGAAGAGGGCGACGGTCAAAGTTATGGTCGCAACTCATGCATTTCACGCGATCTGAGCGGCCATGCAGGTCAATGACATTCTGGCTACCAGAACGCTGATGAAGTCGATCTACATTCTGGGTAATCAGCAGTTTGATATAGCCAAGTTGCTCAAGCTCAGTTAAGGCATAGTGAGCGTCACTGGGTTCAGCATCACGAATCAGAGGCCAGCCGATCAAACTTCTGGCCCAGAACCGCTGTCGGGCATAATAACTGCTCATGTATTCTTTATGCTGCACAGGAGCAGAGTGCATCCAGTTACCTTCCTTATCACGGTAAGCAGGAATGCCTGCATCTGTACTGATGCCGGCACCTGTAAGAACGACCAGTTTCGGGTATTTTTGAATAAACTGAGCAAGCTGTTCAGCGTGAGTCATAGAGATATGCAGCAGGTTGGTGGAAGAAACCAGTGTACCTGAAACAAAAAAGCCGTGTCCTAAAAGGTACACGGCTTTTTACGTTTTCAGTACTTAATCAGATTATTGATTATCCACCAGCTATTTTATGCACCAAACTTGGCTTTAGCTTCGATACGGCGACGGTGCAGAACAGGTTCTGTGTAACCGTTTGGCTGTACACAACCTTCGATTACCAGTTCACACGCTGCTGCGAAAGCAACACTGTCATCAAAGTTAGGAGCCATTGGACGGTAAAGTGGATCGCTTTCGTTCTGACGATCTACCACAGCAGCCATGCGCTTCATGGTTTCCATTACCTGCTCTTCAGAGCAGATACCGTGGCGTAACCAGTTAGCGATGTGCTGGCTGGAGATACGCAGGGTTGCACGGTCTTCCATCAGGCCAACATCGTTGATGTCTGGCACTTTAGAACAACCAACGCCCTGATCGATCCAGCGAACAACGTAACCCAGGATACCCTGTGCGTTGTTATCCAGCTCTTCCTGAACCTCTTCAGCAGACCAGCTTGGGTTTGGCTCAACCGGCACAGTCAGGATGTCGTCCAGATTTGCACGGTCACGTGCTTTCAATTCGTCCTGGCGCGCAAATACATCTACCTGGTGGTAGTGAGTTGCGTGCAGTACAGCGGCTGTTGGAGATGGAACCCATGCAGTGTTAGCACCAGACATAGGGTGTCCGATCTTAGCTTCCAGCATGTTTGCCATCTGATCTGGGATCGGCCACATACCTTTACCGATCTGTGCTTTACCTTGCAGGCCACACAGCAGACCATTGTCTACGTTCCAGTTTTCGTAAGCGCCGATCCAGGAAGCGGCTTTCATGTCGCCTTTACGGATCATTGGGCCTGCTTCCATAGACGTGTGGATCTCGTCACCCGTTCGGTCCAGGAAGCCAGTGTTGATGAATACAACACGCTCTTTAGCAGCGCGAATACATTCTTTCAGGTTTACTGTAGTGCGGCGCTCTTCATCCATGATACCCATCTTCATGGTGAAGCGTTCCAGACCCAGTACGTCTTCGATGCGGCCGAACAGTTCGTTAGCAAATGCTACTTCTTCTGGACCGTGCATCTTCGGCTTAACGATGTAAGTAGAGCCAGTTACGGTGTTGCTGTACTTGCCGTTACCCTTGATGTCGTGGATAGAGATCAGAGTAGTCACCATGCCGTCCATGATGCCTTCTGGTACTTCGTTACCGTCTTTGTCCAGGATCGCTTCGTTAGTCATCAGGTGACCTACGTTACGAACGAACATCAGGCTGCGGCCTTTAAGTGCCAGAGAAGAACCATCCAGAGCCGTAAATTCACGGTCGCCATTGATAGAACGAGTGAAAGTCTTACCGCCTTTGCTTACTTCTTCAGTCAGGTCGCCTTTCATCAGACCTAGCCAGTTGCGGTAAACAACCACTTTGTCAGCTCCGTCTACAGCTGCAACAGAGTCTTCACAGTCCATGATTGCAGTCAGTGCTGCTTCCATCACGATATCTTTGATGCCCGCAGCATCGTCTTTACCGATCTGGCTGTCACGGTCTACCTGAATCTCAAAGTGCAGGCCGTTGTTTGTCAGCAGGATAGATTCCGGAGCAGACTGTTCGCCGTTGTAACCAACCAGCTTCTCAGAATCAGCCAACGTTGTTGTGCTGCCATCTTTCATGGATACAGACAGTTTGCCATCAGCAATGCTGTAACCAGTAGAATCTTTGTGTGAGCCTGCAGCCAGCGGAGCCGCTTTGTCCAGGAATTCGCGAGCTGCTTCGATTACCTTCGCACCACGTACTGGGTTGTAACCGCCAGTTTTCTCAGCGCCACCTTCTTCAGAAACTGCATCAGTGCCGTACAGTGCATCGTAGAAGCTGCCCCAACGTGCGTTAGCAGCGTTCAGAGCAAAACGAGCGTTCATTACTGGTACTACCAGCTGTGGACCTGCCATTGTTGCCATCTCTGGATCAACGTTTGCAGTTGAAGCTTCGAAGTCTTCACCTTCTGGCAGAAGGTAGCCAATCTCTGTCAGGAATGCTTTGTAAGCTTCAAGATCAAATGCCTGACCCTGGCGCTCACGGTGCCAAGCATCAATTTGCTCCTGAATTGCATCACGTTTTGCTAACAGGTCGCGATTCTTTGGCGCCAGATCGTGCACGATTGCGTCGAATCCAGCCCAAAACTGTTCGCTGGTTACGCCAGTACCTGGCAGTGCTTCGTTGTTAACGAAATCGTAAAGAGCCTGTGCAACCTGCAGGCCGCCGCTCTGTACTCTTTGACTCATAATAATTGCCCCTGTTTCTATTCTGACAGTCCTGATGTGACGCAAAGTTCTCTTGATGATTGGGCTGGAGAAGTATCCACAGCACAGGTTTTGCATCGCAGCAGTATCGAAAAGTGTGTCTATTGTCGCTCAACTGAGGGCAAAAGTACGATAAATAGGTTTTATAGTTGGTATAAGTCTGGTGAATTGAGATTGTGGATTCCATTCAACAAAGTTATAGGGTGGTGGCTTTTTTCTCATATGGCTTTGAATCTACTAGAGTTATAAATAGATTCAGCGTTTTGAGTTCCTATGGCTTTATTTGATCGGTCCTTACTAATAAAAAGCCTGGATACGTTTTCTAAAACGAAGAAGGGCATACCCAATGCAGAGGTAGAATCCTATCTCCGCCATTATCAGCTGCACGCTCTGGCTAAAGCCAGTGACTATCGTATTGGCCGTCTGAAACTGGATGAGATCCTCGTTTCTGTTCAGTTTTTTCAGCAACAAAAACCTTTCATTGCCAAAGGCATAGTCATTATCACCCACGGTTATATGGATCATGTTGGGCTTTACGGGCATCTCATACAGGTGGCTTTTGAGTGCGGATTTGATGTTGTTGCCTACGATATGAGTGGACATGGGCTATCGGAGGGTAACCCTCTGGATGTGGATGACTTTGAACATTATGCCCTGCAACTGGATGAATTAATTAAATACATTCGGCGCAACGAAGAAATTGACTTACCCATTCATTTGATTGGCCAAAGCACTGGCGGGGCTGTGATTTGTGCGCAGCATCTATTGTTGGATGAGCCACAGAGTTTGTTGGGCGGTAAAAGAATCCTACTGGCTCCATTGATAAGGCCTGCAATGTGGAAATCGATCCAGCGGCGCTTCCGGTGGCTTAAATATGTGATCAGCAAGGTACCCAGACGTTACAGTCGTAGCTCTCATGATGAAGCGTTTGTGAATTTTATATCAGACAATGACCCTCTCCAGCATGATGAGATCCCTGTCGGTTGGATAGGCGCTATGCTTGCCTGGGGGGAATGGGTTGAACATCAACAACCCTCACAGGAGCCTTTATATATCATTCAGGGGAATGCCGATAAAACTGTGGCGTGGGAGCACAACATGGCCGTTTTTAAACGAATTTATCCCAAGGTGGACATATCAATAGTGCCGGAGGCCCGTCATCACTTAGTCAATGAAAGTGATGAGTTCAGAACTCAGGTGTTCGAACGAATTAGAAATATTATTGGAAATTAAAAAGGGCTGCGTTCGAAAAGTATCAACCTTCATCAGTAGCAACAACGCGGTTTCTACCCATGCTTTTGGCCAGATATAAACGCTCATCAGCACGCTTTAACAGGTCATAGAAACTTTCTTCTTCATCAGGCTCTGTAGAAACCACCCCCGCTGACAGGGTTACATAATCGCTGATTTTGCTGCCTTTATTAGGTATCTGCATCGCTTCTACTTCCAGACGCATTATTTCGGCATAAGATTTAGCTGCCTGATAATCCTGGTCTGCAGACATAAACAGAAACTCTTCACCGCCGATTCGGAAACAAAAATCTTCTGGTCGGCGTGACATTTTTGATAATACATCTGCGACCCGTTTTAGAACGTGATCACCCTGATGGTGACCGTAGTTGTCATTAATGGCTTTAAAATAATCGATATCAATCAGGATGATATCGAAAGATGTACCTTGCCTGCGGGCACGTTTCATCTCATTTTCAGCTATTTCGTCCAACTTCCTGCGATTGAACAAGCCTGTCATTGGATCAGTAAAAGATGCATTAAGGGCTTTGTCTCTTTCTCGTTTTAGCTCGAGAGATATTTGCTCAAGGGCTGAAGCGTCCTCTCGGATTCGGTCATGCATCTGTTTGAATGAAGTGGCTAGTTTGCCTATTTCATCGCTGGAGTTAATGGCGGAAACATAATCATCTGCACGATGTGCACCTTGTTGAGTGGATCGGGTGAGTAATTCCAGAGGTCTGATAATCGTTCGTTGTAAGTAGAACGAGATGAAAACCAGAGTTAATGTCAAATCTGGTGTACGGACATCAGGCTGCGTTCCTGTCTGATT
>JBMYLM010000048.1:0-22567 GCA_049596335.1 Neptuniibacter sp.
AACCGGATGATAACCACCTACTGAAGTAGGTGGTTTAGGGCTGAAAACAAAAAAGGAGCAAAACTCCTTTTCTAAGCTGTCGAACCATCATAGATCTGTGTATGTTTATCTCATTCAACCAGCATCCCCTGAGTCAGTTTGTAACAGGGTTGGTATTCCTGATAGTTGATTTTCATCCTCCGCTGTTCAACAAACGAAGCAAGCAGTTTATCCAGTGGAGCCATGATGTCTTCTTCGCCCTGAATTTCAAACGGGCCTTTTTCTTCAATCTCCCGAATACCCATCTCCTTCACATTACCTGCAACAATGCCTGATAAAGCACAACGAAGGTTTGAAGCCAGCTCATATTCGGACTGATCTTTAATCAGTGCCAGCGAGGCCATATTTTCATGGGTTGGTTCAAAAGGTTGCTGGAAACTCTCTGGTATATGTAACTGCCAGTTAAAATGGAAAGATTCACTGGTCGCCACACGATAACGGGTTACTTGCTCCAGACCATCAGCCATGGCTTCGGCGACGGCATGCTCGTCATCAATAATCACCTGATAGCGCGATGCCGCATGTTCACCCAGCGTTTCCCGGATAAAGCCATCAATCTGGGCAAAGTATTCTTCACTACCAGCAGGACCGGTCAATACCAGCGGAAATGGTAGATTATGATTTCGTTCATGCAGCATGATACCCAGAATATAAAGCAGTTCCTCGGCTGTACCTGCACCACCCGGGAAAATAACAATGCCATGACCTAAACGCACAAAGGCTTCAAGGCGTTTCTCAATGTCCGGCATGATGATAAGTCTGTTTACTATAGGGTTTGGGCTTTCTGCAGCGATAATGCCTGGCTCGGTGATCCCAACATACTGGCCATCACTTATACGTTGCTTCGCGTGGGATATAGTCGCACCCTTCATTGGTCCTTTCATGGCGCCTGGTCCACAGCCAGTGCAGATATTCAGGCCACGTAAGCCCATCTCATAGCCCACTTTCTTGGTGTATTCATACTCGTGACGGTCGATAGAGTGACCGCCCCAGCACACCACCATATCCGGTTTTACATGGGGGCGAATAGCGCCGGCGTGCCTCAGAACATGGAACACCATATTGGTTGTGGTCTCTGATTCAGTGATGCCTGGGCAATACTGGTCAAGCTCAATCCCCACGTACAACAGGTCACGTAAAACCGAAAACAGGTGCTCGCGAATACCTGCAATAATTTCACCGTTCACAAATGCAGTGGCCGGCGCATTAATTAATTCCAGCTGCACACTGCGATGTTTATGGCTGATGCGAATATCAAATTCCCGGAATTTCTCCAGCACCTGCTTGGTGCTGTCCAGTTCACTGCCACTGTTCAAAACCGCCAGAGCACATTGACGAAACAAACGATACAGGCCGCCCTGGCTGGCGTCCTGTAACTGACGAACCTCATAAGGTGAAAGTGTATTAAGACTGTCTATTGGAGTAACACTGGTACTTACAAACGGCTCAGTAATCATGCGACTACCTCCATGAAATCCTATCAGGCTCAGTTATTTCTGATGACTTAACCCTCATAACTCATTCCCTATTGTTAAGCCTCTATGAAAAACCGCAGACAACCTGAACAGGCTTAGAATTTTATTATTATCAGTATTCAGACCCTGAGTGATATATCGAAGTTCCCACATAAACTATAGCTAAACAAGTTAACCCAAACAAAAAATCCATATAAATCAGTGAGTAACTTTAGTTCTGAATTTGTTTAAGGATATCCTGTATAAATTCAGGCACCACTTCACTGGCCGGGCCGTAGATATGGTGATCAAACGCAGACTCTTTTTTTGATGGCTCCAGATTCAGCTCTACGGTCACAGCGCCACAGGAGCTGGCTAATTCAACAAATCCAGCGGCGGGATATACATGACCGGAGGTTCCGATAGAAATAAACAGATCACAGTTTTCCAGTGCACTGTAAATCGTATCCATATGCATGGGCATCTCACCGAACCAGACAATATCTGGCCTTAGGTTTCCAGAGGAGCCACAACACTGACACAGATCTTCCGGCTGAGAGTCATCTTCTACATGATAAACTACGCCACTGTCCTGACAGCGCATATTCAGCAGTTCACCGTGCATATGGATCAGATTATTACTGCCCGCGCGTTCATGTAAGTTATCAATATTCTGAGTGACCAGTAGCACTTCACCCGGAAATTTATCTTCCAGTTCAGCCAAGGCCAAATGAGCTTTATTTGGCTGGACCTCATCTGATAACAGCTGGTTTCGTCGAGCATTGTAAAAACGATGCACAAGATGCGGATCACGGTGAAACGCCTCAGGAGTAGCCACATCTTCCACTCGATGATCTTCCCAAAGTCCATCAGATGCCCGGAATGTTCTGATTCCAGACTCAGCAGAAATACCCGCCCCAGTCAAAATAACTATCGATTGAATCGCCACCAAATCCTCCAAAAATCGCCTCTGAATTATTTGCCTCTTGTCATACTGCGGCAACATATGTATTACTAGACTAATCTAGAGATTATCAGCCAGCCTAATTTATTCACAGCTGGTTAAAAAGAGCACTCATCTGAGTATACAAAGTGCCCCGAAAGAAAAACGGCTTTAGCAACATAGTAAAGTTAAACGCAGCACCTGATCACAGGCCTCGCTGCACTCGCCTTAGTCAAACCATATCCTGGCTTGCACACTCCCCTTCGGCTATACAAGGAACCGGCTATGACCGCCTCTAAACTCTATATTCTCGACACCAACGTTTTACTCCACGACCCTAAGTGTCTGTATGAATTCAAGGAACAGGACATCAGTATTCCGATGACTGTGCTTGAAGAGTTAGATGATATTAAAGACCGCAAGAAAAATGTCTCTCAGGAAGCACGAGCAGCTATTCGCGCTATCGATGACATCCTGAGTAAAGCCGCTGATGCCTCAGAAATTACTAAAGGTGTGGATATAGAGATCCCCATTACTTCGGCAAATAAAGACCTTAAACTGGGCCAGCTGAGCATTTTCCCAGATCATGAATTAACGAATCGGCAGGGCTTCCTGCCCGATAATTCCAACAAAGATAACCAGATAATTAACTGTGCGCTGCACCTGCAGGCAACAAATCCTCACCGCCATATCATTCTGGTTACCAAAGATATCAATATGCGTCTCAAGGCCTTGGGAGCTGGCCTGAAACGTGTTGAAGATTACCGCACCGACCAGCTTGTTTCTGATATTGATCTGCTGCCTGCAGGTCACAATGACCTTGAAGGAAATTTCTGGGAACGCGTAGATGATGTAAACAGCTATCAGGAAGGCAGCCATACCTACCATAAGGTCAGCCAGGAGCTGTTACCTGAGACATACCCTTGCGAATATATTTACGATGAGTCTGAAGAGTTTGCTGCCCGTACAGCATCAGTTGCAGATGGTCAGGTGACTCTGCTGGATCTGGGTGTGGACCGACTGATGCAGCAAAACTGCTGGGGTATTGAACCTATCAACATTTTCCAGGCATTTGCCATGGATGCCGTTCTGGACCCTGATCTGGATCTGGTTATCCTTAACGGTGCCGCAGGTTCTGGTAAAACACTGATCGCTCTCGCCTGTGCTCTGGAGATGGTGATCGAGCAACGCCGCTACAACAAGATTATTGTGACCCGCTCTACACCTCCAGTCGCTGAAGATATCGGCTTCCTGCCTGGTACTGAAGAGGAGAAAATGACGCCTTGGTTAAGTGCTATTCAGGATAACCTTGAAGCGATGCATGAGCATGATGAGCGCCCGCAAAGCAGCGTTAAATATGCCATCGAAAAAGCCAACATCCAGTTTAAATCTCTGAACTTTATCCGCGGCCGAAGTATTCAGGATGCAATTGTCCTGTTGGATGAAGCGCAAAACCTGACGCCTTCGCAGCTTAAAACCATTGTGACCCGTTGCGGTAAAGGTTCTAAGATTATCTGTCTGGGTAACCTGGCGCAGATTGATTCCAACTATCTGACACCTCTGACTTCCGGTTTGACCTATCTGGTTGAAAGATTCAAAGATTATGAGGGTGCGGCAAACATTCATCTGGAAGGTATCTTCCGTTCACGTCTGGCTGAATACGCTGAAGAACACCTATAAGCGACTAAAGTTTAATCATCGCTACAGGCCCTGTGACATCTGGCACAGGGCCTTTTTTATTGGTACCAGACAATCCAGAATCAAAAAACAGCCTGAACTGATAACGTTGTTCATTTATAATGCACCGCACAAAGATTTAATGCAGATGAAAACTTTTCCCCTGAACAGTTTTCTTTCCCTGAGTTTGTGGGGGCTGTCTTGGCTCCCATTATTTTTATCCCACCGCAGAATATTATGAGCTAAAATCGCTCAATGCTTTCTTGTCTTAAAACCATCCTGACTTTTCTGAAAAAAATCCTGAGTCGATTCTTAATCGGGCTGGTTTATATCTACCAATATGTGATCAGTCCTGTCATTGGTCCTCGTTGTCGTTTTCACCCGACCTGTTCCAGCTACATGATTGAAGCTATTCAAGTTCACGGTCCGATTAAAGGCACCTGGATGGGTATAAAACGGCTCTCACGCTGCCACCCATATAATGATGGTGGATATGATCCTGTTCCACCGAAGAGTTGTGGTTGCTGCAATTCAACTCAGCAGAATCAGGAAAAAAACTGATAAAACTCTCTGACCCGGGTTTGTGCTGAGTTTAAACTCACTTCCCTGAAAGTAACACTTTGCCCAGGGCGGCGCTGACTGAGCCGGAAAGCATCCACTGAAACCACTGTGCCCAGTTTGGGATAACCACCTAACGTCTGGCGATCCTTGAGTAAGATGATCGGTAAACCGTTCGCAGGAACCTGTATTGCGCCAAAGCTGATTCCTTCAGAATAAATTCCCTGAAGATTTGGGTTTAAAGGCTCTCCATCCAACCGGTAACCCATACGATCACTATCCTGATTGACCTTATATTCACTACTGAAAAAACGCTGAATATCAGATTTTGAAAAATCATCTTTCTGATACCCCAGCACGACATCAATAACCAAAGCTTCTGAAAAGTCCGGGACAAAATTAAAAGGTACCGACCGACCCGACACAAAGCGATCCTGGCTGCATGCTCTACAACTCAGGAAGTCACCCTTTTGCAGAGACCATCCTTCTATCCCCCCGACAGCCTCCCTGACGACAGTAGAACAACTGCCAAACTGCTCAGCCACCTGAAAGCCTCCAAGTACTGCCAGATAGGCTCTCATTCCCTCTCGTGCCCATGAAAAACTTAGAACATCACCTGCTTGGACATAATGTGACTGCCAGTTAGCTTTAGGCATACCATTAATCGTAAATTGCTGATCAGCCCCTGTAACTGCTATCCAGGTATCCACTTCGGCTTCCAACTGGAGGTTACCAAGAGTGATCTCCAGAACAGGTGTGTTCGGCTGATTCTCCAGCAGTTTATTCGCCCAGCCTGATGCATGCTCATCCATACAACCACCTGTGGTTAAACCGATATTTTGATAACCAAAGCGGCCAGAGTCCTGGACCGTTGTCATCGCCCCTGGCTTGATGACTAGGAAACCTGTCACAGCTGTTTCTCCAAAGCCTCAAATTCAGAAGCTGTAATCGGTATAAAACGCACTCTGTCGCCAACATTAAACAAACACGGAGGTTCCCGAACTGGATCAAACATTCTTATTGGACATTTTCCTATCAGCCACCAGCCGCCTGGAGTTTGTTGGGGGTAAACTGCTGTATTTAATTCAGCAATTGCGACCGATCCCTGAGGCACAGCCGTTCGGGGATTCGCTAAGCGAGCAACACGTAAACGCTCATTCAATTCACCCAGGTATCCAAAACCCGGACTGAAGCCCACGGCATAAACAGAGTACTCACGCTCGCTATGCAGTTTGATAATCTCTTCGGTAGAAAGTTGGAGCTGCTCACTTAAGGCGGACATATCCGGAGCGAATTCAGCTTCATAACAAACCGGCAACTCGATGATCACAGAGTCCTTCGCAGATGAAACCTGATCCGGAAGGGTTGCCAATACCTTGTTAATAAGCTCACGGATATGCTGATCGTCGCTTTTAAGCAGATCGTAGGTCAGCAACAAGGTTGTATAAGAGGGAACTAGATCAATTAATAATTCACCCAGTTCCTGTTGTAAGCGCTGACTGGCTAACCCTATCTTCGAGATAACTTTTTGATCGACTTGATCGGAAAAGCGCAGAATGAGGCTGTTAACCCCAGCCACTTCAATTCGATAATTCATCTACCGCCTTACGAATCTCAGCTACAAGTTGCACGGACTGTTCGTTATCACCATGTACACAGAGGGTATCCGGTTGAAGATCTAGCTTCTGGCCAGTAACGCTGGTTACAGAACCTTCGAGCAATAGCTGCCTGACACGACTAAGAATACTCTCTTTATCATGAAACACAGCACCCACCTCGGAACGTGGTAATAACAGGCCCTGATCATCATAACCACGGTCAGCAAAAGCTTCGAATAACAGCTTTACTCCGGTCTTCTTTGCCAAATCGCGGTAAAAATCATTTTTCCCGGTCGCCTGAATCACCAATTTCAGGCTTTGATCATATTCAACGATGGTCTCCATAATGAGTTCCATCAAGGAATCATCACGCATCATATCGTTATACAAAGCACCATGCGGTTTAACGTAACTCACCTGAGTACCAGAGACTTTAGCCATGCCCGATAATGCTGAGATCTGATAAAACAATAATCCTCTGATTTCCTCAGTTGAACACTTCATACTGCGACGGCCAAACCCCATCAGATCAGGATAACCAGGATGGGCGCCCACCTCGGCATTATTTTCTGCTGCTAGTTTTAAGGTTTTTTCCATCACAACAGGATCAGATGCATGAAAGCCACAAGCAATATTGGCCATATGGATATGAGGCATTACCTGCTCATCCATTCCCATTTTCCAAGTGCCAAAGCTCTCACCTAAATCACAGTTCAATTTCATCATACTGACCAATAAATACCGAAAACTGGGTTAATCCTTCATCAAAGTGTACGCTATTTTTCTATATGACTAAAAAAGCCATGTCGAAACTGTATATACACTTTAGAACTGGGCTTATTCAGTTTATGATACGCCAGTTTCCGCGAAGGCCTGAGATCTAGCTGGATAATATGTTCACACCACTCTCTGTCATTCTCTATGTCACTGTCTATATGGGGCTACTCTTTGCCATTGCGCAATTAGTAGAGAAAAGAATTCAGGCCAAAGGCAACCGTAGCGGTGGTAATCGCTGGGTCTATGCCATCTCTCTGGCCGTCTATCACACCTCATGGACCTTTTATGGCAGTGTAGGTTTTGCTGCTTCCTCGGGTTTTTTATACTTGGGCATCTACGGCGGTGCACTCATAGGTATTGCCTTCTGGTGGGTAACCTTACGGCGGGCGATTCAGGCCAAAGAAACATTCCGAATTACCAGCATCGCTGACTTTATCTCAACCCGGTATAACCGTTCCCAAAAGATAGCTGCACTGGTCACTATCATCTCCCTGATCGGGATAGTGCCCTACATCGCGTTGCAGCTTAAAGCGATCATCAGTTCTTTTGAATTGATTACTAATACCTCTCACACCGCTGGGGACTATGGCTTTTCCGGGTGGTTGATCACCATATTTATGATCGGTTTTACCATCATTTTCGGTGTAAGGCGTCTGGACCCAACAGAACGTCACCACGGCATGATTGCGGCCCTGGCCGCAGAATGTGTAGTTAAGCTGGTTGCCTTTATTGCTGTAGGTGTGTTTGTTACTTACACCTTATTTGATGGTTTTGGGGATATTGCCCAGCGATTGACCGAGGCAAACCTTAACCATGTCATGAGCTTCAGTAGTGGTGAAAACAGTGGGTTGATGTGGGTTACACTGATGATTCTCAGCTTTGCTGCAATTCACACACTACCCAGACAGTTCCATGTAACAGTGGTTGAAAACTCAGACCGCAACCACCTGAAAACTGCGATGTGGGTTTTTCCGCTGTATATCATCGCGATAAACGTCTTTGTTGTGCCGATTGCCGCAGCTGGCCTTCTGAACGGTCTTTCTGCAGAAAACGCTGATTTCTTCGTCCTGATGCTGCCCCAACTGGCAGGTAGTGATGGCCTGACCATTCTCGCCTTTATCGGGGGCTTCTCAGCAGCGACTGGTATGATCATCATTACCACGATGACTCTGTCGACGATGGCGTCCAACCATCTTCTGTTACCCGTTCTGGAACGCTTCTCAGTATTGAGGGCATATCGCAGCTACCTACTACAACTACGCTGGATTCTGGTTTCCTTAATTTTGCTTGGAAGCCTCTGGTTTGCACAGGAGTTTGCTGATTCCTATATTCTTGCAGCGATCGGTTTGTTGTCATTTGTCGCCGTTCTCCAGTTCCTGCCAACACTCTTTGGCGGAATTTTCTGGAAAAAAGGCAACAGTCTAGGCGCATTTCTGGGTCTTTTAGCCGGGTTTGTCGTCTGGTGCTACAGCCTCTTAATCCCTACATTCATCAAACAGGGCTGGTTCAATGAAACGCTCTTGTTAGAAGGCCCCTGGCATATCTTTGCTCTCAGGCCTGAGGCATTGTTTGGACTGGAAGGGCTGCACCCGGTCACTCATGCCATGTTCTGGTCCATGGTGTTTAATGTCGGTCTATACATAATTGGCTCATTGATTTTTTCACCTAATAAATCCGAGCGCACACTCACTACCGAATTTCTTGCTGCCCTTACATCTACCTCATCGCGCCGCGCACGACCAACGGGACTGGATGCCTACATTCTGCTTCATCCTAAACTGGAAGAAGCACGGAGCCTGTTGGCGGAGTATCTGAACGAAGATAAAGCTGAAAAAGCCATTGAGAAAATAGCCGAAGACCTTCAGGTACATGAAAAGCCCAAGGTCACAATTATTGAGTTGGTGGAATTCCATCGAATGGTGGAACATGTTCTTGCAGGCTCCATCGGCGCGGCGAGTGCGCATCAGGCAATTGAGAAAACCATACGTTATAACACGCGTGAAGAATCTGACCTCAAGGCTCTCTACAGCCATATTGTGTCTGAGTTGCAAACCACTGAAAAAGAATCGGCATCCGATTCAGCCTCAGCTTCCGGGGGTTATGGCTACGGGCTAATTGAAGACCTGCAAAGCCAGATAGATGAGCTTGAGGATAAGGTTAAAAACCAGTCCTCAACAATTAATATTCTGGAAGCAAAACTGGATGCACGCTACGAAGAGATCTTCAAATATAGAATGGAAGCTCAGAAAGCCCGCCAGGATAATGAAGTATTGCAGGATGAGTTAAGGCTCATTTTGAGCAAGCAGGACAAATAAAAACCGGGTAGCGTCGAATGCTACCCGGTTACTGTAGTTGCGATTACTAGGTGTTCTCAGACGCCTTCATGTCGGCTTCAGTTGCCATCTCGATACCTTGATCACTGAAGCTTATTTTCATACTGATCTTCATATTCAGATCTTTAAGTATCTGAAACTGATCAGCAACTTCAGGTGTGGCGTTCATCTCCATTAACGGCACCAGCGGCGTAAACAATCGTGAATAGTCCGCAGACAGGCTCATGACACCATTATTCTGTGGCGTTTCACTCGCTAAGGCGTCTGCCATTGCTTTCGATTTTTCTCCTGTATAAACCACCAAATGCTGGCCTTTTAATGCCAGCATAGGCTGAACCTGATCTGCTTTAGGGTTCGGAATATAAGCGGAAAGATCAACAGGAGAACCATCAGTTGGCAGTTGAATAGAGGCCAGGTTTGGAGCAAAGGTTTTGGCCATATTGAACAGAACTTCAGGATTATCCGCTGAAAGTGACAATAGGGCGTCAACACCTTTTATATCTGGTGTGGGTCCATCCATATCCACAGAAAAATCGTTCATGGCTACACCAACACCCTTCACACCTTGAACCATACCGGTAAACATTGCCAGAGCAGCAGGGTTGGATTGCTTCAGGGATGCCTGCATCTGCATCAGAGGCGCACAACTGTATTCCGTATTTAAAACACTGGACCAGATGGTCGATAAAGCAGGATTAATCTTATTCGCATCCAGCCCAAGTCCAAACCCGAATACCGGCGCCTGATTCAGATAGGATGGCAGGTAACCCTGCATTGTGGCTAAAGCCCCCATCAATGTACTGTTGCTGCTTTCCACTATCATGGACGCTTTAACATAGCTACGATTTTCATCGATTTGCATATCGCGCATGCCCACAACCGTGCGTGGCCAAGTGGCTGCAATTTCAGCCATCTCCTTCTGGCACTCAGCACTGTGTAGTTGCTTCAGTTCATTTGTTTTCCCATTAGCACCTACCAAATTGCTGATCATTCTGGCTAAGTTGTTACCTTCCTTACTGGTAAATGCTGTTACCAGTTCCTGATGATCGATGTAGGCAATACTGTTGGGTAGGAAATTGTGATGTGACTGGATTGACTGAACTTTTCCAGACGCCTGAAGAGAGGTTTCAGGTTTTTCGAAACCTAATGCCAGTTTGAGGTCCTCAGTACCAATCAGTTGACCGTTAATGGTAATCGAAACCCAATCACCCTGCTGCGATACTACGAGCTCTAATGATTGTTCATTCTCAAGCTCAAATTTATAGGCTCGATAATCATGTCCATTGAGCTGTTTTACCTGATGAGTGAAGCCGCTGTCTTGTTCTGCTTTATCAAATAATCTCCAAATTGCCTGAGGATCTGATGTCTGATACTTGAGGACCGGTAAAACACCCACCATATAAAAGGCGCCAAGAAATTCATCTTTTAAGCCGAAGGTTTTCTGAAAAGCTTCGCCAGATTGACTGGCAGTAAAATATGACCCTATAAGACTGGATAGGAACAGCCCTTGCGGATTGCCATCTTTTTCCAGTTCGTAGGTAAGTTCAGGCGGCATTTGCGCCTGGGAATAGGTGGTGTTCTTCAGATAATTTTTTAATGGGAATGGCTCAAGCTGACCGGAAAAAACCACGGTATCAGCCGGAATACTCTCTAAGAGCACAACAGCAGGGTTTGTTGCTGTTGCAGTTTCGGGCGTGCTATCTCCCTCCTGAAGCACCATATAGCCTGCAGTTCCGGCAACAATAGCCGCCCCTGCAATGACGAATTTTCTCATGAACTTACTCCGCTGTTCTTTTTCAAACGATCTTAACCTATAGAATATGTCAGTGTCTTGCTCTCAAAAGCGTCATTCTGTCGCAGCTGACAACTATACTGTTTGATGTATTAAGAAATGGATAACTCATGGCTAAGAACTCTAAAGATTTAACACTATCTTCCAGCATGGAACTGGATGCATTTATAGACAAACTGCATAAAGCCCCTGCTCCCATATCCAGTCAGGGGATGGGCAGGATTTTGTTTGCTTTAGATGCCACTGCCAGTAGAGAGTTAGCCTGGGATCATGCTTGCCACTTGCAGAATGAGATGTTTATAGAAGCCGGTAAACTGGGTGGGCTTCAACTCAAACTCTGTTACTTCCGCGGCTTTAATCAATTCACTTCCAGTGATTGGCTTAACCAGTCTGACCAACTGTTAAATATCATGAATGGCGTTTCCTGCGCCCCCGGCCATACCCAAATTGCCAAAGTACTTGATCTTGCCTTGGCTGAAACACGTACCAGAAAGATACAAGCTGTAATATTTATTGGCGATAGTATGGAGGAAAGTCTGGACCACCTCTGTCAACAAGCAGGGGAATTGGGACTTCTCAGTACGCCAGTATTCATTTTTCAGGAAGGTAATGAGCTGGTCGCCAAAAGGGCGATGAAAGAGATTGCTCGCTTATCCGGTGGCGCGTACCATGCGTTTAATACTCGAAGTGCCGATCTGCTAAGGCAACTTCTTACAGCTGTTGCGGTCTATGCAGCCGGGGGTAAAAAAGCCCTTCAGGATTTCAGCAAAGGTAAAGACCAGGCCGTATCGCACCTATTGGAAAAACTGAAGTAAAACAAGGAGATACAGTGAATCCTGTCAGCCTCTTGCTGCTCGCCGTTTTAGGATTTTTAGTCATTCTTTGGATTCGTTCCCTCTCTCCAAAAAAGCGGGGTAAAGCGGTCATCCTGATTATCCTGGTGATCGTTTCTTTATTTGTTCTCCTGATGGCCTTTACCGGCAGGTTACACTGGATCGCTGCGATAGCGGCAGGTCTACTGCCCTTCGCCCAGAAACTGTTCCCCCTTTTTCTGAGACTCCTACCCTTTATCGGACAAGCCTATAAATACCGTCAGCAATCGCGTAAATCGAGCGGCAACCAATCAGAAGTGAAAACCCGTATTATTGCGATGCAGCTGGATCATGACTCTGGTGTGATGTACGGCACCGTGACTGAAGGCCCTTTAGCAGGAAAAGTTTTGGGGGATCTGTCCGAAACTCAGTTCATTGAATTACTGAAATATTGCAGGGAAAACGACAACGATTCAGCACGATTGCTGGAAGCCTATCTGGACAAACGTTTTGGTGATAGTTGGCGCCAGGATGACCCTGAGGATTATCAATCCAGTTCAGGTTCCAGCGGGGCCATGTCGATTCATGAGGCCTATGAAATTCTGGGCCTGCAACCTGGCGCTTCTCGCGAGGAAATTATCGATGCCCACCGGCGCCTGATGCAAAAAAACCATCCGGACCGAGGCGGTAGTGATTATCTCGCGGCCAAAATTAGTCAGGCCAAAGATCTTTTGCTACAACAGATCGATGCTTAATCTGGTTCAGTAATGGCAGACACAAATCCAGTGCGATAGAACTGCAAACCGTTACCGCCATAAATAGCGCTGAAGCCTTTTAATTCCAACGCGCCACGCTTGTTACGCTGCAGAATCAAGGCTTCACCCTCTTGTGTACCCGTTACGTTGCTCAGATAAATAAGCAGCTTTTTCTTAGGTAAACGCTGCCAGGTACCTTTGTGGATAATGATGGGCTGATCATTATGATAATCCTGAATGATCCTAACCTCGCCTGTTGCGGTCAGCGCCATGGTAATTGAACGCTTTACACCTTCAATCACCGGCATTTCCCCTTTGTAGATTCCAGGCAGTGTTAGCAGATCAAGATTGCCCCTGCGTGCACATCCCGAATGAGCCTTTCCATCCAGAATCATCTCTGCTTGATACTCATATTCGGTACCATAGCTATCTTTACAAAGCTCCATACTCAGCCTAAGGGTCAGATCATGCTCTGCTTGACCTGAAATACTGCTTTGCCATTCCAGGCTTCCAGTAGTGACTTCCGGTTGCTCAATTTTAAATTTTAGTTTGGTTAACTTCTGGAAATTCTGAACGTGGATGTAGTCCTTACGAACATCCGCTATCCAGACAGGCCTTTCCCCAGCAGCTCTGAATTCATTGCCCTCCAACTCATAACCACAAGTGTTATTACCACCACCGATTAAATGAACCTTATGTACTTGCCAAGTGGATATATCGGGACCTCTGCTGCCGCTGACTTCTGAATAAACAAGAGGCTCTCTGTGACTGCTTAAACGTTTATCCAGACGGCCGGTCAGATCATCGATAACAAAGGTTTTCTGTTCAAAACATGGGGTAAACTTGAGCTGATCGTTAACCAAATTAACGATGCCTCTTCGAAACTCGTGCGCCTGGGGCGTTGGTTGCTGTTTTATCAGATTTTGGCACCCTGTGATGCTGACTAGAGTGAAAATGGAAAAAAGACCCAGCATCCAGGCTGATTTATTATTCTTCATTGATAGGTATTGCTAGAGACAAAAGGTATTCTGATAATAGGGTATAAAAATAATGAGGGCAAAGTAATGGCAAGGCCTGCTGAGTTTGATCGGGATGAAGTTTTAGAACGAGCAATGAATCAGTTCTGGAAAACCGGGTATGCTGCAACGTCCGTAACAGATCTTGTCAACGCGACTAACCTTAAACCCGGGTCCCTTTATGGGGCTTTTAATAATAAGCGCGACCTTTTCCTCGCCAGCCTTGAGTTTTATGCACAACGCAGCCTGAAACGCATTACAGATACTCTGGAACAGGCTCAATCTCCTATTCAGGGTGTGGAGACATTTTTTAGCCTGCTTTGCCAAGATCTTGAGGCTGATGAGTTAGGTAAAAGCTGTCTGCTAGTAAATTCCCTCCTGGAACTATCCAATGAGGATGATGAAATTCGAGCGCTTGCCTCAGGATATCTGGACGCAATTGAGAAACGCTTTGTGAATGCCTTACAACAAGCTCAGGAGCTAGGGGAAATTGAGAAAGCAGCCGAAATCAATGAGTTGGCTTCTTTTCTGATGACGTCAATTTGGGGGCTCAGAGTTTTGAGCAGCAAACAGCCTGACAAAAAGAAATATCAGGCCGTTATCAATAACGTTTTACGGGTGCTGTACACACCCGTGCATTAAAGTGTTTAAGCTGGCTCAGGTTCCAACTCTGTTTCAGCTTCACCCTCTTCCATCTCTGCCATTAGCTTTAACGGATTGTCAGAGTTCAATAGCTCACGCCCCTTCAGAGTTGGGAACTCAACATCAAGATCCACCACTCGGCCATCACGACAAACGTTGATGATGGTGTCCATGCATGAACTCAGCAGGGAGTATTTTTCATCAGGCGCAGCAATAATGGTTTGCAGTCCCAGGTCGCTCATAAAGCCAAGAGACGTTACTGTATTTTCTGAATCCAGTTTGTTAAAGGCCTCATCGAAAACAGACAAACTCATGCCGCCCTGGGGCTGACCGTCACTGCCTTCACGCAAGCGGTATGTAGCACCCATCGCAGCGGCAATTGCCACATAGAAAGGCACCTGGTGCTCACCACCGGAACCGGTCTTGATACGCTGAGTCAGTGTTGTCTTGCGGTTACCATCCAGGTCTTTAACCACCAGTTCGAAGTTGTAGAAGTTACGGTAATCCTGCAACAGACTACTTTCCCCTTCATCTCTCAAAACTTCATGAATCTTGGACAAGGCATCTTTGTGGCGGGTATTGCCATCAAATTTGAGATCAAACAGAGAACCTACGTTTGCTGAATCCATCTCAGTATAGGCTTCGACCAGCTCCAGAATATCTTTGAGTTCTGGATTTGGCATCATTTCAAAGCTGTACATCTCTTTATGGAATGGTCGGCCCTTGAGATGCTGGTTCAGCTCACGGATCATATCTTTGATCTTATTGATCTGATCATTCAGATGCGCGACAAAATCTGAGCGGAAAGCGGTTTCAGCTTCCTGACGTGCCCGTTCAGCTTTCTGGCTGTAGTTTGCCAGCTCAGAGTCTTTCAGAGACTGAACGGTGACATTAACAAAGCTTGCCAGTTCTTCATGAGTTGAGTCTGGAGTGATTTTATCCAGCTCCTGATGACTTAGACCTCCACCGTGGTATTTAGCGCGGTATTGAGCTACACCATCACGCACAGCGTTTTTCTTCTTCTCATGCAGAGACAGCTCGGACTGAGCTTTTTTCGCAGCTTCGAAGGTGATGCGTTCCAGCTCACCAGAGCAGGACTCATCCAGATAATCGCGTTTTTCCTGAGCAGACTGAGCATCGAATTCAGCTTTATCTTCGCATTTGCTTCGTGCGGCGGAGTGTTCTTCCAGTTCAGTATCAAAGACTTCCAGTGAAGCGGTATCTTTAATGATCGAAGTACGAACTTTCTGCAGTTTATCCATCAGGCTCTTCTGCGATTGCTCGGCTTCTTTCTGTTCATTCACCAGATCAGTAATGCGCTGCTGAATTCCAGTATCGTCCTGGTTACGCAGGTCAGTGATCGCCTGGCGCTGACCATCAATTTCGGTTGTCAGTTGTTCACGCTGATTTACCAGGTCAAACACACGCTCATTGATGTTATCCAGACCGTTATGCAGAGTGATCATGGCATCACGGAGCTTTTCCAGTGCGTCATGATTTTTACCCAGCTGAGTAAATTCGTTAACCATCTGATCAACCTGTTTACCCTGCAATGCAGCCTGATCTGAACGGCGGCGAATGCCCATGATTGGCTGCATTTCGTTGATTGCTGTTGTAGAGCCTTCGGTCTGCAACATGCAATCGTAGGTCAGAGCTCGCTCGTGACGCAGCAGTTCAGTCTCTGTTTCAACCGCCATGACACCACCCAGTGCACGGTTCATAAATGCACGGGCGTGTTCGTTATCGGTATCCACAAAATGCGCCAAAGAACCCGCTTTATAACGGTTCAGCCAATCACCGGACTTAGTTGTATTAACGATTCGACAACCTTTCAGATGACGGCCTTTACGACGATACAAAGTGATCGCCTCTTTAACACGGTCAGGATCAACAATCAGAGCTTCTCTTCGCGCCCCAAGGAAGGATTCAATAGCAATACGCCATTTATCATCGTTGATGTCTGCCAGTTCACAGATCGGGGTGGATTCAATCCCGTATTCTTGCAACAGTTCCATCAGCTCGCGGGTATTGCGACGAACTGGAGCACGGCCCTGTTTCAGATCTTCAACTGCACTTTTCTGATTCTGGATCTGTGAACGCAATTCGCTGATGCGGATAACGGAATGCTCATAACGACGGGCGACATCTCTACGCACGCCTTCGATCTGAAGCTTCATATTCTCCAGAACGTTATCCACTTCTACCGGAGACTGGGGCCACAAGTCAGCCATAATGTCCTGACCCGCACGCCACTGATCAACGCACTGCTGTACAACCGGTACAAACTTCTCAGGTAACAGATCTGAGTTATCTGCAAAGCCCACCGTTGTGCGCATCAGGCTGTATACGTTCTGTATGCGCTCTTTAACCACGTTAACTTCATGGGTCTTTGCAGCAATTGATGACTCCAGCGCTTTGGCCTTATGCGCGGAATCAGACGTATTCAACTCAGCTCGGGCATCCGCAAGGCTCTGCATAATCTGGTTCAGATCTTCACTCTTCTGATCCAGTTCCTGCTGCAGAACCTCTTCTTTCTCCTGATTATCTTCAAGGCGCTCCTGAGCGTCTTCTTTCTTTAGGTCTGCATTTTCGAATCGTGTTTCGTGCACCACCCATTCGTATTCAGCGGCATTCTTAACGTTGCGCTCAATTCCGTTACAAAGCTCCTGAACTTTCTCCAGTTCTCCGATACGGTTTGCCACTTCACGGGTTTTGGTTTCCATCGCCCGATATTCATCCAGCGACTTACGGAAAGCGCCAACGTGAACGATGTTTTCGTCCAGAACAAACTCACGAATAAACCGGGTTGGGCTATCGATTGGTACAAATTTCAGGGCGTTCTTAAAGTTTTTAACAAACTTATCGTCATCGTTCGGCATCTGAGCGTCATAACTCAGATGGCTTACCAGTTCTTTCACAAAACGACTGGAACGTTTTTCCAGAATCATCTCCGGGCACTGTTTCATCAGATTCGCTCGAACCTGCTCCCATGATTTAGGCAAGCGCCCCGCTCCCTGCTTATCAGTGAAGTCATCCAGAGTTACAGAACAGTCGGGCAGAATGAAACGCCCCAGAACATCTTCATCTGCCGCTGCCGTAGATGCACTGATCGCGACGCCAACGGTCGTTTCTTTTGCAGTTTCTGTATCAAAAAAGGTTAAAGCCAAATAACAAAGAGAATCATGACGAGCGGTGTTTTTCTTACCGTCATCATCCAGAAAACCCAGACAGTAGGTTCTCAGGCTTCGCTCACTCTTCTCACCGGCTGATGCGTTAAAGCTCAGGTGGCGTTTATTACCCCCCATCAATACCGTTTGAATAGCATCAAGAAGGGATGATTTACCGGAACCGTTAGGACCAACTACCGCTACGTTACCTTTGATAGGGATCTCAACGGCACCCAGAACATACCAGTTAACCAGGATAATTCGGTTTAGCTGTTTCATTCTGCAGTCACCTCTTCAACGGCGGTTGTTTTTTCGTCTTCTTCAATTTCTTCCGGTTGATCTTCAGATTCAAGAGCACGCTCATCACTGGCCTCTTCAATTGAAGCTTCCATCTCTTCTTCTGGATCTGAGAGGGCTTCTAACTGACGAATATAATCCTCAACCACGACCTGACGAATGACAGGATTTATTTTCAGAGGAATATTTTTCGGTTCCATCTCATCCGGCTTGCCACGTTCAATAATGCCGTGACGTGAAAACAGCGAAAGAATCTCTTTCAGGCGAGTTTCGTTCGGAATCTCTTTACCTGTCAGGTTTTCATATAGGGTTAAGAGGTCATCCGTACTGGTGAATGCCTGTCCGCCTTCTACTTCAAAGCTTTCTAGCTTAAGTTCGTACTGCTGACGGACACAGAGCAGCAACAGGGATTCATCGAGTTTCAGGCGCATGAAACGCTCTTCGCCTTTTGGCAGGATCCCCATGTAAGCTTCATCTGGCTGATACACAAAGGACCAGCCAATCGCCCCAAACAGATTAGTAAAATAATCCGTATGTGATGCCACCAGGAAATAACTTTCCCTATGTGACGGACGCTCTGAGTAAAGGAACTGATTCGTCAGCAGTTGGTTTGCCGCACGACTGAAATCGCTCGCCTGATACTTATCACTGCGACCAATAATTTTCTGCAGATCACCTAGCATTTGAAACTTCCTTTGACTGATCTTTTCGGGTTACATAAAAGTCACGGCACTCCACCATATCCGCTACGCTGACGTAGGTTTCCTGCATCTGGATATCATATTTTTCGGTGGTTTTACGGGCTTTTTTACCCAGTGACTTTAGGTGGCGGATGTAAGAGAAGCAGATGTAATCTTCGATGGACTCGATACTGAATTCTGCCGCATTTACCATATCACGCCCAATTAAATGGCGCTCCAGATAGGCTTCGATACGATCCACTTTAACAATTCGACGTTCTTTATGTTCTTTGAACAACTGGCGGAGCTCGAGTACCTTCGGATCAATCTCTTGCTTCGTAATTACCGTTGGTTCTGCCGGTGTACGTCGTTTCACCGGTGAACGTACGCTACCAGGTGCAATAAAACCAACCGTTTCCAGAGTGCGAATACGCGGGATTTCACGACCATCTTTACGAGCTATTTCGGTAATAGCGCGGGATAAACGCGAAGCCATTCCTGGCGTTGTTTTATCCATGTAGCGCACGGTATCCGATACACGTTTTTCCAGGCGGTAACGGAAATCATCAATAATAGCCAAGCGCTGATCAACAGAATCAAAAATACGGATAATGCGATTGATGTGCTGATGTACCTTAGCTTCGGCTTCATGAATATCAGCTTCATACTGCTGCTGATAATGCACGGTGAGCTGCTCCAGCTTCAACGTATCAAACTGCAGTTCACGCAACATCGACAGGATCTGCTGCCGAAAACGGAAAGGGTTATTTTTGGTTTTCAGCGTTTTGTAGTCCGATACCAGAATATGCTCTACAAAACGTTCGAAGAAGCTACGAACGATCTCTTGCGGGTTATTGGTTTGGGAGAGATTGATCTTCAACTCACGCAAACCAAGCATCATATCCGTCAGGTGGGCACTAAAGTCCGCTGCGGTCTGAGCCGCTTCTGACAATGTGATACCGCGACCTTGAGGGTCATTGATAGCCGCTTCAAGAGAACTTAGGACGTTAAGAACAGCGCCACCGTAACTTCTCTTCTCGAGATTAGCGATAGAGACCAGTGTTCTTAACAAAAAACTGTTTGCTGGGGATAACAGAACATAAGTTCGGTAGATCCGTTGTTCTTCCTCGAGCCAGCCAGTAGCAACTAAACGGCGGTAGATGCGACTCGTGTATTCCGCTGTAGAACGAGGGATCTCCTGCTGTTCCTCTTCTGAATCATCCTCTTCCGGCTCCCAGCGACGAACACCCAAACGAACCACAGCAGCTTCAATAGTGGAGCGGACAAGATCTTTAGGAACAAAAGGGTCAACCAGATCTTCATCAAAGAACAAGTCAGCCAGTGAGAGTAATACAGCCTGATAAACCTGTTTATTTTGCCCAGATAGAGGCATAAACAGGTTATCTGGAAGTTTATTGAACAGCATTAAGCGTTAATCCGCAGCATCATTTCGTCAATTTTAATGGTCGATTCTAGCGGAAAACATGCACTCCGATAAGGGGTAATTCAGGACAAATATTCAAGGCTATTTCTGAGATGCATAAGCACTGGATCGGGCACAAAAAAAAGCACCCCGCAGGGTGCTTTTGACTTTAGCTTCGCTCCAGCGAGTTAAGCTTAGCTGTCAACCTGAATATGACCGTTAGAGATCAAATCACTAATGATATCGGCCTGAGGATCACCAAGAGTTGCTCCCAGATCAGCTAGAGTAGTACCTTCGAGTCTGATCTGTTCCGTAACACCTGAAATACCATCAGGATTCACATCAATTACAACGGCACCCGCATCTTCAGATACTGCCAGGAATGCTGTCAAATCTGTTCCTTCCTCTCCTACCAGTAGGTCAGAAAGATCAAGTACATCAGCTTCACCGTTATCATTGAAGTCCATGATCTTATCAACATCCACATCACCAACACTTCCCTGATCGTCAGAAGCAAACATGAATACATCATCACCTGCATCACCGGTGAGAATGTCATTTCCAGCACCGCCAGAAAGTGTTTCATTTGATGATGTACCGGTAATAACGCCATCGTCTGGAGTTACAGTCAAAGCGATGGTACCTGCAGATGTATCGTTGTCACCATCGGATAAAGTAATATCAAATTCAAGAGGGATATCACTGCCCGATAATGCTGTATCAAAACCGAAGCCCCCTACAGCAAATGAACTACCTGAGAAAGTAGCACCTTCACCATCAGGGATCGGCATACCAGTAGCATTGAAGATTTCAACAACTTCAAAGTCAGAAGCAGCAGAGAAAAACACTTTTTGACCCTGGACTAAACCATCTACATATAAAGTACCATCTCCATCAAGGTACGCATCGTAATCGACACCTTCTTGTAAGATAGTTACACCATCAACGTCTGTAACCACAATCGAAGACAGGGTAATGGCAATCTGGGTGTTTCCGGTAGTCAAATCTTTCTTATCAACGTCATCGAATTCAAATACTTTGAAACCCACAACAGTCGTATTAGACTGACTACCCTGCACTTCAACAATCTTTGCAGTGAAGTCATTTGCAAGATAATGAGAGTCATAAATATACCCTTGCGGGTCTTTCTCATCCTGCCCAGCATCTCTTTGCAGATCTACTACAAAATCTAACCGGACCGTTTCACCTGCATCAACTTTTTGACCGCCACTTACACCAATGTCATCTGCATCCGTGTTGATCTCCAAACCACCAGGAGCAGTAATCAATAAATCCTCACTGTCATTCGTATCATCCATGATATCGCCACCGTCACCGTCTAAACCTACCCAGTCATTCAAACCAGCAGCAGCATCACTAAAGTCATCGAACACGACACCAGAACCATCATTAAGATCTTGGTGAAGCTGAACAGTGTAAATATCTGCATCTTCAGATGTCGCATCTGGGTTTAAGGTAACGGTCATGACCAGAGTATCAGTATCAGCAGACCTTATTTGTAGCGTGCTAGTGCCAAAACCAAACATCAAAAGGTTTTCAGCTGGAGATCCTGATGTCACGGCAGTGACGCCATCAGTTTGCATGAGCTGAGTACCATCGGTTCCCACAAATGTTGCACCACCAAGGCCGTCAGCACCAGTGTTACCAAAGGTATCCAATGCTGAAGAAGTGATAGATGTACTATCATTTGCAATGATCATTTGAGTAGGGGCAAATGCCACTGGCGCATCGTCATCCACCGTTACTGTGAAAGTTGAACTGCTACCTTCATCTTCCGCATCCAACGCTGTGAACGCGAAGGTCAGTGCCTCATCATCCTCAGTGTTCGCTGTGTCATGGTCCAACGGCTGCACCAGTGTAAAGTCATAGCTGCCAGTACCTGCACTGCTCAGAGAAGCGTAGTAAACCACGCTACCATCAGTCGTGTAGTTATCTGCTGTTGGCGCTGTATCACCTGTGTAACCAACCAACAATGTATCGTTGGACAGGAGAACAAAGTTCACATTCTCACCACCAGAGGTAATACCAGACAGACCCGACTGAGTGTCATCGAAGGTAACACTGCCTGCTCCATCTGCACCCCAGGTGATATCAAGATCCTGTGCACTAACACTTACGGCTTCACCCGCAAGGTCACCACTATCAAGATAGCTGTCACCGGCATTACCGCTCAGACCTTCTTCATCAACTGAACTGTCTGTTGGATCGCCGATAGTCGCTTTCTCATCCGTCAGATTAACGGTGAAAGTAGCTGTCTGTGTATCGCCATCCGCATCTTTAATGGTGTAAACAAAAGTTTCTTCAACTGGCTGGCTGCCGTCTGGGTCGACATCAGTCGCTGATGTGTATTCCAGATTGCTACCATTGATCGTTACTGTACCGCCCAGATCACCTGCCGCAATTGTGATCGAACCAGACGATGCAGCACCGTCTGCACCATAGCTATCATCACCCAACAGATCCGACAGCGTACCGATCACAACGTCTTCAGCGTTGTCATCTACTGTATCCAGCAGACCATCATCGATTGCCACTGGCGCATCGTCATCCACCGTTACTGTGAAAGTTGAACTGCTACCTTCA
>JBMYLM010000049.1:0-21769 GCA_049596335.1 Neptuniibacter sp.
TGGCTCTGGCTCTGGCTCTGGCTCTGGCTCTGGCTCTGGCTCTGGCTCTGGCTCAGGTTCCGGTTCCGGTTCCGGTTCAGTCTCTACTTTGACCTCTTGTTCGGGTTCTTTGGTCTCTTCTATCGGGTTTGCTATGACCTCAGCTTTGGTATCAGCGGATTCAGTAAAGCTGCCCGCCAGACCTACACTGAAAAGCATGCCATCTTCACCCTCTGCAACTGCTCCAGCGCTGATGTCGTTGGAGAGGAAAGGGGTGATCGCTGCGATGTGTATTAAAAGTGCGGCGCTGGTGCTGACCACAATTTGTTTGGTTGTGATCATGGCTGCTGCTCCGTAGCAATAAGCAGCTGTTTAATACCCAGTTTGCGGACACTATTGAGAACAGGATCAAGTGAACTTGCTGGCAGATCCCGATGAATATGCAGTGTGATGACAGATTCTTTTGAGAGCGCCATTTCATTCAGTGCAGCCGCAATATCTGAAGACAGCGCAGTGCCATTAAGCAGGTAGTTACCATCAGCCAACACCTGAATCTCAATTTCACGGATATTCAGATCCTGTTCGCTGAGTGAGCCTGGAATCTGTAATTGCTCGTTTCTGGCCTCAATATGCCCGGCGATCATAAAAAAGATCAGCAGCAGAAAAACGATATTGATCGCTGGAATCATGCTGTCATCCAGGCTACTGCTTTTGTTCTTTTGCACAGGAGTTATGGCTAATCTCATGGCTTGACTGACTCGCTCAGGCTGAGATTTGTGATGCCATAATGTTTTGCACTATCCAGTAGATGAATAATTTCCTGAACACTGATATGGCTGCGGGCGGCCAGAAACAACTTATCACCAGAAGCTGCATATTCTTTCAGTTGTTGTGAAAATTCGTCGCTGTTAACGCTTATTACATTGCCATTGATGCGCACAAAGCCTGGCTCTGTGATCATCATTTTTACTGATTCACTTACCTGCGATGGCTGACCTCCTGAAGAGGCGCTGACTTCAATTTGCTTGGTACGGTTGAACGTAGAAGACAACATAAAAAACAACAAAAGGATAAACACCACATCAATCAGTGGTGTCATGCTGATCAGTTGTTTATGCCTTTGGTAGCTATCAAGCAGCACAACTACTTACTCCGGTCAGAGCCGGTGATGGCTTTTTTGCATGCTTGCGGGTAAAAACCTGTGTTACAGAGTCATTCAAGGCATAGGCAACACGTTCGGTTTTACGCTCCAGCCAACTGTGGGCTGCTGCTACTGGGATTGCTACAGCGAGACCTGCTGCTGTGGTTAATAGTGCTTGCCAGATACCACCTGATAGGACAGACGGATCTACCTGATTGCCAGCAGCCTCCATCTGTTGAAAAGCCACGATCATGCCCAGAACTGTTCCCATTAAACCCAGAAGGGGGCTTAGGCTGGCAATGACCTCTAGGGGGCGGAGCAGGGAGCGAAGCTGATGCATCAGTTGGTTTGCCTGGCGATTCAACTCTTCCTGTAACATTGTTGTGTCTTTGTTTTCGGTTAGCCCATCCATAGCCATCAAAACAATCCGGGAAACCGGCTTTTTGGAATTTAATCCATCTTTGGCATCCTGCGTTTTACCCTGGTTCCATAAAGTCAGGCTGTGATTCACATCCTTCAAACTCTCTGGACGTAATACAGCGAATTGCCAAAGCTTAAGAATAATGATGCTCAGAGCCGCGATTGAAAGAGCAGCCAGAATCCAAACGACCGGACCGCCAATTTCAATCAGCTCAACCAGTTGTTGAACAGTTGCTGAGATGTCAGCGCTATTCATTACAGGAGCTGAATCGTTTACTGGAGTGTTGAGAAGAGGCTTCTGCATTTCAGAAGCTTCCGACACAGGCAAACCAGCAGTCAGTTCCTGTGCAGTTGCAGACTCAGAAATCACAGCTGCTTCAGCTACCTGTTCTGTCGATGGAATAGCATTCTCAGCCGCATCAGATTCTGCGCTGAGTTCTGTCTTTTCTGGGATAGGGTTTGAAGTATTCACGTGTTCGACCTAATTATAAAAACGCAAAACGTTTTAATAATCATTTTCATTTACTGTATAATTAACCGGCACTTTACGTTCTGGCTTGTTAAAAAGTCGTTAACTTTTGTTTCAGAATTGAAAAGTTTTGTTCTCCAAAGCCATCTCGTGCGGCTTTGAACAAAAGCTTGAATAAACAGGAAGGGGCTTAACTCATGTTGAGTATGTTGCTGGTGGAAGATAACCGGGATCTTGCGCTGTCATTGATAGAGCATCTTGAGATGGAAAAGATCATTTGTGATTACGCTATCAACGGCAACGAGGGTCTTTCTCTGATTGAGCAAAATCATTACGACGTGATCATTATGGATATTAATCTTCCAGGTATGGATGGATTGGCGTTATGTGAACAGGTGAGATGCAGCGGCAATGACACGCCTATTCTGATGCTGACGGCTCGTGACACTCTGGAAAACAAACTGGAAGGTTTCGATGCCGGAGCTGATGACTATCTTGTAAAACCTTTCGAGGTCCCGGAACTTATTGTCAGGCTTAATGCGCTTTCCAAACGCCGTAGCGGGCAGGTTTCCTCGCTCAGAGTTGGCCCTCTGGCGCTGAATCTCAAGGATCACTCCGGCCAGCTTAACGGTGTTCCGGTTAAACTCACGCCAACCGTTTTTAAGCTTCTCGAAATGTTGCTTAGAGCAAGCCCGGACCCGGTATCTCAGGAAGATCTGATCCGTTCAGTCTGGGGTGACGAAGTTCCGGACAGCAATAAGCTTCGCGTGCATATTCATAACCTGAGAAAAGTACTGGCTGCCGGTGATGCCGACTTCCTGTTACAAACCGTTGCCGGTTATGGCTTCCGGATCAAAGCCTGATCACTGAACTTCACCAGTTGTTGGTTTATGAACACTAAGAAAAACCTAAAACGCTTTATTTATGTGAGAATTTCATGCCTGGCGTTAGGTATGGCATTGTTACTGTCCTATCAGGGCACTCAGTTTTTTCTGCATGGCCTGGATGTTCAGGTGGCCTGGCATATGCGGCAGGTCGTTGAACATCAAACCGAGCAGGGAACTGACATCAGCCAGTTGTTCAACTATCAGGTTGCTTCGAGCTGGGAAGAGTTACCTGAACGGGTCAGGGAAGTGTTCAAAAAGCCCCCTGAAAGCCCTCTGGAGCTGCAAAAGCATTTTGAAAACTGGTGGTACTTTGCACCTCCGGAAACCGGTTATTTCCTGATGATGTCTCAGGATGAGCAGGGGCACAAACGTTATATCTCTCACATTCGGGAATTCAGAAAAGGACCGGCCCCCGGTTCCGGGTTGCCGAAAAAAATGTTCCGCATAGATCCTATGGTAGAAATTGCTCTCTGGGGGCTGGGTGCGATGCTGGCCTTTATGGCTGCGTTGTACTGGACATTCCGTAGTCTCAGCAAACCTTCTAACGCCTTATATAAATGGGCTGCTGGTCTCACTGTTCTATCTTCAAAATCAGAGTTGCCGGATTTTAAATATCAGGAATTAGACGATCTGGCTGCCATTATACAAAGCAGTCTGCAGAATTCTGGAGAAGCACTGGAAAGGGAAAAGCAGTTTTTAGGTTATGCCAGCCATGAATTGAGAACGCCCATCACCACGCTCCGCAGCAATGTGACTTTACTGGACAGGATAAGCCCGCATCCATCGCTAAAGGAAAGAGAGATCCGTGATCGTATCCTCAGATCAAGCCTGACGATGAAAGGCATCACTGAGACCTTGCTGTGGTTGAATCGTGACAATCAGGAACCACTTCCAACAACCAATATCAGGGTCGATCAGGCACTTCATAAACTCGTAGCTGAATTACGTTTCTTACTGGAGGGAAAAGCGGTTCAGGTGCAATTAGTCACCTCAAACCAGGCCAAAGAACTGCCTGAAGCTGCCTTTGAGATGTTCATGACCAATATTATTCGCAATGCATTTCAACATACCCAGGAAGGTTCAGTCACAATCAAACAAAATCAATATGAAATCAGAGTGATAAACAGCTTTGTTAAGCATAAAGGTGCACAGGGGACAGGGTTTGGTCTCGGTTTAAAATTAATTCGGAAAATAGCCGAGCGTTTCTCATGGCGGGTAGAAGTAATTCAGTCAGCAACGGATTATGAGGTGAGAGTGAGTCTTTCTTAATCAGGACATTTAACCTTATGTAAATTAAGGGTAATTCCTGTTTTTTACAATAACTACAATATTTAATGGAATCGTCGCTATTTTCGCTTTTTTGTTTGCCTTTTAAACATGTTTTGTTTATACATTTTTATGGGCCGTATAAAAACAAGTAAAAACAAACAGTGAGCGTATAAAAATGAAAAAAATCGTGGCAGTTCTTTCGGGAGTTATAATGACATCTATGGCTTGGGCGGGCCCAGGCGATGGTGTGAGTTTCCCTGAAAACTATAAAACCGAATATACCCAATACCATTCCCTCAACCGTACTCAAAATGCTGATCAGTACATCCGCCTTTATGTAAACGATAAGGGCCTGAGTGGCACAGAAGAGAGCGGTCAACTTCCTTATGGTTCCAAGCTAGTTGCTGAAATCTACAAGGGTAAAAAAGATGCAGACGGCAATGTCTTAACAACTCAGCTAGGTCAGCGCATTCCGACTAAACTTGCAGCACTGGCTGTTATGGAACGTCGTGAAGGTGCCGCAGCTGAATACCCTCAGGGCTTAGGTAATGATGACTGGGACTTTGCAGTGTTTAAACCTACGGGTGAGCGAGCTAATAAAGACCTGACTGCTTGTGCAGCATGCCACGCTCCGCTGACAGGTACTAAGCACCTGTTCTCTTACGAGAGTATTATTGCTGAGCAGGAATTGAAGTAAGCATCGTATTCTGCTTAAAAAAACCGAACTGTTTTCAGTTCGGTTTTTTGTTCCAAAGCAGATATAAACTTCACTTATGCGTAAAAAAGCACTCAGGGTATTTCTATTCTTCTTAATTGCTCTGCTTTCAGCATTAGCGGCGTATGCTATCTATTTTATATCTGATGCTCACGGGCATGGCCTTGCTTCGAATGACAGGCTGGCAATTTATGCTTTAAGTTTTATTGCTCTACTCAGTTTCATTGCAGGCTTAAGCGTAATAAAGCAAAAGCAATAAAAAACCTATTAATCACTTGGGTCTGGGTTAGGAAAAGCCACACTGACCTTAATTGGCCGATCCACGTGTCGATCAACCAGATCCTGAAAACTGTTGGTTTGTTCAATGCGATCCATCCCGGCCCGGGTGAAGTGCTGCTCGGTAAAATTGTGCGTAGCCAACAACGGATTGGTGTAGATCTGAGTAATCGCATCATAAGCCACCATAGTGGTTTGCAGTTCGCCGGTGAGTGTTTTACCAGTGGGTTTTTCTGCAAACAGACCGACAGTAAGCTCTAACCGGTCTATGTTGACGTAAAGTTTCTCCAGCTTTCTTGCCAGGGCTTTGTCATCGGTTAGCTCATCAAACGAAGTTAGGCGTTTCAGCTCGAAATGTTCACGATACGCATTGTAGGTATTAAACCCCCATGCCCGACCTTTCTCGATCATCTGCCGTTCAGCGGGCAGCATGAAGTTTGGTACGCCACCTAAAGAGATGGTTCCCGCAATCTGCTGGCTGGCGGCTTCGAGGATATTGGCCAAACCCTCATGCTCAATAAAGCCATGGTTCTGGCGAAAGGCTTGTGCACCGCCCTGATACTCAAAGTGATCCGGAATCAATCCATGCCAGCGATAGAGCAGGTTAAATTCGGCCGCAATCCAGGGAGCACGATACCACTTCTGTTTTTCTACAAAGGAAGGATCTCAGCGCAGAACGTCCAGTCCCGCAATATGATTTACATAATCCTCAATCACCAGTTTCATCAGAATGACAGTGTTGATGATCCGGGCAGTATGGAACAGGCGGGCATCATCCCAATCAGAGAAGATCTGCTTCAGCATATCGCAGATACTGTTGTGCTCGCGCAGGAATAAAGTACCAATCACATTATGCCCAAGGATGGCATTGCTTCTTTCCAGACCTGTGGCAAACAGTTTGGCTTTTTGCTCTTCTGATAAAGGATTACGCGAACGTGAACCGTAGATGGTTTCAAAGATCTCAAAGTTCTTTATATAAGGTAGCTCCCTGTAACATGCCTTAACCTGCCAGTTACCCTCTGCATCCAGCTCTCCCAGAGTATCAGGTAACTCTTCGCCATTAACTACACGGCTTCTTAACTTGCCATCCACACCGCTGCGTAAAGCGTTACAGGAAACCTCATCCGACCCGTAAATCTGGCACAGGTCGATATTGTGGTTAGAGGTTGTTTTGTTTGGGTCCAGCGAATCTGAACGGAAGAATCCATCTGTAAACCACTGGGCAAAAAACATAAAAAACACACTGGAACGATCTGTCGCCATCTCCCCATGGCGCTGGAACAGGTGAGTAATTTCACCAAACGGATATTGCTCGCTGGCTTCGTTATCCGGCAGGGAATCAATATAACCCTGAGGCGCGGGTTGCAGGTGAAGATCAAAGTAACGTTTGTTGGTTACACCTTCCCAGGTCAGATAATCCGCTGCCGCTCGGGCAGGTATGGCTGCCTTATCCGCTTCAGGAACCGCAAGATGATCACTCCATAGGCTGTAAGCGTTAGGCCGTGGCGTGGTTGTCGAGGCCAGAAAATTGGTCGCTAAACGGTTTATAAATCGAGCCAGCCAGGGAAAATGCTTTCTAATCCAACGGATTTTTTTCGTATCAAGGTAATCAAGTGCAGCACTGGCGAGGGACATAAACACATTCCTTATGTTGGTCTTATTTTTGGAAAGAGACCTCAGCCGAAGCAACTCCTTTATACTTTTTTGTAGCTGAGTGTTGGTTATTAAAACACCAGTTTGAATTTACCACAACTGATAAGGGCAGTGGCGAGTGGCTAGAACGCTGCTTCGCAGCTGCTAGGGGCGAGGAGAAGCAAGTTTGTAATACCTACCATGGATACTTCATCATCCGGCCAGAAGTGCAACTTATAAGTCATTTAGGTATTCTCAGAAAACAAAACAGGAAAACCTCTAAAAGGATTTTTATGAAAAAGTTAACAATTCTATTCTTAGCTATTCTACTAACCGGCTGTGCTGGTTACGCACCAACAAAACCCGAAGGGTATACAGGTCAAATTTCATTCATCAAAGATTCTAAGAAATACCATGATACCGGGAAAGCGGACATGTTTGTTTTGGAGAAAATTAACGATAAGGAAATTTTCCACAGTAGAGCTTTTGCCCGTCAAGAGAGTTACGGTAAGGGCAACTATCTACATAGCATAGATCTAGAGCATGAGGTTCCGTCAGAAAAAGCTCAGTTTACTCTTGTTGGTCGTACTGTGTACGCAATGCCTATTCGTGCAATCGCAGGTAAGGTCTATGAAATACAAACTGTGGTGGAGTTCATGCCCAAGCCTAATCACAAATATGTTGTGAAAGGGGAATTGTCAGAAACAAACTCCGTAATTTGGATTGAGAGTATTACTGAGCCGGGTGTAATAATTGGCAAACATGAGGTTAAAGGTTCTACTTCATTAGGTCTTCTGTCTAAGTAACAAACTTTTTAAGGCCTTTCAAATAACAAATCCCTAGTAGATGCAAAGCCGAATTCTAGGTACTCGCAGCTATTTTAATGGATCCCAAAACAAGTTTGGGATGACGGGCTTTTGGGTTGGGATGACGATTTATCGTCTTAAAGTTTGTTAGGACGTGTTTTCGTCATTCCAGCGAAGGCTGGAATCCATAAAAAAACCGAACTCAATAGGTTCGGTTTTTTGCTTTTGCTCGCCACTAGCAGTTGCGAAGCAGCGTTCTCGCTACTCGCAGCTATTTTACGGATCCCAAAACAAGTTTGGGATGACGGGTTTTTGTGTTGGGATGACGGTTTTTCGTCTTAAAGTTTGGTAGAACGTGTTTTCGTCTTTCCAGCGAAGGCTGGAATCCATAATAAACCGAACTCAATAGGTTCGGTTTTTTGCTTTTGCTCGCCACTAGCAGCTGCGAAGCAGCGTTCTCGCTACTCGCAGTTATCTTATGGATCCCAAATCAAGTTTGGGATGACGGGTTTTGAATGGCTTGGGATGACGAAGAGTCTTAGCCTTCTTCTGGTTCATAACCTAAGTTAGGCGCCAACCAGCGTTCAGCTTCCTTCATCTCCATGCCTTTTCGCTTCGCATAGCTTTCAACCTGGTCTTCACTGATTTTCGCTACGCCGAAGTATTGTGAATCTGGGTGGCTGAAGTAGAAGCCGCTTACCGCTGCGGTTGGCAGCATTGCGTAGGCATCGGTCAGGGTCATGCCGGTGTTTTTCTCCACATCCAGCAGTTCCCAGAGTAGGCCTTTCTCGGTGTGTTCTGGGCATGCCGGGTAGCCTGGAGCAGGGCGGATGCCTTTGTATTTCTCGGCGATCAGGTCATCGTTGCTCAGTTGTTCATCTGAACCGTAACCCCAGAGTTTTTTACGAACTTTATCGTGCATCATCTCTGCCAGGGCTTCTGCGAAGCGGTCGGCCAGGGCTTTTACCATGATGGAGTTATAGTCATCGTGGTCAGCATCGTATTTAGCCACCAGTTCATCACAACCATGACCTGCGGTTACTGCAAAGGCACCGAGGTAATCTTGCTTACCGGTTTCTTTTGGCGCGACAAAGTCGGTCAGGCACATGTTGGCTTTACCAGCGACTTTCTCTGTCTGCTGACGTAGATGATGCAGTTCCATCAGTACTTCGCTGCGGCTTTCATCAGTGTACAGTTCGATATCATCGTGGTTGATGCTGTTTGCCGGGAACAGGCCAACGACCGCTTTTGCAGTCAGCAGCTTTTCGTCAACCAGTTGTTTCAGCATCACCTGAGCATCTTCAAACAGTTTGGTGGCTTCTTCGCCGATGATCTCATCGGTCAGAATGCGTGGGTAACGACCCGCTAGCTCCCACGAGTGGAAGAACGGTGTCCAGTCGAAGTACTCCAGAATCTCGCTCAGTGGGATATCGTCAAAGACATGGATGCCGGGTTTCAGTGGCGCAGGCGGAGTGTAATCATCCCACTCAATCTGGAATTTGTTCTCACGAGCAGCTTCCAACGTTACACGACGCTTGTCGTTCATACGTGCGGCGTGACGTTCACGCACCGCTTGGTACTCTTCCTGAATCTCTTTAACGTAGCCAGGTTTCTTATCACCTAGAAGGCTAGAAGCAACGTTCACTGCACGGGATGCGTTGGTTACATGCACCACCTGATCTCGGTGGAATACCGGATCGATCTTAACTGCAGTATGTGCTTTAGATGTGGTCGCACCACCGATCAGTAGTGGAATATTAAATTCCTGACGCTCCATCTCTTTGGCAACGTGAACCATCTCGTCCAGTGATGGTGTGATCAGACCAGAAAGGCCGATTAGATCAGCGTTTTCTTCACGCGCAGTACGCAGGATTGTTTCAGCAGGCACCATTACGCCGAGATCGATGATCTCGTAGTTGTTACATTGCAGAACTACGCCAACGATATTCTTACCGATGTCGTGTACGTCGCCTTTTACTGTTGCCAGTACGATCTTACCGTTGGACTGGCTGGCACCATCTTTCTCTTCTTCGATAAACGGCATCAGGTAGGCAACGGCTTTTTTCATTACACGGGCCGATTTTACTACCTGAGGTAGGAACATCTTACCGGCACCGAATAGGTCACCCACCACGCTCATGCCGTCCATCAACGGACCTTCGATTACGTGCAGTGGGCGTTCATGGCCCTGACGCGCTTCTTCGGTATCTTCTTCAATAAACTCAGTAATACCTTTAACCAGCGCATGCTCAAGACGTTTATTAACATCCCACTCGCGCCATTCCTGCGCTTTGGTATCTTCCTGCTGCGAACCGTCACCGCGGTATTTCTCAGCAATATCCAGCAGACGTTCTGTGCCATCTTCACGGGTGTTCTGGATAACGTCTTCTACAGCTACACGCAGCTCTTCCGGCAGGTCATCGTAGATCGCCAACTGACCGGCGTTAACGATACCCATATCCATGCCTTGCTTGATGGCGTGGTATAGGAACACACAATGGATCGCTTCACGGACCGGGTTGTTACCACGGAAGGAGAAGGATACGTTGGAAACACCACCGGAGATCTTAGCGTATGGCAGGTTCTGTTTGATCCAGCCTGTTGCCTGAATAAAGTCTACGGCGTAGTTGTTGTGCTCTTCGATACCGGTAGCCACCGCAAAAATGTTCGGGTCGAAGATGATGTCTTCTGGTGGGTAACCCACTTTATCAACCAGAACACGGTAGGAGCGTTCACAGATCTCGATCTTACGCTCGTAGGTATCGGCTTGACCAGTTTCGTCAAAGGCCATAACGACTACAGCGGCACCGTAGCGGCGAAGTTTTTTCGCTTGCTCGATGAAGTTCTCTTCGCCTTCTTTAAGGCTGATAGAGTTAACAACACCTTTACCTTGGATACACTGAAGGCCGGCTTCAATAACGTCCCACTTAGAGGAGTCGATCATGATCGGTACGCAAGCGATGTCTGGCTCAGACGCGATCAGGTTTAGGAACTTAACCATGGCTGCGTGAGCATCCAACATGCCTTCGTCCATGTTGATATCGATGATCTGAGCACCGTTTTCAACCTGCTGTCGGGCAACATCCAATGCTGTTTCGTAGTCCTGCTCTTTGATCAGACGTTTAAACATAGCAGAACCGGTAACGTTGGTACGCTCACCAACGTTAACGAATAGCGTGTCTTCACCAATATTCATTGGCTCAAGACCAGACAGACGACACTCTACGGGCAGTTCTGGAAGCTGACGTGGGGCTGCTTTTTCGGCCGCCTCACGAATCGCTTTGATGTGTGCTGGGGTCGTACCACAGCAGCCACCGATAATGTTCAGGAAGCCAGACTGTGCCCATTCACCGATCTCATCGGCCATCTGTTCTGGAGTTTCATCATAACCACCGAAGGCGTTTGGCAGACCCGCGTTAGGGTGAGCAGAAACATGGGTCTCGGAGATACGGGACAGTTCTTCTACATACTGACGCAGCTCTTTTGGACCCAGGGCACAGTTCAAACCAACTGAAATGGGTTTAGCGTGACGAACAGAGTTCCAGAAGGCTTCCGTTGTCTGGCCAGACAAGGTACGACCAGATGCATCCGTAATCGTACCGGAGATCATGACCGGCAGGCGGATATCATTTTCTTCGAAATAGGTTTCTACCGCGTAGATCGCTGCTTTAGCGTTCAGCGTATCAAAGATGGTTTCGATCAGAATGATATCGGAGCCACCCTCAATCAGACCATCAATAGACTCTGTATAGGCTTCAACCAGTTCGTTAAAGCTAACGTTACGGTAGGACGGATCGTTAACATCAGGTGAGATGGAGCAGGTGCGGTTGGTCGGGCCAAGCACACCTGCTACATAACGTGGGCGATCCGGCGTTTCTGCGGTGATCTCATCACAGGCCTGACGTGCCAGCTTAGCCGCCTCAACGTTGATCTCACGGCTGAGTGATTCCATCTCGTAATCAGCCATTGCGATCTGAGTGGCGTTGAAGGTATTGGTCTCGATGATATCGGCACCGGCCAACAGGTACTCTTTATGGATCGCTTTGATGATGTCAGGTTTAGTCAGTACCAACAGGTCGTTGTTACCTTTAACCTCAATATGCCAATCGGCAAAACGCGCGCCACGGTAATCCGCTTCTTCAAGTTTGTAATCCTGAATCATCGTGCCCATGCCGCCATCCAGAATCATGATGCGGTTTTTTAGGCTTTCGGAGAGGATTTCGGTAAGCGTTTTATCGGTCACTGCAAACTACCTGACTATCAACTGAAAAATAAAAAAGAGCGCTATTGTAAATCAAATGCTTACCGATGTGTGTGAGTAAAGTTAATGACTTGATGAAAGTGGCTCAATTAGGCTTGGTTACTACGTTTGAGAGAGAGTTGTTGTGCTAAAGGATAGGATGAAAACGCTTAAAATTACGTTTTATGATGGTAGAATTGGCCGCCCTGAAGGGGTTGTATATACATTTAGCAATTCTCTGGTTAATTTTTGCCGCCAAATCTTGTATTATGTGCGCCGCAAAAAAGCTGGAAGTAAAACCAGCGGATAAAAACAGAGGCTATAGCGAGCCACAATCTCGCGAATAGTGGCGTTAGTGTCGTTCAGTATTGAAACAATCGATATTGGAAGGCAGTGGGGAAAGCCGGGTAATCCCTGGTATAGATGAGCAAACGCAGGTTTTATTTTTATGCTGCAGACAATGTTGAAGTGCAAGCTACACCGAGTAACAGTTACACACGCAGAACTTCACTACGAAGGTTCCTGTGCAATTGATGGTGTACTGCTTGATAAATCAGGCATTCGTGAATACGAGCTGATTCACATTTACAATATTAACAATGGCGAACGTTTTACTACGTACGCGATTCGTGCCGAAGAAAACAGCGGCATTATCTCTGTTAATGGTGCAGCTGCACACAAAGCAAGCAAAGGTGATCTTTTGATCATTGCTTCTTACGTGCAACTGGACGAAAAAGAAGTTGAAGAACACCAGCCAACACTTTGCTACTTTGAAAACGCAAAGGCAGATGGCGGCGTAGGTGCGAGCGACGAAGAGCTACACCAGCGTAATGTTCTTACTGGTATGAAACAGGCCATTCCTGTTCAGCCAAAAGATATCTGATTTTCAGATCCGGATTCACAAAAAAGCCACCCAATCGGGTGGCTTTTTTTTTGCATTTATAACGTAGGCTATTCAGTTTTTACTTTGGTTATTATCCAGGAAATTTTCCTTAATTTGCTCTCGCATAAGCTCAATGAACTTGCGGGTTTTTGCTGGTGTGTAGGCTCTCGAAAGGTAGATCGCATACATGGGAAAACTCTGATGAAGGTATTCGTCTAACACACTGATAACGTTACCCTTATTCAGATCTTCCTCGAAAGCCCATCTTGGACCTAAGTGTATACCCGCACCCTCTACTACAAGCTCCCGGATTGCTGAAACGCTGTTAACAATCATACGGCCTTTAGGCTTGACCTGGATCTGTTTTCCGAGCCGCTGAAACGGCATTGTTTTATGGGCTTGCTCACGGGTATAAAAGATGAACTGATGGCTTTCAAGTTGTTCCGGCGACTCAGGCAGGCCGTGTTGTTTAATGTAGCTTGGAGATACCACCAGAACTCTGGGAATTGTTCCCAGCTTCTGACAGATAAGTTGTGAATCTGGCAAAGTACCAATTCTGATAGCGACATCAATTCCCCGACTGATCAGATCTTCATAGCCACTGCTAAGAATGAGCTCAATATTAAGGCTCGGGTAGCGTTTCGTCATCTCATGCAGAACGGGTGCAACAAAAAAAGCACCGAAATCATGAGGTGCGGAAACTCTTAAAGTCCCGGATGGTTTTTCTTTGGTTGTACTGATCTGTTGTTCCAGTGCCAACTGTTCCTCAACAAGGCGCCGCATACCATTAAAATAAACTTCACCTTCTTCGGTAAGCGTGGATTTTTTGGTTGAACGATTTAGCAGCTTCACATTAAGCCTGGTTTCAAGTTGAGCAACTTTACGGCTTATAAGAGAGGCATCGATATCCAGTTTTTCACCAGCTTGCTTAAAACTACCGGCTTCAACAACCGCAATGAATATCTGCTCATGAGTAAGGTTTTGTGTCATAAAATGCATATTCTGCAATTAATAAATGATGATTATAGCTCTACATAAAAATATTGCATGAAACTAAGCTGTTCTTACTCGGTTAACTAATCAAGCTTAAGAGGGTTTGGATATGTCTGGTGATATGGAAACAAGAGTTGCTTTGATTACGGGTGCAGCCCGTAATATGGGTCGTGCTTTTGCCGCTGCTTTAGCAGAAGACGGGTGCGATGTTGTGGTTCATTACAACAGTGAAAAATCCAGAAGTGATGCGGAGGAAACTGCCAGAATTGTAGAAAGTCATGGTCAAAGAGCGTTTCTGGTTAATGGCAATTTATCATCGGTCGCAACGATCGAATCTGTATTTGCAGATGCTAAAGAAGCCTTCGGCCGAATAGATATTGTCATCAACAATGCAGGCAAAGTGATTAAGCGTCCGTTTGTGGAATATACCGAAGAAGATTACGACCAGTTATTTGATGTTAACTGTAAAGCGGCATTTTTTGTGATGAGAGAAGCTGCAAAGGTGATTGAGGATAACGGCAGAATCATCAACATGGGGACCTCTTTGCTCGCAGCGTTCACTGGTTTCTATTCCCTGTACGCGGGTTCAAAAGCGCCTCTGGAAGACTTTACCCGTGCTCTGGCAAAGGAGATCGGAAGTCGTGGTATCACAGTAAATACGGTAGCTCCGGGACCTATTGATACCGAATTTTTCCATGGGGAGGAAAACGAACAATCTGTGGCCTATCTGAGTGCTGCCAGTGTTCAGAATCGTCTAGGTAACATCAAGGATATTGTTCCTACTATCCAGTTTATAGCCTCGGAAAAAGCGGGTTGGATCACTGGGCAAACTATATTTGTAAATGGTGGTTTTGTTACACGTTGATACAGCCAGGCAGTAATTGAGCTGTTCGTACCCTGAACAGGAGAGATGAAATATGCGTACTTTAATCTTTATCGCTATTGGTGTGGGAAGCTGGGCTTGCTTCTATCTGGCAATGCGCTTTACAGGAAGCTCATCCTGTAAAAGTGTAAACTTGTTTCCGACTAGCTTTGCAGTGATCTGGTTTATTGTTGCGGGCATTAATTTATGGATTGGTGTCAGTGAGGCTGGTTATACATTTCTGGAAGAATTACCCATTTTTCTGGTGATCTATCTACCTGTAGTAGCTCTGGCATTCTGGAGCACTTGTCGATTTAAGAAGAGTCATACTCCTTAGATTTTTCCTGTTGCGCATAGTTCTGAAAAGCCCTGACAGTCCTCTGTTCAGGGCTGTTATGCATCAGGAGTTAACTAAACGCATCCGCCAGTTTCTGGTAGCTCTCATAACGCTTCTGGAAGCTGTAAGTAACAGCCACCGCCAGAATCTCATCCACATCGTAGTAATTAGCCTGGTTTTCCAGAATTTCACGACATTGATCCGGCGTACCGGTAACCATGCTGTCGCGGGTGACATCAAAGTATTCCCGATCAGATACGGGCAGCTTCTTATACAGATCCATACACTCTTCAGGCGGTTTAATGCCTTCACGAATACCGTGTCGATGTGCCTGAACTTTCCAGTAGGTATGCGAAGCCGCAAGCAGTTTTGCTTCCTCGGCGGTATCCGCACAGATTACTGCACTGGAGATCATCGCCTGAGCAGAGGTCATCGCTGAGTTCGGACGAGGGCGGAACATCTTGCGATAGCGCTGGATAATATCGGCAGGGCGTTCATGAGTACCGATAAACAGTGCGAGTACAAACCCCAGACCCATTGATCCGGCCAGTTCGATACTTCCGTCACTGGAACCCAGCGTCCAGATTTCCGGCTGTCCCACGCCATTCGGTGTGGTTTCCAGACCTGCAAACGGACTGTTTTCCGGAGTACGTTCATCAATAAAGCCGGTCAGTGCTTCCAGCAGGTAAGGGAAGTGCTGCGGTTCGCTTGGGTAGTTTGGGTACGCCAGAGCCATAGTGGATTGTTCTGCACCACCCGGAGCGCGGCCTACACCCAGATCAATACGACCAGGGAAAAAGGCTTCCAGAGTCCGGAACACTTCCGCTACTTTGTATGGGCTGTAGTGTGAGAGCATCACACCGCCACTGCCAACACGAATGTTCTGCGTATTGGCGGCAATCTGGCCAATTACAATTTCTGGTGCCGGGCTGGCATAAGAGGGCGTCGCGTGGTGTTCGGCAATCCAGTAACGCTCATAGCCCATTTCGTCTGCTAGTTGCGCAAGCTTAACCGTGTCATTCAGGGCATCAGCCTGGGTTTTGCCGTCGTGAACCGGTGATTGATCGACGATGCTGAGTTTCAGGTCTTTCATAAGCTCGCTCCTGCGGCAGCGTATTCAGCAATGGCATTGTCCTGTTCAGCGCTGGCCCCGGAGATGCCAATAGCTCCCAGTTGAACGCCATCGACTGCGATGGGGAGGCCACCCGGAAAACCAATCAGACCACCGTTAGACAGGTCCATTCCAGTAAGTTTTTCTTCGCGAATCAGTTCACCAAATGTGCCGGAAGGCAGAGGGAACAGCGTGGAGGTTTTTGCTTTGGAAACCGCAACTTCGATGGAACCCAGAAAGGCATTATCCATGCGGGCGAAGGTTTTCAGGTGTGCACCGTTATCCGTAACGGCAATACATACATTAACGCCAAGCTCTTCCGCTTTTTCGATGGCGCGGGAAATCAGAGTGTTGGCAAGGCTAAGTGACATCGTATTCATTATTTCTCTTCCATCTTTTTCATTCGGTAAGCAAGGGTTGGGCGTGATACACCCAGTACGCGGGCAGCTTCTGATACATTGCCGTTGGCTTTATCCAGTGCGTAATCCAGGAATTTTTGTTCGATCTCTTCGAGGGATTCACAGGCGCCCAGGGCTGATTCAATCCAGTCATTCGACTCGCTATTTGCCGCTTCATCATCGACATCAATCAGATGTCCATCAGCGGATAAAGTTTGAGTGGCATTAAAGCCCAGAGTAGGGAATAGCGATGAAGCGCTGATCTCTTCACCGTTATCAGTGAGGATCAGGGCGCGTTCGATCAGATTCTCCAGCTCGCGCACATTGCCGGGCCAGTCGTATTTCATCATTGCCTGCATCGCCAGACCGGACAGACCTGCAGTGCGTTTGCTGTAGTAAGCGTGGTACTTCTCAAGGAAGTGTTCGATCAGCATTGGCAGATCTTCCGGGCGCTCACGTAGTGGCGGAATATTGATCGGATACACATTCAGACGGTAGTAAAGGTCGGCTCTGAAGCGACCTTCTTTTACCGCTTCTTCCAGAGACTCGTTGGTTGCTGCGACCACACGAACATCAATATTACGGGTCTGGTTATCACCCACGCGTTCCAGTTCCCCTTCCTGCAACACACGAAGAAGCGCTGCCTGCGCACGGGGAGAGAGCTCAATCACCTCATCCAGGAAAATAGTACCCAGGTGAGCACGTTCGAACTTGCCAGGGCGGGATTGTGTAGCCCCCGTAAAGGCACCTTTCTCAACACCAAACAACTCAGATTCAATCAGGTCGGGTGGAATGGCTGCGCAGTTAACGGCGACAAATTTGTTTTCGTTACGGTTGCTGCCATCGTGAATAGCGCGGGCAACCAGCTCTTTACCGACACCGGTTTCACCCAATAACAGCACAGTGACATTGGCTTCTGCCGCACGATTGGCCAGCTTACAGATCTGCTGATAGCCAGGAGACTGGCCGCGGAAATTTCCCAGTGTCGATTTCTTATCCACCTTGTGACGCAATACGGAGATCTGGGATTGCAGCTCGTAAAGTTCTTCAATCACGGATGAACGGCGGAAGTATTCTCGGTAGGCGTCTGCATCTTCCCACTCTTCAGCAGGTTTACCGACGATCAGGCAGGAGCTGTCACCAGAACCGCGACAGGTGATCTCTTTAAACAGAATCTCGCGTCCCAGCAGGGCAGAGGTGAAAGCGCTGGCCTGGCCAACAAGGCTCCAGCAAACCGGTTCATCCAGCATGCCTAGCTCGGTCATGAACATTTCCGCTTCATAGGAATCATGCATCACATATTCGTCGTAGAAATGCCCGGATTCCTGATCCACTTCCAGGCGTTGTTCATCGATACGGACCATGCCTTTGAGGGAGTGCAGGCCACAACCGGTACGGATCAGATCAATCGGGTCTTTGGAATTACTCAGGCGCAGAGCCAACTGGGCATCTTTCTTATCCATGCTGGAACCCAAACGCATAAAGAAGCCTTTGGAGCGCTCCTGACCCAGAGTATCAATCTGTTCTTTACGAAACTCAGCCAGTGCGATGAGCTGCAACAACAGCATACGTTGCTCATCAAACCAGATCTGACCGTCTTCTTCTTTAAAGCGGATCTGCTGACATAATTGTTGTTCTATTGGCAGGGTGAAAGCGTCCATCAGCTCAACTCCGAAATCTTTTATTTGATTTTATTAGATCTCGTATACTAAATTTAGAGTCAATATTGAGAAGTTAAATCCTGAATATGGGATTTGAAAAATGGACTACCACAATCTTTATCTTTTCGTGAAAGTGATTGAGCGGGGCAGCTATATATCAGCCGCTCAGGAACTTGATATGCCGACCTCAACATTGAGCCGACGTATTCAACAATTGGAAGAGCAACTGGGTTATCAGTTGTTGTACCGCAGTGCCCGTAAGCTCTCCCTGACAGAGGCGGGGGCATTGTTCTACCGGCGCTGCCAGCCACTCTATGATGAGCTGGTGGAAGCAACAGAAGGTCTGGAGGGAGAACTCACCTCACCGAAAGGCAGCCTTAAAGTGACTGCCCCAATCAGTCTGGCCAATGAGTTGCTGAACCCCTGGTTCTTTGAGTTTATGGAACAGTATCCGGGCATCGACCTGGATCTGCTGCTGGTGAACCGCAATATTGATCTTAAAGAGGAGGGTATTGATATCGCCTTCCGTATCGGTGAGATCAAAATCCCGGACTGGATTGCCCGCGACATGTTTACCTCTACATTCAGTCTCTGTGCCAGCCCTAAAATCATCACTGAATTAGGGCACCCGGAATCACTTGATGATCTGAACAACTTCCCGTTGATCGTTTCCCGCCGTTCACCGGAATGGAGTTTTTACGACCAGCAGGGCGAAGTGCATCAGTTCCGGGGCAAACCGCGGCTGACATTTGATGAGCTGCGAGGTGCCGTTGAAGCAGCGGAAGCAGGCATAGGGATTGCTAACTTGCCGGATTATGTTGTGGGTGAAGCCCTGACAATGGGACGTCTGGTCACGGTTCTGCCGCAGTACCGACCCTTTGATCGTGAAGTAAAAATGGTCTATCCGCATCGTCAGTATCTGCCAGCCAAGGTGCGTTTGTTTATCAGCTTTATCATGGAGAAAGTGGAAGCGGAACGAGCGGCATTATCCGCTTAATGAACTTATTCGTAGGTTCCTTAGCTCATACCTTGCAAGCGCTAGTCAGAGCAGGTAAATTGGCGCGCAAAGTTTATTGATTAATTAACTCATTAGGAGTCGCGCGTGGAACTCGCTTGTCTAGACCTTGAAGGTGTACTGATCCCTGAAATCTGGATCGCTTTTGCTGAAGAAACTGGTATCGAAGAGCTGAAAGCGACAACACGTGATATTCCATGCTACGACGAGCTGATGCAGCAGCGTCTGCGCATTTTGGATGAGCACGGACTGAAACTGCCACAGATTCAGGAAACGATCAGCAAGCTGGAGCCACTGGAAGGTGCGGTTGAGTTTGTTAACTGGTTGCGTGAGCGTTTCCAGGTTGTGATCCTGTCTGACACATTCTACGAGTTCTCTCAGCCACTGATGCGTCAGTTGGGTTTCCCAACTCTGCTGTGCCACAAACTGGAAGTAAATGAAGAAGGCCGTATCACTGACTACACACTACGTCAGAAAGATCCTAAGCGTCAGTCAGTGCGTGCATTCCAGTTGCTGAACTACCGTGTAATTTCTGCGGGTGATTCATACAACGATACAACTATGTTGAAGCAGGCTGAAGCCGGAATCCTGTTCCACGCTCCAGACAATGTAATCGCTGAGTTCCCGCAGTTCCCGGCTGTTCATACCTATGAAGATCTGAAGAAAGAGTTCATCAAAGCGAGTAACCGCGATCTGACTCTTTAAGATTCGCTAAGTTTTGAGCGACTTGATAAGAAAAAGCGAAGCCTTAGGGTTTCGCTTTTTTTGTGACTGATTCTTTTGTGAGTGAACCTTTAGAAAGTACATTTTTTGAAAGTACGACCTGGATTTTACTGACTTCGTAGCCCATACCCAGATAAAACTGACGGGCATCTGCACGAATTTCATTAGCACGAACACGTACTGTGTCAGCATACTGAAACAACCATTCTTCAGCGGCGTTAACCAAACCTTTTCCGATCCCAAATCCACGCATTTCCTCAAGAACCACGAGACTCACAATTTCCCCTTGAGTCCCTTCGGCTAAACGCGTGTCAATAATGGCACCCACACAGCCAAAGATCTTGTTTTTTCTTTCAGCAACAAATACCTCACCCCCGGAATTTCGCAGGGCTTCAATGTTACTTATAAGAGAATGTTCAGTATGGCTGTAACCCAACTGTTCCATGAGTGGAAGAAGAGCTGGCAAATCATTAGCTTCGAATGTGCGGATTATAAGGTTCATCCGCTAACTATAGTTCATCAGCTGGTGCGCCTTCATCACATTTCTTACACTTCAGCTCAAAGCCCAGCATAGATTGACGACCTTTTTCAGTGGTTACCCAGGGGCGATTGGTCCAGGGCGGGTTATGGCGCACGTGCTGAAAATGACCACAAGCAAGTTCTGCTACCCAGTGGTCTTCTTCATCTTTGTGGTATCCGGAGATGGGTTGATGCATGGAATGAGACTATTCTCTCTCGCCCCAGATTTTCTTAGCCGCGGCAGCAGCGCGAAGTTTGTCTTTCTTGCTCATGCGTTTACCTTTAACCGGAGCGGCACCTTTTTTCTTTTTCAGCTCTTCCGGTACTTCATCACTGCGTTCAAAACCTTGAACTTGTTCACGAGTGACTTTTTGCTTAATTCGTTTTTCAATCACTTTAAAGTGGCTGTCACTCTCGTGATCAATAAATGAAAGAGCTAAACCCACTTCGCCTGCACGGCCCGTCCGACCTATACGGTGAACATAGTCCGATGGAGAACGGGGCAGGTCGTAGTTCAGTACACAGGGCAGATTAGGAATATCGATTCCACGGGCAGCCAGATCGGTTGCAACCAGCACTTTACACTTACCGGATTTGAAATCAGCTAAAGCTCCGGTTCGTTCCTTCTGGCTTAGATCTCCATGTAAAGCTTTTGCAGCTATGTCAGCACGAGACAGTTTGAGTATCACATTGTTTGCTGTGCGTTTACTGGCAACAAAGATCAGTACCTGCTTCCAGTTTTCTGTTTTGAGCAGATGCTTCAACAGCATGGTGCGGTTAGTGCGGTCGACTTCAATCGCACGTTGCTCAAGTTGCTCGGGAATCGTAGCTTCCTGTTTGATAGTGATCTCAACAGGCTCTACTAAAATTTCGTCTGTAAGTTTACGAACACCCTTAGGGAAGGTTGCGGAGAACAGCAGATTCTGACGCTGCTCCGGCAGCTCGTCTAGAATATCATCCAGTTCATCCGCAAAACCCAGATCCAGCATTCGGTCTGCTTCATCAAGCACCAGAGTATGCACAGCGCGAAGGTCAATCGCATTGCGTTTATAGAGATCGATCAATCGCCCCGGTGTTGCAACTACAATGTCGCAGCCTCCCCGCATCGCTTGCATCTGTGGGTTAATCGAAACACCACCATAAACAGCCAGGGATTTGAATTTTCTTGGGAAGTATTTTGCGTATTGCCTGATGGCTTCCTCAACCTGAACGGCCAGTTCACGGGTAGGGACCAGCACCAAAACATGAGTAAGGTTGTCACGGGGTTCTAATCCGTCCTTTAACCGTTCCAGTATGGGTAAAACAAAACCCGCGGTTTTACCGGAACCGGTCTCAGCCGCTGCGAGAATATCACTGCCTGTAAGCGTGGCCGGAATCGCTTTTTCCTGTATTGGGGTCGGTTGCTCATAACCCAGATCTGTTAGGGCGTTGAG
>JBMYLM010000050.1:0-20805 GCA_049596335.1 Neptuniibacter sp.
TCAGACAGGAACGCAGCCTGATGTCCGTACACCAGATTTGACATTAACTCGTAATTTAGTTATTCTAAGTAAGCGAATAAGGCCCTAACTAAATGGCAGCAGAGCCTACAGCAGCTTATGTGCTGCACAGCCGACCCTACAGAGACACCAGCCTGTTGGTTGACTTTTTTACGTTAGAGCAGGGTAAAGTCTCTGCTGTTGCGAAAGGTGCACGCAGACCTAATTCTAAACTGCGCTCCTCAATCCAGCCTCTTGTTCCTTTACAGATAAACTGGGGCGGCAGGCAGGAGCTTAAATCCCTTATCAATGCAGAACCAGTCGCTCCAACAATGTTGCTGCAGGGGAATGCGCTTCTCTGCGGCCTCTATGTCAATGAGTTACTGGATCGCCTGATGTTGCCATTCGATCCTCATCCACAGCTGTATGTTTATTATCAGTACGTACTAAACGAGCTGTTATCTGGTGAGGATATTGAAGGTGGTTTGAGAACTTTTGAACATCGATTGTTATCTGAACTGGGTTTAATGCCTGATTTATCCGATAAAAAATCGGACCAAATATATCGTTATGAAGCTGATACAGGCTTTAAACCGGTAGTAAATGTTTCAGAACCTCAGAAACACAGCTGTTTTTACGGCAGCCAGCTTATGGCGATTGCTGAAGATGACTATAATGAGATCCAGAATAAAAGAGCGGCTAAACGCTTAATGCGTCAGTTGATTGATAAGGCATTAAATTATAAGCCGTTACGCAGTCGTGATCTGTTTCAAAAAATGTAAGGAGCAACAGAGTGATAGAACCTTCCCGCCTTCTACTGGGTGTCAATATTGACCATGTGGCAACGATCCGTCAGGCCCGTGGTACGCGTTATCCAGATACCGTACAGGCTGCGGCTCTTGCAGAAGAAGCTGGGGCGGATGGCATTACTATTCATCTGCGTGAAGACCGCCGTCATATTCAGGATCGTGATGTCTATATTCTGGCGGAGACCTTGCAGACCCGAATGAATCTGGAAATGGCGGTCACCGATGAGATGCTTTCTATCGCGGAGAAGGTTAAGCCTGCGCACTGTTGCCTTGTTCCTGAAAAAAGGGAAGAGCTGACGACTGAAGGGGGCCTGGATATTCTCGGGCAGGAACCTAGAATGAAAGAAGCATGTGAGCGATTGGCAAACGCCGGAATCGAAGTCTCTTTGTTCATCGATCCGGATCCAGCTCAGATAGATGCAACTATTCGCTGTGGTGCTCCAGTGATTGAACTTCATACCGGTGCCTATGCTGAAGCAGAGACTGCAAAAGAACAGGTTGATGAATTACAGCGTATTCAGGAAGCCGCTTCATATGCTTATCAGAAAGGCCTTATCGTGAACGCGGGCCATGGCCTGCACTATCACAATGTTGAGCAGATCGCCGAGATTCCAGAACTGAACGAGCTGAATATTGGTCATGGTATAGTGGCAAGAGCTCTGTTTGTCGGCCTAAAAGAAGCGATTTCAGAAATGAAGCAGATCATGTTGCAGACCCAGGCTCGAGTGCAACATAAGCGGGATGCACTGCAAAAATGATTATGGGAGTCGGTACCGACATCTTACAAATTGCCCGCATTGAACAATCTTTGCAGCGGACACCAAAGCTCGCAGAACGAATATTAACGCCTGATGAGTTGAAGTTTTTTGCTGAAGATAGTCGTCCAGCTCTTTTTTTAGCGAAAAGGTTTGCTGCAAAAGAGGCTGTGAGTAAGGCTTTGGGTACCGGCATTGGCAGGGGTGTCAGTTGGCACCATATTCAGATAGATAAAGATGAATATGGCCGACCCTTGGTTACCTTAGTTGAAGGTGCAGATGCTCGAGCAACCAGCCTTGGTATAACAAACCTGCAACTAAGCTACAGTGACGAGCGCGAATTCATAGTCGCTTTTGCCGTAGCAGAAGGATAACTGGATAAGAATATGCAGAAGGTATGTGTCGTAACCGGAGGATCAGCAGGTATCGGGCTTGCGATTGTTAAACGGTTTATCAACGATGGCTATCAGGTGTTTAACCTTGATCTGTGTTCCTCCAACGAAGGTGAATTTGTTGCTTGTGATGTATCAAGTTCAGAGCAGGTTGAAGCGGCTATCAAGAAGATCATGGAGAAAGCCGGCAGGATTGATGTTCTTGTCTCCAATGCGGGTATTCACCTTTCAGCTAATATTGAAAACACCTCGGACGAACAGTTTGCTCAGTTAATGTCGATTAACGTGAACGGGGCATTTTATCTGCTCAAAGCGGTCTTACCTGTAATGCGCAAGCAAAAGAGTGGATCAATCGTTCTTCTAGGATCTGATCAGTCTCTTGTGGGTAAAACCAACTCTTTTGCCTATAACCTGAGCAAATCGGCTTTGGCATCCATGGCTAAGACAACTGCATTGGATTATGCCAAATACGGTATTCGAGCAAATGCGGTATGCCCCGGTACTATTGAAACCCCATTGTATCATCAAGCAATAGATCGCTATTGTGAAAGCTCTGGTGTTGATAAAGACTCTGTGCATGCAGAGGAAGCCGCATTACAACCTATAGGGCGGATCGGGCAACCCGAAGAGGTTGCAGCACTGGTAGCTTTTATCGCAAGTGATGAAGCGGGTTTTATCACTGGTAGTCTGCAGGTCATCGACGGCGGATATACCACACAGTAGTTATATGAAAGGGAGCAATAATGGAAATAATTGATCCCCATCTTCACCTGTTCGATCTTGAACAGGGTGACTATCGCTGGCTAGAACCAGACTCCTTACCTGATTGGCCAGATAAGCAGAAAATCCGGAAAAACTATTCTGAATCGGATCTGGGGTTGTCTGGGCCGTTATCTTTAAATGGTTTTGTTCATATCGAAGCCGGGTTTGACAATACACAACCCTGGCGAGAGATTCAGTGGTTAGAACAACACTGCCAACGGCCTTTCCGAAGTGTGGCCTTTGCGGATTTAACATCAGAATCTGTCAGTCAGCAGTTGGAAAAACTTTCTGATTACAAATCGGTTGTTGGTATCCGTTTTATTCTCGAAGACCGAGCAGCTGAGTTACTTAGTAATCCGGTTTTCCAGCAGAACCTGAAATACCTCGATCAGAAAAAACTGATTTTTGAAGCGCAACTTCCACTGTCAGATCTGCCCGCAATAAAGTTACTTAAGGAACAGCTGGAGAAGACGCCAGAACTTAAAGTTGTGATAAACCACGCAGGCTTCCCTAATGCTTTATCACAGGAATGGATGGACGCTGTTACGGCGTTGGCTCATTACCCTCAATGCTTTATCAAATGTTCTGGGTGGGAAATGCTTGATCGGCAATGGACGGTTGAAACAGTTAAGCCCTATATCAACTTTGTGATCCGCCAGTTTGGACTGAGCCGGGTGATGTTGGCCAGTAACTTTCCGGTATCTGAACTGTCTTGTTCTTATGCGGATCTTTGGGGCCGTTATTTCAAAGAGATGAAGTTCAACGACAGCGAGAAAAAACTGCTCATGCATGATACGGCAGAGAAGTTATATGGTTTTAAAAGATAAAGGCTCCCTCAGGAGCCTTTATCAAAACACTGATGCTTATTTCACTTCCATATGCGGTGAGCGTTTCACCACCTCGTCATTCAACTCAATGCCTATCCCTGGTACATCCGGTGCCTGGAAGAAACCATCAACAGGTTGTGGGTCCTGAATACATAATTCACGGTTCCACTTTTTGATCGCATAAGTGTGATGTTCATGGATCAGAAAGTTCGGAATTGCAGTCTCAAGATGTAATGATGCTGCTGTTGCTACAGGTCCACCGCAGACGTGTGCCTGAATACGTACATCGTATACATCAGCGTAATCACAAACCTTTTTAGTTTCTGTGAATCCACCACACAGACCGATATCAGGTTGCAGTACATCCAGACTCTGATCTTCAAGGTAAGGACGAACACCCCAGCGGTTGTATAAACGTTCGCCACCTGCAATCGGTACATTCACCTTATCGGCTACGCGTTTATGCAGTTCTGAATTGAGGTAATTAACCGGCTCCTCGAAGTACATGCAGCGAGCTTCTTCAACAATTTCACCCAACTGAATTGCGGTAGATGCACCGGGGAGGCTATGGCATTCAAAGATGATGTCCACATCTTCGCCAACAGCTTCGCGGATCGCCATCAGACGGTCACGGTATAAACGCATCTCTTTTGGAGTGATCAGCTTGGTACGATCAAAGTGGGTTTCACCTTTATCATCGTACATGATGGGGTCAACTTTAACGGCATCATAACCTTCAGATACAGCTTTTTCCGCAGCTTTCGCATACTCTTCGGGCTGAACCAGAGCAGAGAACTCTTCATCCCAGTCAAACTGCAGCTGGCTGGCATATGTACGAAGTTTGTCGTTAACTTTACCGCCCAATAATTGATAAACCGGCAGGCCAAGAGCCTTTCCTTTAATATCCCACAAAGCGGTATCAATGGCGCTCATCGCGGAGTAAATAATGGGGCCGCCGCCTAATCCCCAGAAGCTGCCACGCAGCATCAGGTTCCAAAGGTCTTCTGTCTGGAAAGGGTCGCGACCAATCAGCATCTCTTCAGCAAACTCTTTTATCATATTGGCTGCAGCACTGTGCCCTAGGTCATAGGCAAGACCCGCTTCACCAACACCGCTGATCCCTTCATCAGTATGGATACGAACAAATACAGGATTCCATACCGGGCGATCCGGGCAGTGGATATCGAAAATTTCTACGCGATTAATCTTCATTCTTATACCTTATCAATAGAGCAATCTTATTCAGCGAAGCCAGGGTCTAGACGATAGGCTTTTCGCAGCATAGCAGGCCAGGACTTTTGGCCACCCGTGGAACCTGAATGAACGACTTTGGCCTGACGGAAAATCCCTTCAACAATATCCGGTGCAACCGGGATCGCTTCCTGACCCGTAGACTGAATCATCAGTTGAATTTCACAAGCGCGTTGCAGGTCATACATGCGCATAAACGCGTCACCAACGGTCGGGCCCACGGTCAAAGCGCCGTGGTTTGGAAGAAGAAGGTGGTTATTATCACTCATATCTTCCTGTAAGCGTTTCTTTTCTTCTGGATTAACAGCCAGGCCTTCATAACCATGAATGCCCAGAGATGAAAGTGAGAAGCAGGAGTACTGGCTTAAAGGCAGTAAACCTTCTTTCAGTGTTGAAACAGCGATAGTTGCGTTTGTATGCAGATGGATAACGCAATGTGCGTCTTCACGCGCCTCATGAACGGCGCTGTGAATCGTAAATCCCGCTGGATTGATCTCAAAAGGGGTGTCATCCAGTATGTTTCCGGCTAAATCCACTTTGACCAGATTAGAGGCTGTAACTTCGTCAAAACCCAAACCAAAAGCATTTACCAGATAATGTTCAGTACCCGGCACTTTAGCGGATATGTGTGTGTAGATAAGATCATCCCAACCCATATCTGCAACTAATCGATAGCATGCCGCAAGATCTACACGGCTCTGCCATTCCTGATCAGAAACACTGTCTTTTAGGTTCAACTTTGGTAATTCAAACATATCATCAATACCAGAATGTGCTAAAAAGTTGCCACAGTGTTGGCAACACTTATGAACCGCGCATTATACACGGCTTTGCCTCTCAAATGCTGCTTAGGGTTAGTGCAACAAGGTGTTGCCGTCAGCATCTGGTTATGAGCTGATGTAAAAACGCTCTAATTGAGAATGAGTTACTTTCTTGTGCTTCTGGGGAACCAACGGTAGAATTTTTAATCTATCTATAAGTAATAAGAAAATGGTTTTTTATTACTCATTTTGTTTATAAGCGGTGATTTTGATGAGCTCTCAGTTCCCAACAATAGAAGACTATGTTGGTAAAACTCCATTGGTCCGCCTACAGCGTATAGGGCAGGACAATGGCAATGTGATTTTGTGTAAGTTGGAGGGTAATAATCCTGCGGGCTCTGTAAAAGATCGTCCCGCGATTAGCATGATCCAGCGTGCTGAAGAGCGTGGCCAGATTAAACCGGGCGACACTCTGATTGAAGCAACTTCCGGTAATACAGGTATTGCACTGGCAATGGCTGCGGCGATCAAAGGCTACAAGATGAAGCTGATCATGCCGGATAACAGCAGTGAAGAGCGTAAAGCCTCCATGGCAGCGTACGGTGCTGAACTGATCACAGTAACCAAAGAAGAGAGTATGGAAGGTGCTCGTGACCTTGCGTTGGCAATGCAAGAACGGGGTGAAGGTATCGTACTGGATCAGTTCTCCAACATGGATAACCCCGAGGCACACTATCAGGGAACGGGTCCGGAAATTTGGGAACAGACTCAGGGTAAAATCACGCATTTTGTAAGCTCAATGGGTACTACCGGCACCATTATGGGGACTTCACGCTTCCTTAAAGAGCAAAATAAAAATGTTGAAATTGTTGGTTTGCAACCGGCAGAAGGCGCTCAGATACCTGGAATTCGCCGTTGGCCAAAAGAATACCTGCCAAAAATTTTCAATGAGAAACGCGTTGATCAGGTAATCGATATCTCGCAACAGGAAGCGGAAGATACAATGCGCGAACTGGCGCAAAAAGAAGGGATCTTTTGCGGAGTCTCTTCTGGTGGGGCGGTCGCAGGGGCTTTGCGACTTTCTGAACAAGTCGAAAATGCGGTGATTGTCTGCATCATTTGCGACCGTGGAGATCGATACCTTTCGACGGGTGTTTTTAACTAGAAACGGATCTGTTATTCATTCTTAAAGCCTCTATATGAGGCTTTTTTATTGCCTGAAAAAGTTGGTCGGACATTTGCTTTACTGCTGGTTTGATATTTATGGGTCTGAAGTCGATTAGCGATTTATGTTCGGACACTTTAAAATAGGGCGCCGTTGCAAAAGGCGGCTTGAAAAACGGAATTTAACCCCTACGTTATCGGCAAACTAATAAGAATAAAATTGCATGGATTTCAGCAAAAGCATTAGAGCGGTATATACATCATGGTAAAGGTTCGTCAGGAACAGCCAATTCGTCAGGATGGATCAGTTGATCTGGATCTGTGGCTCGAACATCTGCAGGACCTTACAGACATAGAAGATCTTGAAGAGATTCGCCGTGCCTGTGAAACCGCTAAAACTGCTCAGGAAAGAGGTGCTTCTGATGAAGATGTCTGGGCCGAAAACACCCATGACAGCTTTCGTACCGGCCTTGAAATGGCCCAGATTCTCGCCGATTTGCATCAGGATAGAGAAACCATCATCGCCGCGATTCTTTACCGTGCGGTAAGAGAGCGCAAACTCCCCATTGATCGGGTTAAAAAACTCTTTGGAAAACCAGTCTCCAAACTGATCAAAGGTGTATTGCAGATGGCTGCAATTGGCAGCCGTAAAAACCCAAGATTTGATGACAACGTTCTGGGCAGTGAAACCACCCAGATGGACAACATCCGCAAAATGCTGGTGGCAATGATTGATGATGTCCGTGTTGCTCTGATCAAAATTGCAGAGCGGACCTGTGCCATCCGAGGCGTTAAAGATGGTACCCGTCGTAAACGCTATCTGGTAGCCCGCGAAGTTTTTGATATTTATGCGCCGCTGGCTCATCGACTGGGCATCGGTCATATCAAATGGGAATTGGAAGATCTTTCCTTCAGATATCTTAAGCCTAACGATTACAAACACATCGCTAAATTATTGGATGGCAAACGTCTGGATCGTCAGGACTACATCGATAATGTTGTGCAGAAGCTCGAATATGAAGTCGAGCGCATGGGAATTGAAGCCGAAGTAAATGGCCGGGCTAAGCACATCTACAGTATCTGGCGCAAAATGCAGCGTAAGAACATCGACTTCAGTCAGGTATACGATGTCCGTGCTGTTCGAATTCTGGTGCCGCAAAGTCGTGATTGTTATGCCGTACTGGGTATTGTGCACGGATTGTGGCGTAACATTCCGCACGAATTTGATGATTATATAGCGTCCCCAAAACAGAACGGTTATCGCTCCCTGCATACGGCTGTTTTTGGACCGGACGGTAAGGTTTTGGAAATTCAGATCCGTACCTTCGAAATGCACGAAGAAGCGGAGCTGGGTGTTTGTGCGCACCACCTATATAAGGGTACAGATACTAAACCTAATAGTGACGCTTACGAAGATAAAATTGCCTGGTTACGCCAGGTTCTTGAGTGGCATGATGACCTGGGTGAAAGCGAAGCCTTTGGTGAAATGCTACGTGGCGATGTTGCGCAGGATCGCCTGTATATCTTTACCCCGGATGGTCATGTTATTGATATGCCAAATGGTGCAACCCCAGTGGACTTTGCATACCGGGTGCATACTGAAATTGGTCACCGTTGCCGAGGCGCAAAAATCAATGGTCGTATCGTGCCATTGAACCGTCGTTTACATACCGGTGATCAGGTTGAAATCCTTACCTCCAATGAGGAACGACCAAGGCGAGACTGGCTGAACAGCAACCTGGGTTTTATCAATACCGCTCGTGCCCGGGCGAAGGTAGCGCATTGGTTTAAACTGCAGGCGAAAGAGCAGAATGCTGATGCTGGTCGTCAGATTGTTACCAAAGAGTTCCGCCGTCTGGCAATTGATCAGGAAGAACTGGACCTGCTGCGTATCGCTGAGGATATCAACCTTAAAACTGAAGAAGACATGTTTGCTGCACTGGGGGCAGGCGACATTCGTCTGTCCCAGATTATCAATTCCGCCCAACGTCAGATGCTGGCTGAGGAAGCAGAAGAGCAGCTCGATCTGGAGCTTCCGGTTTCTAAAGAACTGGATCAGTCTGCTGAAGGTATTCGTATCCGCGGTGTGGGCAGTTTGCTTACTACTATGGCGACCTGCTGTAAGCCAATTATGGGCGATCCGATTTCCGGCTATATCACTCAGGGGCGAGGGGTTTCCGTCCACCGCGAAGATTGTGTCAATCTAATTCAGCTTCAGGAGCGTGAACCTGAACGTATTATTGAAGTGGATTGGGGCGAAGAGGGTGAAACCACTTATCCTGTTGATATCTATATTGAAGCATTTGACCGTTCAGGTCTGCTTCGAGATGTGATGTTGGTTCTTGCTACAGAAAACCTGAATATCATTGCTGCAAACACCTTATCCGATAAGCATGAAAATATGGCTCGTTTGACCCTTACGGTGGAAATCAGCAGCCTCGACCTGCTGGGTAAAATCATGGATAAGATCAATCAGGTGCCAAACGTGATGGAAGTTCACAGGCAGCGCAGTGGTGTAAGTCTGTAAGCTTGTTTAATAACGGGAGAGCCTGTTTTGGCAGATTACACAATTGATGACCTGATCTATCTGATGTCTCGCCTTAGAGATCCGGAAACCGGCTGTCCCTGGGATCTGAAACAGAGCTTTGCCAGCATTGTTCCGCACACACTTGAAGAAGCTTACGAAGTGGCAGATGCCATTGAACAGGCGGACTGGTCTCACCTAAACGACGAGCTGGGTGATCTGCTGTTTCAGGTTATCTTCTATGCGCATTTGGGCAAAGAAGAGCAGCTCTTTGATTTCTCTACGATTGTATCCAATCTGGTTACCAAACTTATCCGCAGACACCCCCATGTCTTTCCAGACGGTACTTTGCAATCCAGTTCCGGTCAGGAACTCTCTGAGGCACAGATCAAAAAGAACTGGGAAGCGATCAAACAGCAGGAACGGGATGCTAAGGGCGAAACCGGTGATAGCAAAGTCCTGGATGATGTGCCCAGAGCATTACCTGCGCTTTCTCGCGCAGCCAAACTGCAGAAACGTGCCGCACAAGTTGGTTTCGACTGGAGCAATGCAGAAGATGTGCTGGATCAGATCGAAGAGGAGCTTCAGGAAGTACGGGAGGCCATTCGTTCTGGCAACAAAGCCGCTGTGTTGGATGAGATGGGCGATATGATTTTTGCTCAGGTTAATCTGGCACGCCATCTTGGGGTGAGTCCTGAAGATGCTGTGCGCAGCACCAACAGCAAGTTTGAGCGCCGCTTTGGATTTATTGAATCCAAAGTCAGAGCCTCAGGCAAAGACTGGCAGGCGTTCACACTGGAAGAACTGGATGCCTATTGGGATGAAGCCAAGCGTGAGGGGCTCTAAAATGACGAACCTGCAATGGTTTATTCTGGCAGCCATCGTCATAGCCGCGCTTGCATACTGGAACTGGCAACGGACCAGCGGCCAGATAAAACGCCTTCAGGCTGAAGGTTTCACAATCTCAGCAGATTTAGGTGGCGTGCCTAAGTTGCTGGTGGATCAACAATCAGATGCCATTGCAGTGGTCACTGCAAGCGAATATCGCCGTTACAGTTTCAATCAAATTGTGAGTGTTAACTACGCTTACGATAACGGTATTCAGGTCGAAGAAAATTTCCGTATTGAAATCATGCTTCTGGGTGCTGCCAAGCAGCAGGAAAATATTACCTTTAACGATGAGCAGCGAGCTGAAGATCAGCTAAAACGTTTGCAGGCCCTGTTGAATCATCAAACCCTTTCTCTCTAGTCATATCCTTAGTCGTTCGTATTTAATTTGCTGAATTAACTATATATTTTCCCCCTTAATGAGGTAGCATCGAAAGAAGAATACTTTCAGATTGCTACTTTATACACGCATATGAGGGGGCTACATGACCGATCTGCACGAAGCATTACGTGATGATGTCCGCATGCTCGGAACCAGCCTGGGGGAGACCATAAGATCTCATCTTGGTGACGAGTTTCTGGAGAAGATTGAAAATGTTCGTAAACTGGCAAAGGAAGGGCGCAGCGCAGAACAGCCGGAACATGAGGAGTTGCTAAAAGCTCTGCATGAACTGAAAGAAGATGACGTGCTGCCGCTGGCGCGGGCATTTACCCAATTTCTCAATCTGGCCAACATCGCAGAAGAGCACCACAGGGTAAGGCGTCACCTTGAAGTAAAAGATGTCTGCACTCCGGATTCCCTTTGTACTTTGTTTGCACAACTGCGCCAGAAAGGTTTCAGTCCGCAGAAAATAGCGGAAACCCTGGCTGAAACCCATATCGATCTGGTACTTACAGCCCACCCAACGGAAGTAAACCGCCGAACCCTGATCCAGAAATATGATGATATTGCCGATTGTTTGCGCCGTCTGGATCGTGGTGAAACAGAAGCACAGCAACGTCTGGATGAGCTGATTCGTCAGATCTGGCACACCGATGAAATTCGTAAACAGCGCCCAACTCCGGTTGATGAAGCCAAATGGGGTTTTGCTGTAATCGAGAACTCTCTTTGGACAGCCGTACCTAAATTCCTGCGCCGTCTGGATGCTCAACTGGAAGAAACGCTGGGTGAAAACCTACCTCTGGATTGTTCACCTATTCGTTTTGCTTCATGGATGGGTGGCGACCGTGATGGTAACCCAAACGTTACCGCAAAAGTGACGGAAGAAGTGCTGCTGCTGTCACGCTGGATGGCTGCGGATCTGTATCTGAGTGATATTGATGCCTTACGTGCTGAACTCTCCATGTACGATGCCAGTAAAGAGCTGCGAGATCGAGTGGGTGATGCACCAGAGCCTTATCGTGCTCTGTTGGGCGAAGTGAGAAATCGGCTTAAAGCAACGAAAAAATGGGTACAGGCGCAACTCATGGGTGAAGTACCCGCCTGTGATCCTGTTTATGTTCGTAACGATGAACTGCTTGAGCCCCTGATGCTCTGCCATCGTTCACTGCAGGAATGCGGTATGTCCATCATTGCAGAGAGCGCTCTGGAAGATATTATCCGCCGTATAGCGTGCTTCGGCCTGACAATGGTTAAGCTGGATATCCGTCAAAGCTCTGATCGTCACGCACAGGTGTTTGAAGAGCTGGCACAGTTTTATGGTCTGGGCTCCTACAACGGCTGGTCGGAAGAGGGCAGGCAGAACTTCCTGCTTAAAGAGCTACAAAGTCGTCGGCCTCTGTTCCCGAAAGGTTGGGAACCCTCCGCTGAAGTACAGGAAGTTATTGATACCTGTCGGGTTGTTGCCAATGCCGAGCAGAGTGCACTGGGTTCTTATGTTATCTCTATGGCAAGCCATCCATCCGATGTTCTGGCCGTTATCCTGCTGCTGCGTGAGATGGGCATAGGCCACAACATGCGCGTGGTTCCGCTCTTTGAGACCCTGAATGACCTGGACAATGCCCGCGACTGTATTGATGCTTTGTTGAAAGTGGATTGGTACAAGGCTTATACCCAGGGTGAGCAGGAAGTGATGATTGGTTACTCCGATTCATCCAAGGATGCGGGGCAGCTGGCAGCAGCCTGGGGGCAGTTCAAAGCACAGGAAGGATTGACCCAGCTGTGTAAAGATCATGGTGTGCATCTAACACTCTTCCACGGCCGTGGGGGTACTGTGGGTCGTGGTGGTGGTCCAAGCCATACCGCGATACTAGCTCAGCCTCCCGGCTCTGTAGACCATAGCCTGCGCTTGACCGAACAGGGTGAGATGATCCGCTTTAAGTACGGCATGCCAGATCTGGCTGTGCGTAACCTTGAACTTTGCACCGGTGCTGTGCTGGAAGCAACACTGGACCCGGCACCGGGCCCTGAAGAGTCCTGGCGTTCCCAAATGGATTCTATGACGGCTCTGAGCCTGGATGGCTATCGAAGCATCGTACGTGAAGATCCAATGTTTGTGCCGTATTTCCGCGCTGCAACCCCGGAACAGGAATTGGCTAAGCTACCGCTGGGATCACGTCCTGCAAAACGCCGTCAGGATGGCGGAGTGGAAAGTTTACGAGCGATTCCATGGATATTTGCCTGGACCCAGATTCGTCTGATGCTGCCTGCATGGCTGGGCAGTGATCAGGCTTTGCAGGCGGCATTAAATGACAGCAGTGCACCACTGGTGAAAGAGATGTACCAGCGCTGGCCGTTCTTTAAATCCACGATCGATATGCTTGAGATGGTACTGGCAAAAAGCGATCGTAAGCTATCTGCTTACTACGATGAGCGTTTGGTCTCGCAGGAATTGGGTGTTCTCGGGTCCAGCCTGCGTGAGCGCCTTGGCAATATGGTTGGTTTGATTAATGAGATAAAAGGTCAGGATGGTCTGCTGAAAGATCATTCGGTTATCCGCCAGTCCATTGATGTTCGAAACCCTTATATCGACCCTCTGCACTTCCTCCAGGCCGAATTGTTACACAGGGACAGGAACCAGCCGGACCAACGTTTGGAACAGGCTCTGATGGTGACTATGGCTGGTATCTCAGCTGGTATGCGAAATACGGGCTAAAGAGCCTGAAAACTCAGCAGTAAAATCAATAGGGAGCTGTTTACAGCTCCCGCAACCTTGAATTCAAAGTCTACTTTGCGTAGTCTCGATCTTTCGCCATAAAGGGCGGGCCGGACTTAAGTTGTGTATTGGTAGTGCTAATGTCGAATTGTTCAGCTTGGTTAGCGTGTTATTGTCCGGCATAAGTATTTTTTCGTATCAGATTCAGCCTTGCTGATACCCGCTGTCATAACGGCAGGGTCAGCAAAGCAACAGATTTTTCAAAATTTTTAAACTTTTTAAATTAGGAGTCTCCTGTATGCGTATTATCCTTCTGGGCGCACCAGGCGCAGGTAAAGGTACTCAGGCGCAGTACATCACAGAAAAATATAGCATTCCTCAGATCTCTACTGGTGACATGCTACGTGCTGCAGTTAAAGCCGGTACCCCACTGGGCGTGAAAGCCAAAGAAGTAATGGACGCAGGCCAGCTGGTTTCCGATGAGATCATCATCGGTCTGGTTAAAGAGCGTATTGCTGAAGCTGATTGCGAAAACGGTTTCCTGTTTGACGGTTTCCCACGCACTATCCCTCAGGCAGATGCCCTGAAAGATGCTGGCGTAAAAATCGATGCAGTTGTAGAGATCGACGTTGCTGACGAAGAGATCGTTAAGCGTATGGCCGGTCGTCGTGTACACCCAGGTTCGGGTCGTACTTACCACGTTGTTTTCAATCCACCTAAGGTTGAAGGCAAAGACGACGTAACTGGTGAAGATCTGGTTCAGCGTGCTGACGATGCTGAAGAAACCGTTCGTGACCGTCTGAACGTTTACCATGATCAGACTGCACCACTGATCACTTACTACAAAGGCTGGGCGGAAGAAGACGCAGCAGCGGCACCAGCGTACGTTTACGTACCAGGTGTGGGTTCTGTTGAAGACATCCGTGACGCTGTATTTGCAGGTCTGGAATAAGCATAAGCTTGTCCTGATCTGAAACGAACAAAAAACCGTACCTTCCGGGTGCGGTTTTTTTGTGCCTGAAATCTCCTACTGTATAGGCTTTTGATACAAGTTTCGGGATAATGAGTGGTTCCAGTTTTAGGATTAAATAGTAATGACAGAATCGGGAAAAACAGCGGTTGTATTGGTGAATCTGGGCACGCCAGATAAAGCAGAGCCAGGTGCTGTAAAACGTTATCTCAGGGAATTCCTATCCGACAGTCGTGTGGTCGAGGGTAAAGGTCTGCGTCGCCTATTATGGCTGTCAGTGCTGAACGGTATCATCCTGAACGTACGTCCCGGTAAAGTAGCTAAAGCCTACGCCAGTATCTGGGAAGATGACTCACCCATGCGTAAAATTCTGGATAAGCAGGTCGCTGAACTGCAAGTGATGTTGCAGCATGAGTGCAACGAACACGCTCCGGATGTGTATGCGGCGATGACCTACGGCAACCCGGGTCTGACACCACTGTTGGAAAAACTCTCAAACAGTTATTACGAAAAGGTACTTCTGGTACCTATGTACCCGCAGTACTCAGCAACGACAACAGCACCGGTTTATGATCAGGTGGCTAAGTTCCAATTGAAGCAGCGTAAAGTGCTGGATATTCGTATTGTGAACTCCTACTTTGACCATCCGAAATACGTGGAAGTACTGGCTAATCAGATCCGTAGCTTCCGTGAAGAGCAGGGTAAAGCAGATAAGCTGATCCTCTCTTATCATGGCATTCCTAAAGAGTACTTTGATAAAGGTGATCCGTATCCTGCTCAGTGCCACAAAACCTCTGAGCTTCTGGCAGCAGAGCTAGGGCTTGCAGAAAGTGAATGGATGACCACCTTCCAGTCCCGCTTCGGGCCCGCGGAATGGATGCAGCCTTATACTGATAAGACTCTGGAATCCCTTCCGGAAAAAGGCATCAAATCCGTACAGATTACCTGCCCAGCGTTTTCAGCAGATTGTCTGGAAACCCTCGAAGAGATCGCCATCGAGAACCGTGAGGTATTTGAGGAAGCGGGTGGCGAGTCTTACAAATATATTCCTGCCCTTAATGCCGACTCTGGCTTTATAGAACTACTGGCCACCTTGGTGAAAGAGCAGGCTGGTGACTGGGTTGGAGCGCGTTAAGATGAAATTTGAGCCCCTGTTCGGTCATCACGCAGTTAATACAGCCCTTAAGAAAGATGCCGAACGTATTCAGCGTATCCTTATTCTGAAAGGTCGCCGCGATGAGCGTATGCAGCGCTTGGTGGATAAAGCGACTCAACTGAAGATTCAGATTGAAGTGGCAACCAAGCGTGATCTGGATGAGCTGGTGGAAGGGGCTTCCCATCAGGGCGTCGTTGCCCTGTGTAAACCGATCCAGACCTATAACGAGAAGTATCTTGATCAGCTTCTGGATAACCTCGAAGAGCAACCTTTCCTGCTGGTGCTGGATGGCGTAACCGACCCCCACAATTTAGGTGCCTGCCTGCGTACAGCCGATGCCGCTGGGATACAGGCGGTAATTGCCCCGAAAGATAAATCCGCACCGCTTAATGCCACCGCAGCTAAAGTCGCCTGTGGTGCCGCAGAAGCAGTACCGTATGTTTTGGTAACTAATCTCGCCCGAGCACTGAAAAACCTACAAGATCGTGGAATCTGGATTACCGGCACCGCTGGTGAAACCGATCAGGAGATCTACCAGTCTAATTTAACCGGGCCAATGGCTTTGGTGATGGGTGCAGAAGGGCAGGGCATGCGACGCCTGACCCGTGAAAACTGCGACCAGTTGGTGAAGATCCCAATGGCGGGTGAAGTCAACAGCCTTAACGTATCAGTAGCAACGGGTGTTTGCTTGTTTGAGGCGGTTAGGCAAAGAAGTAAGTGAGATTAGGGGAAATAATTTCCCCTATTGTTTAACCAGTTATTTCAATGACATGAGTGGCAATCATTGCTTCTTCGTTGGTAGGAATTACCCGGACGATGACCTTTGAATTTTCACTGCTGATGACTGTAGCTGCGTCATTATTAGCTTCGGGGCTGAAATCGATTCCGAGCCATTCACAACGTTTTAAAATGCGCGAACGCACGTCGGCATCGTTTTCACCCACACCACCTGTGAATACCAGTTGTTGTAATCCCTGAAGGGCAGCGGATAAACGCCCAACCTCAAGTGCTGCACGGTAGCAGAACATATCAATGGCTTCTTCTGCTTCTGGTCTGTCTGCCTGATGCAGTTCCAGCATATCAGAGCTGATTCCGGAAACCCCCAGCCAGCCACTTTGCTTATAGATCAGTGCTTCAAGAGCATCTGTATCCATATCATAGTGGCGTTGCAGATAGAGTAGGACTCCAGGGTCTATGTTGCCACAGCGGCTGCCCATAGGCAGACCATCTACAGCGGTAAAACCCATTGAAGAGGCAATCGATTTGCCGTCTTTTACTGCGCACATACTGGCGCCTGCACCCAGATGACAGATCACCGTATTAAGCGCTGGCGTTTCCAGTTTATTCAGTTGGCGCTGAATAAACTCATAGGATAAACCGTGGAAACCATAACGATGAACACCTTCTTCAGTCAGCTTACGGGGTAGAGCATAGTTCTGCTCAATTTTCGGCTGCTGAGCATGGAACATCGTATCGAAGCAGGCGACCTGAGGCAGATCAGGTGCAATATTGCGACAGGCTGCAATTAACTTGAGGTTATATGGCTGGTGCAGAGGTGCCAGCGGGATAAACTCCTCGAGCTGCTCAATCACTTGATCTGAAACCAGCACCGGCTCGCTGAAGGTGCTACCACCGTGAACAACTCGGTGCCCAATGGCGACCAGTTCGTTATCCGGAAACTGCTGAGTTAACCATTGCTGGATCGTTTCCAGGCATGCCTGATGGCGTTCCTCTTTAGGAATGGATGCATAATCAGGGTTACTCTCAAGCAGTGTGGTGCCTGAGGCATCAGCCACTTTGAAGCGGGCATCACCAAGGATATTACCAAGCTTAAAATTAACTAATAGCTGAAGCTCTCCCGCCTGAAACTGAAACAATGCACACTTCAGGCTGGATGAACCACCGTTAACTGTCAGAATTGTCTGCATTTTGTCTACTTATGTTGAACCATATGAGATGCCAGAGCACAGGACGCCAGACGGCCCAGAGTTTTTTCAGCACGGCTGGTCAGTATGATAGGTACCTTGGCACCCAGAGCAATACCCGCGGACTTAGCATTAGCGAGATAGATCAACTGTTTTGAGATCATGTTAGCGGCTTCCAGATCAGGCGCTAGCAGAATATCTGCGTCACCGGAAACTACAGAGACAATATGTTTATCAATGGCTGCCTGCTGGGAGATAGCATTATCGAATGCCAGAGGCCCATCAATAATCCCGCCTGTGATCTGCTCACGGTCGGCCATTTTACACAGAGCAGCGGCATCAATGGTGCTCTGGATGTTTGGCTTAACTTTTTCTACAGCAGAGAGAATCGCAACCTTCGGTGTTTCAACCCCCAGAGCTTTGCAGAAATCGATCGCATTCTGGGTGATATCCTTTTTACAGAACAGATCCGGAATGATGTTGATCGCAGCATCTGTGATCACCAGTGGTTTGTGGTAGTTAGGGATATCAAACACAAAAACATGGCTGAGGCGGCGTTCGGTACGGATACCTTTGGTTTTGTGCACCACAGCACGAAGCAGTTCAGATGTACCCAGATGACCTTTCATCAACGCTTCAGCTTCGCCACGTTTAACCACTTCACAGGCAATTTCAGCAGCGGCATGACTGTGTTCTGTATTAATCAGCTCGTAATTGCTGATATCCAGATTCTGCTCCTCGGCGACTGACTTAATCTTAGCCTCAGGGCCAACAAGAATAGGGGTAATCAGGTTGTGTTCAGCGGCTTCAGTTGCGCCGATCAGACTGTTAGCGTCAACCGGATGCACGACAACCGTATTGATCGGGCGTGTTTTTTCTGCTTGTTCAATGAAAAATTCCAATTGATCATGCAGGGGCGGTTTTTCAGTTATAACCACGGAGTCCTCCGGGAATCTCAATAATTTTGCGTCTTTTCTACTATATTACATAGTAGTTTAGGCGTTGCTTATGACTTCATTATGACGCAGTGCAGCATTATGAAAAAGTGATATAAGTCAGGGTTCACAAAAATGCATTATACTTTTTGCTAATAAACCCTACTCTTTATGAGTTTTATTTATGTGAATTAGACTGAAAAGTGAAATAAATCATGGGTTATTGTCTGCTTCAAGTGGTATAAATTTATTTAGAAGGTTTCGGGGAACGCCTGTATTGATCAGTCAGGAGGATCAAGTGATGCAGCAAAAAATTTTTGTTGTGGATGACAGTTCAACCATCAGAACGTTATATAAAACGGTTCTTGAAAGTGTTGGGTACCGAGTCATTTCTTTCAATAATGGCGAAAGTTTGCTCTCTGCACTGGAGTCAGAGCTACCCGACCTGATTCTTATGGGCGCCGAACTTCCGGATACCCATTGTGTAGAACTGGCTTCGAAAATTAAATCCCGCCCTGATCTTCTTCTTATTCCACTGATTGTTATCTCATCCACACGCTCGATGGATCTGAGGCGTAATTGTTTTCAGGCTGGTGTGACTGATTTTATTCTCAAAAATTGTACCCAGAAGTTCCTCATAGAACGCATCAAGCTGATTTTGCAGCGCCGCGAGACTATGCAATTTAATCAGCATCTTGCGGGGCAGCGGTTTAATGTTTTGATTGCTGAAGACAGTAAAGCGCTGCTGTCATTGTATGGCCAGATGTTTGAGCAGATGGGCTGTTTCCCCATTTTATGTGAGGACGGTGAGGAAGCCTGGAAACAACTGCAAAAAAACAGCGATATTGATCTCGTTTTGACGGATATTGAGATGCCAAAAATGGATGGCATAGAGCTCAATCATCTGATCCGCTCTCGCTCCGATTTCGATCAGATCCCGGTTATTGTCGTAACCCGGTTTGATCAGCAGGAACTGTTGTGTGAACTGCTATCAGCCGGAGCGAGCGATTACATCTCCAAGCCCTTTATTCATGAGGAACTGCAGGCAAGGGTAAACGCCCACTTGCGGACAAGGTTGCTCTATAAAGAACAGCAGCGCTTAAACAATGAGCTAAAGGAGTTGAATGCGTACCTGGAAGATCGGGTCCGGGAGCGTACTCAGCAATTGCATGAGGCAAATGTAGAAACCATCACTATGCTTGCGAAGGTCTGTGACTTCAAAGACCTGGAAACCGGCAATCATATCAACCGGGTTAAAGCGTATTCTGAGGAGTTGGGACGTGCAATTGGGCTGTCCAGTGAGGTAGTAACCAAACTCGGTTATTCCAGCATGATGCATGATCTTGGGAAAATCACGACCCCGGATCGTATTCTGAATAAACCCGGGCCATTAGATGCGGATGAGTGGGTAAAAATGCGTGAGCATTCAAGGGCAGGGGCACAGTTACTGGGAGAGAAGCAGTTCTTTTCAATGGCTCGGGAAATAGCGATGTATCACCATGAGCGAATGGATGGTCATGGATACCCTAAAGGATTAAAGGGTAATGAAATACCGCTATCAGCCAGAAGAATTGTAGCTGTGGTTGATGTATTTGATGCTCTGGTATCCAAGAGAAGTTACAAATCTGCATGGTCTCAGGAAGAAGCGGTCTCTGAGTTACAAAGAATCTCAGATGAACATCTAGATCCACGTCTGGTAGATGTCTTTGTAGGCATGCTTGAAACTGGGCAGTTGGATTATATTAGAGAGCTATTTCCGGATACGTCTGGTTCATCTTTAGAAATTCTTAACCAATGCGAATAGCTAAGACATTTAAAGGCTATAATTTCCCGTAATCATTTATGTCAGGTAGATCCAGGGTTTCAACTAGCATTAACATTTCATTCTTTTTCAATGGCTTACTAAAAAGGTAGCCTTGGCCAATATCGCAACCGAATTCATTAAGCATTTGTAGTTGAGTAGAATCTTCAATGCCTTCAGCCACAACTTTAAGGTCTAAGGCATGAGCCATGCTGATGATAGTTTTAGTAAGAGTTGCATCCCCTAGATTCGTTTCCATATCTTTAACGAAAGCGCGGTCTACTTTTAGAGTGTTGACAGGGAAAGTGGTCAAATAACTCAATGAACTATAACCAGTACCGAAATCGTCTATCGAGAGTGTCACACCCCTTTTGAGGAGTGCTTCTAAGCGTGGTAAAAGGTTATCAAGGTTTTCCGCTAGAAGGCTTTCAGTGATCTCAAGTTCAAGCGAAGCGGGGTCAATACCGGTTTCTTCTAATATCGTATCCAGAATTTGGATTATTTTATCATTTTGGAGTTGTTGAACAGAAAGGTTAACCGCCATACGAAGAGGCGTACTGGACTTCTCTTGGAAATCGATAAGGTCATAACACGCTTGCCTTAGGGCAAATTCACCCAGCTCATTTATAACGCCGGTTTCTTCGGCAATCTCAATAAACTCTTCTGGGCTAACAAAGCCTAGGAGGTTATTCCTCCACCTCATTAACGCTTCAAAACCAATTATTTTCTGAGTTTTGATGTCGTTTTTACTCTGATAGTGCATTGAAATCTCATGTCTACTCAATGCTTGGCG
>JBMYLM010000051.1:0-20144 GCA_049596335.1 Neptuniibacter sp.
GCTTTGCCCGGTTCCCTGCGTTTCTCACTTAAACCAGCGAGCTTGTAAACTCGGCAGCTCCGCTACCTCAAACAGAACAAGCTCTTATTTCTGGTTCAAGCTGCGATACTCGGCTGCGAAAAGGGGCAGGATGATCCGTGCCAACAATAAGTCTGGTAAGTCTAGCCTGAACCCGTTTATTGCCTCCTGAACTTTTTACAATCTAGGTGTATATTTATCTTGGTATTCTGAAATTACTTTTTTATCTATACCGATAACATCCAGAACATACCCGATAATAGTAATTTGCAGTAAATGCGAAATATCGACCATGTTTCTGAGCGATAAGCTAATTAACAATTTCTTTGGCTTACCAACGTGGGCAATTTCGTTCCGTAGTTCACTAATCCCTTGACCAAAATCAGCTTCCCCAGCGTTTGAAAAAATCATGGACAGCGATTTTTCAATCTTACCGGTTCCATATTGAGTGACTGGATATTCATATTTCTTAGAATTCTCAATACCAGCAGAGTGGGCAATTGATTCAAGCTGAGTAGCATACATTACCAATTCACCATGGACTGAATGCTCATTCCTGAAGCCAGTTTCATGTTGAATGCTCGAAACAATTGTTGTGAATTTTTTTGAGAGTCTTAACCAGTTCTTAACGGTGCTCTCAAGATCAATGTTAGATTTGGTTATAGGCATTAAAAAGTGTGAACGTTCTTTTTGACAAAGATCTGCAGTTCGCCTTTCAAGGGCCATGGATGGATATATAGTGCTATTGAAAGAATAACCATTACCATCAACGTGCTTTAATTTTATTAATTCTGGATAAACCGGACTAAAAATCAAAATAGCAAATAAATTACTAATATCAGTAATATGTTCATACAAACTACTCACCGTGCATTCTTCTTGAGTAGTGATTCTTACCATGTAAGAAAACTCTTTCCTTAGCATAAAAGAAGAATCATCGTGTTTGCAGTCAATTTCCTCAATTGCCTGTTTTAGATCCGCTATAGCTTCATCATTTGTATTATGTATTTGGGCTGATATATCCGCTCCTAACATACTGAAGCTCGCATCATTAGTAACTTCTAATTGCCCATACCCTGTGGCCGCCGTGAATAATGGTTCATTGGAATATTTGATTTGATCCTTAAACCCCTTCGGATAAAAAAACTCCTGCATTCCAGTTAAAGAAAATGAAATTTCGGAGAAGAGTTCCTCTTCTCCAAGAAATTTACCTATAACAAGAAAATAGAACCCTGATTTTCCGAACCGGGTACCTACATCGGGCAAGGACCTATAACCAGACCTACTACAATTGAAAGTACCAATTAAAGTACAAGCTTCACCTGTTTCTAAAACCCCATGAAGAACCTCTGACTCTATAGGCAGATCGAAACCTACGATTCGATATGAAAGAATGACTCCCTTTTCAGGAGAAAAAGTAACAGTCCCAAAAAACCTGTTTTCGAAATCATCCGGCGAAAAGAACTCTCCATTCCATTCACGTTCTGAGAAATTTGATTCCATATGCCTTAGCTTCTTCAGGAGTAGAAAAAATGGAGATGAATTTGATATTACGTGTCTTGAAGTTCATCAGCATTCCTTGCCCGGGGTCTTCTCCCTCATGGAGAAGAATAAAATGTGTTCGACTATCCTGTCATAACTTCTACTATCAGAAAAGCCCGAATTAACCGCAATGCTATTCACTAAAAAGGTTTATGGGTCATTCCCGCGAAGGCGAGAATCCATGGTTTTGGGATTTTTCATAGTGGATCTGGATCCCTGCTTTCGCAGGGATGACTTCATCGATAAATTGTCTTAAATGAACAGCATTGCGAATTAACCGGCATTATTCCGGTCTAAAATCCTTAGGAATCATCTCGCGGATTTTCTTCAGTGATGCCAATGCTTTTTCCTTGTCCTTCTCTGCTAGAGCTTTGTTGAGCAGGGTGCAGTTTTTCATATAGACCGAGTTCTTTCGCACGATATCGATGTAGGCATCTTCATCACCGGCATTCTGGGCGCGCAGCATCTCCAGATTCAGGTGAGTCTCGTACTGTTTGATCAGTGGGTTTGAAGGTGTGAAGCGTTGCTTAGGTTTTGCTGGGGCGGGTTTAGGCTTTGGTTCAACAGCTGTCGCTGGTTCTGGTGCGGGTGCTGGTTCAGATTCAACGGGCGTTGGTGCTGGTACCTCAACTGGCTGTGCTTGTTGTAGCTCTTTGGGCTGCTCGGTCTGAGTTTTGGCCTCAATTGGTTGAATGGCTGTCTCTCTAGGCTCTTCAACCGCTTCGCCCTTCTCTTCCTGAGATTGATCAACGTCTTTGAGTACCTTCGCGAAATACTCTTCTTCACTCGGTCCTGTTTTTTTGCGCTTTTTGATTCTGCGCAAAAACAGTACAAGGAGCACGATGATCAGCAGTGGGATAATGTAGAGCGCCATTAGCCTTCCTCTTGGATACTGTGGGTAATCCTTACATGAGTGTGAGTTGGTTAAAAGTGCTTTCTGAATCTATCGCCTGATTTTTAGTTATTTTTAGTAATAGTTCACCTTTAATAATTTATCTTGCCATAGCTCAAACTATGGCACGTTACACATGCCCATCTGTGCAGCCGAGAATTGGAAATTTCACGTGATTAAAGGGTGAAAGCTGTCTGAGGAACAAAGTGACGAGTTTTTTCACGGGAAATTGAAACTCGCAGGGAAGTTGGCGCAGCCAACCCAGCAGCTGGGTCGGCTTTGGGGTGTTGGGGTATTTGCCGAAACAAATACCCTGACTCGCCTTAAGGGCGAAAAGATTTGCCGAGATAAACATATCAGAACGATCCCTGATAAATCAGAAAGAAAAAAGCCCCGCAAATGCGGGGCAATAGCTAAAAGCGAGGGTTGCAAGAAAGAGTTAGGGGTGGGTTAAACACGCTCAATTATGGTGGAAATACCCTGGCCCATACCTATACACATGGTCGCCAGACCTAATGTGCCATCGTTCTGTTCCAGTACGTTCATCAGCGTGTTGGTGATACGGGAACCGGAGCAGCCCAGTGGGTGACCCAGTGCGATTGCACCACCTTTAAGGTTTACTTTGTCTTCCATCTTATCAAGCAGTTTCAGGCCTTTTAGGACAGAGAGGCCTTGTGCTGCAAACGCTTCGTTGAGCTCGACATAGTCGATATCGTCGATGGAGAGACCTGCACGTTTCAGTGCTTTCTGAGTGGCCGGTACCGGGCCGTAACCCATAATGGATGGATCACAACCTGCAACTGCCATGCTCACAATACGGGCACGTGGCGTCAGGCCCAGCTCTTCTGCTTTGGCTGCTGACATCACCAGCAATGCTGATGCGCCATCGGAGAAAGCTGAGGATGTACCTGCGGTGACTGTACCCACTTTAGGCACGAACACTGGTTTCAGCGCACTCAGAGTTTCGACGGTGGTTTCCGGACGGATTACTTCGTCCGCTTCCAGCAGGGATTTAAAGCCATTTTCATCATGACCTTCTACCGGGATGATTTCGCTGTCCCACAGGCCTTTTAGATGAGCTTCGTGTGCCAGACGATGGGAACGTGCACCAAACTCATCCTGCATCTCACGGCTGATGCCGTTCATTTTGCCCAGCATCTCTGCGGTTACGCCCATCATCATGGCGGCTTTTGCCACCTGTTTGGACATTTCCGGATTGATATCCACACCGTGCATGATGGATACGTGGCCCATATGCTCCACACCACCGGCGATAAAAATATCGCCGTTGCCGGTCATAATCGCCTGCGCTGCGGCGTGCAGTGCTGCCATGGATGAACCACACAAACGGTTGATGGTTTGCGCGCCTACCGTATGTGGAATGCCTGCCAGTACCGCTGCATTACGGCCAATATTGAAGCCCTGCTCTTTGGTCTGGTTTACACAGCCCCACATGATGTCTTCGATTTCGCCGGCTTTAACCGCTGGGTTACGTTCCAGCAGGCCTTTCATTACTGCAGCTGACAGTGCTTCGGCACGGACGTTGCGGAACGAGCCGTTTTTCGATTTACCCATCGGGGTACGAACACCGTCAACGATTACTACGTCATTTGGTTTTAAGTTCATTTGCCTTACCCCTTAAGCCTGTGCAGTTGCTGGTAGATATGTCTCGCCTTCGGCGGCCATCTGTTTCATTTTCTCTGTTGGCTGATACAACGGCCCCAGAGATTCGTATTTCGCTGCCAAGGCACAGAAGTTATCAAGGCCAAGCTGGTCCAGGTAGTGGAATACACCGCCACGGAATGGAGGGAAACCGATACCGTAGATCAGGCCCATATCGGCTTCTGCCGGGCTGTCTACGATGCCATCTTCAAGGCAACGTACCGTTTCGATGCACAGAGGAATCATCATGCGTTCAACGATCTCTTCATCGCTGAATTCGCGGCTTTCTTTGGCAATGCCTTCCAGCAGTGCGGGTACGTCTTCATCAACAATTTTCTTCGGTTTACCTTTGCGGTCCAGCTCGTACTGGTAGAAACCTTTGTTGTTCTTCTGGCCGAAACGCTCCAGTTTGAACATACGGTCAATCACATTTTCGCCTTCATGGCTCATACGATCCGGATAACCTACTGCCATCACGGCATCGGCGTGGTGTGCGGTATCGATGCCTACTACATCAAGCAGGTACGCAGGGCCCATTGGCCAGCCGTAACCTTCCATCACTTTGTCGATCTGCCTGAAGTCTGCGCCATCTTCCATCAGGGCCGTAAAGCCGCCGAAGTACGGGAACAGAATTCGGTTAACCAGGAAGCCTGGGCAGTCGTTCACAACGATTGGGGTTTTACCCATCGCTTTTGCATAAGCGACGGTACGCGCAACGGCTGCTTCCGAAGATTTCTCACCGCGAATAACCTCAACCAGCGGCATCTGATGCACTGGGTTAAAGAAGTGCATACCGCAGAAGTTTTCAGGTTTTTTCAGGGCTGTTGCCAGCTCTGTAATCGAGATTGTTGATGTGTTGGAGGTCAGGATTGCACCTTCCTGCAGCTGTTCTTCTACTTCTGCGAGAACGGCTTTCTTAACTTTTGGATGTTCAACTACCGCCTCAACCACCAGATCAACGTTACCGAAATCACCGTAGTTCAGGGTTGGGGTGATCTTGTTCAGTACGCCTGCCATTTTCATGGCATCCATACGACCACGGGAAACGCGTTTGTTCAGCAGTTTAGTGGCTTCATCCAGACCCAGTTGCAGGGCACCCTCGTTAATATCCTTCATCAGGATTGGCGTGCCTTTAACCGCGGATTGATACGCAACACCGCCGCCCATAATACCGGCACCCAGTACGGCAGCCTTGGCAACAGGTTCTGCTTGTTTCTCAAAGCTTTTACTGACTTTTTTCACGTACTGATCTTTCAGGAACAGACCCACCAGTGATGCGCAGACATCTGTTTTAGCCACTTTGACGAAGTTTTTTGCTTCCACTTCGTTGGCTTTTTCACGTGGCAGGTTGGCGTGCTTTTGAACTGTTTTCAGGGCCGCCATTGGCGCTGGATAGTGAGGCCCAGCCTTACCACCGATTACACCTTTAGCGGATTCAAACGCCATCATCTGCTCAACCTGATTCAGTTTGATCGGGCTCTTCTTCTCATCACGACGGGCCTGATAATCAAACTTACCGGAAATACACCCTTTCAAAAGATCCAGCGCGGCTTCACGCACCTGAGTTGTGGTCACTACCGCATCAACCGCGCCATCTTTCAGCGCCGCATCCGCACGTTTCTCTACACCTGCGCAGATCCACTCATTCGCGTTATCGACACCGATCAGACGAGGCAGACGAATGGTGCCGCCCCAACCCGGGAAAATACCCAGTTTCACTTCAGGCAGGCCCACTTTGGCCTGATCACCCAGTACTCTGTAATCTGTCGCCAGGGCGACCTCAAACCCACCACCGAGGCAAAGTCCATTAATTGCTGTAACGGTGGGGGCTTTTAGGTCTTCGATATGATTTAACAGACCGTGGGTCTCCATTAAACCGGCAATCAGTACATCGTCTTCCTGTGTGAAGAAGCCCATGAACTCGGTGATGTCGGCACCGACAATAAAACTCTCTTTAGCGCTGGTAAAAATCACGCCCTGCAGGTCATCAATCGCGTGCAATACAGCCACGGCTTCATGCAGTTCTGCAGTAGTGGCACGGTCGAGTTTATTAACGGCATCATCTTTGCGGTCAAAAACCACTTCGTAGATTCCGTTTTCGACCGGCTGAACCTGAATCGATTTTCCTTCGAAAAGCATCTAAGTTGCTCCGTCTAATTTTTATTTTTGGCCCCGTTTTCACGAGGCGCTTTGGAATTCATTGAGGGCTTACAACTTGCCCTCTAACTCGGGTACTGCCTCAAAGAGGTCTGCTACCAGACCATAATCTGCCACCTGGAAGATTGGGGCTTCTTCATCTTTGTTGATCGCAACAATGATTTTGGAATCCTTCATACCCGCCAGATGCTGAATGGCACCGGAGATACCCACGGCGATGTACAGGTCCGGCGCAACCATCTTGCCTGTCTGACCTACCTGCATGTCGTTAGGGACAAAACCTGCGTCAACTGCGGCTCGGGATGCACCCACGGCAGCGCCGAGTTTGTCTGCCACTTTGTAAAGCAGGTCAAAGTTCTCGCCGTTGCCCATACCGCGACCACCGGACACGACTACGGATGCTGCGGTCAGTTCCGGACGATCACTTTCTGCCAGTTCTTCACCGACAAAGCTGGAGATACCCGCATCACAGGATTCACCTACAGTGGAGATTTCAGCTGAGCCGCCGCTGTGTTCAACCGCATCAAAAGCGGTACCGCGCACGGTAATGACTTTGACAGCATCAGCTGACTGCACAGTGGCAATTGCGTTACCTGCATAGATTGGACGTTTGAACGTATCATCCGCCTCTACAGAGATAATGTCTGAGATCTGGTTTACATCCAGCAGCGCAGCAACCCGTGGTAGGAAGTTCTTTCCGGTTGTAGTAGCAGACGCCAGAATGTGGCTGTAATCTGCAGCAATGCTCAAAACCAGTTTGCTTACATTTTCTGCCAGCTGATGTTCATATGCAGGGCTATCCGCAGTGAGTACTTTACTTACTGCAGGAATCTGTGCCGCTGTATCTGCCACAGCACCACAACCGCTACCCGCCACCAGCAGGTGAACATCCCCACCAATCGCCTGAGCAGCCGCCAGTGTGTTTAAGGTAACTGGTTTAAGTTCTTTGTTATCGTGTTCAGCTATTACCAACGTAGTCATCACTCAACCTCCTTAAATCACTTTGGCTTCGTTGCGCAGTTTCTCTACCAGCTCATCCACCGAGCCGACCTTAATACCTGCCTGACGTTCTGCAGGTGGTTCTACGCGAAGCAGAGTAAGATTACTGCCGACACTGACACCCAGATCATCCGGGCTCAGTACTTCCAGAGGTTTACGTTTCGCTTTCATGATATTTGGCAGGGCTGCGTAACGGGGTTCGTTAAGACGCAGGTCTGTAGTCACAATGGCTGGCATGGCCAATTCAACTGTTTGCAGGCCGCCATCGACTTCACGGGTTACCTGAACACTGTCACCCGATACCTTAACTTCAGAGGCGAACGTACCTTGTGGACGATCCAGAAGCGCAGCCAGCATCTGACCGGTCTGGTTATTGTCTGAATCGATCGCCTGTTTACCCAGAATCACCAGGCCCGGTGCTTCTTTCTCAACGACTTTTTCCAAGAGCTTGGCAACGGAAAGTGAATCCGGTGCATCTTCAGTTTCGATACGTATACCGCGGTCAGCGCCCAGTGCCAGTGCAGTTCGAATCTGCTCTTCACAGCTTTTGCTACCAATAGAAACCACAACAACTTCATCCGCAGTGCCCGCCTCTTTAAGACGTACCGCTTCTTCCACTGCGATTTCACAGAAAGGGTTCAGGGCCATTTTTACATTGGCCAGATCAACATCACTGCTATCTGCTTTAACACGCACTTTGACGTTGTAATCTATGACACGCTTTACAGCGACCAGTACTTTCATAACTGCCTCTTCTATTTCTTATCCGGCTGTTGTTTTTAGTTATGTTTAAATACTAGTTGCGGACCAAAATTCAACAATGACAAAAAGCAGCTACATAACTGACAAAAAATGGCATTAAGCAACAAAGCCTCGTAAACAGAGGCTTACAGAGGTGTTTACAAACACACAAAAACAATCAAAAAACACCAAAAAAGGCAGAAAGGCCTGCTCAGCAACATCTACTGCTGGCAGATAAAGCATGAAAAGTCAGAAAAGCGAGGGCTGTTGGTTGCTATCTTTATCGCTATAGCTGGCAATAGCGTAGCGGTTTCGGCCGTTATCCTTAGCGACATAAAGCGCCTTATCAACCGCATTGATGAAATCATTGACAGATTTATAGCCGGGTTCCAGTTGTCCAATGCCAATTGAAATAGTGAGCTTTCTATCCAGCGTCACTGGCGGCAGTTCGATCTGCTCCACCTGTTCCAGCATTTGCTCAGCACGGGAACAGGCTTCTTTAAAATCAGTTTCAGGAATAAGCACCGCAAACTCCTCTCCACCCAAACGCGCCACCAGGTCAGAACTTCTGCGGATCTGTAATTTGAGCGTAGCTGCGATCACCCGTAAGCATTGATCACCCATTTGATGGCCATAACGATCATTAACCTGTTTGAAGAAATCCACATCGATGATCAGAAGCGCAAGGCTGCGATTATGCCTTACAGCCCTCTTCCACTCTTTATCCATCTGTTCCACAAAGTAACGACGGTTATTAAGTCCTGTGAGCTCATCTGTTTCTGCCAGATATCGAAGTTGCTCAGCCATGGCATGACTTTTTTCAACCTCATCCTCAAGATTAGAAGTAACCTTCTGTAACTCTTCTGTGCGCTGATGCACTCTGTCTTCAAGGTTTTGCCGCATGTCGTCCAGAGCCAGGCCCATTTTATAAATCCTTTTGGCCAGATACCCCATCTCATCTTTGCTGAAATGATAGTCTTCCTGCCTATATCCCCGCCCCTGAATTGTACGAGCGACCCTGAGCATTTGTTGGAAGCCACCCGAAAGACGCTGATACAAAGCGATTGATACTGCCAAAACCATTAATGCGATGATTGTGGCGGTGGTCGCAATGGTATTATTTTTATCCGCTGTGCTCTGCTTCAGCAGGTTGAATTTCTTTTCAGCTGTGACACCCAGTTGAGCCAGAAAAGCGGAGAACTGTTGATTAACTTCTATAAAAATTATCCCGGCGGAAACCATATAATTACTGGCTTTAGAAAGTTCCTGAGTACCTTCGCGTTCTACCTTACTCAATAGAGATTGATATTCAGCTAAGGCCAATAATAACGATTGATGCTGCTTTTGAATCTCTGGGGGAAAGCCAATCTGTTGATTCTTTTTTTCGATCTCAGCCATTACATGGCTCAGTAACACCAGTTGTTCAGACAGCTTTTTATGGAAGAGCTCTGAACTGTCCCACCAGAGTTCTTCTTCAATCTGTTCAACTGGAGAGCTCATTGCCAGATGCTGCTCAGTAAGCGTTGTGTACATCTGATGGATATCACGGTAAAGGAGGGTATTTTGTTGCGTGAACCGATCGAAGGTTCTTTCCAGCTCATTGCCTTGTAGTACCGTAAGCACGACTACAACGGCCCATAGAATAATCGGCAAACCAGGCAGTAAAAGTAGCCAGGTTCGTAATCGGTGGGGAATCTCTGGGGGCCTCATCAAATAACTCCTCCTTGATAGCGGTACAACTATTTGATGAAACTACAAATATCTGAGAAATCCTTCACCCCAGAACAGGTTTCAACAACATACGCGCGAACTGTCTTTCTTTAGTTATTTTCTTTGGTGTTCTGAGTATCAACCAAGCATATTTCATGGGTATGAATGACAGAGCTGATCCCGTATTTTTTTATTATTCGAACATATATAGATAGTCAACAAACCCTGTAAATTCAAGCAATAACAAATAAATTCAAACAAAAATCAAATACATACATTCCCTTATAAACGGAAATATTCACTGAAAAATAAATAAGTTAGGGAAACAGAAAAGGGGCTGTTGCCCCTTTATGATTTCTGTAAAAAAGCCATAAACGCCTGACGCGCTTCGTCCGAAAACAGTCTCTCGTAAAATACCTCAAGCTCTTCATCAATCACAGCAAGCAGGTTTTCCTGATACTGCTTTTTCATCAGACGCTTGGATTCCAGAACCGCCTCTTTGGGTAAACGAGCCAGCGCTTGCGCTCTTTCTCTGGCAACCTCGAGATAGGTTTCAACTTCGACTATCGCATTTACTAAACCGCTCTGTTGTGCTTTTTGTGCACCAAACGGGCGGCCTTCAACCAGGAGTTCAAAGGCCTGCCTCTGGCCTAACATCGAAGGGATGATCAAAGTCGCTCCGGCTTCAGGAACCAAACCCAGATGTACAAAAGGCATCTGGCATTTGAGATCCTCAGAGGCGATCACCAGATCACAGTGCATCATCATGGTGGTTCCAATACCCACCGCATTGCCCTGTACGGCCGAAAGTAGAGGTTTTTTGTAGGTAGCAATTTGATGCAGGAAACTGACCACGCCTTTGAGGTTTTCGCGAGCGCCCATGCCTGAAACGAAATCCTGAATATCGTTTCCGGCACAGAAGCTTTGCCCCTCGCCCCGGAACAGGACAACTCTGACATTTTCATCCGCAGCGGCCTGCTCCAGATAGGATACGGCCTGTTCGTACATATTCAGGGTAATCGCGTTTTTCTTATCGGGTCGATTCAGCGCAATCTCAGCGATACCATCGTTCACCGTGTATAGAACAAGGTCCGTCATCCGTTCACTTCACTTTCAGGTTGGTAAAATTGCGGCGCGTAGGTCTTAACCATCTCACTGCTCTGCCCCCAGGTATGGCAACTATTGAGCATGAGCTTTGCTCCGGTTTCCAGAACATCCTCTTTGCTCACAGGCCATAGAGTCTGTACGGCGGTGGTCGCTACCACTGGCAACAACTCATTCATATGGGTACAGCCTAATACGCCACCTAACTTCTCTTTTGCCTGCCTTAGCCACCCAGGACCAATGCGGGTACCTTCTAACTTCCGAAAGGCATCCGCAATTCTGGGGCACATGCGAAACGGGCTGCTGTCGATACAGGCTTCCACTTCATGAATTAAGAACCGGCGATCCATGGTCACCCGGATACTCATATCATGGTAGTTTTCACCTGCAGAGACATAACCGTCTCGCTCAAGGTTATCGATATCATAGGCTTTGATATCGGTCATTCTTGCTTCAATATCCCATAGCTGATCATCACGTTCGAAGCCATTACACATCACATTACGATTATGATGCTTTTTACGGCGAACGGGTTTTGAGAGCGGCATAAGCAATATTCTCGCTATTCAGGCAGCATCAGATTTAGTTTCAGGTGTCCTCAGCATGCGACGCAGAACTTTACCTACATTGGATTTAGGCAGTTCCTGTGCAAATTCAACCTGTTTAGGGACCTTGTAGCGGGTCAGCTTATCCTTACACCATCCGCGCACTTCTTCTGCGCTAAGAGATGGATTACTGGATACAACAAAGACTTTCACTAGTTCTCCCGATATATCATCAGGTACACCAATAGCGGCACACTCAACAATATCCGGGTGCAGGGTCAGAGCATCTTCAACTTCGTTTGGATAAACGTTGAAGCCGGAAACCAGAATCATATCTTTGGCACGATCCACAATGCGGATATAACCATCATCATCCCGGGTCGCAATATCACCGGTGATGAAGTAACCATCATCTGTAAATGCAGAGCTGGTTTCGCGTTCACGTTGCCAGTAACCACGCATTACCTGTGGCCCTTTCACGCAAAGTTCACCCGCCTCACCATTTGGCACATCCTCGCCATCTGTGCCGATCAGACGCAGATCGGTATGTACCATTGGTTTACCAATAGTGCCTAAATGAGTCTGGTTTGGATCGTTAAAGCATACGGCTGGAGAAGTTTCGGTCAGACCGTAGCCTTCAATGATTTCGCAGCCGGTTTTTTCTTTCCACAAAGCTGCGGTTGATGGATTCAGCGCCATGCCACCCGATGCGGTGAATTTAAGGCTGCTGAAATCCAGATTTGGAAAATCCTCGTTATTGCAGAGTGCAACAAACAGAGTGTTCAGGCCCACAAAGGTACTCATATTCCACTTGCCCATCTCCTTAACAAAACCCGGAATATCACGCGGATTTGGAATAAGCACGCTGTGACCACCCAACAGGGAGACCACCTGGGCAACCGTAAAGGCATAGATATGATAAAGAGGCAGCGGTGAAATAACGGTTTCGGCCCAGTTCACACCCGGCACCACCAATCGCTCTTCAGCTTGCAGCATATTGGAAATCAGGTTTGCATGAGTGAGTACCGCACCCTTGGACACGCCAGTTGTACCCCCGGTGTACTGCAACACGGCAACATCCGCCGTTTTTACCTCAACTGCTTCGGGTGATTCACCCACATACTGCATTAAAGCCTTACGCAGAGGAACAGCTTGAGGAAGGTTGTAATCCGGCTCCATTTTCTTGAGATATTTAACGGCTGCATTAAGCAGATTACGCTTAATGAAATCATGCAGATCTCCCACCTGCGTCACAATCAGATGTTCAATGGAAGTATTCTGCAATATCTTCTCAGCTTTGTGCGCCATGCTTTTGTGGATGATCAGTGCCTTGGCACCGGAATCACAAAACTGATGTTCCATCTCATTTGAGGTATACAGTGGATTGGTATTCACAACCACCAGCCCCGCTTTGAGAATGCCAAACAGCACAATAGGGTATTGAATCAGGTTGGGTAGCTGGATAGCGACACGGTCACCGGGCTGAAGACTGGTTTCTTTTTGTAGATAGACTGCAAACGCATCCGATAACTCATCCAGCTCCTGGTAATCGATGGTACGTCCAAAGCTGGTGAATGCAGGGCGCGCTGCATATTTTTCAACACTGTACCGCAGGACATCAGGTACGGTCTGAAAGCCATATGAATTTATATCAGCCGGAATAGTATCCGCGGCAGGTAGCTGCTGCACCATCGTGGGCTCCTCAATAGTTATTCTTATAGAGAACCTGAAGGTTCAAATTTATCTGTTGTAATAAATTTTAGGCTACAGGAAAAATCGCAGCCAGTTTAGTTGCCAGCATAATATCGCCATCTGCCTGGATACGGCCACTCATAAACGCCTGCATGCCATCAGTTTCTCCTGACATTACTTCTTCCAGAGTTTCAGTGTCCATTCGCAGGGTAACGGTCGCATCATCATTACTACCTTCTGTCACTTCGCAACTGCCGTCCTGTACAGTTACAAACCATTCACCACCGTCACTGATTTCATACTGGAACACTGCATCTGTGCCCGCTGCAGCGTCTGCATTAAAGCGACTTTTCATTTCGGTAAAGATTGAATTCATATCAGCCATTTGTGTACTCCCGGAACTGTTTTTATTTTTAAGTTGATAACGTTTGGCGTTCAGTTTGAGCAGGCCGCGCAACATTGTGCGGCCTACTGGGTTGTTCAGAACTCTTTTCATACGGCCGCCCTAAAACGCAAACTTCTCTTGATCCAGTGCCATCAGGTTATCTGAGCCTGACTGCATAGTTACCACCAGAGAACGTGTGCGCGGCAGGATGCGTTCGAAGTAGAATTTAGCGGTTGCCAGTTTGGCTTCGTAGAACGCCTGATCACCCTCGCCTGCAGCCAGTTTTTCCTGAGCCACTTTTACCATTAGTGCCCAGAAATAACCCAGCACCACATAGCCGGAATACATCAGGTAATCCACCGAAGCAGCCCCCACTTCATCGCGGTTCTGCATTGCTTTCATACCGATCTGCATAGTGAGTTCACCCCACTCTTTGTTCAGTTCAACCAGAGGTTTGATGAACGCCTGCAGTTCAGTGTTATCTGATTCAGCCTGACAGAACTTGTGTACGATTTTAGTAAAACCTTTCAAAGACTCACCCTGAGACATCAGCACTTTTCGACCTAACAGGTCCAGCGCCTGAATCTGAGTGGTGCCCTCATACAACATTGATATGCGGCTATCACGTACGTTTTGCTCCATACCCCATTCGGAGATAAAACCGTGACCACCAAAGACCTGCAAACCGTGGTTAGCGGATTCGAAACCCACTTCAGTCAGGAAGGCTTTGGCGATTGGTGTCAGGAATGCGAGCAGCGCATCGGCTTTCTCTTTTTCCTCACCTTCTGCCAGTTTCACCTGGTCTACGAGTTGAGCACAGTAATAGATTAATGCCCGACCACCCTCTGCAAAGGCTTTCTGGGTCAGCAACATCTTACGCACTTCAGGGTGAACAATGATTGGGTCGGCAGGTTTATCCGGGCTTGCAGGACCATTCAGCGAACGCATCTGCAAACGATCTTTTGCGTAGACCAGAGAGTTCTGAAAACCCCACTCGGCATGAGCCAGGCCCTGCAATGCGGTACCCAGACGTGCAGTATTCATAAAGGTGAACATGCAGTTCAGACCTTTGTTTGGCGGGCCAATCAGATAGCCCGTTGCATCATCAAAGTTCATGACACAAGTTGCGTTACCGTGAATACCCATCTTGTGCTCAAGCGAACCGCAGGACACACCGTTGTTCTCACCCAGAGACTGTGGAAGATGTTTAGGCACAATAAACAGTGAGATCCCTTTGGTTCCTTCAGGTGCATCCGGGAGACGTGCAAGTACGATATGCACAATGTTGTCTGCCATATCGTGATCACCAGCCGAGATGAAGATTTTGGTACCGCTTAGTTTGTAGCTGCCATCTTCCTGAGGCTCTGCTTTAGTTCGTAGCATACCCAGATCGGTACCACAGTGAGGCTCAGTCAGGCACATCGTGCCGGTCCACTCACCAGATACCAATTTGGTCAGATAAGTTTCTTTCTGCTCATCGGTGCCGTGAGCATCCAGCGTATTCATCGCACCATGACTCAGACCCGGATACATACTCCAGGACCAGTTGGCTGTACCCACCATTTCGTTGATGATGATACCGATGGATTCAGGCAAGCCCTGACCACCCCACTCCTCTTCATGAGCCAGCGATGGCCAACCACCTTCAACAAACTGCTGATAGGCTTCTTTAAATCCTTCCGGAGTTGTTACGGCACCATCACTCCACTGGCAGCCCTGCTGGTCGCCAATCTGATTCAATGGTGAAAGAACTCGCTCCGCAAATTTAGCACCCTCTTCCATGATCGCAGACACCATATCCGGAGTCGCATCTTCGCACCCAGGCAGGCTCTGATAGTGCTGCTCTGCATTCAATACTTCGTTCAGTACAAAATCCATGTCACGAAGTGGCGCTTTATATTCTGGCATTACATCATCCTCATCATTCTTGTTATGACTACCAGTTCTTGGAGGGTAATACTGATAGTTCCGCTGAACTTTTTTGCTGGTCCAGCTAAGCTTTATTGGTTTTATTAAGCTTGGTTCAAAGGGCATGATCCGCCAATGACAAAACCCACCAGTTTTACTGACAAAAGATTTCAGAAACCATTAAAGCTAAGAATTACGAGGGATTGAGAGGCTGTTTACTTACATAAACAGCCAAAGAAAATGACAATTTCAATCAGAGGATATTTTTATCAGGGAGGAGCTATTCGCCTTGATTATGACGAGCGGCCCAACGAGTGACGGCATAGGAGCAAATCGATAAGAGTAAAAAACCAACAACCAACGGCAGAAGCGTCTGGTTATATAACTGCCCGATCAGGGAACCAAAAACGACCGATAACAGCATAGAAGCCACACCAACAAAGCTGGACGCAAAACGAAAACGCTCACTAGTTTAGTTTCGGTTGTTCCTTCCGGACTTATGGCCCTAGCTAGTGATTTCTTAGGCCCCGGTTGGGGCCTTTTTTTAACCTGTTAAAACAGCTGTCCCTTTACTTTTCAGGCTTTGCCTAAAACAGTAAACAAAGCCCGCCTTCTAAGGTGTTCATATTCGACATCTTAGAAGGCGGGCTTTTTATTGCGAGAGGCCTTAGGCCTTAGGCCTTAGGCCTTAAACCTTGTAACGGCCACTCAGAGCTTGCATCTGATCAGATATTGTTGCCAGCTCATTAGCCGCCGCCAAAGACTGTTCTGCACCCTGAGCGGTAACGTGCATACCGTCTGTCATTTCAGAAATATTTCTGTTCACTTCCTCAACCGCAGCACTTTGTTCTTCAGTAGAAGCTGAAATCTGCGACATCATGTCCGTCATTTGATCCACACTTTCGCGTATGAATGCAAAGTTCGCTTTCACTGACTCACTTTGCTCAACACAGCCGTTAGCTGTTTCCTGGCTGGCCATCATTACGGCTACAGCTTTCTCCGCACCCTTTTGCAAGACTTCAATCATCTGCTTGATTTCATCGGTAGAGCTACGTGTACGGGATGCCAGGGTTCTTACTTCATCAGCTACTACGGAGAAACCGCGACCCTGCTCCCCTGCTCTTGCTGCTTCTATCGCCGCATTCAATGCCAGTAAGTTAGTCTGGTCCGCAATTTCTTCGATCACATCCAAAACTGTCTCAATATTTGATACATCCTGTCGCAGCTGGTTTATGACATTTGCAGATTTACTGATTTCGCCCGCAAGACCATCAATAGACGAGGCAGAACTCACAATCATATTACTGCCTTGTTCAGCGCCATCCTGAGCCGCTTTAGACAACTCATCCGCCGTTTGCGTGTTCATAGCAACCTCACGAATGGCTGCTGACAGCTGGTTGGTGCTGGTTGCAACCTCAGTGCTTTTATTCACCTGATCTTGCGATTGAAGGCCTGTCTCTTGTGCGTTGTGGGCAAGTTCTGTAGATGCAGTTGCAAGCAGTGTAGAGGATGTCTGAATTTCTCCGATGATTTTCTGCAAATCATCCATAAACCGGTTAAACCAGAGCGCTAATTCATCTAGCTCAGAATTACCTTTGTGTGGCAGACGTTGTCTCAGATCCCCTTCTCCTTCGGCAATGTCCCGCACCATATTTACCGTTTCGTTTATAGGATTAACGACAACCCTGGAAAAGATGATACCAAGAACTGCAGCAAGTGCTGCGAGACAGACAACAGATATAAGTAATGTAGTTAGCATGCTTGCCTGAATAGCGGAAACTGAAGCGGTAGCCTCGGCTTCTTCTATTTCACTCATTAGCACCCAATTAAGTCCGGCGATATCTACCGGAGAGAATGCCGACATTACCGGTACGCCGCGGTAATTCTCAAAGACCTTTACCCCAGACTCGCCCGCTAGTGCGGCACGGAATCCTTCAGTATCCACTGGTTGGATACCCATACTGTTACCATTCGCTTTTATTTTTTGAACCGTATTTTCATCCAGGCCCAATTCACGCATGTCCTGCAAATAGTTATCCGGGTCTTCTACGAAAGCACGTCGGTTGCTTCTCATGGTGCCATCTTCAGACACCAGATAAGTTTCTCCGCTGTTTCCTAAGCCTACATTTTTCCACTTCTGTTCATGAGTCATGATGACATCAATTTCATCAACAGGTAGCTGAAAAATCAGAACCCCCAACAGTTTTTCACCCCTGTAAATGGGAGCCGCAGTGAATGCAGCATGAGCATCATAAGAAGGTAAATAAGGATCAAAATCTGTTATCACAGCATTACCACGAGGCTGTTTAAGCGCCGCGCGATAGGCATCAGCAATGCCGCTGTTCGCGTATGGGCCATCTACAAGCGAGGTGGCGTAATCCAGTTCTTTAAAGACCGAGTAAACGATGTGTCCTGTTTCAGCACTGACCAGGAATATGTCGTAGTAACCAAAGCGCTGAAGCACATCACGGAAGAACGGGTGGTATTTTGCGTGAGTTCTATCGTAATGCACTTTCCCGGCTTGCATGAGTTTATCTTTTTCACCCAGCGGGTTGGGGTTATCAGCAATATAACTGTTTTGCAGAACGACTGTTGTGTTACTTAGCTGATCGAATAGCCCATCAATATCAGAGCTTTTACCGTTATTCAGCTCGATAAAACGTTTATTGAATTGCTGTTCATAAAACGATTTGACGTTTTGTTTTTTTTCGTCGAAATTTTTAGCGTTTTTTCCCTTAAAGTACGATCCAAAAGCATGGGAAAAATCAGACATAGCAGCCACGGATTCATTAGATTGGCTCATGTTAATAATCTGATTTTCGACACCTTGAAAGTATATTTCGATCGATTGTCGAGTAACCTCTCGAACAGCCAGAAGCTCTTTAGCAGCAGACTCTTCCAAAGCATGAGAAGACGATTTTGATACGGAAACCCCAATCAATGCACCGATCAAAATGCCAGGCAGCAGAACAAGTAAACAACTTCCCAAAATCATTTTCGTTTTAATCTTCATAGTCATTCCCTAACTTTCAACGAAAGTTAATAACCCCATTGTCTTTACTATTAACACTCACAAACTTAAACCTTCTATACCTAGTAACCATTGGCCGTTACGAAATTATTTCATCCGTATAGATTGACCAAAAAACCCTAGTACCGCTGTTAAAAAGTGCCCTACAAGAAGTTATAAAGCAAAAGGCAAGCCAAAAGCACCATCAATCAACAGAAGTTGAATGTACGTTCTGGATTCAATCAAATCTCTCTAAACGATTAAAAGACGCCAGACTGGCGGGCCTGCGCTGTGCTAATTTATTCAGATTTATCTAATAAAAAAAACCTTCTGTTCACCCTCAGTATCCTGAATAACATTTTCTCAACATGAAAAATAAGAAATGACGGGGTTGCGCATAAAAACAGTGCGCACAAAAAGGGTGCGCACAAAAATAGAGCAGGCGCATCATAATGTTTCAGAGAAAAATTAAATTTGAACCAACTTTGCTCATGATCAAATTTTGCCAACAGCAAATAACTCAGATGACGTCTCAATCCAGGTATCGCTGTTGAACTAAGAACCTGATCGAATAGCATGATCATCAACCTATGGGATATTGTGCTTCACATGCCCACCCTACATTCATTAGTGTGCACTAAAAACTAACTTATTCATTGAAACTGTTTTAAAAATGCAACGTACTGATAGGTCTATCCAGTTTTAGTTTCCTTCAGACAGTCTATGCTTAAATAAATGTCTGAATGAGCGAAAAGCAATGAGCAAACAAATAATCAGAACAATCTATTTGCTGGCAGGCTTTATAAGTTTGACTCTTGGAATCATTGGGGCCTTCCTTCCGGTACTGCCCACCACTTGTTTTGTGTTGCTTGCTGCGTTCTGTTTTTCGAAAAGCTCTACAACCATGCATAACTACCTGAGAAACCACCCCGTGGTAGGTAACGCGATTCGAAAGTGGGAAGAAAATGGAGAGATTCCGCTAAGAATCAAAGTCCTCGCATCAGTAGTCATGCTCATAACGGTAAGCTATCCGCTGTTCTTTATAACATTCGACTTTATCTGGAAAATCTCAATTGCTGCTTCCATCGCATGTGCACTGATCTATATCTGGTCGCGACCTTCCGGAACAACCCATTACACATCACATAAACACATTTAAAGGAATGACAAGAAAATAACAGCAGTAAAAATGTACATTATCATTTCTCAGAGCCTGAATTTATTCCAGCTACAGTAGTCACTATATATGCCACCAGCACACCTACTAAGAGACCAAAAGCGTTCGCACCGAGATCCAGCCATTCACCATAACGGTTTACATACGGTTGTATCAGTTCAATTACTCCACTGTATGCCAAAAAACCAGCAACAATCACAAGCCAGCGTTTAGGTCTGGCGCAAGCCACTGGGAAAGCCAGAGCAGCATAGGCGATAAAGTGGTGAAGTTTGTCACTACCGGGAGCTGCGGATAGATGATCGAGGGGATACAAAGACAAAATCGTAATAGGAGTGAGAACTATAATTGTAAGAAGTAACCAATAGATCTTTAGGATTGTTAAAAACCTTTTCATGTTACTCAAATTCATCTCTCTATCGACGGACACAATGATATACGAACCTGCCTAAAAAGGGTGAGTATAGCTCATGGCAAAAAGAAGCAGACACTGTCTCGCTTTGCTCGGCTCAAACCCTCTTCTCGGCTTCTCATCCCTATTGAATCTCGTGCACAAAAAAGCCCCGCTGTGGAACGAGGCTTTAATACATAAATTTGATGGCGGT
>JBMYLM010000052.1:0-18092 GCA_049596335.1 Neptuniibacter sp.
CAACAGGATACGCCATCCTTCTATCTCCCCATACACCAGAAATCACCATAACTCTGAAAACCAATATCACCAGGAAAATGCTTACCTCAAGGACCAGGAGGTGTTTAAGTATACTGTTGTGCTCTTCATAAGAACGGGTCCGTTCTTCAAGGAGATGGTGCTCATGGGTTATAAACTCATCAACCAATATTCGGATCTGATCCATGAGCTCTTTACCCAGATCACTTTTGACAATCTCCAATGCCTTTGCGGTATCTCCCAGGCTGGCGTAACCAATTGTCTCAGATAGCTCTAAAAATTTTGCATCCATCAATCTGGAAATGTCAGAGAGAAGAGCCTGTTGGGCCGGGTTGTCACGGGTAAGTTCGCTTAGAGTATCCAGACTCTGTCGAGAGGCTTTTACGCCGTTATGATAGGGCTCAAGATAATCGGTAGTCAGGGTAAGCAGGTAGCCCCTTTGTCCTGTTTCAGCATCACGTAAATAGCCAAGAAACGCCTCACTCTCATTGATTACTTGCTGGGTATGAGTAACCCATTCTAAACGCTCAGAGGCTTTATTTTGGGTAATGGATATAAGAAGGAAATCAGCCAGACTGATTCCGATTAAGGTACCGATAATGATTAACAGCTTGGAGCGAAGTCCAAATTTCATATAACCAGCCCGAACTACATAAATCAGGAGTGATAGATAAATGCCCTTACTGTGAATTCACCTAAATTATAAGGGATTCAGTAAGTGTAGATAATTAGTGTGAAATTTGAACTACTTTGAACGCAAAAAGGCCGCATTTAGCGGCCTTTTATGACGATTGTCTAAGTCAATAATCAGAACAAACGACGGCAGCGGATAGTGCCTTCAATTTGTTTAAGGTTCTGTAGAGCGACGGCAGAGCAGTCTGCGTCTACATCAACCACTACATAACCCACTTTCTCGTTAGTCTGTAGGTACTGACCGCTGATGTTAATGCTGTTCTCAGAGAACACATTGTTGATTGCAGAAAGTACACCAGGAACGTTGCTATGAACGTGAAGCAGACGGTGTACATCCGGATGCTCTGGCAGTGCAACTTCTGGGAAGTTAACAGAGGTAATAGAAGATCCGTTGTCACTGTACTTGATCAGCTTCTCAGATACTTCGTAACCGATGTTCTCCTGCGCTTCCATAGTAGAACCACCTACATGCGGAGTCAGGATAACGTTGTCGTATTCACGCAGAGGTGAAATGAACTCGTCATTGTTGGTGCGTGGCTCAACTGGGAATACGTCCACAGCTGCACCCAACAGGCGACCAGAATCCAGTGCTTTACACAGTTCATCGATAACTACAACAGTGCCGCGAGCTGCGTTCAGGAAGATAGAGCCCTGTTTCATCTCGTTGAACTGAGCTTCACCCATCATATCTTTTGTCGATGGCGTTTCTGGAACATGCAGAGAAACGATGTCACTCATGTTCAGCAGTTCTTTCATAGAACCCACCTGAGTTGCGTTACCCAGAGGCAGTTTGGTTACTACGTCGTAGAAGTAAACGTCCATGCCCAGAGATTCAGCAATAACACTCAATTGAGAACCGATGCTGCCATAACCCACGATACCCAGCTTTTTACCACGGATTTCGTAAGAGTTCTTAGCAGACTTCTGCCACTCACCACGGTGAGCTTTCGCGTTTTTCTCAGCAACACCACGCAGCAACAGAATCGCTTCTGCGATAACCAGCTCTGCAACAGATCGTGTGTTAGAGAACGGAGCGTTAAATACGGCTACACCGTTCATGGTGGCTGCTTCCAGATCAACCTGATTGGTACCGATACAGAAACAACCCACCGCAACCAGCTTCTTAGCTGCTTCAAACACCTGTGGAGTCAGCTGAGTACGCGAGCGAATACCGATGAAGTGAACATCTTTAACGCGCTCGATCAGCTCTTCTTCTGGCAGGGAGCCAGTCAGAAACTCAATGTTGGTGTAACCATTCTGATTAAAAGTGTCCACAGCAGACTGGTGAACGCCTTCCAGCAACAAAATCTTGATTTTGCTTTTATCAAGAGAGGTTGTTTGACTCATGGTGTGCAGCTCTTTATTTGCGTGATCTTTGCTTCTCTAAGGGCTTTGGCGCCAGTAGGGAAGTACCACAGGATTAATCGCTAAAAAATGAAAGCGCGAATATTAGCACATGGAAAGTTGAAAAGGATGAATGTTCCACCGGATTTGGCGGAAAAATATTCAACTGAAGTTGAAGGGGATTGGATTTTAGATATGTGAAGAGTCAGGAGCGGTTAGAATCCGCTCCTAAATGGCCTTAGCCGTAGAAACACAGGTAAGCAGTAGCCTGTTCAACTTTCAGCTGGAAGCTTTGGTTGGCTGCAACTTTAAATTCTGTGCCAGATGGGAACGATTGAAATTCATCGCTTCCTGGAAGTTTCACGATCAGCTCACCACTGGTTACTTTCATCAGTTCGTCTTCACTGGTGCCGAACTCGTATTCACCTGGTGCCATTACGCCAGCAGTTACTTTGCCTTCGCTGTTTTCAAAACCGATTGATTTAACTGTACCGTCGAAGTATTCGTTAACATTCAACATTATTTGTTCTCCTGAAATTTGCGCGAATCATAGAGATAATTGCAGATGGCTGCAAGTTGAAAGCTTATCGTGGCGTATTGCCGCTTTGTTCGAGCACGAAATCTACAAAAGTTCTGTTTGCCTTTGACAGATATCCGTCTTTACGCCATGCGATTGAAAGATCCAGCCAGACCGGTTTGGTGAAAGGGCGCGCTATCAACTCAGGCTCATCCTCGATCACCATTTTCATTAGAGTGGAAATAGCAAAGCCCTGTTTCACGATCGATTTAATTAAGGGAAGTAAGTTAGTTTCAAAGCTGATTTGAGGTTTGATACCGGCTTCAGCAGATAAACGATCAACAACATTTCGATGAAAAAAGCCGGTGTTGAACATAACCAGTTCTTCAGAGAACAGTTGCTCGTATTCAATGCTTTCAAGTGCTGCGAAAGAATGTTCTTTCGGGCAAATCACCATCATCTGCTCTCTAAGAAAAACACTGGATTGGAGAGAATCAGGAGTAAATTGATCTACGATTACGGCCAGATCCAGTTCTCCGGCTTCCAGAAGCTTTTGTAACTCATCCGCACCGCGGTCAATGACTGTCAGGGTAAGCTGCGGATACCGATGTCGAAATGCCATGAGAATAGGCGGGAAATAATAGGAACCCAGCATACTGGGAATGCCAACCCGAACTTCGCCTTTGAGCAACCCTTTCAGTTCCTGCATCTCTAATAAAGCATCTTCAGTGGCTTGCATGATTTTAGCCGCATGCCTGTACAGATGTTTGCCCTCATCAGTGAGGCTGACCTTACGATCCTTTCGGTGAAGTAGGGTCAGTTCCAGCTCGGCTTCAAGCTTTTGTACGGCCATACTTAGAGCGGGTTGCGCAATATGCAGCTGTTTAGCGGCCTTTGTGAAGCTCAGATGATCAGCAACGGCTTTGAAGTAGCGAAGTTGTTTAGTATCCATGATCAATATTTATTATAAATATAATAAGAAGTATATATTTTAATTATTATTGGTGCGTTGTTATCTTTCTCCGCAATTCAAGTTCGGGGAAATAATGTGATAGAGCTTTCTTCACCACAGTACTGGCGAGCAACGCTGGCTTTATGCTTGGGCTCGTTCATGATTTTTTCCAACGTCTATGTGATTCAGCCTCTACTGCCGATGTTGGCCGAGCAGTATCAGTTAGGGACTCTCGAGGTCGGATTGAGTTGTACAGTGACAACACTGACTCTCGGGTTATCTCTGCTTATCTTTGGCCCTTTGTCGGATGTTCTGGGGCGTAACCTGCTAATGGTTATCACCATGTGCGGTGTGGTTTTCACGACTTTTTCTCTGTCGCAGGTAAGCTCTTTTGAGCAGTTGCTAGTTCTCAGGGCTTTGCAGGGGTTTTTCCTTGCGGGTTTGCCAGCTATGGCTATTGCGTATATGGGGGATGAATTCAGTAAACCCGCTTTAGTTGCTGCAGTAGGTATCTATATCAGTGCTAATTCACTGGGAGGCATTGGCGGTCGTTTGATTGGTGGTTTTATTGGTGAATGGCTGGGGTGGCAGGAAACATTCTTATGTATGAGCCTGATCGGTTTTATCTGTCTGGCTGTGTTTGTATGGCTTCTTCCAGCTTCGGAAAACTTTAACGCTAAGCCTTTCAAACCGAGTCAGATGGCAAAAGATATGCTGGATCATTTGCATAACCCTTTGTTGTTAATGGCATACCTCATCGGCGGCTTTAACTTTTTTATCTTTTTGAATCAGTACAGTTACGCCACATTTATGTTGGCTGCAGAACCGCATAACTTGCCTGCAAGCTTTCTGGGAATGTTATTCCTGACCTATCTGGGCGGTACGTTTGGCTCGTTTATCTCAGGCCGCATTTCGAGTTTTATACCTCAGCCTATAGTGATCGCAGCAGGTATTTCCTGTCTCATGGTGGGTACTTTACTCACGTTGCAGGGAACAGTCCTGGCTATAGTCATTGGTTTTTTAATTAATGCTTTTGGCTTCTTTACGGCACATTCCAGTGCCAGCAGCTGGGTTAGTCGAAATGCGCTGCATTCCAAAGCTACGGCATCTTCTATATATCTGGTGTTCTATTATGTGGGGGCGAGCACGGGTGGTTTGTATCTGGACCCGTTCTGGCAATGGCAGCAGTGGGATGGCGTTGTGATTGGTTCGCTGGTGGTGCTCAGCATGACTTTCTCTACAGCAATGGTCTTACATTTTAAAACACGAGCTGTACTGGCTCAGCCATCCTGTGCGGGGTAACATCTCGGTTTCTGTTTTTTTATTTGTGAAGGTGGAGTTGAAATGGGTTACCAACATCGATTTCAGGATGGTACAGATTTAGATTTACCTCTGGGTAAGGTTGTTTGCGTTGGGCGTAATTATGCTGATCATGCTGCGGAGCTTAACAACCCAATCCCAACTGAGCCGATGTTATTTATTAAGCCCGCAACAAGTGTTGTTGATTTGGCTCTTCCATTCAAGGTGCCTGAAGGGTTAGGAAGTGTTCACTTTGAGACGGAAATGTCTATTTTGATTGGTGAAACCTTATCCAGTTCAAACGAATCTGAAGCGGCTAAAGCCATCGCGGGTGTTGGTCTTGGATTAGATCTCACGCTGAGAGATCTTCAAAGCAAATTGAAAGAAAAAGGCCACCCCTGGGAGAAAGCTAAGGCGTTTGATGGTTCATGTCCTTTGTCTGGTTTTGTTAAACGGGATCAAATTGCGGATCTACAGGACGTTGAAATTAAACTGACAGTCAATGGAGAGGTACGCCAGCATGGTAACAGTTCTCATATGCTCAACCAGGTGTTGCCTTTGATCAGCTATATCAGCCAGTTCTTCACTTTATTGCCTGGGGATGTTGTTCTGACGGGTACTCCAGCAGGCGTTGGGCCTGTTCTGCCTGGGGATAAGCTTCAGGTAGAACTGGGTGACTTGATTGCTGTAACTACCGAAGCTGAGTAGCTCCCTTGCTAAGGTTAGTTCTCTTTATCATTGCATTGTCCTCAACCCCCTTGTTGGCTGAACAAGAGCGCTGGCAGAGCCCTGGCTTCATTTCTAAAGCATTTACAGAAGTGGCCTTGCGCAATGAATATAGCTTGCAGGGCAGTTTTGTTCGTAAATGGCATAAACCGGTAAAGGTCTGGATTGATCATCAGGTAGCTGATCAGGATATTCATACCGGATTGGTTAAAATGCACATTAAGCACTTAATAGGTATTACCGGGCAGCAGATAAGTCTTACCGAGCGAGAAAACCGAGCCAACCTAAAGATTATTTTTACGCGTCAGCAGGCATGGAAAGAGCAGGTTGGTAAGGAGTTCGGGCCGAATGCCATTCAACATGTACATGGTGCAGTTTGCATGGCCAATTTCAGTGTTAATGGCCATTATGAGATTCAGAAGGCTGTCGTCATTATTCCGGTGGATCAGGCGCGTATGCACGGCAAACTGGTTAGTTGCATTGTAGAGGAAATTACCCAGGTGTTGGGTTTGCCGAATGATTCTGAGAAAGCTTATCCCTCAATATTTAATGATAAAACGCCAGAGAGCCTGTTAAGTGGTTTGGACTATTTGCTTTTGAAAGCTCTTTATCATGATGACATCAGAGCTGGCATGCCTGAGGATGAAGTCATGCCCCTGCTGCAAAAACTGCTTCGGGGCTGGCAGAAAGACGGTACAATCCAATCAGCTGCTAAGTCCGTAAAGAACGGCGAGCTCTATCCACTCTTGGGTTATTAAGGAAAACTGATGCTTTGGATTAAAACCTTTCACATTCTTGCGATGACCAGTTGGATGGCGGGCATCTTTTATCTGCCGCGTATTTTTGTTCATTACGTTGAAGGTAGGGAAGCAGGTCAGGACGTGGCCCGTCTGGAGATTATGGCGGGTAAGCTTTATGGCTTTATGTCCATTATGGCACTCTTCACTTTAGGGCTCGGTGTGTGGCTGTGGTTTGGTTATGGCTTTAGCGGAGGGTGGCTGCACGCAAAGCTGTTTTTTGTGGTGCTGTTAATTGGCTACCATCATTGGTGTAAAGCCTATCTGAATAAAATGCGCGCGGGTCAGTTGGATAAGAGTGGGCGCTATTTTCGTTTGTTTAACGAATTGCCCCTGCTGATTTTTATCCCGATCCTGATTGTTGTGGTTAAGCCGTTTTAATCGGTGTTTTGGCTGCGATTTTAGCCGCCAACCTTTCAACCCTTTCATTCAGAGATTCAATCTCTTTATAGAACATTTCCGTTTCAGGTCGGGTTGGAATCAGTCTGGCTTCCTCTTTTATATACTCATCCAGACTCTGTAACAGGCTTTCACCGGTGTTTTTATACCACTGTGCTTTCCAGGCGGTGTAGAGGGCTAACTGATGGGCAGGCAAGTCTCCGACTATGTTTGCCATCATCTCTTCCCAGTCGATTCGTGCATCCGCCAGAATTTCCTGAAAACGAGTGGCCAGAGTGCTGTCGCCACTGACCTGAATTGTTTTGCCAAACATGGCGGAGGATTTATCACTCGCAGTTAATAACTGAATGAAATCAGTAATGCTGCCTTTGAGCGTGGTATCGGGGCTGTCGTGGAATGTTGACTGAATCTGCAGACCATCCACGTTAGGTAACATATATAAAGTGAGTTGCGGCAGTGTACATTCTATTGCAATGACCTTGCCGCTGAGTAAGCCCAGGTTGTGTTGGGTGACAGGATCTCGCTTAATGAGTTGGTTACAGATCTCTTCTGCTGTCGTGAAAAATGAGGCCTGCAGCATTTCAATCATTAAACTAACTTCCTTAAGGTTTGATGCCAGTATGCAGAGCGACGATGCCGCCTGTCATGTTCTGATATTTGCAATTTGTCAGGCCGGCTTCCTGCATCATACCTTTCAAGGTTTCCTGATCAGGGTGCATGCGAATTGATTCCGCAAGGTAGCGGTAGCTGTCTGCATCTCCTGCAATTGCAGAACCCATCTGAGGAAGGATATTGAAAGAATAGAAATCGTAAGCTTTTGTCAGCAGTGGATTGTTGGTTTTAGAAAATTCCAGAACCATCAGTTTACCGCCTGGCTTAAGAACACGGGCCATAGAACGAAGCGCTGCATCCTTATCCGTCACATTACGAAGGCCGAATGCGATGGTGATTACATCAAACGTATTGTCCGGAAATGGCAGGCATTCAGCATTTGCCTGAACAAATTCGACATTACCGGTTACACCTTTATCCAGCAGCTTATCGCGACCGACTTTTAGCATGGAGTCGTTAATATCTGCCAGTACAACTTTACCTGATGGCCCAACCAATCGGGAGAAGCGCATGGTCAGATCGCCTGTGCCACCGGCAATATCCAGAACGGTATTACCTGTGCGAACGCCACTTTGTTCGATAGTGATGCGTTTCCAAAGGCGATGAACACCACCGGACATCAGATCATTCATCAGGTCATATTTACCAGCAACGCTGTGGAAAACGTCGGCGACGCGTTTCACTTTGTCCTCTTTACGGACATCTTCGTATCCAAAGTGAGTTGTGCCGTTGTTGTTCTGGTCAGACATTGTACGAATCCTGAAAAATCTAAAGATGAGCTGATTTTACTCTTATAAGCTTTAGTTGTCTGCGTTCGAGTGATGAATTTCGAGACGGCCTGCGCTATTGGTTTTAGCTTGTGCTTCGAGGTTAAGAATTCTGTTGGATTAGGTTGAAAGAAGAAAAATATACCTAATAAAGATCGATGTAAAAAAGCCCCGCCAAAACGGCAATGCTGTTCATTTAAGACAATTTATCGATGAAGTCATCCCTGCGAAAGCAGGGACCCACTATGAAAAACCCCAAAACCATGGATTCCCGCCTTCGCGGGAATGACCCATAAACCTTTTAAGAGAACAGCATTGCCGTCACAACGGGGCTTTTGTTAGTTTGGTATTAACCTTTCGCGATCAGCCCACCGTCGCGGCTGGCTCCTGCGGCTTCGATATCCTGAAGGTATTTAGACCAGTAGTGTTGGAAGTTATATGCCAGATCATGAAGGCAATCCCAGGTGTAAAGTCCACTATCATGGCCATCATCAAACACGATCTTTAGCGCATAGTTGCCGGTTGGAATTAATTCTTTAATCCCAACCAGTTTTTTACCTGTCTGGAGAACCCCGTTACCAATGCCATGCCCCCGAACCTCGGCAGAAGGGGAATAAACCCTGAGGTATTCAGCGGATAGCTCAAAAGAATCATCACCATAGGTTAGCTCTAAGGTACGGGATTTCTTATGTAGCTTTATCTGACTAGGTAATGGGGCTTGCGACATAGTTAGCTCCGGTTACAGAATGTAGTGGCTCAGGTCTTCGTCCTGGCTCAGTTCATTTAACTGCTGGTCAACAAAGGCTTTATCAACAGTGATTGTCTGGCCATTGCAATCGGATGCTGAGAAAGAAAGCTCTTCCAGCAAACGTTCCATCATCGTATGAAGTCGACGAGCACCAATGTTTTCAGTGCTTTCGTTTACTTCAAAGGCCAGTTCCGCAACCCGGCTGATCCCTTCGTCAGTGAATACTACGTCAACCCCTTCAGTTTTAAGCAATGCCTTGTATTGCTCGGTCAAAGAGGCATTAGGTTCTTCAAGTATTCTACGGAAATCATCCGGAGTCAGAGCATTAAGTTCCACTCGGATCGGAAGGCGGCCCTGAAGTTCTGGAATCAAATCGGATGGCTTGGATAGGTGGAATGCCCCAGAAGCGATAAACAGAATATGGTCAGTTTTAACTGTGCCGTATTTGGTGCTGACGGTGCAGCCTTCGATCAATGGCAACAGATCACGCTGAACACCTTCACGAGATACATCACCACTACTATTGGCACTGCTTTTACAAACTTTGTCGATCTCGTCAAGGAATACGATGCCGTGTTGCTCTACCAGTTCAACGGCATTTTGCTTCAGCTCATCTTCTTTAACCAGATTGGCGGCTTCTTCGTCAGTCAGCACCTTGAACGCATCTTTAATTTTCATACGGCGCTGCTGTTTCTTTCCTCCGCCCATGCCAGAGAACATGCTCTGCAATTGGTTAGTCATCTCTTCCATGCCCGGAGGGGCCATGATCTCAACACCAACCTGAGGTTGTGCTACCTCAATATCGATCTCTTTATCGTCCAGCTGGCCTTCACGCAGTTTCTTGCGGAAAACCTGGCGTGTAGCACTGTCTTCAGATTTTGCTGGCTCTTCGCCAAAACCGGTTGGGCGAGCAGGAGGAAGCAGGGCATCGAGAATGCGTTCTTCAGCAGCTTCTTCAGCACGGAAACGGACTTTCTCCATCTCCTGTTCGCGCATCATCTTAATTGCCATATCCACAAGGTCACGGATGATGGTTTCGACATCACGGCCTACATAACCAACTTCTGTGAACTTGGTTGCTTCTATCTTGATAAAGGGTGCATTGGCTAGTTTTGCCAGACGACGGGCAATTTCGGTTTTACCTACACCGGTAGGGCCGATCATCAGAATGTTTTTGGGTGTAACTTCAACGCGAAGTTCTTCATCCAGTTGCATTCGGCGCCAGCGATTACGCAGGGCAATCGCGACGGATCGTTTAGCTTCATCCTGGCCTACTATGTGTCGATCCAGTTCGGAAACAATTTCACGTGGGGTCATATTTGACATGTTTGGCTCCTTACCGGATCAGACTTCAGAATCAAGTTCTTCAATTGTTAGATTGGCGTTGGTAAATACACAGATACCAGCCGCAATATTAAGGCTTTTCTCAACCACTTCTTTTGCGCTGAGTTCCGTGTTTTCTGTCAGTGCGCGCGCGGCTGCTAAAGCAAAGTTACCGCCTGAACCAATTGCAATGACGCCGTCCTCAGGTTCGATGACATCGCCGCTGCCTGAGATTAGGTAAGTTTTCTCTTTGTTAGCAACCAGCATCAGTGCTTCAAGGCGACGCAGAACTCGGTCACTACGCCATTCACGGGCAAGATGGATAACCGCATTGACTATGTTGCCCTGATGTTTTTCCAGTTGAGCTTCAAATAGATCTCGAAGGGTAATCGCATCAGCTGTTGAGCCCGCAAAGCCCGTGACCACATTATGTTTAGGAAGCAGATTTACTTTTTTAGCGCTTCCTTTCATTACTGTATTGCCGAGAGATACCTGGCCGTCTCCACCTACGACGACTTTGTCGCCGCGACGTACCGAAACGATCGTTGTCATTAATCCGCTCCTGAGGGAGTTGTAGGGGCACCATAAATATGAAGGTGCCGTTGAATAGTTAAAACAAAGATGGAGCCAATTGAAGGAAATTCAAGGCCACGGAAGAGGAGTTACTTCTGTTTGATACGAAGCGGCTGAATATTCTGTTGTACCAGCTTGTCATATGCCTTGGAAAGGCGTGAACGATTATCAAACGGACCAAGACGTACACGATACCAAAGGGTGCCATTATCACTCTTGCTGGTATCAGTATGGACATTAGGCAGCCCAAGCAGAATAAGCTGTGCGCGCATTCTTTCAGCATCAGCTTTGTTCTTGAAAGAGCCTGCTTGCAGCAAATAGGTATGCTCAGTTTTAGCGTCCCGAGGCGTGGATTTATAAGCATCAACCTGAGGCGCTTCCACTTCGCTCTTTTTCAGCATGTCATAAAATTCAAAACGATTATTCTCAGCAGAATTAATCGATTTTTCGACAACATGCGGGGCTTTTTCAACAGGTTTAGGCTTAACTACTTTCTTTTCACTTGGTTTTGCATTTGTGAGCGGTGTTGTAGCTTTTTCCGGATCTACTTGCGTGAGGCTATACAGCCCATAACCTAAACCTGCTAATAGAAGAAGAGTGACTGCCAATAATCCTCTGGGAAAGCGCTTTTTCGTGGGTGCTGCTTTCTTGGGCGAGGATTTTGCGCGACTTGCCGATGCTTTGCCGCGCTTGTTCTTGGCGTAGTCTCTTCTGGATGCCATTAGTTACATCAACTCCGGTGCTGACACGCCCAAAAGGTGGAGTCCGTTTGCCAGTACATGACGTACCGCAACGGCTAATGTCAGACGGGCATTACGCACATCTGTATCTTCAACCAGGGTCTTTTCAGAGTTGTAGTAAGTGTGGAAATCACCTGCCAGATCGCGAAGGTAATTGGCGATCTGATGTGGTTCACGAGCGTTAGCCGCATTGCGAACGACTTCAGGGAAGCGGCCCAGATTAACAACCAGGTTCTTTTCGGATTCAAGCTGGAGGCTATCCAGAACTGCGATGCCTGTTTCCTCATCCCAGCTCATGTTGTTTTCTTCAAGCTTACGGAAGATGGAACAAACGCGAGCGTGAGCGTACTGGATATAGTAAACCGGGTTGTCGGATGACTCTGAGCGCGCTAAATCGATATCAAAGTTAAGATGGCTATCTGATTTACGTGCTGCAAGGAAATAGCGGGTGGCGTCACGGCCAACTTCATCAATAAGATCGCGCAGGGTTACATAACTACCTGCGCGTTTGGAAATTTTAACTTCTTCACCGCCTTTCATAACGGTAACCATCTGGTGAAGAACATAATCAGGCCAGCCTTGAGGAATATCGGCTTTCAGTGCCTGCAAACCCGCGCGAACACGAGTAATGGTACTGTGGTGATCGGCGCCCTGTTCGTTAATGACAGTGTCGAAACCGCGCTGCCATTTGTTTAAGTGGTAAGCGACATCCGGCACAAAGTAAGTATAGCCGCCGTCTTTTTTGCGCATTACCCGGTCTTTATCGTCGCCAAAGTCGGTTGTGCGTAGCCAGAGTGCCCCTTCGTTCTCGTAGGTGAAGCCGTTTTCAATCAGGGTTTCAACAGCTGCGTCTACTTTGCCTTCCGTGTATAAGGAAGATTCCAGGAAGAAAACGTCAAAATCTACCGCGAAGGCTTTTAGATCCAGATCCTGTTCGTGGCGCAGGTAAGCAACTGCGAAGTGGCGAATAGCTTCCAGATCATCAGCGTCTTTGGTACCAGTGAATGTTTGGTCTTCTGACTGAACAGTGTCACCGCGCATAAAGCTTTCGGCCAGTTCAACAATGTAGTCGCCACGATAGCCATCGGCAGGCCAGCTTTCATCTTCAGGCGTTAAGCCTTTGCAGCGAGCCTGAACCGAAAGCGCCAGATTGTTGATCTGCTGACCGGCATCGTTGTAATAAAACTCTCGAGTGACATCCCAGCCAGTTGCTTCCATCAAGCGGCATAGGCAATCACCAACAGCCGCGCCGCGACCGTGACCAATATGCAGTGGGCCCGTAGGGTTTGCGGAAACAAACTCAACCTGCACTTTTTTGCCCGCGCCGTCAGTGTTGTGACCGTAGCTTTTTTTCTTCTCGAGAATCGTTTTAATCAGGCTGCTGGTAGATGCGCCACTGATAAAAAAGTTGATAAAACCAGGGCCAGCAATTTCTGTCTTCTTCAGGTTCTCTGATTCCGGTAACGCTGCAACAAGCTTTTCAGCCAACTGACGGGGATTGCTTTTCGCAGCTTTGGCAAGCGTCATTGCGATATTTGACGCATAATCGCCATGGCTCTTATCACGGGTATTTTCAACCATGATTTTAGGTTGAATATCTTCCGGCAACGTGCCGTCATTAATCAGGTTTTTCAGGGCAGAATCGATCAGTTCTGCAATAATCTCTTTCATTCGAGTGCGCTTACCGTTTGGAATCAGTCATTAGCCTGTGGAGCGGATTCTGGTACTCCGCAATGAGGCCTTGGAAGAACCGCGTATTATCACTGCTAAATACTGTTTTGTTAAGTGGAATGTTGCGCTGCAGTTTAAAAAGTATCCGCTGGGTCGACATCAATGGACCAGCGGACTTTACGGGCTTCTTTATTCTGTTCGAGGTACCAGCAAAGATTGGATAGCAGGTGGTGAAGAGATTTACGGTTTTGGCCATAAATCATCAGCTGGGCACGATGCATACCGGCTCTTTTCTCCATGTTTGATGGAAACGGGCCGATCCAGTGAACGTGCTCCGGTAATAGAAGGTCATCTTCCAGTTGTTGGCGCAAAGCGCCTAAAAACGATTCGGCGCGGCCTTGATGGGGTGCCTCCGCTCTCATTAACGCGTAGTGAGTATAAGGAGGCAGTGCCGCAATGCGCCGGTTGTGTAGTTCTTCCTGAGCGAATGCGCTGTATCCGTTCTCAATCAGTGTCAGTAGAGTAGGGTGATCGGCATGGTAGGTCTGCATTAACACTTCACCCGGTTGATCGGATCTGCCTGCACGGCCTGCTACCTGAAGAATAAGCTGAGCGGTGCGTTCCATGCCTCTGAAATCTGAGCTGAATAAGCCACTGTCTGCATTCAAAATAGCCACCAGAGTTACCTTCGGGAAGTGATGCCCCTTTGCCAGCATCTGAGTGCCAACAAGTAAACAGGGTTTGCCTGTATTCACCTGATGCATAATTTCATGCATGGCATTTTTCTTTTGGGTGCTGTCGCGATCTACCCGGATTACTGGGAAATCAGGAAATAGCTGCTGTAGCGTTTGTTCTGTGCGTTCAGTCCCTGCTCCCACGGGTTTTAGCTGGTGGCTGTTACAGCTAGGGCATGTTGCTGGAATGCTTTGTTGGTGGTCACAGTGATGACAATGTAGTCGTGGTGGTGAGCGATGCAGAGTCATGTGGGCATCGCAGCGTTCACAATCAGAAATCCAGCCACAATCATGACAGGTGAGTGTGGGTGAATACCCGCGTCGGTTTAAAAAAACTAATACCTGATTTCCTGCCTCAAGGTGTTTTTTGATACTGCCTGTGAGTTGCTCAGAAAGCCCTTCATATAAATTTTGCTGCCGAATATCCAGAAGTTGAAATTTGGGCGGTGAGGAATTTCCGGCGCGTTGTGTGAGCTTAAGCCAGTGGAAGCGGCCATTAATCGCGTTATGCATCGATTCTAATGATGGCGTGGCGCTGCCAAGTATGATGGGTATCTGTTCTTCTTTTGCTCTGTACACAGCGATATCGCGTGCTGAGTACCTGAATCCATCCTGTTGTTTGAATGAGGTGTCGTGTTCCTCATCTATAATAATCACCCCAGGGCTGGCCATGGGCGTGAAAATGGCGGACCGTGTACCAATGATGATTTTTGCTACACCCTCGCTGGCCTGCAGCCAGGCATCAAGTCGCTGTCTATCTGTTAGATTGGAGTGTAAAGCGACGATTGGAGCATTAAAGCGCTTTTTAAAACGGCTGATGGTTTGTGGAGTCAGTCCTATTTCGGGGACTAACACTAATGCTTGTTTGCCTTCAGTCAGGATCTTTTCGATGGTCTGAAGATACACTTCTGTTTTGCCAGACCCCGTGACTCCTTCCAAAAGAAATACTGAAAACTTGTTTGTGTCGGAGTTAATCTGTTTAAGGCATTCCTGCTGCTCTTTATTCAAACTCAGTGGCGCTTCATGGAGCATATCTACGTGGTGAGCAGGGTGTTCACGATGAAAGGATTCAGCCAGCCCTTTAGCTTGAAGCGTTTTAAGGTTTTGAGTTTGTCCGCCTTCTGCTCGGATTGCATCTTCGCTTATCCCGTCGGGGTGCTCAATCAGAAGGCTTAACAGTTCTCTCTGTCGAGTAGCGTTAGCTTTTATCTGGTCCAGTGAAGCGGAGGCTGTTTTTCGCCACAAAATTTCATGTTGGTACTCACAAGGGTGTCCTTTTCTTAAAAGCACTGGCAGGGACTGCTGGAAAGCATCCCCTTCTGGGTGCTGATAATAGTTTGCAGCCCAACGGGTAATTTTAAACAGGTGTTGAGGTAGTGGCGGCTCGGTATCCAGTATTTCTTTTGCCGGCTTTAATTTATTCAGGTCAAAGTCGCTGGTTTCAGTGATCTCGATCAGGATGCCGATCAGGTCTCTATTACCAAAAGGTGCCCGAACTCTGACGCCGGGTTTCAGTTCATCAATATTGCACCCTTCAGGAGGGAGGTAATCAAAAAGCCTGCGAAGCGGGCTTGGAACTGCAAGGCGCAATATGCTCATTCGAAATACTGTTTACTAAATAATCTGTTATTGGTTGCTAAGCTTTATATGCATGCGTATAATTCGCCGCCTACTTAACGCACCGGTAATTGTGGCCGGTAGTTTAAATCAATGCGGTGCCTGGCAGAAGATCAGGTGGCGGCATGAATAAATGAGGTTTGTCATGAAAGCTGGTATCCATCCGGAATACACTGAAATTACTGCTACTTGCTCTTGCGGTAATGTTGTAAAAACTAAGTCTACTCTAGGTAAAGACATTCACCTGGATGTTTGTTCTTCTTGCCACCCGTTCTACACAGGTAAGCAGAAAGAAGCAACATCTGGTGGTCGTATCGATCGCTTCAACAAGCGTTTCGGTGCTCGCGGCCTGAAAAAATAAGGCTGTCGCAAATGCGAATTCTAAAAAAGGCGCTTCCAGTTTGGGGCGCCTTTTTTGTTTTCTGTTCTGTAGATGTTTCAGCACTATGCTCTGTTGATCAGAAAGCTGAAAATGTCGAGGTTGCTCATGTTTATGATGGCGATACCGTCAGATTAAAAGATGGGCGAAAAATCCGCATTATTGGGATCAATACCCCTGAAACCGAAAAAGAAAATCAGCCGGCTGAGTATATGGCTGATCGTGCAACCGAGGCGTTGAAGCAGATTCTTGATTCTGCCCAAGTTTCCTTAGTGTTAGGAGAGGAGTCTAAAGATCGGTATAAGCGCTGGTTAGGGCACCTGTTTGTTGATGGTGAGCTGGTCAGTGAGCAAATGCTCTCTCAGGGGCTGGCATTTCATATAGCCATACCGCCTAATCTCAGTTTTGCAGATTGCCTGAAAGCGGCGGAAGTGCAATCTGAGGGGAAGGGGCTTTGGGAGATGCCTTCCAGTCTGGTCAAGCATGTTACTGAGCTGAGAAGTGGGGAATCTGGATTTCGCGTGTTAATTGGCGAGATATCTTCAGTTCGTCAGATTCGTAACGGTTATATCCTGGAGCTTGCAGGCATGCTGGCTGTAAAAGTCAGTGTGGAACAATTGCAGGACCTGGGTTACTCCAATGTTAATGGTTTGAAAGGCAGTAAAGTCCGTGTTCGTGGCTGGATTAAGCCAAAAAGCTCTAAAGCTCCCTCGCATTATCTACCCTGGTTTTTGGCAATATCTCACCCATTTCATTTTGAGTTGCGCTAAATTGGTGCAATATTCGTTAAGTATGCAAAAAAATAGGGATTTAGACCTGAGTCGCTATTGTTCACTTTTTGGCTTTTCTATATAGTTCGGTGTTCGACTTTTTAACTAGATTGGAACAGCAGCTATGTCTGAAGATATGAAACAAGCCGCTCTTGATTACCATGAGTTTCCGCGTCCAGGTAAAATTAGCGTGGAACTTTCTACAGACGCTGAATCTCAGCGCGATCTTTCTCTGGCTTATAGCCCTGGTGTAGCTGAACCAGTACGTGAAATTGCTAAAGATCCTGAAAATGCTTATCGCTACACCGCTAAAGGAAACCTTGTTGCAGTAATTTCTAACGGTTCTGCAATTCTGGGTCTGGGTGATTTGGGTCCTTTGGCTTCTAAGCCAGTAATGGAAGGTAAAGCTCTGCTGTTCAAACGCTTTGCTGGCCTGGATTCTATTGATATTGAAGTTGATGCTGAAAGCCCGCAGGCATTCATCGATACTGTAGCTCGTATTGCTGATACTTTTGGCGGCATCAACCTGGAAGACATCAAGGCTCCTGAGTGTTTTGAAATTGAACGCACTCTGATTGAGCGTTGTAATATTCCTGTTTTCCACGATGATCAGCACGGTACAGCGATTGTTACTGCTGCAGGCATGATTAACGCACTGGAAATCGCAGGCAAGAAGCTGGAAGAAGCTTCAATCGTTTGTCTGGGTGCAGGTGCTGCCGCTCACGCTTGTATGAAGCTGCTGGTCAACATGGGCGCTAAGATTGAAAACATCTATATGATTGACCGTACGGGTGTTATCCACTCTGGTCGTGACAATCTGACTCCTGAAAAAGCTGCTTTTGCTACTGAGACTGATAAGCGTACACTGGATGATGCTATCGACGGCGCTGACGTGTTTGTTGGTCTGTCTGGTCCAAACCTGCTTTCTGGTGAACAGCTGTCTAAGATGGCTCCAAACCCAGTGGTATTTGCTTGTGCAAACCCTGATCCGGAAATCCGCCCTGAATTGGCTCATGAGACTCGCGATGACGTCATCATGGCTACAGGTCGTTCTGACTTCCCTAACCAGGTTAACAACGTGCTTGGCTTCCCATTCATCTTCCGTGGCGCAATGGATGTTCGTTCTACTGCGATCAATGAAGAAATGAAGGCTGCTGCTGTACGTGCTCTGGCTGAGCTGGCGAAAGAACCTGTTACTCAGGAAGTTCTGGATGCATACGGTCTGGACTCTCTGGAATTTGGTCGTGATTACATCATTCCTAAAGCAACTGATTCTCGCCTGTTGGGTGCAGTTTCAACTGCTGTTGCACAAGCTGCAATCGATACGGGTGTTGCTCGTCTGCCTCTGCCAGACAACTACCCATTGTCTTAATAAGTTTGCTGCTCATAAAAAAAAACCGGCTTTAAGCCGGT
>JBMYLM010000053.1:0-18064 GCA_049596335.1 Neptuniibacter sp.
TAACGGATGGGCCTTTTTTTATGTCTATTGTCCAGTGAAGCATGCTTACGATCATTGTAGGTCATCCCTACAAACAGGCTGCCAGTAAACCGCTTAGGGCTACACTCACCCAACACCTCACCTCACCTCACAAGCCTGGATTCCTGCCTGCGCAGGAATGACGGGGTTGGGTGTGCAAGTGAGTAGTTCGTTACAATATAAACAGGGTCTGCAAGGCCGTGCTTTTGTTCACGTGAAAGTACCAATAACCTGTTTCTTATACTTATTTCACATGCTCTCGCACTTAGTTCAGAAACTAAAAAGTACGACCTAAGTCAAAAGACCGACCGAATTCCCTGATTTGTAATATTGCATTGTTACGCATGTGCGTAAAATGGTTGTTAATTAATTATTCTATGTTGGAGTTTGTGTGATGTCTGAAGGTTTGATGCAGGGCAAAAAAATACTGATTGTCGGTATCGCGAACGATAAAAGTATCGCGTACGGATGCGCTAAAAAACTGCAGGAACAAGGCGCTCAACTGGCGGTTACTTATCTGAATGATAAGGCAGAACGGTTTGTAAGGCCTCTGGCTGAAGAGTTAGGTGCTGAAATTATCATGCCTCTTGATGTAACTGTTCCTGGGCAGATGTCAGAGGTCTTCACAGAAATTAAATCTCACTGGGGAGAATTGGATGGCATCATTCACTCTCTGGCATTCTGCCCACTCGAAGATTTGCATGCGCCGATTTCTGAATGTTCCCGAGAAGGTTTCATTCAGGCGATGGATGTCTCCTGTTACTCTTTTATTGAAATGGGACGTTACGCTCGAGAATTGATGATGAATGGCGGATCAATGATCAACTTCTCATATTTGGGAAGCGCTATGGCAACAGGCGACTACAATGTTATGGGTTGTGCAAAAGCGGCACTTGAAGCCGCAACTCGTTATCTCGCACGTGACCTGGGCCCCAATCAGATCCGTGTTAACTCAATTTCTCCGGGTACTATTCCTACCCGAGCAGCAGGCGGTATAAAAGATTTTGACGCCATGCTTGAGTACAACAAATCAAAATCTGTTGATCATCAGCTCCCAACCATCGAAGAGGTTGGCGGGGCTGCTTTGTATTACCTCAGTGATCTCTCTAAAGGTGTCAGTGGTACCATCCATTATGTGGACCATGGTGTTTGCATCGTAGGTTAAAATTTTAACCAGAGTTTTTGATTCTAAAAGCCCTAATCCTTATCTGTTTTAGGGTTTTTCCTGTTTTTGGCAACATAATGATTTAGAAGACTTTTCTTGCCATGTTTTCTAAAGTCCTTTTACTTTTCGCCGATTAATAAATAATAAATTATTTTAACTTGCATATTCGCTGATTTATGCATTGCGCAAGCAGTGTAAGAGCTGTAGATTTGTATAGGATTTTATAGTCGGGGTCGGGCTGTTGCTGTCGTTATTCCAGAGAAAAGTGAAGAAGGGCGGTTTAACTTCAGTTGTGTTTACGACTGAAGGTGTTGCATTTGCTCATACCACTAAAAAACAATCCGAACTGAAGCTGGATCTATGTGATTTTCAGCCATCTTCGGCACCTCTCAAAGAAACCAGTAAATTTACTAATTATGTAAATTCCAAAGCACTCGACGGTACGCAAGCATCTATCGTACTGCCCCAGGATTGTTACCAGATTTTATTGGTTGAAAAGCCTTCAGTCCCAGAAGCTGAGTTAATTGATGCGCTGCGCTGGCGTGTAAAAGATATGGTCAGCTTTGATATTGAGCAGACTATTATCGATTATGTTGAGCTTCCTGAAGATGCTTATCGTAGTCGCCCACAAATGGTCTACGTTGTTGTTGCTCAGCAGAATAAGGTGGATTCATATATTGCTTGGTGTCAGGAAATCGGCCTTTGCCCGGTTATTGTTGATGTACCTGAGTTTGCGCTACTGAACTTATCTGAAGATCTTGCTGATGAGGAAGCGGGTTTAGCTGTTTTCTTTGTGGATTCCAAGAACAGTTCGATTAATCTGATGTCTGATTCAGCCTTATATTTTACTCGTCAGTTGCAATATAACCTCTATTCAAGCCCTGAATCGGCAGGTGGTGCTGTTTTGGAAATGCAGCGCTCAATGGATTACTACGAGAGCCAGATAGGCAAGCCTCCCTGTGTGAGGCTGATCGTGTTCCCAATGCTTATGGATGATGATCCGCTTATTTCTGAGCTTCGTTATAATCTGCCATTGGATATTCATTCCCTGAATCTCGAAAATCTCGTAGATACGGATCTTGAACTATCTGCTGAACTGCAGAAAAAGGCTACGATTGCTATCGCAGCAGCCTTGAGACTCGACAATCTCAATGCGGGGGGCAGAGCATGAAACAACGCATAAACCTCTATCGTGCCACCAAGAAAACATCTTCATTCGATAAAAATAGTTTAACTGGCAATGCTGTTATTGCGTTGGCGGTAGTTGGTGTCGTCCTTATTGCTGGTCTTGGCGTGAAGCTCCTTGATGAGGAAAACAAAGCTGATCTGGCAAGCATAAAGACGGAAAAGCGTAATATAGAAGCGCGTGTGCAACAGCTTCAAGACCAGTTTAGCCTGCAAGCAGTGAGTCCTGATTTACAGGCCGAAATCAAGCGTATCAGTAGTCAGATTGATGATCGAAAAAATTTGATGAGCTTGTTGGATCAGATCGACCCTGAACAATCACTTAGCTTTTCTTCCTACCTCTCCGCGCTAGCAGAATCTTCTCGCTCTGAAAGCTGGTTAAATGAATTTTCCATAAATACTAATGATCGCTCTTTCCAATTAGTTGGTGGGGCTACAGATGGGCCTGCCGTCTCTTCATTGTTAGAGTCGATAGCAAAAACTACTCCTTTTGAGAATATGGCGGTAACGGCATTAGAAGTAGACTCTCAAGATTCGGGTGTGAAATTTCAGGCTGAAGTTGAGTTAAGCGTAAATGAATAAAACATGGCAGAGCTGGTCGGCGCGATGGGATGAACTCAGCAAACGAGAAAGAGGCCTGTTGCTAATAACAGCTATTGCCGTGCCGATTGTCCTTATATATGTATTGTTGATTGAGAAGCCGTTACAGTCGCTCCAGAGTACGCCAAAACAGATGGCAGCAATTGAAAAAGAATTAAAACATCAACAACGATTGCTCGAATTCCTGGAAAGTAAGGAAGTAAAAGACCCCAATGTAGCCGCTAGAGCAGAATTGAAAAGTTTGCGACAGAAACTCAAAGAAGCAAATGAAGATGTTCGTCAGGCTGCTGGAAATCTAGTTTCTCCACAAAAGATGCTTACTTTATTGCGTTCAGTTCTTGAAAATGAACAAGGCACTGAATTGATATCAGCTCGTAGTCTTCCTGTGCAAAATGTCCAATTGGGGCACACTGCTCAAACAGAGGACGATGAGGTAGCAAGTGAAGAGAATTCGAATGCTGCTACGGCTGTCATTTATATGCACCCTTTTGAAATTGAGCTGCAAGGTAATTATCAGGGTGTTTACGACTATCTTCGTAAGGTTGAACAGCTGGACGGAGTTTTCTTCTGGGATCTGCTGGAGTATGGCGTAGAAGAGTATCCGAATGCCAAAGTTAGAATTCAGATACATACCTTGAGTTATGAAGAGGGGTGGCTGGGTGCTTAAAAATCTAGTGCCTTATGTGGCTTTATTTTTTGTGAGTCTGGGGATTAACGCAGAAACGTTACCAGCAGACCCAACTAAGCCTGCGTTTAATGTTGTAGTGGGTGTTACTGCGGATAAAGCACAGCAATATTCTGTTAGCTCGTTGATCACGGGCAAAAAACACAACCTTGCCGTTATTAATGGTCAGCGAGTGCAGGCAGGTGATGTCGTTGATGGTGCGAAAGTTGTCGCAGTGAGCCGTAAAGGAGTACAGCTCGAAGTATCAGGTGAGAAGAAGTTTATCTCTCTTACTGAACGTCAGGGGTTCAGTAAGACTAAGAGTGCTAAATAGGTCGGATAGATATGAGAAAAGTCTTAAGCGTTTTTGCAGCCTCCACCATGTTGCTGTCTGGTTGTCAGAGCATACAGCCTGTTACCGGCACCACAACACAGCAGGAAGGTGTCGCTGCAATTGAGGAAGCTATCCAGATCAATGAATCCCAAAAAGCTAATATGGCGCCACCGCCGGCACCAGTCCTGCTGCCACCGCTGGATTTGCAAAGTGCTAACACCAAGCTGGAAGATCGGTTCGACATTACTGCTGAGGCATTACCGGCCAGAGACTTTTTCATGGGGCTGGTACAAGGCACACCCTATAACATGATTGTGCATGAACAGGTTGGAGGAAACATTTCTGTAGACCTGAAAAGCGTTACCGTGAGTGAAGTAATGCAGGCTGTTCATAATGTCTATGGTTATGAGTTTAAGCTCAGTGGAAATTTATATCAGGTTTTACCGGCAGCGTTGCAGACAGAACTGTTCCAGATCAACTACTTGGATATTCAGCGAGATGGCAGCTCTGATACACAGGTGAGTGCGGGTTCTGTGAGTACTTCCGGTGAAAACTCCAGCACAGAAGAAGTTATTGGCACTCGTATCAGCACTAAAACTTCAACAGACTTCTGGGGAAGCCTTGAAAGTACGTTGGATACAATTGTCAGCGGTGAAGGCCGCAAGGTTGTAGTAACACCACAAACCGGTGTGGTTGTTGTTAGAGCGCTTCCAAGTGAACTTGAAACAGTTCGAGAATATCTTGCACAGGCGGAACTAATCCTGCACCGCCAGGTTGTCATTGAAGCGAAAATCCTTGAAGTTACGCTCAACAGCGGGTTCCAGGCTGGCGTTAACTGGTCAGCATTAGGGGAACCAGGTGACGGTAAAACCGCACTCTTTAGTCAGTCTTCAGAGGTTCTGAGTAACGCTGATAACATTGCTGGAATATTTAAAGCAGATTTGAGCCTGAATGACTTCGCAGCTGTAATTGAACTGCTTGGAAGTCAAGGGGATGTTCAGGTATTGTCTAGCCCGCGAGTTTCAACAGTCAATAACCAGAAAGCGGTGATCAAAGTAGGAACGGATGAGTTTTTTGTAACCGAAGTTGAGACGACGACCACTACGGGAACAAGTACTACGACTTCACCGAGTATCGAGTTGACCCCATTCTTCTCTGGCATTGCCTTGGATGTTACACCACAGATCAGTGCTGACGGAGATATCGTTCTGCATATCCATCCAAGCGTTTCAGAAGTGGTTGATCAGCAAAAACAGATCAGCATCGGTTCTGATACGTACAATATTCCATTAGCTCTAAGCTCAATTCGCGAATCAGATAGTATTGTCCGCGCTGACAGCGGTCAGGTTATTGTCATTGGTGGCTTGATGAAATCCACTGATACAGACACCGAAGCGAAAGCGCCTGGTTTAGGAGATGTGCCTCTAGTGGGTAAGCTGTTCCAGCAGAAGCGCCAGGCGGGTAGTAAAACGGAATTGGTCATCATGTTACGCCCGGTTCTGGCAAGTCAGGATAATCTGCAGAACGAATTGAAGCGTAGTTTGAAGGCTTTTCAGAACTTGAACTCTGCTTCATCTCTTTAAGGTGGCGTGATGTATACGGAGCATTTTGGTTTAAGTGAACTGCCTTTTGCGCTCACGCCAAATACGCACTTTTACCTCAATCTGCCAACTCATCATGAGGCTCTTAACCTCGTGTTGGTAGCACTTTCTAGTGGTGACAGCTTCGTAAAAATTGTCGGTGAAGTGGGTACCGGTAAAACACTGCTATGTAGAAAATTGCTGAATGCGTTAGATAACGATGAGTACGTTTCTGCCTACATTCCAAATCCGATTCTGTCACCTGATGAGCTGCGACTCAGTTTCGCTCAGGAGCTTGGCTTAGATGCGAGTGGTTTACCAAAGATCGAACTACTGAGTGCCATTAATCACCGTTTGATTGACCTGGCAAAGCAGGGGAAAAAGGTTGTGCTTTTGGTTGATGAAGCACAGGCGATACCAGAAGAGACTATAGAAGCGCTACGACTGCTGACTAATTTGGAAACTGAAACATCCAAGTTGTTTCAGGTTGTATTGTTTGGCCAGCCAGAACTGGATGAACTGCTACGTCGAAATTCATTAAGGCAACTGTTGCAAAGAATCACTTTCAGTTATCACCTTAAACCACTGGATAAAGAAGCGGTTCAGCATTACATCGATCAGCGTATTCAACGCGCTGGGTTTGATGGCATGAGTTTGTTCAGTCGAGATGCTGCTAATAAGATTGCTTTGGCTTCAAAAGGCATTCCCCGTTTAGTCAATATTCTCAGTCATAAAGCGCTTATGGCGGCTTATGGCAAAGGAGACGGCAAGGTTAATGGTCGTCATGTCCATTCTGCTGTAGCTGATACTGAAGGGGTGCAATTGCAGCAAAGAACAGGCTGGCAGCTACCGGTTCTTGTGAGCATGTTCATTGCAGTTACTGCAGCTATGGTATATCTGGGAGTGAGCCGATGAGCTTAGTCAACGATATGCTTCGGGATTTGGAACAACGGAATCAAAAAGGCGACTCTGTTTCTGGAGGAGCTGAACCCCTAAGAGCTGCTCAGGTGGTTGATGTGGAACAGCCAAACAGCAGAATAAGTATACGCATCGCATTGTGGATTGTAGGTATTGCATCGCTGGCTGTAACGTTTTGGTTACTGTTTGATGATCAGCAGAATAAAGCTGCCACTCATTCCCAGAATACGTTGCACAGTCCGACAGAGGTTTTATCTACATCTTCTGCAAAAGTGCCCGAGCCTGAAGTCAAAAAACAAGCCGATAAAGACCAGAAGTTGGTATCCATTGCTTCCGTCAAGTGGGCGGGCACTTCAGCGGGTGGTGACCTGGTTGTCAGGTTGGATGGAGAAGCAGACATTCAGCTACTGGGTCAGGACAGCCGATCGGTGCATATTGCCTTTGAAAATGTGATGCTGGAAACAAGCCTGCCTGAAATAGACAGCCCTCTTATTGAAAGTATTGATATGTTTCGTGATCGTACAAGAACCGAGCTAATGCTTACTGCCACGAATGAAAGCCGGTTTGCGTTTCGTGTTCAGCATTCACCGGTAACTATGATCCTTGGAATCATTCCGTTAGAAAAAGTTCTCCCAATTGCAGAAGAGGAAACAGTTGAGACTGTTACTCATAGAAAACCAATAGAGAAGAAAGCAGTTGCAGTAGCATCAACTGTTTCGGTTGCTGAAACTAAAAAGCAGGATGGAGACTCCCGCACGGTCAAGCCAGTCACAAAATCTAAACAGGTTGTTTCAGACCAACAGGCTGTTGCCCAGGCTAGAAGCTTGGTTTCAAAAATAGAATTACAGAAAGCCATTAAAGTACTGGAAAAAAGAATTGCACAAGCACCCGATAAATCTGCACAAACAAGAGGTTATCTGGTGACGGTACAGCTCTCTTCAGGCTTAAGAGAGGCAGCTGAAAGGCTATTGCTGGAGAGCTTGAGGATACATCCGCACGACTTAACCCTCAGAAAACTACAGGCACGAGTATTACTCAGTGAGAGAAAGGTCGTCGAAACTTTGCAGCTATTAGAAAGCTCGAAGCCAGCGGTAGAAAAAGATCCTGAGTATTATGAGTTACTGGCGACGGCGTATCAGCAGGGAGAGCAGTATCCGCAGGCGGCAAAAATTTATTATCAGTTGTTGCAGTATCAAAATGGTACGCCCCGGTGGTGGGTTGGTATGGGATATTCTTTAGAACTGGATAAGCGTTATGCAGAGGCGTTGAGAGCGTATCAGAGTGCGACCCAGATACCAGGTATTACTGCCAGTTTGAAAACATATGCGGAACAGCGTGTACAAGCGCTGACCGGGCGCTAGGAGGAACGGGTTGTCATGGCAGCACCGAAGATGAAAATTCGAATTGGTGACCTGTTGGTTCAGAATGGCGTTATTTCTGAAGCGCAGCTGATGGAAGCGCTTGACCGTCAGAAGCAAACTCGTCAAAAACTTGGTAAAACTCTCGTTACTATGGGATACGTTGAGGAACATAAATTCTTAGAATTCCTCTCCCAGCAGTTAAATATCCCTCTCGTTGAATTAGCTCATTACTCATTCAATCAACAAGATGTGCTAGCACTCCCTGAGACTCAGGCCCGTCGTTTCCGCGCCATGGTTCTTAAAGAGGAGCCTACTCACTATTTGGTAGGCATGTCTGATCCGATGGACATCTTTGCCTATGATGAGCTGCAAAGGGTACTGTCAAAACCGATTGAACTGGCAGTGGTTTCGGAAAGTCAGCTGCTGCAGTCAATGGATCTCCTGTACCGTAAAACCAGTGATATTGAAGATCTTGCGGACCAGCTAAATGAAGAAATTGCTGATGATGCCTTTGACCTTGCGGCGTTAACAGCAACGGATGAAGTTGATGTCCCGGTAGTAAAGCTTCTTAAGAGTCTGTTTGAAGATGCGGTACAGGTTGGTGCTTCAGATATCCATATTGAACCTGACGAGCATGTTCTTCGTGTTCGCCAGCGAGTGGATGGAGTGCTGCAAGAACACGTTATGAAAGAAAAGCGTATCGCTTCGGCACTTGTCCTACGTTTGAAACTCATGGCCGCATTGAATATTTCTGAGAAGCGATTGCCACAGGATGGCCGATTCAACATAAGCGTTTCGGGGCATAGTATTGATGTGCGTATTTCTACTTTGCCAATACAATTTGGTGAATCGGTGGTTATGCGACTCTTAGACCAGTCAGGCGGAGTTATCGGTCTGGAAAAAGTGGGTCTGCCAGAAGAAATGTTGCCGCGGATACGCAAGTTAATTCATGAGCCACATGGAATTCTGCTGGTAACAGGGCCGACAGGTAGTGGTAAAACCACCACACTCTACGGTGCCTTAAACGAATTGAACAGCAGTGATAAAAAAATCATTACTGTTGAAGACCCAGTCGAATATCGGCTGCCTCGTATCAATCAGGTTCAGGTACAGCCTAATATAGGGCTCGATTTCTCAACAGTTCTGCGAGCTACTCTGCGTCAGGACCCGGATATACTGTTGGTAGGTGAGATTCGAGATCTTGAAACTGCTGAAATCGCATTGCGCGCTGCGATGACAGGGCACTTTGTACTATCAACCCTTCACACCAATGATGCGGTTTCCAGTGCAATGCGTCTCACAGATATAGGCATTGAAGGTTATCTGGCTGCATCTGCCTTGAATGGCATTCTGGCCCAACGTTTGGTGCGCAAAATTTGCAACAATTGTGCTCAGGATTATCACCCAAGTTCTCAAGAGCAGATATGGCTAGAGGCTCGTCAAGAAGAGTTGGGGCTGGCACATATTGGGCTGAAGAAAGGTCGCGGATGTACCTACTGTAATAACACAGGATATAAAGGTCGTACGGGTATTTTTGAGCTTCTGGAAATGAATGAAGCTATGTCGGATGCTTTAAGGCGTGATGACAGCGCCGCTTTCACATTAGCAGCAAAAACGGATCCTCATTATAAACCTCTGGTCTACAGCGCGCTCGATTTGGCTGTGAAAGGGGAAACCACTCTGGATGAGGTGTTCAGGGTGACTGAACAGTTGGATGAGTCACAGTATCTGGATGCTCCGGATTTAAACACTGCAACAGAAGATGTAAACAACACTACTGGATTAGAATTGGAATAGCCTGAATGCCAACCTTTAGTTACCGAGGTCGAAACAGAGATGGGGAAGAAGTCAGTGGTCTGCTAGAGGCAGGAACACCCTCTCTAGTCGCGTCTCAACTCGTGGCGGATGGCATTACACCAATCAGCATCAAAGAAGCGGCGCAGGAATCGGGAAATACAGGAAAAGGCAGCCGTGACATCGAGATTAAATTCTTCCAGAAGATAACAATTGATGAGTTGATAATGTTCAGCCGTCAAATGTTCAGTCTCACCAAAGCTGGGGTGCCTATTACCCGTGCCATGCGAGGGTTAGCTAACACCGTTACGAACCCCTTGCTAGCAGATACTTTGAATGATCTGGCGAGTGATCTAGAAAAAGGTCATGCGTTGTCTTCTGCTTTAGCCAAACATCCTAAAGTTTTTAATGAACTGTATCTCAGCATTATTCATATTGGTGAAAATACGGGTCAGTTAGACCAATCCTTCAAGCAAATGGCTTCCTATCTGGAATTGGAACGGCAGACCATCAAAAATGTTAAACAAGCAACACGGTATCCACTGTTTGTTTTGATCGCAATTTCTGCGGCAGTCGCGATTATCAATGTCTTTGTTATTCCAGCCTTTAAGTCCGTTTTTGCCAGCTTTGGTGGTGAGTTGCCAATACAAACCCAAATTCTCATAGGTATTTCAGATTTTACTCTTGATTGGTGGTATCTGATTTTAGGTGCAGTGGTGATGGCTGTGATTGCTTTCAGGCAATGGCTGAAAACGGAAAGAGGCCGTATCACCTGGGACCAGAGAAAGCTTAAGTTCCCAGTAATAGGGCCGATACTTTACAGAATTGTTTTAGGCCGTTTTTCACGCACGTTCAGTATAGTTATGAAAGCCGGTGTGCCTATTGAACAAGGGCTTGCGGTAGTTGCCAACGCAGTCGGTAATCGCTTTATCGGAGATAAAGTGGCAAACATGCGGTTGGGGATTGAGCGTGGCGAATCATTTACTCAAACAGCCCATCAGGCACAGATGTTTAGCCCGTTGGTAATGCAGATGCTTGCGGTGGGTGAAGAGACGGGTCGAGTAGATCAAATGCTTGAAGAAGCGGCGGGTTTTTATGAGCAAGAGGTTGAATACGATCTAAAAAACCTGACCAGTGCCATTGAGCCAATCCTGATTGTTGCCATAGGCGCGATGGTATTAGTTTTGGCATTGGGTGTATTTCTGCCGCTCTGGGAACTGAGCACCACAATTAATGGCTAGCAACTTGGCTGTTTGGAGGCATCAAGAGAAAGGCATTTCGATGTTTGAGTTTGTATGGGTTATTTTGATTTTAATGGTCCTCTATGCAATTTCATACACATACCTGGCGAAGATGAATGAGACGGTTGAACGGTCTGATTTTGTAAGGACTCTGAATCGGGTACAGGCTCAACTCACATTGAATGTTGCTGAATGGTATGCATCGGGGAAGCAGGTTTCCCGGAAGGAAATTGAGAGTAAAAACCCACTCGAGTTGATTGAGTTAAAACCTGATAATTATCAGGGGGAACTCAGGAGTAACGAGCTGTCTAAATGCGGGTTATCCAGATGGTGTTATCTGTTAGATACTAAACGCTTGGTGTATCGGGTAAAGCATTCTGCAGAGTTGAATAACAGCAATGCGCAGAAAAATTTTCTGGTATACAAGCTTGAATTGTCTCTGATTGAAGGGACAAGAAATAGGGGATTACCTACGGCTTTAACCTTAGTCCCCGAACACAAATTCACATGGCAAAATGTAGGGTTTTAGTAGACTATACATATGCCTGAAACTTTGTAAAAATCAAACAATTGTATAAAAAACTTAAGGCGGGAAGTCCCATGAAAAAGCAGTCAGGTTTTACGATTATCGAGCTGGTAGTTGTGATCGCCCTGTTAGGTATTTTAGCAGCAGTCGCATTACCAAGATTTATCGATGTAACAGATGATGCTCATAATGCTGCGGTGGAAGGTGCTGCTGGTGGTTTCGCAGCAGGCATTGCTTTGTCGAAAGCTAAAGCGGTTGTTGAAAATGCTGCTTCAGGTGCAAATGTAGAGTTGGATGGTACGGCTGCTGTTACAGTTAATGGTGACGGATATCCAGTTGCTGCATCTGGTGCTGGTACTGATGTCATTGTTGCTGATGCTGATTGTGTTGAAGTTTGGGATAACGTTCTTCAAGGTAGTCGCCCAGTCGCTTCTTCAGCTCCGGGCACTGGTATTGATTACGATGCCAATCGAAACAGTAATACAGAGTGTACATTTGTTTATCGTCAGCAGAATGAAGATGGAGACAACCGTGAGATTGTTTACAACGCATCTAACGGCGATGTAACGGTTAACGGCACTAACTAATTTCTCATTATTATGTGCAGCTCAAATCCTTGGTCCCAAAAGGGAAGCTGCCATAAATCTCACCAGCGTGGTTTTACGCTGGTTGAGATTATTGTCGTAATTATCCTGCTGGGAATTCTCTCAGCAGTTGCTTTGCCCAGATTACAGGGTACTTCCGATTATCAAGCCTACTCTTTACGCAGTAATATCCTTGGCTCACTGAAGCTCGCCCAGAAAACGGCGTTGGCACAACATGACTCTGCTGTGTACTGGGTGCTACAACGATCCTCCACAGATCAATGGCAGATTCAGATCCGCATTGATTCTGATACGACTGACTCAAATGTTGCTGATGATGTCACGCCAGCCCAATTAGCTGACCCATTTGTAGCCAATGCTTCAGTCGGTTATAGCGTTTCTCTGGAGTCCGGACCAGTACGTAGTTCTGTTTCTATGGGAACCGGGGATAATCTGGTGATTATGTACAATCAGTTGGGCGATATGCTCGAAGTAGTTGAGAATATCAATCTGGCTCAGGCCAGTGGCTACCCTGATCCAGATAATGCTACGGATCGTGTGGATAGCAGCCTTACATTTACGGACAGTAATGGCGAGTTTTGCCTTTCTTTGACCGGGTATAGTTATGACGAAACCTGTCGCTGAAAAAGGCTTTTCTCTGGTAGAGGTGGTGATCACTATTGTGATCATCGGTATCGCTCTGGTCGCCGCAATCTCTGGCTGGAGTAATATTGCCCGTCACAGTGCTGATGTCATGTGGCAGTCCAAGGTCGCATATCTTGGTCAGGCTTACATTGAAGAAATTCTATCCCGTCGCTTTGATGAAAATACACCTATCGGTGGAGGGGCGTGTACACCATCATGCTCAGATGAGACTTCTGAATTTGGGGTAACAACTGCATCCGGTCCATACACCAGCAAAGACGGTGAAAGCCGTGAGAACTTTGATGATGTGGACGATTATCATGGTATCAATGAAAACGCGGTAGGTTTGTTTGTTGGGCTGATTGGTCAGGTTCAGGCCTATGATAACTACACCGTGACGGTTGATGTCAGTTATGTGGGTAGCACTTACCTTTCTGGTTCCAATGACCTGTTAAAACGGATTCAGGTAACTGTAACCCCTCCGGCGAATACAGGGCAGAGTCCTGTTGTATTCAGTGCAATCAAGGGGAGTTACTGATGCAACAAAAAGGTTTTACCCTTGTTGAGCTGGTCATTGTGATAACTCTGCTTGGTATTATTTCCCTGGTTACTGTGGGATTTATTTCATCCAGTATGCAGGGATATGCTGATCTGAAACGTCGTGACCAGTTATCAGCGGCAGCCCGGGTTGCTGTCGAGCGTATGGCCCGGGAGGTAAGGAATGCTTTACCTAACAGCATCCGGGTCGATGGAACGGGCTCTTGTCTGGAGTTTGTCCCAGCAGTAGCGGCTTCACGTTACTTATCTGTACCTACAGCTTCAGCCGCAACCAGTTTTGACTCAGTGGCTTATGCGGTTGAACCTGAGTTTGTCAGTGGCAGAGTTGCAGTTTATCCGATCGATTCTAATGTATCTGATGAGGTGCATACGGATAATCCTATTTATAAACCGGATACCAATTCAATAGTGTCGCCAATACTGGCAACGGGGCTCACTCTAGCTCCAAACCCTACTCCCGCATCCGGTGCGGTTACTGTTACTTTTCTCGGCGGAGCTACCCACCAGTTCCCTGCCGATTCTCCCTCTGCTCGTTATTTTATAATTGATGAGCCTGTTAGCTTCTGCCTTGTCGGTACAGACCTCTATCGTTTTCAGGGTGCAAATGGCAGTGCTTACACATTCTCGGTGACACAGCCGTCAGCTGCGACATTAAATGCTCTTTCAGAACCGAGCAAAGCCCTGCTGGCATCAGATGTGGTATCTCCGAGTGGAAGCCAGACATTCAGGTACTCTGAGGCAACCCTACAAAGAAATGCGATAGTGCTGTTTGATTTGTTGGTTCAGGATCAGGTTTTAACCGTTTCAGATACCACTCAGGAAGAGATTCGAATTCAGTTTGAGGTGCAGGTGCGTAATGTTCCATAGTCGCCATACTCAATATCAGCTAAAACCTTCAACCAGACAGTCTGGATTAGGACTGGTTTCCGCTATTTTTGTGATAACTATCCTGGCCGTTATTATTGCAGGCATGTCGCGCTTTTTTGTGACCAGCCAAAGCAGTACTGTGCAAGAATTTCTGGGAGCTCGGGCAATCACTGCTGCACAAACGGGTATTGAGCTGGAACTTACCTGCCTGGAAAATGGTTTGATTGGTTGTACAGCATCTGCTGCAGTAGGGAGTGCCCCAACAGCTTATGACTATTGGCCGGGGCCTGCGTCAACAGCAACCTTCAGTATAAGCGGACTAAACCAGTGCCGTGCTGAGGTGTTTTACCGAACGGTCAGCTCCGATATTGGCGATTTTTGGACAATCGAAAGTACTGGAATTTGCGGAGGTAATGGTTTGGATGGAGCCAGCCGTAAGGTAGTGATCAGGGCAGCACAGTAACTGCCCTGAACTTAGACGGATCAGATACCGTATTCTTCGCGATATTTGCGAATTGCTTCCAGCTCTTCTGTCATATCACCCTTCTCGGACAAATATTCAATCAAATCAGAAAGGCTGACAATGCTGATCACTGGCATGTTGTAGTCACGTTCCACTTCCTGAATGGCTGACAACTCACCTTTGCCTTTTTCCTGGCGGTTTAATGCGATCACAACCCCAGCAGGTTTGGCGCCGGCCTGGTCGATAATTTCCATGACCTCGCGAATAGCTGTGCCTGCGGTGATTACGTCATCGATGATCATGACTTCACCTTCCAAAGGCGCACCTACCAGCGAACCACCCTCGCCGTGGGTTTTCGCTTCTTTACGGTTGAATACGTACGGTACATCTTCATCATGATGGTCAGACAGGGCAACTGCGGTTGTAGCCGCTAATGGTATCCCTTTGTATGCAGGGCCTAACAGAACATCAAAGCCAACACCGGAATCTTTAATGGCCTGGGCATAGTAACGGCCCAGTTTTGCCAATGCCTTACCGGAATTGAATAAGCCGGCGTTGAAGAAGTACGGGCTAGTACGGCCTGATTTCAGCGTAAACTGACCAAACCGGAGAACTTTTTGTTCAATGGCAAACTCAATAAAATCACGTTGGTAGTCCTGCATGGAAATCTCCGCTGAAAAGGTGGATGAAAAACGCGGCTATTCTAACAGCGACGGGCGTTTGCCTCCATTTTTGTTGTTCTTTTGTTGATCATCAGTAAAAAATTTCATTTTGCTTCACTTAGCTATACAATCGGGCTTCAGTGGAAATCGCTCTAAGCTACGAACGTTTCGATTAGGAAGTAACCAATGCGCGTCATCACTTTCAATACTCAAGGTATTGAACAAGCAACAGAAAATGGCTTTTTTGATTGGATGGTCCAACAGGATGCGGATGTTGTGTGCCTGCAGGATCTGAAAGCAAAAGAGTACCAGCTTGATGATGAGCGTTATCACCCAGAAGGCTATAACTCATACTTCTTTGATGCCTGGGAAGACGGTTACAGCGGTGTAGCGATCTATTCCCGTGAAATTCCTAAAGCGATTATGACCGGTCTGGGTTTTGAACTCTGTGATCAGCATGGTCGTTTTGTGCAGGCGGACTTCGAGCATGTCAGCGTTTCTTCCTTCTGTTTTCCTTCCGGCTTGAAAAGTGAAGAAGCCCAAAAGGAAAAAGAAGGGTTTATGGAAGGCTTCCTTGCCCATCTGAATAAAACCTTGCGTAAGCGTCGCGAATTTATTTTCTGTGGAACCACAAATACAGCCCATAAAACTGTCGATCTGAGTAACTGGTATGCAAACCAGTCCGTTTCAGGCTTCCTGCCACAAGAGCGTGAATGGATGTCTGAAGTTTTTGATGAGATGGGTTTTGTTGATGCCTTCCGTCAGATCAATAAAGCGGAACGTCAATTTACCTGGTGGCCGGGTTATAACCGTGCACGCAAGCTGAATGAAGGTGCGCGCCTGGATTATCAGATTGTTACGGCCAATCTACGTAGAAATATTAAGAATGCCCAGATCTTTAGGGATGTTCAGTTCAGTGAGCACGCACCATTGATCATCGATTATGAAATCGATTAAGTAGATAATCGATTAAACAAAAAAGGAGCCTGATGGCTCCTTTTTTGGTCTGGTCCCTGTAACTTAAGAGGACAGAGCCTGACGCTGCAGTTCGAATAGTGTGTCAGTACCTTTACGAGCAAGGTCCAGCATGGCGTTCAGCTCTTCCTGGCTGTAAGGGGCGCCTTCAGCTGTGCCCTGAACCTCAATAAAGCCACCTTTATCGGTCATGATCACATTCATATCTGTTTCAGCTTTACTGTCTTCAGCGTAATCCAGATCCAGTACCGGCTCGCCCTCGTATATGCCAACAGAGATAGCTGCAATAGCCTGCACAACCGGGTCTCCCTTCAGAGCTCCATGTTTATCCTGTTTAAGTACATTGATTGCATCCTGAAGTGCAACGAATGCACCGGTGATGGATGCTGTGCGGGTACCGCCGTCGGCTTGTAAAACATCACAATCCAGAGTGATTGTGTTTTCGCCAAGCTTATCCAGATTCAGAGCTGCGCGCAGTGAGCGACCAATCAGGCGCTGAATCTCAACAGTACGCCCACCTTGTTTACCTTTGGCTGCTTCTCGAGCATTACGCGTAGTCGTAGAGCGCGGCAGCATACCGTATTCAGCAGTGACCCAACCTTGGCCTGATCCACGCAGGAAACGTGGAACACCTCGCTCAACCGTGGCAGTACAAAGTACTTTTGTATCCCCAAACTCGACCAGCACAGAGCCTTCAGCGTGTTTGGTGTAATTACGGGTGATTTTAACCTCACGCAGCTGATCGTTTTCACGACCACTTGGGCGATGCTTCTTGATACCAAGGTTTTGCAACTGTTCAGAGATAGAAGAGCTCATGCCTGTCCTTTATCAATTTAGTAATCAGCCCGATTAGGTAAGCCCTAACCGGACTGTAAAATTCAACTTGCCCGGTATTTTAATCGAGAATGTAACATATGACACGTTGTGCAATAGGCCTAAATTGTTACACTTAGTCCAGACAAGGGCATCCGGTTAGCTATGTCCTCGTAACTTCCTTTTATTACAGAGAGACACTTCAACATGACACGCAGCATGACAGCTTTTGCACGCCAGGAAGCGGAGCACGAATGGGGATCACTGAGTTGGGAGATCCGGTCAGTGAATCATCGTTATCTGGAACCGCACCTCAGGCTACCGGAAAACCTAAAAGAGCTGGAAGGGACTTTGCGTGAGAAAATCAGGAAAGCTCTGAGTCGCGGCAAGGTAGAATGCACCCTGCGCTTTAATCCTGAAGCAAAAGTTCAACAGCTGGTGGTTAATGAAGGTTATGCTCAGGAAGTGATTCAGGCTGCTGAGTCACTGCAGGGGCTGATGAAGGAGCACCAATCACTGGACCCGCTGGAATTACTGCGCTGGCCTGGCGTTCTCCAGGATGTGAAGCTAGATATGGATCTGGTAAAGAACTCAGCGAAGTCGCTGTTTGATCAAGCATTGGATGACCTGATTGAAGGCCGCAGCCGCGAAGGTGTTGAGCTAGCAGCACTGATTAATCAGCGTCTGGACGCTATCAGTGAAATCGTGACTGAAGTGCGTACCATGATGCCGCAGATCCTTCAGAATCAGCGCGATAACCTAACTCAACGATTAGAAGAGCTGAAAGCTGATCTGGATGAAACCCGCCTGGAACAGGAAATTGCTCTGTTAGCCCAGAAAGCTGATGTGGATGAAGAGATGGATCGTCTGGATACTCATGTCCAGGAAGTCCGTCGTGTCTTAAAACAAAAAGGCCCTATCGGCCGTCGTCTCGACTTCCTGATGCAGGAGCTCAACCGTGAGGCAAACACCCTGTCATCCAAGTCTATCGTGGCGAACACAACTCAATGTGCGGTAGAGCTTAAGGTTTTGATCGAGCAGATGCGAGAGCAGATCCAAAACATCGAATAGTTTTTTTACCCGTCCAAGAATGTCTTAAAAGCCCTGTTAT